>JAFQBB010000003.1 GCA_017416805.1 Bacteroidaceae bacterium
CCGGCCACCATCACGACGGCCGAGTAGATGAGCGTCTCAGCATAGATGGCCGGGCGGGTGGTGGCTATGCCCGTCAGTCCGCGGAACCAGGGGAGCAATGCCTCCATGAAGAACAGACCGCACCCCAGGGCAATGACCAGCAGCAGGGCATATTCGGTGAAGAGCATGACCATGATGTTGCGCGTGGTGGCTCCGAACACTGTGCGTAGCACCACTTCGCGTTGGCGGATGAAGATGCGGTTGAGGAACAGCGTCAGGTAGTTCAGCAGTCCCGACAGGATGAGCAGTATGCCCGCCAAGGCAATCAGCCGGATGTGGCGGAACTGCACGAGCCCTGTAGCCGCACTCAGCGAAGCCGTTTCACCCGAGTCGCTCAGCACTTGGCGGAACTCAGTGATGGGTACAGCCCCCAGTCCGCTGTAGTCGAATGCTCCGCCTATGCCCCAATCGTGCACCGTATCCGGCACCTTCACCACGAAGGTGTCCATCTTCTGCATGAAAGCCTCGCCGTCCACATTGGGACGCAGGCGGGCAAGGACATAGCCACGGCTGCTGTACCAGTTGTCGTCCCTCTCTTTCCCATAGAGCATCTCGAAGGGGACATTACTGTGCCTGCCATAGCCACGCACCACGGCGGCAATCGTCTTCTCACGGTCGCTCCACACGGTGGTGAACCGTTTCCCTATGGGACTTTCCGTGCCCCATACCCGTGTGGCAAACTCTTGGGTGACGGCGTACTGACCCTTCTGCATCCAGAAGTTCCTGTCTCCCTCTATCACCTCGATGCCCATCAGTTCCATAAGGGTGCTGTCGCATTCCATATCCTTGATTTCGTGCTTCACACCCTCTATCAGGATGTGTTCGTCCGACTGAAAGAGCTTCGTGCTTGTCTCCACCTCGGGCAGGATGGTGGCCAGATGCTCACCGAGCGGTTCGCGCACGTTCAGTCTCTTCTTCTGATAGACCACATACAGCCTCTCCGCCTCGGAGTGCTGTGTGTCGAATGTCCGTTCATACCTTATCCATAGCATAGCCAAGGCAAAGCAGGCAAAGCCGATGCCCAAGCTGATGATGCTGACCACCGATTGCAGGCGGTACTTCTTCATTTGCTGAAAAGCAAGTTCGATGTTGTGTAGTAGCATGTTATTTTTTTTGGTTATTTTTGGGGAAAGGGGGGCTTTCTCTAGAGTTAAAGGAGATTCTTCTTTAGGAGTTAAAGGAGTTATCGCTTCGCTAGGAGTTATCACTCACTTCGTTCGTTAGGAGTTAAAGCCGATAGTTTTGCTACACATTTGGCTAGCAGGCTTTGCCTGCGATAACTCCTTTAACTCCTCTAACTCCTTTAATTCCTTATCTTACTCCCTCTTCATCGCCTCCGCCGGAGGGATATGTGCCGCCCGGCGCACCTGCACGTAGAGAGCACCGATGGAGATGCCGCCGGTGAGCAGGGCTGCGGCCAGGAAGAGCCACACGGTGATGGGGGCACGAGTGGCAAAATCGGCCGTATAGAGGTGGATGAGCCAGAGCGTGAGCGGGATGCTGACGGCAAAGGCCGCGGCCATGATGGCCACGTAGCGGTTCATCAGCAGGCCGAAGATCTGGTGGACGGTGGCACCATGCACCTTGCGCAGGGCTATCTCGCGGCGACGGCGCTGGATGTCGAAGAGCGAGAGCCCCAGCAGCCCCAGACACGAGATGACGATGGCCACCACGCTGAAGGTGGTGTAGATGTGCACCGTGCGGCGGTCGTCGTCAAACACGGCGGCCAGCTCGTCCTCGATGAAGCTGTACTTCAGTTCACCGTTGCCCACCTCGGCATGCAGTTTTACCAAGAAATCGACCACATCGGCCCGTCGTCCCTCGGGGTACGAGGCATAGAAGGCGAAGGGGTGACGGCCGAAGCCGTCCTTGTCGGGCGTGAAGAAGAGGGGGCGTGTGGGGCTTGTCGGGTGTCCCGTCTTGAAGTCCTTGATGATGCCCACCACGCGGTAGGGAGGGTTGGTCTTCATCTCCTCTTGCTCTGAACCGTTGGTGGACCAGGTGAACCACAGGCGACGGGCTGGTTGCACGTAGGCATCGGACAGGTCGGTGATGCCCAACAGACGGGCCATCGACTCGTTGATGATGCAGATGTAGGAGCCCCATTCTGCGTATTCCTCGTCGGTGAACAGGCGGCCGGCCGCTAATTCGTAACCCATGATGGCTTGGTATCCCTTGGTGAGGTCGCCCTTGAGCACTTCGATAGTCTGTCCGTCGTGGATGATGTCTGTACCACCGCGTCCTTCCGTCATCTGATAAGGCATTCCCTGTGGGTTACACCAGTGGGTGATGAGGGGCGACTCGTTCAGACGGATGGGCAACAGGCGGGCCTTGTGGATCATCTCTTTATGCATTCTGTCCCACTCCTCTTTGTTGCGGATGTTGTTGATTCCATCCTCGCTGCTGAGGGTGGCGGTGACGATGTTCCGTGTGTTGTACCCCATGTCGGTGTCGAGGATGTAGTTCAGGTGACTGATGAAATAGAGGGCAAAGACGGCCAGTGTAGAGGTGATGATGTATTGCAGAAAGAGGAAGACGTCGCGCGACACTCCCGGCCGGCTCATGGCTCCCACCGATTGCATGGAGGTGATGGGTGCCTTGTGGACATGCTTCCAGAAGGGGTAGATCGTAGTGATGAAGGGCAATCCCACGAGCAGAGCCAGCGAAGCCTGCCAGTCGAACGCCTTGTAGGCCATCTGTGGAATGCCCAAGTAGCGCTCCATCAGCGGTTGCGATGCGTCGATGAACATCCAGGCGAAGAAGAGGCCTGCGGCCACTTGCACCAGATTTTCCACAAACAGGCAGGCAAAGATGTGGCTGCGCGTGGCACCGTAGATGCGGCGGATATTCATCTCCTTGCCCCGTCGGAGCAGGATGGCGGTATAGACATTCACAAAGTTGAAGATGCCGATAAAGAGCAGGATGGCCGCCGCGATGCTGAGTATGCGCACGTTGTCGGCATTGCCCTTGCAAGTTTGTTCATCCATCCAAAGACCGTAGGTGGGGTGGAAGTACAGCTCCTTCATGGGGAAGAGCAGGTAGCGCAGGTTGTACTTCCACAGTTTGCTGTAGAAAAACTGTCCGTTGCGCTCGTTGAAGTCGTCGATGTCGGTGCCCGGCCGCAGGTGGAGCATTTTCAAGGGAATGTAGCTCCAATCGCTGTGGTGGTAATTGAATACGATGTCGAACATGAAGGTGCTCTTGCACGCGGGCTTTCCCACGATGCCCTTCACCGTGAACACATCACCGCGCAGCGCTTTGATGGTCTTGCCCAGCGGGTCCCCATCGGGGAACAGGCGACGGGCAGCTTCGTCGGTCAGGATGATGTCGTTGGGACCCTCCAACCGGTTGCTTCCGGCCAACAGGGGGAAGCGGGCGATGTGGAAGAAGACACTGTCGGCCGCCATGGCGTTGAGGGAGAACTCCTGGTTCTCCGTTTCGACCATGAGCTGCTGGAGGATGCAGAACTCGGCCACCTCCTCCACTTCGGGAGCACGGCTGGGATAGACCCACCCCTCTTCTTCGTTGGGGTTATAATCGCAGCCGAGGCTGGGACTGGAATCACCTTCCCGCTCGGAGAGCATGATATAGGTGTTTGCCAAGTCGGCATAGTGGCTATCGACCGTCAGCTCCTGATGGACATATCGCAGGATGGTGAGGGCACAGGTCAGTCCCAGTGCGAGGCTGGCCACATTGATGGCCGTGTGGGCCTTGAAGCGGGACATGGCCCGCAAGGTTTGGAAGATGTTCATAATAAGAGTGGATCCCCTGTGCCCCCCTCTAACTCCCCCAAAGGGGGAGGAATCAGAGACGAGAGTATGGGGGGTAAGTTGTTAGTTCTTCTATAATTTCACAATACTATTTTTTTATTGGAACACAGAGACACAGAGTCACAGAGACTTTTTTTCATCAGGCAATCAGAGACCAAAATATAAAAACTCTGTGTCTCCGTGACTCTGTGTTCTATCTTTGACTTCCCCCCTTCGGGGGGATTGAGGGGGTCTTTCTACTTTCCCAACACCAGCACCTCCGCCTCGCCAAACTGGTCGTAGCCGGTGGTGATGACGCGGTCGCCAGGGGCGAGGCCGCTGGTCACTTCGTACTGTTGCGGGTTCTGTCGGCCGATGGTGATGGGGGTGCGGATGGCCTTGTCGCCCGACTCGCTCACCTTATATATCCACTGGCCGCCGGTGGCCTGGTAGAAGTTGCCGCGCGGGATGACCACTGCCTCTTCGGGCTGGCCCAGTTCTATCTGTACGCGGTAGCTCTTGCCCACGCGCACGTTGTCGGGCATCTCGTTGCCAAAGACCAGGTCAACGTCGAAGCTGCGGTCCTTCACCTCGGGCACCACCTTCGTAATCTTCAGCGGGAAGCGCTTGCCCTGGTAGAGGATGGTGGCAGGCAGACCCGTGGTGACGCGGTCGATGTAGTATTCGCTCAGCGAGGTGTGAATCTTGTACTGGCTCAACACCTTGATTTCGCCCACACGGCTGTTGCCGCCCACCTGCTGGCCGGGTGTGGCCTGAAGGAAGCTGAGCTGTCCGCTGATGGGGGCACGCACCACGAGGTCGCCCAGTCGCTCCAGTTCGCGGGCAAACTTCTTGCGCTCGCGCTCCATGTCGGCCTGTAACATCTGGCTGCTCAGGGTACTGGCCACTGAGTCGTAGTGCAGGCTCTCCATCTGCAGGGCGGTGGTCTGTCGCTTGAGGTTGTACTCCTCTTCCACCACCTCCAGTTCGGCCTTGCTCTTGATGCCCATGGCAAACTCCTCTTTGGCCAGTTCGTAGTTCTTCTGCTGGCGGCGCTGCTCGTGGCGGGCTTGCAGAATCTGTTGGCGCAGGTTCAACGTCTGTTGCTTCATGTTGATTTCCTGGTTGCGGTAGTTCACCATCTGCTTTTCAAACTCGTCGCGCTTGTCGTTGATCTGACGTGTCAGTTCGGGGTTCACCAGTGTCAGGATGGTGTCGCCCTGCTCCAGCATGGCGCCCTCTTCGGCCACGATGCGGTCCACGAAGCCCCCCTCCTTGGTGTTCACCTGGATGGTGAGGATGGGCTGCACCAGTCCCTCCACATCCACGTACTCCATGAAGCGGCCGGTCTCTACGTCGGCAATTTGGATACTCTCGGTGTCGATGCGTTGTTTGCGCGGCCCTACGGAGAGGGTCATGACATAAATCATAAAGGCTACAAAGGCCACGGCGGCCATCAGATAGTACTTGTAGCGGATGTACCAGGGGCGTTTTTTCAGTTGGATGTCCATATGTCTTTTGTTTTTAATTTGTTTCTTTTTTTAGGAGTTTCTTTTTTTTAGGAGTTAGAGGAGTTATCGCTTCGCTAGGAGTTAAAGGAGTTATCGCAGGCTTTGCCTGCTAGCCAAATGTATAGCAAAACTATTGGCTTTTTTTCGCTATCGCTCAAGGGAACTTCTCCTAGGCTCGTCAGAGCCGATAACTCCTCTAACTCCTCAGGAAAACTCCTCTAACTCCTTATTTCTTATATTCCCACTCTATCTCCTTCTTCTGCTCAAAGTCATAGCCTGTGAGGCTGCGCAGGGCATAGTAGAGGCTCCAGAAATTGCTCAGGGCGCTGATGTGGCTACGGCGTGCCGAGTCCTTTTCGCTGGTGGCCGAGTTGAGGTCGAGGATGGTGCTCTTGCCCATCAGGTAGAGGCGGCGGGCCACCTCGAAACGGCGTTCGGCAGTGAGGTCCTTCTTGGCCATGATGTTCATCTGCGCCGCCTGTTGGTTGAACTGGCGCACCAGTTGGCGCACATTCTCTTCAAAGTTCTGTTCGCTCCGTTCGATGTTCAGGTAGGTCAGTTCGCGGCTCGAGCGGGCCATCTTCACCTGTCCGCGTCCGCGCCCCCAGTCGAGGATGGGGAGCGACAGGCTGATGCTGGCTGCCTGCGAATTGATGGGGTCGCGGTAGGCCGTCCGCATGTCGGGACCTGTCTGGGTGAGACCGAATTGCAGGTAGATGCTGGCCCTCAGTCCCGCATTGGCTTTGGCACTGGCCACACTGCGGTCGCTCTGCAGGCGTGCCCGTTTGAAATATTCCGGGTCGGGATGATTTTCGTAGGCCAAGGCCAAAGCCTCTTCGGCCGGTACCATGAAGTGGGGGATGGAGTCGCTCGTCACCACACGAATCTGCACATTGTCCCGCAGACCCAGGTAGGAGCGCAAGGCCTGCATCTGGTCATCGACCGAGAATTGGGCATTGATGCGGTCGGTCTCGGCACTCAGTTTGCTGATTTCCAGTTGCAGCATCTCGTTCTCGGTGATGGTGCCGATGCCGTAGCGTCCCTGTCCGAAGCGATAGAGCGTGTCGGCCGAGGCATAGTTGAAAGCGGCAATCTCGGCATTCACCTGTGCGGCGGCCAGGTTGAAGAAATACCGGCAAGCCTCTGAGGCCACCAGCTCCATCGACTCGTTATACTGCTTGCATGCCTCGCGGTAGGCGATGGGCTCGATGCGGCGGTCCCACTTGAGCGAGTTCAGTCCGAAGAGGCTCTGGCTATAGCCGATATAGACGGGGCGCGAGCTGTAGGAGGTCTCCTTCTCCTGTCCCTCGCGGAAGAAGTCCGAACGGTCGAGCGACGAGGTGATGGAGAATGTACCGCCCGTCAGTGCAATGTTCTGCTGGACACTCAGGCTCAGGTCAGCCGAGAGGCTGTTCTGCTCCAAGTATTTGTACGAACCGTCCGGTTGGGTAATCTTGTTGATACTACGGTTGTAGCTGGGATTGGAATTCAGCGTCACCGATGGCAGGTAGTTGGCCTTGTAGAACTTGTAGCTCCACTCGGCCGACTCGCGGTTGAGGCGGGCACTGACGGCACTGGGCGACTGCTCCTGTGCCATGCGGATGACCTCGCCGAGGGTCAGGGTCAGCACCTGCTTCTCCTGTGCGCCTGCCGTCAGGCTCAGGGCCGATAGCAGGAGGATGGTTGATAGTTGTTGTTTCATATATCTTCTATTTTTGTTTCTATTCTTCAAGTTCTGATATTTTGGAAAAACAGACCGTCCCGTCTTCACCCAGCAGGTGAAAACGGGACGGAAACAAGTGTACGTTATTATATGATAGTTATTTCAGGCGATTAGCTTTCAACATATTTGTCCATATCTTGCATAACCTGTTCATGTGGAATGCCTTTGTTTCCGGCAGCAAAATAGGCTTCTGCCCGATCGAGCCGTGCATGTACATTGTCCAACGAATAGGTGGACTCCTCATTCGCTATCAGAGAACAAACTTGAAGGCTTTGGTTGATGGCCTGACGTATCTCTTCCACGTTTTCTGCGTGGCTGATGCCTTGTACCACCTGGTTTATCATTTGCAATTTGTAACTTTCCAATGTTGCAGTATTCATATGCTTCGTCTTCTAAAAGTGAATGATGAAGCAAAGGTACAGTCTTTCAAGGAAAAAAGCAAAGATTTGAACACTTATTTCCGTATTTTCCAATATTTCAAAGAACGTTTGCCCCTTCGGGCGCAGAGTCCCCTCCCTCACAGGGAGGGTTAGGGTGGGCCTCCCTCTCACTTCATGATCGTCTCCACCGGTCGTTCCCGTGCCGCGCGCCAGCTCTGTACCGTGACAGTGAGGCAGACGACGAGCGCCACGATGAGGAAGGCCACGGCGAAGAGCCACCAGTGCATCGGCGTGCGGTAGGCGAACGACTCTATCCACCTATTATATAAGGTATAGGCCACAGGTGCGGCCAGGATGAAGCAGACGGCCAAGATGCGGAGATATTGCATGTTGAACATCCCGAGGATGCCGCGTGTGGTGGCACCGAACACCTTGCGCACGCCTATCTCCTTGCGCTTCGATTGGGCCTCGAAGAGCACGAGGCCGAAGACACCAATCAGTGAGATGGCGAGCGAGACAATGGAGCCAGTGAGCACCAATGTCTTCTGATTATTTTCTGCGCGATAGGCACGTTCAAGAACGCGCTCTTTGGTGATGATGGAGTAATCCTTATCTGCCAAGTCATGCTTTTGGCAAACATCCTCTACTTGGCGGATAACCGCAGCCATCTTGTCAGGCGAAGAGACGCGGATAGCCATCTTGTCGAGCTGGTATAATGTGTTTACGTGGAAAGCCGAAGGGCCTATCAGGTTACGCATGTTTCGGGCATTGACATCCTCTGCATATCCCACAACCTCAACATCTTTCCCATCTTTGGTGGCAAAATAAAAGCCAAACTCTGTACCCAAAGGGATGCTGCCATATTCTCTCCGAACCGCTTCGTTGAGAATGAACGAGAATTGGTCTTCTCGGCGGAAGTTGCGTCCTTCGGTAATCCGTATCCCCATTACATCCAAGAAGTCTGGTTCTACCACATACACTTGTAAGGTTATATGCTCCCCTTCGTGCCGAGTACTCCACTCCATGGTAACATCCCTTTCTCCCAATACATCACGACACTTGGCCGCACCTACCACGTCGGGCAACATCTTCAGGTCGCTCTTGATGGCTTCACTCACCGAAGCGTTACTGAGTCTTGAACTTTGCAGATAGAAAATGGAGTCGCGGGCATACCCCACGGGCATGGTAGCGACATAGTGATGCTGGGCATTCATCAGGAGCAACAGGACAACAACGGCCAGTGAAGAGGTGAACTGCACACCGATAAGCCCCTTGCGCAATGCCCGTCCGCGCTCGCTGAGGGCAAAACTGCCGTTGATGACAAGGGCCGGTTTGCGGCTCGTCTGATACCAAGTGGGGTAAGCACCGGCACCAAGTACAACCAATGAGGCCACCGCCACCATGATGCAAAGGACATCAAGGTTCTTGTCGAAAGCCATGTCACAATTCATCAGTTCGTCCAAATAGCCACCTTGGATAATGAACCACAAAGCACCGATGGCTAGTGAAAGCGACAAGAGAATCACTACCACCGTCTGTCCGACGAGAGACCAGCGCAAGGAACTGGTCGAAGCACCGAATATCTTGCGCACGTTGATAGCCTTGATGTGGTAGGGAATCATGGCCATTGCAAAGTTGATGTAGTTGATGGCCGCTATAATGACCACAAGTATTGCCAACATGAAATACAACAGGAACATGTCACGGCTACCCCCGCCGCCAAAGTCAGCCTTATCCATGAAATAGACATCGTGCAGGGGATAGAGGCGGAAGCCAGCCTTGGCCAAATCCTCCTCGCCGTCTTTTTTACCCAGAGCATTGTTGACGAATTTCGTGAACAAATCCTTTTCCGCTAATTCCGAAGTAATTCCCTTGTGCAAGCGGAAGTAGCATTGATAGTTACTGCTTATGCCGTCTTTCTTTATTTTTCCATACACTCCCTCGGGAATCACCATATAGCAAGTATTGGCTACAATGGTGTTTTTGGGGAAATCGCGATAGACGCCCGTTATTTTGAAATAGGCCTTAGCATTCTTGGCCGGTTCGAAGGTGAGTCCCAGGTAACTTTCGCGTTCGCCAAAGAGTTTTTGTGCGGCACTCAGCGGCACAATTACCTCGTGTGGATTGCTACTGAGACGGCTGTCTCCCTCCACCATGTCGAGAGTGAAGACCTCCGTCCAACCGGGAAGTACATAGCTTATCTCAAATCGTATCGCCTCTTTCCCAAAAACAGAATCCGACGGAACTACGTCGAATTTATCTTTTCCAAACGCCACACCTATCGCTTCCACACCGTCAGGTAAACTGTTCGCAAGGCCGTCCACCGTTATGCCAGCGAAGAGAGCGGTTCTTTGATCTCCATTATACATTTGCAACTTGTAGAGTTGGTCGGGGTCACGATGTTGCCGGTCATAGCCATGCACCCACATCACTTCCGCCATCAGCACGTAGAAGATGACGAAGGCCAGCGTGAGACCTGCCAGGTTCAGGTAGAATGCCACACGGCGTGTGGCGAACAGGTTATGTAGAAACTCTTTCATGCGTATTCTTTCTTCGTTTTATAATTTCGTAATACTAATTCTTTTTTAAGTCCCCTCCCTCACAGGGAGGATTAGGGTGCGTCAGGTTTGCTCTCCCTCTCTTTTTTGTTTTGCCTAAGTGAGAAGTTGGTTTGCCTTGCTCTTTTTTTGTTTTGTCTTTAGTCAAAACTTTAATCATCGACGATAACTATGTAATCATCGTCGATAACTATATAATCATCGTCGATAATCATGTAATCATCGTCGATGATTAAAGTTTTCGCTTTGGTCAGACGGGGTTTTGCTGGTGTCAAACCGATTTCTCTCCGTAGCATATTCATTTTTTCTTTTCAGTTGTGGCTCGTAACTCTTCACTCGTGGCCCGTTTTGTCTAACTTCTGGGGGTTACTTCAGAATGCCCTCATTTCTTCAGTGGTTGTAGTGGTGAATATTCTTTCCCGGGCAGGGCACGCACACACACGGGTGGGGGCAATACATTATTATTATTAGCTTATGAATGTGTGGTGTGTGCACGTGCACCTGTTTTATAGGGGGGAGGTTCAAGGTTCAAACCACCTCCTTTTGAACTTTAAACTTTGAACCTTGAACTTTGAACCTTCCTTACACCGTAATCTCCGTCACAATGTTACCATCGAACATGTTGATGATGCGATCGGCAAAGCCGGCATCGCGTTGCGAGTGGGTCACCATCACGATGGTGGCACCTTCGGTATGGAGCTGTTTCAGGAGGTTGAGCACCTCGAGACCGTTCTTGGAGTCGAGATTACCCGTAGGCTCGTCGGCAAGGATTACCTTAGGATTGCTGATGACGGCACGGGCGATGGCCACACGCTGCTGCTGACCTCCCGATAGCTGGTTGGGATAGTGCTTGGCGCGGTGGCTGATGTCCATGCGTGCCATCACCTCTTCCACGCGGCGCTTGCGCTCTTCGGCAGGAACCTTCATATAGACGAGCGGAAGCTCGATGTTGCGATATACGGTGAGGTCGTCAATCAGGTTGAAGCTCTGGAAAACGAATCCGATACCGCCACGACGGAGCATGGTCTGTTCGTCCTCGGTGAAGGTGGACACCTCCTGTCCGTCCAGCCAGTATTGTCCCTCAGTGGGATTGTCCAGCAGGCCCAGCATGTTCATCAGTGTGGATTTGCCACAACCCGAAGGACCCATAACGGCTACGAATTCGCCCTTCTTCACTTCGATACTCACGTTTGCCACGGCAATGGTTTCTACCATCTCGGTGCGGAATACTTTCCGCAGGTTTTCTGTTTTGATCATAACTTTACTTTATTAATAGGTTTATATATATGGTTCGTCTTTTCTCTTTCTTTTTCTCATTGTCCCTTCGTGTTCCCAAAGAACAGAATCGGCCAACTGCTTATTTAGTAAATATTTTTCGTTTTCGGGCAAAACCTTGGTTGGTCACCCCTTTTTCCTTTTCGCTTTACAAATTTAGAAAACTGTGCAATAACTGACGAAGAAAAAATAAAAAATCGTCTTTTTGAACGTAAAAGTGTCCAAAAATTGGACACGAGTTTTTGAGAATTATGTATTTTTGCACCCGAATAGCAATCAGAGCCTCTTTTCGCAAGAAGTTTTCCGAAAATCAGAAATGTAAAGATAATTCATCAATCCGACTATGCATAACTATCACATCGTAATCATTGACGACAACAAGGCGGTGCTCCAATCCTTGAAACTGATATTGGAGGGAGTGTTTGCCCAAGTGACTACACACACCTATCCCAACACCTTGCCCACGGTGTTGAACGGTGGTAAGGTGGATGCCGTATTGCTGGACATGAACTTCACCTCGCAGAGGTTGGACGGTGAGGAGGGCATCACCTGGCTGAAGTATATCAAGAGCCAACCCAATCCGCCGGCCGTGGTGCTGATAACGGCATTCGGTGACATAAACCTGGCTGTGAACTCCCTGAAGGAGGGAGCCGAGGACTTCATCACCAAACCGTGGGACAATGATGAACTGATAGAGAAACTCCTGAAGGCGATAGAGACGTGTGCCGAGAACCGCTTGAAGAACCAGAAGATGAGGGAGGCCGACTACCTGAAGGACAAGGAGGAGATGGTGCGGCAGATGACCCTGGACGAGATGGAAAAGCAGCACATTGTGGATATCATGGAGGAGTGTGAATACAACATGAAAGAGGTGGCCGTCCGACTGGGCATCAGCCGACAGACACTCTATAACAAAATGAAGAAATACGGAATGAAGATATGAGAATAAAGAATGCCTACCAACTGCGCTTCCTGCTGGTGGCCCTTGCTTTTGTGGCATTGGGGATAGCGCTGGCATGGCCACTTGCAAAGGGATGGGAGCCCGTACACATAGCGGCGATACTGCTGCTGATAGGGCTACTGATGGGCTATCTGTTGAAGATTGCAAACTTCGTGCCGGCTCAGGTGAACTACTTCCTGCGGTCGCTCCTGAGTCATGACTACATGATTCATTTCCCACCGACGAAGGATGCCGAACTGGAGGGTATGTATGACAATATGAACCGTATCATCGGCCAGTACCGCGACAGCCTGCTTGACATAGAATACAAGCAGAAGTACTACGACCGCCTGTTGCGCATCATGACCCATGAGCTGCGCAACTCCATGACTCCCATCGTGACCCTGTCAAGCGATATGCTGAAGCGTCCCGAGAGCTATACCCCCCAACGGCTGCACGAAGGCATGGAGGTGATACATGAACAATGTGTGAGTGTGAAAACTTTCCTCGATTCGTACCATAAACTGACTCACTTGCCTGAACCGAAGAAGACGGTCATCGAGGTGGAAAAACTCTTCAACCAACTGAAAATACTACTGAACAATCCGGCCGTACACTTCTCGTGGGGAGAGGGAATGACCCTCTATGCCGACGAAGGCCTGCTGACCCAAGTGCTGACCAATCTTATAAAGAACGCGTGCGAGGCTACCGAAGGGCAGGAGAATGCCCTTGTCCGTGTAGTGGCCAGCGTGGCCAACGGTTCACCCTATATCCAGGTGGACGACAATGGCCCCGGTATCCCCGAAGAGATTCGTGATGAAGTGTTCCTGCCTTTTTATACAACCAAAGAAGAGGGTACTGGCATCGGCCTCTGCCTGAGCCGTCAGATTATGCTCCTGCATGGCGGTGACCTGAAACTGCTGCCCACCCATGTACGGGGCGCTGCGTTTATGGTGATGTTGTAAAAGACTACACCAAACGGTTCGTCATCGCATCTGGGAAAATAACAGAAGGAGTAAATGTCTTAGCCTCTTCGAAGTCCATTTGAGCATAGGACATGATAATGACAACATCGCCCACCTGCACCAGTCGGGCTGCTGCTCCATTGAGACAAACGCATCCGCTTCCGCGCTCACCTTTAATAACATAGGTGACAAAACGCGCACCATTGTTATTGTTTACTATATGTACCTTTTCGCCTGCTATCAGATTAGCAGCATCCATCAGATCTTCATCGATGGTGATACTACCCATATAATTAAGGTTTGCTTCCGTAACACGGGCACAATGGATTTTTGATTTCAGAACCTCTATGTACATTTACAATTTACAATTTACAAAGTACAAATTCTGTCCAAAATACATGAGTACAAGTTCCGATTGGCAAATTGCACATTGTACTTTGACACATTGTACCTGAATTTATTTATATCTAATATTATCAATCAAACGGACTTCACCGCAAAAGACGGTAATACAACCAACAATACCTTCAGCTTCATCCCATGCATGAACGGTTTGCAAAGAACGGTCATCCACCACTTCGTAATACTCCAACCGAAGCCCATCAACAGCAGCTATTCCCCCCTCTACAAAAGCTTTAGTCTCGGCCAAGGTATGAGTTTCTGCATATTCCTGGCTCTCAAACAGAATGCGCGAAATATTAAGTGCCGTGGCACGTTCTTCGGCAGACAAACGAGTATTGCGGCTACTCATGGCCAAGCCATCAACCTCGCGCACAATAGGACAACCCACAATCTCAAGAGAATAGTTCATCTGACGTACCATCTCACGAATAATGGCCAATTGTTGGAAATCCTTCTCCCCAAAGTAAGCACAATGAGGTTGTACCATATCGAACAGTTTGCTCACAATCTGGCATACTCCGTTGAAATGTCCGGGACGGAAGGCTCCCTCCATCACCGTATCCAATGGAGCGTATGAAAACGAACGTGTATCCGGCTCGGGATAGACTTCTTCTACCGATGGAGCAAATACAATGGATGCACCTACTGATTGAAGCAGCTGGCAGTCAGCATCCAACGTCCGGGGATATTTTGCCAAATCATTCTTGTCATTGAATTGGGTAGGGTTCACAAAAATGCTCACCACAGTCACGTCATTTTCGGCAACACTACGCTCTACCAACGAAGCATGACCCGCATGCAAAGCCCCCATAGTCGGTACAAGCCCTACCCTCTTCCCTATCGCTTTCTGCACAGAAAGTTCGGCTTGCAACTCTCTAATTGTATGTATAACTTTCATCTTTCTATAACCAATTGTTCATCAACAATCATGAAAAACGGTGCAAAGTAAGCTATAATTTGCCACATGACGAAAGAAAACTACTGTTTTATGCAGAAAAAGTTTCAAAAGCCAGTTCTATAGGAGAACACTACACACTATAAATCAGCGACTTAACAAAACATAACCTTTAAATAAGGTATAAAAAGCCTCTCTTTTGCTCATTTTTTCGTACCTTTGCAAAATCTTTCGAGAAAATATATTCACAATGAAGGCAAAGAAAATACTGTTCATAACCCAAGAAATTACTCCATACGTCCCGGAGTCACCCATGTCTCTGATAGGAAGAAAACTTCCACAGGCCATTCAAGAAAAAGGACGGGAAATCCGTACATTCATGCCCAAATGGGGTAACATCAACGAACGTCGTAACCAACTGCACGAAGTGATTCGACTCAGCGGTATGAATATGATTATTGACGATACAGACCACCCACTGATTATTAAAGTAGCCAGCATACAATCAGCTCGGATGCAGGTCTATTTCATTGACAATGATGACTATTTCCAACCCCGTCTGATGGCTACAGATGAAAATGGTGTGGAATATGAAGACAATGACGAACGGGCTATTTTTTATGCACGTGGTGTGTTGGAAACTGTAAAAAAACTGCGTTGGTGTCCGGATATTATCCATTGCCACGGTTGGATATCATCGCTAATCCCCATATACATTAAAACAGCATACAAGGACGAACCTTCATTCCGTGATTCTCGGGTTGTTTTCTCTCTTTACGAAAACGGATTCAAAAACAACCTCAAGGATAATTTCCTGAGTCAACTACTCATCAAAGACATGACTCCCGATTTGCTGGATAAAGTTAATCTGCCGGTAGATGCAGACGAACTGAACAGATTAGCAATCAGATATAGCGATGGAGTAATCCAAAACAGCAACGATGTAAATCCTGACTTGATGAACTATGCTCAGGAGTTAGGAATTCCAACCCTTGGTTATCAAGGAGCCGAAGATTATGTCAAAAGTTTCAGCGATTTCTACGACAAAATCTGGAGCATCGGCAAAGAAGAGACTGAAGAGGAAGAAGATTGATTTTTTCATCATCCATTTACAAAACAGTATGAAGAAAACATTATTACAGCTCATTGCCATAATGATGCTGCCCATTGTCTTTATCGGATGCGATGACAATACCGAAAGCCTTGGAGGCAGCATGATGCCATCCGAAGACAATATAACCATTACAAACAAAGTATATCATGCCACCAGCCGCTCTTTACTGGCCGGCGATTCTATCTTGGCAAGAACATCGACAGCATATCTTGGAAGATACACCGACCCACTATATGGAACATTCTCTGCCGACTTCTTGGCACAGTTCCATTGTGTTGAAGGGTTTGAATTTCCTGACAGTGTAGCTGGCGATACTGCTGTATCTGCAGAGGTCAGACTTTATATCAGTTCCTACTTCGGAAATCCAAATGCTCCTTGCCACTTGAGTGTATATGAACTGAACAAGGTTTTGGAAGAGAATAAGAACTACTACACCGACATCGTACCCGAAGAGTATTACGATGCCTCATCAGCACCAATAGCATCACGTGCCTATACAGCAGACGACAAGACCCTACCCGACTCCATCACTTCGTCAGGCAATTATGTTTCTTACATCAGCATTCAGTTGCCCCGACAGTTCGGAACAAACCTTATCCGCAAATATTACGAAAAAGATGCAGATGGAAACCATATAGGAAAAGACTATTTTGCCAATGCAGAGGCCTTTATCAATAATGTTTGTAAGGGGATGTACTTCAAGTGCGACCAGGGAGATGGTTCCATTCTGTACGTCCAACAGGCACAATTGAACATCAAGTTCAACTATTACGTAAAAAGCAGCACAGGAGCCGACTCCCTGTTGACGGTACTGGCACAGTTTGCAGGAACACAAGAGGTAATACAGGCCAACCGTTTCCAAACAGACAAAGAGACATTGAAGAAACTGGTCGAAGAAGACGGAACATGTACTTATTTGAAGACACCTGCCGGAATTTTCACAGAAATCACCCTGCCATTGGATGAAATAGCCGAAAACCATACCAATGCAGGAGATACATTAAATTCTGTAAAGCTGACACTTACCCGGTATAATGAGACTGTCAACGACTCCGAATTCAAATTGGGCATACCGCAAACCATTTTGATGGTTCGTAAAAAGGATATGTACACGTTTTTT
Source organism: Bacteroidaceae bacterium (assembly GCA_017416805.1). Lineage (GTDB taxonomy): Bacteria > Bacteroidota > Bacteroidia > Bacteroidales > Bacteroidaceae > Phocaeicola_A. Next base: position 16,672 of record JAFQBB010000003.1, read on the forward strand.
GAGAAAAATCAGGTTACAGACAACAAGACATCCTACTTGGCTTCGTTCAACAGTAACTACAACACCTATACATTCAGCAATATGGCACAACTAATCACTACCTGCATTGCTGAAAAGAAAGAAGGAACTGTTGATGAGGATTGGAACAAAGTAGTGCTGATTCCCGTAGTTACTGCGACTGATAATACAGGAAACATCGTGACCATACGCCACAACCTTAACCTGACAGGAGCCAGACTGATGGGAGGCACCAATCAAGGAAACGAATTGGACGTACGCATCACCTACAGCAACTTTGCCCAATAAAAGGATAGAAGAAGAATTCGAAACTCACGACCATCCCCATGCGGATAGTCGTGAGTTTTTTTATATCAACGTCCGGTAAAACTCCTGGAATTTCACTACTCCCTCCGCTTAAAGGCTTCCTTCGGACAGGGGGGATAGGAAAAAATCATTAATCTCTCATTAATGAGCTATCGGGGTTAAATATCCTGAATATTCCTTTCAATAGGGATTTCAGGACATACAATAGGGAAAAAGAATTGAGTACATATCAACTTTTAGCCCGACCTTTGCGTTGTCAAAATTACAATAACAAAAGAAGGAGGAACAAACGATGAAGATGAACCTGAAGACAATCGTAGAGGACAGCAACCGTATTTACGGACAGCTATCAAACGGAATCAAGTATCTGTACCACGAATTACAGGAACTGACCAATATGAGTGACACCCAACTTTGTTTGGCAATTTGCCAACTTATTCGGGACGGACGCCTCTACCAACATCAAGAAGACAATTTGGTATACTACTCGATAAGGATATAATAAAAAAGGGAATATACCAATATGCCAATGTGCTAATATTAAAATCTATTAGCACATTGGCATATTGCTTTCTTATTCGATACGCGTCCCACAAACGTCATAGACGGCATCTCCAAGGCGAATCAGCAATTTCCCGTCTTTAATGAATTTGGTTGCACGATGAGTTTTTTCCGAACTTTCAGAAACTGTAGATTCAATACCATCTACTACCCGACTGCCAGCTTCCAATTTGAGGCAATCGTACATGAATCCTCCATTCTTTCCGTTACCCGACATGGAGAGTGTCACGGTATTCTTACCCACCTTCAGCAATGAGGCAGGAAAAGTGCATCGCATGAGTTGGTGACGGCCACTTTGCACCGCACTCCGATAGATTGCTGCATCATTGAAGCCCGGTTTCCATGTAGTCCGTGTGGTCCCATTGAGTTTCACAGTAACCGTAGCACCAGCATTGGTCGCTCCAGCCAAAGAAGCTGTCAGACAAGCGGTACCGGTATAAGTCTTGTCAAGAGTGAAACTTATAGTCCATGTTCCTGATTTTGCCTGAGCATAGTACCAATCTGTCGCAGGATTGCTTTTACCAACGGTATAGGTCAGCGTAGCCGGCACCTTATCCCACAAGCCATACTGACGCATACAATCCGAGAGGTTGAACTCACTGGACCGACGGTCGTTTTCGCCAATAAGCCACACTTGTTCACTATAACATTCGGGAGTCCAATTGATAGTACCCACATGCTGCTCACCTTCCACCACTTCAATATCATTTACCTCCAACATATCAGTGACGTCACCCCGAGTCGCATAAGCATACAACTGATAGATACCGGGACGGACATGTTTCAGTTCAAAATCTCCTTGAGCATCAGTCAGCGTCCAGAACTGATAACCGCGTGTATGCTCTATCGGGTCTTTCCCTTTCTCCTGAGCTAAGATGATACGTACACTATCCTTACGCTGTCCCGTTGTCAAATGCAGATGCCCCTTGACCGTACCACGCACTTTGGGATAGAGCGCATGGTCAAACCATTGGTATGGCCATTCTTCCTGTTGCTGTGCAGCCATCAGTTTGGCATCATTGATTGGCCCTGTAATCTTAGGAGTTTTCATGTTGGAATAAATCAAGAATGGGCCATAGAGCTTCTGTTCACCATCGGCAAGCACCATGGCCGAACCTCCCAAATGTTCGCCTTGGAGCATCTGTATGGTAATGGGAGACTTACTGGTGGCATGAACCGTCAACTCCTGCCGTTCAGGTCCTCCGTTTATCCATTCATAGGAAACAGGGATATTCCACATACCATAATACTTATCCGAAAGTCCGTGTAAAGTATCGCGATCAATGTAGTTTGCCCAATTGTATTTAGTGTAAATGGTTCCGTCTTTCAGATAATAGGTGGCATCCTGCACAGTATTCTCTTCCTGTTCGGCAACTCCCATCTCAATATTAGAGGGAATGGTACCATTCATGCGCCAATCAACATACCCCTCCAACAGGGTACTGGCAAGACGGGTACAGACACGTGCTTCCTTGATAGGCTCACTGGCCGACGTAGCCGTACCTGTAGCCACCACATAAGTATATATCCCCGCCACATCCTTGCGCATTATATAACCCTGTTCAAACAGAGTGTTTCCTGAAGCTCCACTATAGAGGACTTCGCAAATTTCTGGTGTGTTCTTCACTACCGTCACCTTTGTTGGCGACAACGATTTATTGCCTTGAGCCGTTGTGTAATCAAAATAGATACCACTGGAACCTAACAATTCCTTTGACTGGTTGAACTTATAACTGCTCACCCTTCCGTTTGAACCAATGGTGACAAGCAACTTGCCATTATTCATTGTCACTTTCATTCCATCCACTTTCATCGAGACATCAGTAAAATCCGTAGCGAAAGCCATGGAAGGCAAACATAAAGTTAACAGCAATACGAGTAAATTTCTTACCATAGAATGATTCATGTTCAAATAGTTACAACTTGTTTAATATAATATTTCTAACAATATCTTTATATAACACAGACACAGAGACACAATCTTGAAAAGTCAAGAACTATGTACCGCTATGTCTGTGTTTCCATAAACATCTATTCATCAGCGTTGCAATGTCACACCCAAAAGGCCGATAACCACATCATTAGAAAGAGCCTCTACCTGCAGGTGCTTCAATTCCTTCTGGCCATCAAGCGGGATGTCATAGAGTGTAGCGGCACCACCTTCAAGCACATTGCCAAAGATACCCGTACTGTTGAGGTCAACCGAATGGGCGGCATCTTGTGCATCGCGTCCCAGTTCGGCACTGAGCGTACGGCTTACCAGGCCACTCTTCAAATGCAGACGATAGGGGCGCTTGGCCTTCAAGCGGAAAGCAAGACCATCGTCGTAGAAATCCTGTTCGATGGGTATCCAACTTTCAGGATTGATAAGCAAGAGTGAATCTGCAGTTCCGTCGGTATAAGCCACACGCACCACCCCATTCTCTATCTGGCTCTGCATGGCATTGGTACTTCCGGCCATCATCAGGTAAATACGGTTGGCCTTACCCTTCAAAGGAATTGTATTCACTGAAGGGAAGTTGTCCCACAAAGTTGTGAACACCACGTTGTGTCCCTTCACCGGTGTAAGGAAAGGTACGCCCACTGAAGTATTCAGCGTTTCAGCCACACGTAAAGCTGAATCGTTCAGTTCAAAGGTAGCCTTCGGATGACACCACTCACCTATACCTTGCACAGGAATTTGCAACGTCGTACGCTCAGGACGCGGTGAGAAATAACGCGGTTGGAAAAGGTTTGTCAACGAATCATTTACATAAGCAGCCAAAGAAACAGGTTCCAACTTGTCAGCTTTCACGTGCTCGAATTGGGAAGAGAGGATATTTGCCACAGAAGAAGAAATCTCAAATCCGCATGGTTTGCTCGTCACTCGTAGCTCGTCACCCGCCACAGGTTTTCCGCTCCAAGCCAATTCCACCTTCAAGTCATATACATCCTTGGCAGGAATCACTACTTCCATCATCGGATAATCCACATATCCGGGAAGTTCATGCCAAGCCACATCCTTGCCATTTACCTTAGCAGAAGCGAGAGTCTCACGATAGGCACGCACCTGAAGGAGCAATGTATCTACACCAAAGTTCTTATCCAAATGAATTTGATAGGTATCGTCAGAACTTCTGGACTCCTGAACTCCTGAACTCCTTTTATAGGCATACGCAATATCAGGTGTCTTCAGCAAAGCCTCATCCCATGTCTTCGGGAAACCGGGACGAAGCACCAGGCGACCCGCCAAGCGGTCGGGAAGCACGCCGTACAATCCTTGTATATATACGCGTGAAGCTACACCCACAGGGTCTCCAAAGTCACGATAACACTCAGCTCGTGCCACATCGTAGTGCGAAATCTGTCCGAAGTTTCCGGGGCTTCCACCCAAATACATACCATCGAGCATTGAGCTCTTCAGCAAGTGATAACCCGCTTCGTAGCGTCCGGCCATCCAATAGACAAGAGCCGTATGCATCACTTCGGCAAAAGCCACATTATTGATACTCCAGGCATACGGCTGCCAGTTGGTGGTAGAGATGGTGGCATATTGCTCATATCCGAGACCATCAGCCTTGGCATCAAGTCCTTCAGCCACTACGGGGATATGAGGTATTTCATTGTCCACATACTGTGTTGCACGATAGCGCTGGAGGGGGGTACCCACTTCGCTGTCGATGGTGTGATAGATAGTCCATACGGCCGGACTCTTATGCAAGCGTTGATGCCCCATCAGATCCTTACACTCTGCCCACACACCTTTATCCTCCATCCACAAGGTTTCGTCAATAGCCTTGTAGATGCGGTCGGCCTCAGCCTGATAATAAGCAGCCTTTTCAGGCATACCCAACCCTTCAGCCAAGCGGGCTGCCATGCGGTTGGCACGATAGTTGAGGGCCGTAGAGTGAGTAGCTGCACCACCGTTATAATAAAGAGCATCGCTTGCCCAAATGCAACAATAGGCATCGTAGAGGCCGTCACCATCGGGGTCGAAGTTGCGCTTCTCCCAAGCCAAGTGGCGCTCGATGACAGGCCATATCTCACGTACATACTCCCAATCGCCCGTCCAGTTGAGGTGCCACAGGAGTTCGTCCATGTAGTTGAGGTTCATGTCGTAGTGGTGCATCTGATTGTCGCGGTTCGGATTGCGACAAATGTACCCGTTGCTGTACATCTGTGTACCCCATTTCTTGACCGCACGCGCCAAGTTGAGGGCTGAGTCCTGCATGGGGTGCTGATAGATGGGCTCCACATTTGTCACCTGAGAAGCGGCATAGGCATTGAAATGCTTACGGGCACGGTCGTGCCAACCAAGCGCGTCACCGGCATAAGCCGCACGCCATCCGGCCAACGGCATACGCCAACCGATGGCACCATGAAGCCACGTCGTACCATCCCACACACCATCAGCAGCCACAGCCAATGCACCACCTACGGTATTGAAATAGGGGTCGGGAGTAGTGAACTGAATGCGTCCGGCCAACTCTGCACGCTGGGCCTCAGCCTTGGCAAAAGCCTTGTCGATGGCAGCTCCATCTTCAGAGAGGCCAAGCATCACATAGTAGTCCTTTTGTCCTTTAGCCTCCAAAGGAAGAGAACCTACAAGAATGGGATGTTCTTCATTTCCGTCCAAACCGACAATCTGATGAGCTGAGTGTTCAGGGAAGAATCCATAAACCGTATGTTGTCCATACTTATTCTTGATGGACTTCACACTGAAGTTGTTTCCTGCAAGGGTATATTCATTATCCTTGCAATATTCGGGAAGCAGATAGAAGCAATCGTCGCGGTCAACGCCCATATCGCCTTCGCGACTGAAACGTTTGTTGGCCACACCGCCAAACTTCCATCCAAGAACGGCTTCCTCGGGCAATCCGTCAGTAGTAATCTGCCACACACCGGCATCTTCATCCATCAAGGCAAGCACCTCCATGTGGATGCTGCCCTCGCCCAAAAGCGGATCGGTAATGTGATAGATTCGCTTACCAGGGCGATAGCGGCACTCAATGCGCTCGGCCTTCTCCAACGGAAGTTCCTTCTCCCCCACCCTCACAGAAAAGGTCAAGTTACCGCCCATACGCGGCAAATAAAAGGCAAACTCAGGCACATCACTCGTCTCCACACGGAAACCCGTATGTCCACCATACAACGCACGGGTAAACCGGCGGTCGCCATTCACAATCACAAAGTCCTCCCCGTCGGGTTGGTAGCGCACAGTGCGTTCATACTCCATCTTTTCAGATGTGCAACCTACCCCCATTCCTCCCACAAAGAGGGCGCAAGCTAATGCATAAATCAGTTTTTTCATAATTTGGTATATATTTATTGTTTCTCTATTTATTCGGAATCGTTGGCAAAGCCACATATCCATTTCAGATATTTACTCCTCTTGTTCGTAGTAATACGAGTAGTCGATACCCTTCATAAAGGTTTCGCGGTCATTTATTTTGTCGGTTAGAGCATCTTTTAGGAGTGCACGAATGTGGCTACTATTTGTATGGCTTGCTATCATGGCATCAAGAATGTCTGTACACACTCATTGTCGAGAGCATCAGCTGTACGTTTCTTGCCATCAGGAGCCTCGAATTTGAACCCGTGAGTGACACTCACGAGTTGAACTCCATCAGTTGTCAGTTTCTTTTTTAGCCAACGCCAATAGTTACCCGCCTTGACATAATCCGACTCATCATTGATTGCCCGAATGACATCAATTGCAGAAAACCACCATTTGGAATGCTCTTCATCCCAAATAGCCCTCACCTTATGGTCTTTATAGAATCTGATAGATATTTTTGACATATAACCGATTATTTTTTACTTTATCAATCTCCTTTAATACGCAATTACATTGTGAAACCCACATATTCATTTCAGATATTCGTCACGCCAACGTTCCTTGAATTCTATGTTTTGAGATTCTTGGGTCATAGTAGTTTTCTTAATTTTCCATATTCTTTGACTCAATTACTTTTCCATATCAGTAAATAGTGATGAGAGGTCACTTGCATGGTCACTTGCATGGTCACTTGCACGGTCACTTGCACACTTATTGGCAAAGTCATCCTGAATTGGTTTCAGTTATAATATTAATTATAGGCTATTAAAGAATCCCTCATATTCCTCATCAATAATCTTCCATTCACCAACTTTCCTACCACCAATACGAGCCACCTTATGCAGTTCCTGCAATCGTTTCACATATTTCTGAACTTGTCGTGTTGAAAGTCCCATGGATTCAGCCATTTTTGCAATGCTGATTTGAGGGTTCATAGATATTAGTTTATATATCTGCCGACTTGCTTTTGTGAACTCTTTTGTGAACTCCGGCTTTGGCTTTGCAAGATGGCCGTCTTGATGGTTTGAACAGCTTGCTTTAAATCCGTTGATATAGTGTTATTGCTCATATTCTTATGTATAATTATATGTTTGTTCGTTATTTGCAATTCATTGGTAAAGGTACAGACGAATACTAGATGCCAACTTGTGTACTAACATAGTCGCTTGCATGGTTTCAGCATACAATCATCCACATCACTAACGCCCACAGTTGAACCATCCTTATCAATGCCAATATAGATGTATCTACCCTCCTTGTAATTAAGGAATGCAACAACCTCTTTCTCTATATCAAGTTCGGAGGTCAATTCTCTTTTATATTCTATGCGGTTGGTTTCGGTCATATAAAAAACTTTAAGCCGAGATTCTAAATAATCCTAAGTACTCCAATTAAGTAATCCAAGCAAATACCAATCTTTTGGTGTGGTCGCAACTGCGGATTAATAGATATTATAACGCGCAAATAATTTAACAAAATCTCTGCATTATAATCTTTAGTTGATATTTCCAGAACCTGTTGAGAGTATTTTAACCAAACATTAAACATCTCTTCTGACAGATTTGGATTTTTCATTTGTTTTAATCCGTCATCTATCAAATCTCTCACATATTTACGAATAAGTTCCTGTCTTCTATAATAATTATTCATCTTTCTTGTCTTTAATATTTCTAATGTTCTCTAGACTCTCTTCTAATTCTCTAATATTAGGAATTGAATTCTCATTCAATATTTCATCCCTTAAAAGTTTTATTTTGACAGTTTGCTCTTCCTGTTCCTCTCGCTCTTTATTTAACTTAATACCATATCCTTCAATGCTACTAAACAAAGGAATGATTAGTAAGATAATCCAAGAAATAAAAATCAAACAATTTCCATCAAATTGACATATAAAGCATTGCGTCTTTAGCGTATCAAAATTGAGAACTACATATATTGTGAATGATGCAAGTAACAATACATACCACACCTTCTTAACCCAGTACAACTCCGATTTCACTCTCCTTTTATCTTTGAGAAAATCATGTGTATTCCTTAAAAAAATCATTATTCTATCCATCACTTTAAAGTTCTTGAGCAATCTTTAAAAAAACATCAGTAGATTTATTACCAATAACAACACCCCCTTTATTTGGTGTCGGCAATTTTAAACGACTTGAGGTTCTACCATTTAAAGCATATTCGTATCCTTTAACGATAACTATATAATATTCGCTATTCCTGGACTCTAATATCACACATTCAGATTTAAACGGCCATTCACCATCATACTGGCATTTTGAGATCTTCTCCTGTTTATAAAGAAACAATGACTTTACTTTATCAATAAAGGTTCTTTTATGTGCTACAAAATCACTTCCATATTCTTTCTTCTCAATCGTGTAATCTGTTTTTCCATAATCCTCATCATACATACATTCAAAAGTCGCAAAATTCGACATTATTGCACCCAAAAAAACTTTTGACTTTTCACCAAAAATACATTGCCGTGACAAAATTGACAGGAACTTTTCAATAATGACAACAATCCTATTACTTACTCTTTGGTAATATTCGTCTCTTGTTTCTATATCACATAATTTAGCATATTCACCTTCTGTTAAAGGGATTAATGTTTCTCCCAACTTTTCCCATCTTAATATAGGAGATACACTATTACCATCTATCAAATGATTGATATTATAATATCTCCCATTATTACCAAAATCAGATAAGACATTCAACAATTGATTCAAATAAGTATTCGACAAATACTGTTCGTCTTTCAAATCAACTTCTCGATTTCCAACGACATAATAGCTCTGTTTTATGATTTCCAACAATTTAACCAAACTATGTGTTTTTAGCTCACCATAAAACAAATTTTCCTCCTCACTTTCAATTCTATATGAAATAATATAAGATTTCAAAAAACGTTCAATCCCTTGCGATAACAAGAGTAATGGCAGAAAATAAAAATCATTGTTATAATCTATTTTCTGTAATTCTCCTAAACCTTTACACACTATCTTATATGAGAGCGTAAATTCTTGTTGCAAAGTGAAAATATAATCCATTCTTTTGCCAGTCTCATTAGTAGTCATATCCATTATTTTTGTTTTATCTATTTTACAAAACAACAAATTACCTATTATATATAAGAGATTGTCATGATTAAGATTAATTCATTACATAATTAGAATAAATTCTTCATCAGTTCATTCGCTTCATGATTTAGCGATATTGACGTTTCCAAATCATTTATAGATTTAATAACCTTACTTCCTATTTCTTTAATGATGTTATAATCTTTAGGTATAGGAATAAGAATATTACTTATCACATCTGGTTCTAAATGTTCTTGATTTGTACCATATGAGTTTTTCAGCAGCAAGCTTTGTCCTATTGAACTTTTTAAATATTGAAAGACATAACCACGAAGATTTTCATCTTCTATAATGACACGTATTAAATTATTTGTTGCAACATGCCCATCATGCTGTTTTAATGCATAAGTAATTCGACCCAAGGTCCCTGAATCAGAGATTAGTATGTACCCCCTCTTAATAGTCAATAGCTGAAGTTGTTTAAGTTGTTGACTATTACATTTATTTTCATCGAGATATTTTATGTTTTCAGAATTCAATTGAGTCATTGCCGTTCCTGTAAAATATTTCCGAATACCTACACCTTCTGTGATACCCAAATCTGCATATGGCCGTTTAAAACGGGGGCCATTAAAAACAATCGCAATGTTACTTAAGGGCACAACATTAAAATTCTCATTATCTTTTAAATAAAGTACCTTTTGTAATGCTTCATTGTATTTAGGTAAATAATGAACGGGATTAAAAGATAAAGATTCTTGATCAATTTCTAAATTTGAAATTGAAAATCTAAACTCATTTTCGACAAAGTTGCCATTCCTAAATTTATTATAAGAATCTGCTATATCAGACAAATCTTCATCTAATACCAATCGACCCTCCTCTATTAATGGTTCTCCCTCTGAATTTTTCTTTAATATAGCTTCTCCACGACTTGTTTGACCAACTTTGTTTGATATAGCCATAAATATTTTATAATCACGCGGAGGATTACATTTCTTCAACATAACGACAGCAGCTTTTGAACCACAAAATGGCTCAAAGGTATCTTCATGCAAATTAATAATTGCGAGAATTTGAGTTTCATTTAATATTTTTCTTCTCAAAGCAACAGCTTCTTTATTATCTAATTGACCTTTAGCTATAACAAAACATACAATCCCTTCATCCTTAATCCATTTCAAGTATTGTTCTACAAACAATATTTCAGGAGCAACACCTACACCTTCATTATATCGATCTACAGAATATTCGATTCGACCATCATTAGATATAGTCCACATACGCCCAACCTCAAAATTCTCAAGTATTTGTTTATTTCTTATACGAAGTTCGTATCCTGCTCCGAATGGCGGATTAGACAGAATTACAGTAGGCTTACCAAAACCACATTTTTCTTTAAAATTTGCAGATAATTGATCAATCTCACTTAAACTATTTATTCGTTCAATACCTCCATGTCCATCTTTTCCCAACAACATATTTGCCTTTGCTATTTTTACTAATTTAGGAGAAATATCAATACCGAACAATTGATGCACAACTGACCTTTTTAAAACTTCTTTCGCATTATTTCCTCTGTTTGAATTGTCTATTTTGTTAAAGATATAATTCATCGTACTTATTAAAAATCCACCACTTCCACAAGAAGGGTCCAATACTATAGACTTGTCAGTAGGATCAACCATACTTATCATCATATTCACAACAAGTCTATTTGTAAAATATTGGCCACGTTCACCTTTTAGATGAGAAGCAACATATATTTCATATGCTGTACCTATAACATCATAAGAAGAATCAAGGAATGAATATTGCTGCAATTGAGTAATTACAATAGATAATTGTTCATCAGAAACAGTAATTTCTTCACTTTTATTAAACACATCAGGATAGCGTTCCTTTACCGCATTAAAAAGCCCTCTAACACGTTTGCACGCTTTCTTTCTCTTCAAAGGTTCCTCAAATTCTTCTTGCGTCATCCTAAATTGGCATTCTTCTTCACAGCTTTCTTCATCTTCATGTTTTGCAAGCAAAATTCGAGTCATATCAAGAGCTATATCTTCAGAATCAATACCCGACCTATACATTGCATTATGACAACGTTTAAAAGTCAATTTTAAATCTATGGGAATTATTAAATCTGATTTTTTATATTTTCCTATAGCATCCCAAGGTTCTCCATCTTTTGGAATTCCAATCCACTCTACTACTGTATTATCAGAAAGACGTCTGTAATAATATATTTTATCACCATTAGTCCAAAATCCTCCTTGTGCAGATGTTGCACATATATAAGAAATCAACTGTCCATCTGGTTCTTTTATTGCAGGAGCTTTGATTTCCGCAATAAGGAATATCCCACCTTGAAAATTTTCATTATTATCTCTATGGGTATTATATATAATGATATCCGCACGTTTTTTTTCAACTCCTATATTTATTGTGCGTTCTAAAGCTATACAATTAGCATCATAATGGAACTCTTTGTTCAATATTTGAGCCATTTTTTGCCGCACCCTCTCTTCTGGAGTATTTTCTCTTCTGATGTCTTCATTAAAATAATCTATAATTTTCCCTTTCGAATCAAGTTTTAAATGAAATTCTTGAGATTCAACCCATTCTTCAATTATACCCATACCTTATATATATTATTATCAACTATATTCTTTCAACATTTTCATATTATGACAATGCGCTTGACACCTATTAGTTATCAATATGCTATGCTATTGTTTGCATAACATGTACGAATTATCAATTTTAGCTTACAAAATTAACACAAAGCAATTAAAATACAAAATATATAAGCTATTTTCTACAGAATTCGGCTGTAATAAATAAGAAAGGGTAAAGCCTCACTCAGCCTTACCCTTTTCCTTTTCTACTCTTCCAACTCTTCTGTAATTATACGAAGAGTTCCTTTTTTGTAATCTCGGCGATTGTATGATTCACCCCGACACATCCAACAACTACAGGGGGTGCCGGTTGTCTTGTAAATGCGACACCACTTTTGCTTGGCCAACTCGAACCAATGGGGACGCCTGATAAGATTACCATCTTCATCCCATGCATGGAATTCGTAAGCTGCAAGCCAAAGCATTCTCGCCTTAAACAAACGCCATTGATGACGCTTTCTCCAAAGTTTGTTTCTTTTTTCCATCGTCTCGTTCTATTAAATGAATTATGAACGATGGATTCAACTGTGAGGAAATTCTTGTCGTCTTCATAGCTATATACTTTTTACGATTAATAATCTATTAGAATAGAGACAAGCACTGTGCCAACATCCGTACTCGGACATTTTGGCAGGAATATTTGGTCAATAGGAATTTATATTCTATCTTCGCACAGTGCCAAAAAATTACAGTTAATTTTAGCACTCACATTTTTAGCTTGTAAGTGACAGTCGGATTGCCGTCTGTCACTTCTTTTTTTGCAAAAAGCATCAAAAAAGATGAATTTTCTTTCAGCTTGTCCCACGATTTGGGACAAGGTGCGCCAAACTTTGCACCACAATTCTAAAAATAACAAATATGGCAAGAAAGAAAAAGAACAGGAACAATCCACTGTACTACACCATCCCTATGGAAGAAAGTAGTATATTTCATCGTAAATTGCAATACATGGTTGCAGAAAATACGGCAAAAGGTTTGATTACGTTTTTGTCTGAGAAATTCTCACAGGAATCTCTCAAAGAGATGTACGAACGTTATCAATTGGGAGCAAGTAATAAAAGAATCATCATTTACTCTTATATTGATATAGAAAACCGTCTTCGTTGTCTGAAACGAATGAAGTATGGCGAAGATGGAAAAAGATGCAAGAACGGAAATAAATCAACTGGAGTCGGATATATCTGTGGTTCACTGAAAGAGAAAGGGGTAATCCCTGCTGCATGGAAACAAAAGCAATGTTTGTTTGGAGAACATTTATTGTCTGTATATCCTGATGCTCCTGTTGTCATCGTCGAAAGTGAAAAGACAGCACTTATCTGTTCGATGATTTTCCCCGAATACATTTGGTTAGCAACGGGAGGATGCAGCCATATAAAACCCATCGTATGGATAAGAGGGGTGTTGTCAAAACGAAAATTCCTGCTCTTTCCCGATACAGGTGAGTATGAATATTGGAAACGGGAAGCCAAAAGACATTCACTGAAATGCAGAGTAGCGAAATACATGGAATTCGGGGAAAAAGAATGGAATACAGACCTTGCAGACTTATTGATGGGTGAGTCCGGTGATGCATACTTTGTCGAAATTAAAGCATATCTCGATTTTGCATTTAAAGACCGACAGACGAAGTGATATAGCCTCCAACTTGTCTCACACTTTGCCCTTAATCCATTTGTTCGTGAATTTGATACATATTTGCAAAGTTTTTTGCCCGCTGTTTGCAATTCTCAAAGGGTAAAGCCTCATTCAGCCTTACCCTTTTCCTTTTCTACTCTTCCAACTCTTCAGTAATGATACGAAGAGTTTCCTTTTTGTAATCCAGGGATTGTATGATTCACCCCGACAAATTGTGTCAGATTGTCTAATCTCGCCTTACAAATTTTTCTTATTTATCAGATTCACAACTACTTTCACCATCACATCCTTTTCTTCCGTGCGGCTCTCGGCTATCATCAGCGTGAGTGCCACCAAAGTATTGTCGGCAATACGCTTTCTGCCGTCCTCACCATAGAGGATACCATTCTTTTCCATGAACCAAAGAAACAGCATGGCAGCTATGCGCTTGTTTCCATCGCTAAACGAATGGTTCTTCACGACCAGATATAGCAACATCGCGGCTTTCTCTTCCACGGACGGATAAAGGTCTTCACCTGCAAAAGTCTGATAGATTTGTCCAATACTGCTTTTGAAAGAATCATCCTTTTCGTTGGCAAACCACTGGCTGCCACCAAACTTTTCCTTCAAGGAGTTGATAGCCAACATGGCATTCTCGTATGTGGCACGGAATGGTTCTTCTTTGGTAGTGGATTCAATGGCAAGCGTCTGATAGTCATACCGATCGAGGGTATCGAGTGCATACACATAGTCTGTAATGACATTGAACAGACCGCTGTACTCAGTCTCAGTAGCTTTTTCCTGCAAAGTGAGTGCACGCGACATAAGGCGCACTACTTCTTTCAGCTCGTTGTATCGCTCAACTTTGATGTCTTCGTTGATGGCATAACCTTTCACCAAATATTCTTTCAGTACACGGTTTGCCCATTGGCGGAACTGTACACCCCGCTTACTTTTTACTCGGTATCCCACTGAGATAATGACATCAAGGCTATAGACTGATGTAGGTTTATACTTGGAAAGAGTATTATGCAAAATTTGCATATTACTTCCTTTCTCCAATTCTCCTTCCTTAAAGACATTGGAAATATGTCGGGCTATTACAGATTGATCTTTATGAAAAAGTTCTGCCATCTGACTTTGGGTAAGCCACACAGTTTCGTTCTCCATCTTCACCTGAAGATTCGTACTGCCATCTTCGGTAGTGTATATGATGATTGATGATTCTTGTTTTTCCATGACATCTTTTCATTAAAAAGGTATTCGCCCACAAAATTACCATAAACCCATCGGAATACAATATGTATCAGTTGTTTTTTATAGAAACAGACCGCAAGGGCATATCCCAATATTTTTATTGTCTAAACCGTTCTTCTAAAATTTTCATTTTGCTTATTATCTCATGAAAAGCTGGTTTACCAGAACCGTAAATCATATTAACCAACATTTCAGCATAATCCTTTTCCCATACGGTGATAATATCTTCACGAGGTAGTTACCCACAAATCCTTCTCAATGGCTTGTGCTGGTAAACCTATTCTACCTTCAGCAGCTTGTAATACTTGTTGCTGTTCTTCTACCGTAAGTGTAAAGTAATTATTCATATGCTTGTTTTATTATATCTCGTATCCATACCGGCATTAACTTTAAGTCAGCCATAACTGATTC
>JAFQBB010000004.1 GCA_017416805.1 Bacteroidaceae bacterium
ATCTCTTTTACCACATCTCTAACATATCGTAGAAATGGCTCTTGTACTACTTGTCTGTTTTATGTAAATCCTTCAAAGAACGCTTCTTTAATAGCACTTTCTTTCCGAAAGCGGATGCAAAGGTACTGCTTATTTCCGAACCGCCAAAACTTTTGGAGAATATTTTTGAGGAAAATACAAAAAACTGGAGCAAAAGCATGGGAATGAGCACTTAAAAAATATGTTATACAACATAAAACAGAGACTTGTGCGCGGTAACGGAAAGATATATATACCTTATTATATATAGGCGCGCGCGGGAGAAAGATAATGGGGTTAATGGGTTTGATGGGGTGAATGGGAAGAATGGGGAGAAAGGGAGGATGGGGAGACTACGGGATGGGGACTCAGAGGGGAGGGCTTTCATGAAAGGAAGGGTAAGAATTCTTGTCAGGTAAGGGAAAATGTTTTTCCTAGTTTGGGAGAAAATATTTCCTAGTAAGGGGAAGGGAGAAGGAAGAAGATACAGACTATCAAATTGTACAAACAGCAATTACTCATATCAGGAAAATAACAAATAACGTTAACAGCCATGAAAAAGGAAAGTTTATATTTCCTTCTTTTTCATTTTTCTTATATTTTTGCACATCTTTTGCATAATAGTCATGAACCGGAAAGAATGCATAGACACGGAGAACTTCGAGTTTCAAAACGTCTTGAAACTTGTTCAATATACTCGCAATTCGGTTTTTCTAACAGGAAAAGCCGGTTCGGGCAAATCCACGTTTTTGCGATATATATGCAATAAGACAAAGAAAAAACATGTGATATTGGCTCCTACAGGAATTGCAGCTATCAATGCTGAAGGAAGTACTCTGCATAGTTTTTTCAGATTACCCTTTCACCCTTTATTACCAGACGACCCTCAATATTCTCCAAAACGAATTCGGGACACATTGCGTTACCCTTCATCGCATTGCAAACTGCTTCAAGAGGTGGAACTTATCGTCATTGATGAGATTTCTATGGTAAGAGCAGATATCATCGATTTTATAGACAAGGTTTTGCGAATTTATACCCGAAATCTTCGCGAACCATTCGGTGGCAAACAATTGCTTTTAGTTGGTGACATCTATCAATTGGAACCTGTTGTCAAGAATGATGAAAAAGAGATTCTGAGCCGTTTCTATCCGAATCCTTATTTCTTTTCAGCACGAGTTTTTCAAGAAATGGAACTGGTGTCCATTGAATTGAAAAAGGTCTATAGACAAAAGGATGACACATTTATCAGCATATTGGATCATATCCGCATCAATACAGCCAATTCTTCTGACCTGAAGTTACTCAACACCAGGTATGGAAAAGAAATAGGCACCAATGAATTATACATAACTTTGGCAACAAAACGGGATAATGTAGATTTCATCAACGAATGCCGTCTGAACGAATTGCCAGGTGAAGCCATTGGTTTTCAAGGAGAAATCACGGGAGATTTTCCAGAGAGTAATTTACCAACATCCATGATATTGGAACTCAAGACGGGCGCACAAGTTATCTTTATTAAAAATGACATAGAAAAGCGTTGGGTCAATGGAACCTTGGGTACTATTTCAGGAATAAGTCTGAACGGAGAAATTATACACATTGTCACTGAAGATGGACATGAATACGATGTAGAACGTACACAATGGAATAACATCCGGTATCGATATAACGAACAGGAAAAGAAAATAGAGGAGGAGGTTTTAGGAACTTTCACTCAATTTCCTATCCGATTGGCATGGGCTATCACAGTACACAAAAGCCAAGGATTGACATTCAAGAATGCAGTTATAGATTTTACCGGTGGTGTTTTTGCTGGAGGACAGGCATACGTGGCATTGAGCCGATGCACTTCACTCGACGGATTGTATCTGAAACGAGAAATTACCCGTAGTGACATATTCGTAAAGCCCGAGATTGTACAATTTGCAGAAACCTTCAATAAAAGCCAATCTGTTGACCGTGCTTTGAAACAGGCCCAAGCAGATATCCAATATGCTAAAGCCGTAACGTCATTTGACAAAGGTGATTTCAATGAATTCTTGGACGCGTTCTTTAAAGCCATCCACTCACGTTATGACATAGAGAAACCTAATGTACAACGTTTGATACGGAAGAAGTTGGGCATTATAAACCGACTTAAGGAAGAAAATGCCCGACTAAAAGAGCAGTTGCACAATGAACGAACCGCATTGAAGACTTATGCTGATGAGTATCTGCAATTAGGAAATGAATGCATCACGCAGGCTCGTGACTCCCGCGCAGCCATAGCCAATTATGACAAGGCCTTGAAATTGTATCCCCAGCATACCGATGCGTGGGTACGCAAAGGAGTGACACTGTATAATGATGGAGAAATAGACAAGGCTCTGGGTTGTTTGAATGAAGCTGTCCGCTTGAATCCTGTATTATTCAAGGCTTTTTATAATAGAGGCAAAGTGTATCTGGCCATGAAGATGTTTGATGAAGCTGCTTCTGATTTCGACAAAGCAACCACCCTAAAGGCCGACCACAAGCAAGCACACAAACTGTTTGGAGATGCCCTACATGCTTTAGGAAAAGAGGATAAGGCCGAGATTCATTGGGAAATAGCAAGAAAGCTACAAGAGAAAGGAACGCAAAAGTGATACTGATATGAGAAAGAGACTACTAACAATAAAGAAACGAGTAATACAATAATGAACAAAGTAATTAACAACAAACTAATCTAAAAACTTTAATTCAGAAAACAACATGAGAAGAATTGCAAAAATTACAAGCATTGTCGTCATCTGCCTTTTAGGGTTAATGTTTGTCCTGCCAATGGCTTTCCAAGGAAAAATCAAAGAGATTGCCATTACTGAAGGAAACAAGATGCTCAATGCGGAATTCGGGTTTGATGGTATCAACATCAGTCTTTTCCGAGAGTTTCCCAAAGCCTCGATAGGCATTGAAGGTTTTTGGCTGAGAGGAAAGGACGTATTTGAGAAGGACACATTGATACAAGCAGGAGAACTGCAAGTAGCTGTGGATATAATGTCACTATTTGGAGATTCTGGTTTTGACATATCGAAAGTCCTTTTGGCTGACACTTACGTAAAAGCCATCGTATTAGAAGACGGACGCCCCAATTGGGATGTCATGAAGGCTGATACTACTGCACTGGAAGAGGAAGAAGACACCACCTCGCAACCCATGAACCTCAGAATCAAACTACAGGAATTAAGTGTGGAGAATCTGCACATCATATATGATGACCGACAGAGCAATCTTTATACTCAGATACAAGGATTCAATGCCACATGTTCGGGAGACATGACAAGCGAACATACCAAGCTTAACCTGAATGCCTTGATTCAAGCATTGACCTTCAAGATGAATGGGATTCCTTTCTTAAGTAAAGCCCGCATCGGTGCTGACCTGAATGTGGATGCCGACTTGAAGAACAACAAATTCACATTGGAAGAGAACAGTTTGAGTCTGAATGCTATCCGGGCAAATATTGACGGATGGGTAAGTACCCCGACTGATGCCCCCATCTCAATGGATATAAAGCTAAACACATCTGAGATAAATTTCAAGGAGATTCTTTCACTTATCCCTGCCATTTATGCTAAGGACTTTGAGAGTCTGCAAGCCAATGGAACAGTAAGCCTGAATGCCTTTGCCAAGGGTGAAATGAAGGAGAACATCCTTCCTGAGTTTGAGGCCAACATGACCGTCAACGATGGTTCTTTCCGCTATCCTGCCCTACCCGCAGGCATAGATGCTATAAACATTAAAGCCTCTGTCAAGAATCCTGGAGGAGAGATGGATGCCACAGAAATCAGCATCAACCGCTTTGCTTTGAACATGTTGGGCAATGTGTTCAGTGTTACGGCCAATGTGAAATCTCCTATCAGCGATCCTGATTTCCACATGACCGCCAATGGAACATTGGATTTGGGACAAATCAAGAATGTATATCCATTGGAAGAGATGAGCCTGAATGGTATTGTTACAGCAGACATGGATTTAGGTGGCCGCCTTTCATACATAGATAAGGGTATGTATGAGAAGTTCAAGGCCAATGGCAATATCAACTTACGTGAAATGTTGCTGAAGATGAAGGGAATGCCGGATGTAACGATAGACAAATCAACCTTCACCTTCACTCCGCAATACCTGAATCTGAGCGAGACAACCGTACACATCGGCCAGAATGACCTCACTGCCGATTGCCGTTTCGAAGACTATATGGGCTTCGCACTGAAAGGTAACACATTGGTCGGTCAGTTGAACATACACAGCAACCACTTCAACCTGAATGATTTCATGACAGCAGAGGGCGATACCGTAATCGCTGCTGCAACAGATACGACCAGTGTTGCCCAGACAGAGGCTACAGGGGTGATTGTGGTGCCCAAGAACATTGACTTCAACATGAATGTCAACATGAATGAGGTTCTGTTCGACAAGATTACTATCGGACACATTGATGGAAAGCTACTCGTCAAGGATGGTATTGTCAACATGAAGAACCTCTCTATGAATGCGATGGGAGGAAGTGTTGTGATGAACGGTAGCTACTCCACCGCACGAAGCGAAAGCCAACCTGACTTGAACGCCTCGTTTGCCATGAACGACCTATCCTTCTCACAGACGTTCAAGGAACTGGATATGATACAGAAGATGGCACCGGTCTTTGAGAATCTGAAGGGCAACTATTCCGGCAAGATGAGCATCAATGCCCAATTGGACAGCGTCATGTCACCAGTGCTCAACACATTGGAGGGAAGCGGAAGCCTGAGCACAAAGAATCTGAACTTGAGTGGAGTGTCCATTCTTGACAAGATTGCCGATGCGACCAAATATACAGGACTGAAGAACTTGAGTGTAAAGGATATGAATATAGACTTCACCATTAAAGAAGGCCGCTTGAACACCGAGCCGTTCGACATCAAAATGGGCAGCACGACACTTAACCTGACAGGTTCAACCGGCCTGGACCAGACCATTGATTACACCGGAAAGTTGAGTTTGCCTGAATCGGCCGGTTCGTTGGGCGCACTCTCCGCGGTCAACCTGAAGATAGGAGGCACCTTCACATCTCCTAAAATATCTGTTGACACCAAGAGTATGGCCAAAGAGGCTGTCAATGCGGTAGCTGACAAGGCTGTCGAGGCCCTTGGAGCGAAATTGGGAGTTGACTTGGCCGATGCGGAGAAGCAAAAGGATGCATTGGTGAATGCTGCCAAGCAGGCTGCCGAGAAGTTGGTAGCCGAGGCTGAGAAGCAGAAGCAGAACCTTGTGGCAAAAGCCGGCAGCAATCCGCTGAAGAAGATTGCCGCCGAGAAGGCTGGTGAGGCCGTTGTGGCTGAGGCACGCAAGCAGGGCGACCGCCTGATAGAGGAAGCGACAAAGAAAGGAGATGCTTTGATAGAGAAGGCGAAGAAAGGAGAAGAGTGAAATAATATAAGGAATCAAACAAACGCCCCACGGACAGGCTTTCCGCCTGAGTCCGTGGGGCATTTGTTTGTGTTTGTATGTAGGGGCGGACCAGTTATCGGCTTGCCACCAGCTCGGCAATCTTTACGACGACTTGCATGGCTTTCTCCATAGACTGTATGGGGACAAACTCGTAGCGTCCGTGGAAGTTGAGACCTCCGGCAAAGATATTGGGGCAAGGAAGTCCCTTGAACGAGAGCTGAGCACCGTCCGTACCGCCACGGATGGCTTTCACCTGGGGAGTGACCCCCGTTGCCTGGATGGCTTGTTTGGCTATGTCGATGACGTACATTACGGGTTCTATCTTTTCGCGCATGTTATAGTACTGGTCCTTCATGTCGAGGGTGACAAGCTGCTCCCCATAGTGGGCATTTACCTTCTCCACAAGCGAGAGCATGAACTGCTTGCGCTCCTCGAAACGGGTGCGGTCATGGTCGCGGATGATGTAGCTGATGGTGGTCTGCTCCACCTCGCCTTGCAGGCCTACGAGGTGATAGAATCCTTCGTATCCTTCGGTAGTGGCCGGAGTCTCGTCAGCGGGCAAGAGGCTCATCAGGTAGTTGGCCACCAGCATGGAGTTGACCATCTTTCCTTTGGCATAACCGGGGTGTACGTTGCGTCCCCTAACTGTGAACTTGGCTCCGGCGGCATTGAAGTTCTCGAACTCCAGTTCGCCCACTTCACTGCCGTCCATGGTGTAGGCGAACTCGCAGCCGAACTTCCGGACATCGAACTTGTGTGCTCCCAAGCCTATCTCTTCATCGGGGTTGAACCCTACGCGGATACGTCCGTGCTTCACTTCGGGGTGTTCCTTGAGCCATGCCATGGCCGACACGATTTCGGCTATTCCTGCTTTGTCGTCGGCTCCCAGAAGGGTTTTTCCGTTGGTGACGATGAGGTCCTCGCCTGTGTGGGCAAGGAGTTCGGGGAATTGTGTGGGCGAAAGGATGATTCCCTCTTCGGCACAGAGGACAATGTCCGAACCGTCGTAGTTATGGACGATGCGTGGGCTTACGTCTGCTCCGCTACAGTCGGGGCTTGTGTCCATGTGGGCTATGAAGCCTATGGTGGGCAGGGGCTTGTCTGTATTGGCCGGCAGGGTGGCATAGAGGTATCCATGCTCGTCCAGTTCTATTTCTTCAAGGCCGAGGTCCTCCAGTTCGGTCTTCAGGTAGCGGGCAAAGACCATCTGTTTGTCTGTGCTGGGTGTCACCCCACTCTCTTCGCTCGACTGGGTGTCGAAGCTGACGTACTTGAGAAATCTTTCTACTAAAGTCATGGTATGTGATGTTTGAGGCCCACCACCAACCCTTGGGAGCGAAATGTGCTGCTGCGGTTGAGTGGTGGTCGTTAATATTCTGTTCTTTAATTATTGATCTTCATCCTCTATCTCAGAAGTGGCTGCTCCCGTCGAAGCAGTGTGTACAGATTTTGCACTTGGGCAGGCCGATTGCCTTCACGAGGGTTTCCACGCGGTTGAACTCGAGCGAGGTGAGACCGAACATGTCGGCAATGCGCTGCACCATGCGGCGGTGTTCGGGCGAGTCGGCATCGGCATATTTGTCGAGGTTTCTGTTCTCGTCGCCTTCCAGTTCCTTGATGATGCGTCGGGTCATCAGTTCGAGGTCGCTCTTGCTGCTGCTGAAGCCGAGGAAGGGGCATCCGTAGATGAGTGGCGGACAGGCTATGCGCATGTGTACCTCTTTGGCTCCGTAGTCGAAGAGCATGTTCACGTTGTCCTTGAGCTGTGTGCCCCGCACGATGGAGTCGTCGCAGAAGAGCAGGCGCTTGCCTGTCATCATGGTGCGGTTGGGTATGAGCTTCATTTTTGCCACAAGGCTGCGCAGTTCCTGATTGCTGGGGGTGAAGCTGCGCGGCCATGTAGGTGTGTATTTCGATACGGCGCGATGATAGGGCACTCCCTTTCCTTCGGAGTATCCAAGGGCCATACCTACGCCAGAGTCGGGTATGCCACAGATGCAGTCCACCTCGGCCTTGTCCTTGGTGCCCATTTCGTATCCGCACTTGAAGCGCACTTCTTCGACGTTTCGCCCTTCGTAGCAGGATACGGGGAATCCGTAATATACCCATAGGAAGGAGCATATCTGCATCTGTTCCTCGGGCTTGCGCATCTGTTCGATGCCTTCGGGGCGCAGGCGCACTATCTCGCCCGGGCCTACGTAGCGTTCTATCTCGAAGTCCAGGTTGGGGAAGGCTGTCGATTCCGATGTGGCTGCATACGCGCCTTCCTTCCGGCCTATCACGATAGGGGTGCGGCCCAGACGGTCGCGTGCGGCAATGAGGCCGTCCTCAGTAAGGATGAGCATGGAGCACGAGCCTTTTACCTTATTATATACATTCTCTATTCCTTCGACAAACGACTTCCCGCGGACTATCAGCAGGGCTATCAGTTCCGTGGGGTTGGTCTTTCCCGAGCTGAGCTCGCTGAAGTGTACCCCCTCGGCCAGGAGGCTTTTCTCCAGTTCGTCCAGATTGTGGATTTTGGCCACGGTGACAATGGCGAACTTGCCCAGGTGGGAATTGATGATGATGGGTTGCGGGTCGGTATCGCTGATGACGCCTATACCCGAATTGCCCGAGAACTTGCCGAGGTTGGACTCGAACTTCGAGCGGAAATATGAACTCTCAAGATTATGGATTGAGCGTATGAAGCCCTTCTCTGTGCTGTACGTGGCCATACCCCCTCGTTTGGTTCCCATGTGCGAGTTATAGTCCGTACCGTAATACAGGTCAGTCACACAACTGCGTGTGGAGACTGTGCCAAAAAAACCTCCCATATACTTATTCTAAGACGTTTCTATTTGTAAAGTTTGGAAATCGGGCACAAAATTAGGAAAAAAGCGGTAAATATCGGCTACCTTCATGCCAATATTTTCATCGGCGGCTTCTTTTTTGTATCATCCGGCATGAAGGCATAGCGGTTTCAGCCACTCCGGAAAGTTGTGTCCGCCCCCCTCAAGGGAAGCCCTCTCCGCACTCCGGCCTTTTCCTGCCCGACACACTCTATGCAGAAACGTGTACAGAGGCCTATATGAAACATCCACACACGGTTGTGTAAAATATCTGTCCAAACATAGAAAAACTCTATCCAAAGCCTTTGGATACATATCCATAAGCTTTGTTTTTATATCCAAAGCCTTTGGATACAAATCCGAAGGCTTCGGATAGAGAATATACAATCGTGTACGGATAGTTTCGGACAGTATCACAACAGGTTTTACACACCCGTGTCTCACCATTCTGCGCAGGCAGGTCTGAAACCACCTTCACAGCGCCTCCTCCCCTCCCACCCCAACACCTCATGCCCTACGAGGAAAGGCAAAGGGCAGCGACCGACACGGAGGACATCAGAGCCGGAGATACAGGAAATGACAATTTGTACACCACAAAGAAGGAAACAAGGACCAAAAAGTAAGGGTTATGGAAAGAAAACTGCAAAATGACACGATTTTTACCCGAATACCATCGAAAGATACAGGAAATTTGCGTACCTTTGCCAACTCAACAGAATGAACTATATAATATAATGTATAAGAACATGACTATGGACAGTACGAAGATTGTAGGCGAGAAGATAAAATCGCTGCGCGAGACCAGAGAGATAACCACGGCTGAACTGGCCGAACGCACCGGACTCACCGAAGAACAGATAAACCGCATCGAGGGGAACATTGACCTGCCATCGCTGGCACCACTCATCAAGATAGCCCGCGCACTGGGCGTGCGCCTGGGAACCTTCCTCGACGACCAGGACGAGACGGGAGCCGTAGTGTGCCGCAAGCAGGAGACGACGGGGACAACCATCAGCTTCTCCAACAACGCTACTGACTCGCGCACACACATGCACTACCACTCGCTCTCCAAATCGAAAGCCGACCGCCACATGGAGCCATTCATCATCGACATTGAAGCCGTAGGCGAAACCGGCTACGAGCTCTCCTCGCACGAAGGCGAAGAGTTTGTCTATGTCATGGAAGGTGCCATCGAGGTGTGCCACGGCAAGAATAAATACGTCATCGAGGCCGGCGACACCATCTACTACGACTCCATTGTGCCCCACCACCTGCACGGCTACAACGGACAGGCAGCCAAGATTCTGGCCGTAGTATATACTCCGATTTAAATCACAAGGAAGTCCCCCCCCCCTAACCCTCCCCACAAAAGGGAGGGAATGCCATACGGCACAGAGAAAAAAGCAAACAGACAAACAACATGGAACTATCAAACAGAACCCTCGGCGACTGGCTGGAACACTGGGCCGAGACGACCCCTGACAAAGAATACATAGTATACAGCGACCGCAACCTGCGCTTCACCTGGAGCAAATTCAACGAGCGCGTGGACAATATGGCCAAAGGGCTGCTCTCCATCGGAGTGGAACGAGGCACACACGTAGGCATCTGGGCAGGCAACGTGCCCGACTGGCTCACATTCCTCTATGCCTGCGCCAAGATAGGTGCCGTAGCCGTAACGGTGAACACCAACTACAAGCAGGCCGAGCTGGAGTACCTCTGCCAGAACTCGGACATGCACACCCTCTGCATAGTCAACGGCGACCGCGGAAATGACGACTTCGTCAACATGGTATATACCATGCTGCCCGAACTCCGCACCTGCCAACGCGGATACCTGAAGAGCAAACGCTTCCCCCGCATGAAGAACGTCATCTACATAGGCCAGGAGAAATACCGCGGCATGTACAACACCTCAGAGATACTCCTGCTGGGAAGCAACATTGAGGACGACGAACTGGTGGAAGCAAAGAAGAAGGTGGATTGCCACGACGTGGTCAACATGCAGTACACCTCGGGCACAACAGGATTCCCCAAAGGCGTCATGCTCACCCACCACAACATAGCCAACAACGGATACCTGACCGGTGAGCACATGAAGTTCACACAAGCCGACAAGCTCTGCGTCTGCGTACCCCTCTTCCACTGCTTCGGTGTGGTACTGGCCACCATGAACTGCCTCACCCACGGATGCACACAGGTCATGGTAGAGCGCTTTGACCCATTGGTGGTACTGGCCTCCATCCACAAGGAGCGCTGCACCTCCGTCTATGGTGTGCCCACCATGTTCATAGCCGAACTGAACCACCCCATGTTCGACATGTTCGACATGTCAAGCCTGCGCGTAGGCATCATGGCCGGCTCGCTCTGCCCCATAGAACTGATGCGCCAGGTAGAAGAGAAGATGTTCATGAAAGTGACCAGCGTATATGGACTCACCGAAGCATCGCCGGGCATGACCCACACACGCATAGACGACCCCTTCGAGGTGCGTTGCACCACCGTAGGCCGCGACTTTGAGTTTACCGAAGTGAAAGTTATCGACCCTGAGACGGGCGAAGAATGCCCCATAGGCGTACAAGGCGAAATGTGCAACCGCGGATACAACACCATGAAGGGATACTACAAGAACCCCGAAGCTACGGCCGAAGTCATCGACGAGAACGGATTCCTCCACTCGGGAGACCTGGGTGTGAAGGATGCCGACGGCAACTACCGCATCACAGGCCGCATCAAGGACATGATTATCCGAGGCGGCGAAAACATATATCCACGCGAAATAGAGGAATTCCTCTACCAGATGGAGGGCATCAAGGACGTACAGGTGGCCGGCATCCCCTCAAAACGCTATGGCGAGGCCGTAGGAGCCTTCATCATACTGCACGAAGGAGTGGAGATGAACGAGTTTGACGTACGTGAGTTCTGTGAAGGCAAGATTGCCCGCTATAAGATACCGAAGTACATATTCTTCATCAAGGAGTTCCCCATGACGGGAAGCGGCAAGATACAGAAGTTCAAGCTGAAAGACCTCGGACTTGAACTCTGCAAGAAACAGGGCATCGAGATAGTCTGATGCCCATGACGAGATAAGGGAGGGAGGGTCATAAACCAACTCCTATAGGACAGAGAGACACGGAGACACAGAGGACTGTCTCAGACTATCTGATGAGCAAAGTCCCTCTGTGTCTCCGTGTCTCTCTGTTCCAGAAAAAATATATTCTGATACAGTCCCTTACCAGAAACGGTTATTCTCCTCGCTATACTCAAAGCCTACAGAGGCCAGTGTGGCGAGGAGCTCTTTTTTGTCAATCCCCATATCCTCGCACAGGGCATCGAGCGAAGGGTAACAGTCGCGCAACTTCATGTTGACAAAACTGTACAGCATCATCGGGTCAGAAGGTACATGCATATCCATCAAATCACCTCCTGTCCCGCTTAAAGCTTTACCACACGAGTGCCGTCCGCCAACTCCTCAATGCTCACACGCACCGCATCCTCGGGAAGCACCTCTTCCACCAACTCGGGCCATTCAATGAAGCAGAGCGCACCACTATAGAAGTAGTCCTCATAGCCCATGTCATAGACCTCCTCCAACCGCTTGATACGATAGAAGTCGAAATGATAGACAAGTTCGCCCGACTCATCGGCACGATACTCATTGACAATGGCAAACGTAGGCGAGTTGATGACATCCGTCACACCAAGTTCTTCACACACCGCCTTTACAAAAGTTGTCTTCCCGGCTCCCATTTTGCCATAAAAGGCAAACACTGTATTGTCCGCCATGGCCTCAATGAACTGACGGGCCGCCTCGCGGATAGTCTCTAATGATGTAATCTTTATTTCCATATAAGGTGTAAGGTTTAGTTTAGAGTGTAGAGTTTAGAGTGTAGAGTTTAGAGTTTAGAGTGTAGAGTGTAGGGATTAAATATGCAGGGCTATCGGCCTTTATCTCCCTCATTCCTTAAGCCTTCTCTTCGACTGCATAGTTATGAGTGGAATGAGCATCTCCTCCATAGAGATACCACCATGTTGGAAAGTATCCTTGTAGTAAGAGACGTAGTGATTATAGTTGTTAGGATAGGCAAAGAAGTCTCCGCCCGTAGCAAAGATATATGCCGTACTGAGATTGGGCGAGGGCAATTGCGCTTTGGCCGGCTCCTTGATTTCATATACCTCCTTGGCATTATATCCCAGGTTCTTCCCAAGTTTATAGCGCAGGTTGGTATTCACATTGCGGTCGCCCACCACCTTTATAGGCTTGTCCACCCGGATACTTCCATGATCAGTGGTGATGAGGACCGTATAGTCACTTTCGGCCAACATCTTCAACAACTCGCGTACAGGCGAATGGCGGAACCACGAAAGGGTAATGCTCCGGTAAGCCGCCTCGTCCTTGACCAACTCGCGCACCGTCCTGCTCTCTGTACGGGCATGGCTGAGCATATCAATAAAGTTGAAGACCACCACATTGAGGTCATTGCGCTCCAATTGGCGAAACTGACTGATGACCCGCTCTGCTCCAGCCGAATCATTCACCTTGTGGTATGAGAATGTGTCCTTCCTACGGAAACGGTCAATCTGGGTCTGAATCAAGGGAGCCTCGTTCAGGTTCTTTCCTTCCTCCTCGTCCTCGTCCACCCACAAGTCGGGAAACATCTCTGCTATCTTGTTGGGCATAAGGCCACTGAATATGGCATTTCGGGCATATTGTGTAGCCGTAGGGAGAACACTCATGTAGAGTTCCTCTTCAATGGAAAAAGCCTGGGCCAGCTCCGTACTGAGCACCCGCCACTGGTCATAGCGGAAATTGTCAAGTACAATAAGGAATACCTTCTCCCCCCTATCCAGACATGGGAACACGCGCCGCTTGAAGATGTCATGACTCATCAATGGGCGTGCATTCGGGTCGGCCACCCAATCAAGATAGTTCTTCTTCACAAAACGGGAGAAACCGTTGTTTCCCTCTGTCTTCTGCATGTGGAGCATCTCGGTCATGCTACTGTCAGCCTCGGAGAGTTGCAACTCCCAAAACACCAGTTGGCGATATACCTCCATCCACTCCTCTACCGTCCGTGCATCATTAATCAGCATCCCTATGCGCCCGAAATTCTGCTGGTATCCGGCATCAGTCTTTTCTGTCACAATATCCCGCTGGTGGATGTTCTTTTTCAACGTAAGCAATATCTGGTGAGGATTGACCGGCTTTATCAGGTAGTCAGCAATCTTCGACCCGATGGCCTGCTCCATGATGTTCTCCTCCTCGCTCTTGGTGACCATCACTACCGGTACGGCCGGCACGATTTCCTTGATCAGTGTCAGGGTCTCCAGCCCGCTCAATCCGGGCATGTTCTCGTCCAGCATGATGAGGTCAAACGTCTGCTCCCGACAAAGGTCGAGCGCATCGCGCCCGTTAGTCACCGTCACCACCTCATAGCCTTTATTCTCCAGAAAAAGCACATGGGGGCGAAGCATCTCTATCTCATCATCTACCCAAAGTAAAACTCCGTTCTTCATATTTCTTACATCCGTACATTATTCCTCTTCCCATTCCTCTTCCAGACTTTCGGCCTCATCAGCATTGAGCACCCGGGGGTCATCAAACGAAATGCCGTCAATCTCCGGCATAGGAAGGGTTCCAAGGTTCGTATCATAGAATTGCTGATAATCATCAAAGCTATAATAGTTCTGCAGCAGCGTGAAGTTAGGTTTGGATATGAGCACCACCCTCATACCTTCCAGTTTGGTCCTCATAGCGGGGTCGGCAAACAGATGCCTCATGTATTGCACACACTCGGCATGGTTCATGAATTCGCCCACTTGCATCATACCTATTCCTCCATCCTTGACAAACTGAATGTCGAAATTGCGGACCATAAAGTTTGTAAAGTTGTAGCGCGCCACTTCAAACAGCAATTGGTTCTCATTGACCGCCCCATCCTCGTAGGCCAGTATGAAGTAATAAGGATCGGTCTGCTCTACCGTAAAGACCGGCACAGAGTCAAGGGCCAACGAGTCTGCACCCATCCCCCCCTTGCGGCGCGACCAGATGGAACCCACCGAGAAGCTGCCCGAACGAAGCAAGCGCCCATCCTGAATACCTTTCAGGATTAATCCGGCCATCTCCGTTATCTCATTCTCCGGATACTTCTCTACGATAGCCTTCAGATCGGCAAGGAAGCCTTGTTGGTCTCCGGCCTCCAGCTTGCCCATTGCATTCAGGAACATGAACTTGGGTCTATGCTTGCCCAAGGGATATTTCTCTGCCGAGCGCCTTGTATTGGCCTCCACCTCTGCAAAGTCTCCTTCGTTATAAGCCGCATAAGTGGCTACATAGAGCGAGTCCTCCAGCCTCTTACCGTAACGGGCATTCCGTTCATAGTCAGGGTCAGAGAGCAAGACGGTATAGTCCCCCATCGGGAAACGGCTCTTCAGGCTATCCAGACAGGCCACAGCCTTATCCGGTTTCGCCCACCGGGAATACATCAAGAAAAGGTTGTAATAGAGTTCCTCCGTCTTCTCAAAATCAGGAAACTCGACAAGCAGACGGTCAAAAGCCCCTTTGGCCAACGAGAAGTCCTCCAGCTTGTCCTTGTATATGAGTCCGCAGTTATATAGTCCGTCCGAAAGGATGGCATTGCTTTCGGCCATAGCCTCTTCCGTCAAGGGCAATTGCTGGATGTAGAATTGCGGATCCTTGTTGTCCGTCACCAAAGAGTCAGCCTGGATTCCTTCTGCCATTGCCACAGAATCGTTTGCAATGGAGTCGTTCAGTGCCTGCAGACTGTCCTCAGCGGCATAATCGAACCCTTCAAACTCCTCCATATTGACCACCGTCTTGTTCCGGCGTCGCCAGTTGTCCTCCAGCTTCCGGCGTCCCCACTTGCGTTGGAACTCCCCTTTTCCTTGTGTCAGCAACTGTTGGTTGTAGAAATACCATGAACGGTCGCCTCCCATAGCCGTATTGGCAGGAGCCGTAGTTGTCGAGTGCCGGCTGGCGGCATCGGCCAGTGCCTCCTCACGGGCAGCCATCCGCGCCGCATATTCCGCATCCTCCTTGGCCTTTTTTTCCTCTTCCTTCACCCGTTCAATAATCTGCTCAATCACCTTCATCCGCTCCTCTTCGGGCATAGCGGCCAGGCGTTGCAGGCTATCCTGAAGTTCTACCGCTTGTGCGTAACCCACCAGTTCGTCCAACACTTCCGACCGATGGCTTACCTCCTTGTACTCGTCCGATTCCTTATCGTCCAACAAGCCTATCACCTCGGCATAACACCGCTGGGCATTATCATAGTCGGCCTGTTCCCAATAAAGGTTTCCCAAACGCAGGAGCAGGATACCCTTCTCCACTCCATTGCGGGTGCTCTTCTCAGCCCCCTCCTCATAGTTCTTGATGGCTTCGGCCGTGTCAAGTCGTGCCATATACACATTGCCTATGGCATAATATACCTGGTCAAGAAAATCCTTGTTCTTGGGGCTGCGTGCCATCGCCTTCAACCGCTTGACGGTGCGCCCGCTCTCGCCCGATGGGGCAACTTCTGTCTGCTTGATGCGCGCATTGAACTCCATCTCATAGGGTGGGTTCGACTTGATGACTTTGGAATAAGCCTTATAGGCTCCTTCCGGATTTCCCGTCAGCTGGTAAGCCTGCCCCAACAGGTAGTAATGACGCGCACGTTGCAAGCCGCGCTTTTCCTTGCGCACCACCTTCTCCAGATAGGGCAACGCCTCTTTGAAACGCTCCTGACGAAGCAGGTAATTACTGTATGTAGCCTGTTCCTCTAAGGCCAACGAACGGGGCATACTGTCACGGCGGGCTTTGTTCAGCACATCTTCAGCATCATAGTACCACTCCAACTCCGTATAGCAACGCGCCATCCACAAACGCGCTTCGGCCACCTTGTCCGGCTCGCCCACATACAACCTGCTGATGTATGAAAAAGTAGATGCCGCTTCCAGGAATTCTCCTTTCTGGAATTGGGCCTTTCCCATCAGGAACCACGCCCTGTGAATGAAAGGGTTATACTCCTTTTTGGCATACCAGCGGATCATTTTCTCCGTCTTCTTCTGGCCGGCCTTACGCTTGGGCTTTTTCTTTATGGAATGTTGTTTGATGGCTTTTTGCGACTTCTCTATGGCACGGTCAAAATTTCCCCCGCCGCTACCGGCCGTCGCTTTGTTTCCTATCGGGAAGTAAGGCAAAGGCTCCATATAGTTGTCCTTGTTGGCACGTTCGAGTTCCAACAAGCCGTCCCTATACGCCACATCGCCGTTATAGAAAGTGTTGTAGCGTGCCGTAAAGGCATGATAAAAACGGGTTGTAGCCGTATTCTTCTTTGTCGAACACCCCACTACAACCATCGCCATTATGACACCGGCCACTATATAGACAAACTTGGTTTTCAATATGCGTCAATCCTTATATTAAGACCTAACCTTTACTAATAAACTGCCAAAAGGCCCTTTTATTGTATTGTTCAGTGCATTCTTCGCTCACCGACAATCAGAAACACCTCATCTTTCAATTCGTCAGGCAATTCCACCGCGCGAAGTTGCAGGCTCCTCACCCATCCAGCCACCTCCACCTCCTTCATCGTATAGAGGATATCACGGAATTGCTCCACCTGCTCGGCTGTATATCCGTCGGATGGGACACCCCTGTATTCGTCCAGTTCCTCATCATCGTAATATTCAATCTGCCGGCTCACGGCGGCCAGCAGGCTCTCCTTCTCACACGTCTGGTGTTGTCCGCAACACTCCATGTCCTCTATCTGCTTGATGTCGGGAAATTCCTCCAGTTCGCCCCGTTCTATCTTCTTGCGGATAGAGCGGTTGCGCAAGGCCCCAAGCAACAAGGCCACCATGACCAGCACGGCCAGACTCACGACCAATATCGCTATCATTCCTACTCCTCCTCCATTGTGAAACCCGCGCTCTTCAAGTCGTCCCAGAATCCCGGATACGACTTGCTGACCACTTGCGGATTATTTATGTGCAACACACCCAGCTTCATACAGGCCGGAGCAAAAGCCATAGCCATGCGGTGGTCTTCATACGTATCAATGGCCACATCGGCTTGCGGCTCACACCGCGCGCCATCCCATTCCAGCACACTATCTTCCGACTCCCGTATCACGTATCCCATCTTTCCTAATTCGCAGATGAGTGCCGCCATACGGTCGGTCTCCTTTATCTTCAGGCTCTGCAACCCGGTAAAGCGGAAAGACACCCCCAACATGCAGCATGTCACCACAAAAGTCTGAGCCAGGTCCGGTTGGTTCACAAAGTCATAATCCATCCGTCCGGCCACACAAGCACCCTTGCGCAGGCTTACGCAGCCACTCTCCCTATCATACAAGGTGGTAACACCCAAACGTCCGAAAAGCTCCGCCACCGCACTGTCTCCCTGATAGCTCTCCGCATACAGGCCGGGCAAGACCACTTCGGCACCTTCGTCATCGGCCAAAGCTACCATTTCATACCAGTAAGAGGCCGCGCTCCAGTCGCTCTCCACCGTAAAGGGAATCGGGGTATAAGGCTTAGGCTCGACCTTTATGCAGTCCTCTCCTACCCAACCGGCCTCAGCACCAAAATCGCGCATCAGCCGCAATGTCAGGTCAATGTAGGGCCGTGAAATGATGTCGTCTTCCAAATGCAAAGTCAGCCCGTTCTTCATCTTGGGACCAATCATCAGCAAGGCCGAAATGTATTGCGAACTGACGCTGCCCTGCAAAGCCACTTCCCTACACTCCAATGCCCTACCCGACACGTGTAAAGGAGGAAAACCCTCTTCCTTTACATATTCGATGTGTGCCCCCAACCGGCGCAAGGCATCGACTAACACACGTATGGGGCGCTGCTGCATACGGGCCGTACCCGTCATCACTTTATCGCTCCCGGAAGTTGCCGCATAATAGGCCGTAAGGAAACGCATGGCCGTTCCTGCCGCCATGATATCCACCGTAGGAGAATCCTCCTCCAAAGCCCTGAGCATAACCCGGGTATCATCGCACACCGACACATTATTTGGAGCACATTCGGCTCCACTCAAGGCATTAATGACAAGCACCCTATTGCTTATACTCTTCGAAGATGGCAATACTATTTCTGCACGGAGCAAAGCGGCCGGATTCCATTTTATCTGCATATACTTGTATTCAGTTTCTTTACACAACTACAATTAAGGCGTAACATCTTTAAGTAATAGAGCGCAAAAGTAGGAATAATTCCTATTAATATACCCCTACCACACCCAAAAAGAAGTTAAAACGGAATGCTTTTTCACCTTTTTATGAAAAAAAACTTCCCAAATGTTTGCCTATTCCAAAATAAGCCGTACCTTTGCAGCGCTTTTAGAGAAAAGCCCAATCGGGATGTAGCTCAGTCCGGTTAGAGTACGCGTCTGGGGGGCGTGTGGTCGCTGGTTCGAATCCAGTCATCCCGACTGAAGAAAAAGCACTGATAATCGCAAGATTATCGGTGCTTTTTCGTTTTTGAAAGGTTCGCCCAGCATTGAAGAGCCTTGAAGGCATGTCCTATACAGGCATATCCATCGGCTCTTTATCGTTTTCATCTGAAAACAGAAACTTTCCTACCTGATCATTGGAGAATTGGAATGAAGGACATTATCCTGAACAACAAACTCCACTCGCGTTCCGTATTTTTGTTCGGTCCGCGAGCGGAGTTTGATGTTCAGAGGTGAAGAGTAGTCAGAGGTGAAGAGTAGCCTCAAGGAGAAATCACTTTACGACCATCTTCTTGCCGTTGATGATGTAGAGGCCGGCAGGAAGAGCTTCAATTGAACTTGCGTCAATCTTCTGCCCTTGCAGGTTGTAGATGGTGTTTTCTGTCGGTACAACCATTTCTATCTCCTCAATGCCGTCAGCGGTGCGTGTAATCACAAACTTGGTGATGAACACATTTGTGCTCGACTTTGAGCGGGAAAGTTTGATGGTCTTGCTGCCCGCGCCTTCGCCCACGGCATAGGTGTTGGTGTTAGGCTCTTGGCCAAGGGCAATGTTGTTCCATACCACATTGTCGCCCTCGTCGATGACGTGTCCGTTCTCAAAGAGGATGTAGAGCGTACCGTTGGCATCGGTATCCTTGTTGCGATAGGCCGTAATCTCCAGTTTGTCATTGGCTGCGAGAGGTTGGTCAAGGGTAATAAGGATATAATCCGTATCAATGTTGGCTTTCTTGGCACTGATGCTGAGCGTGTGGTAATCGCCATTGGCATAGTTGACGCGTCCTTCGCCTGCACCGTGTCCGGTGGCCACACCACCTGTTTCAACGACTGTACCCGCTGCGCTCTGCCAGAAGTAGAAGGCATCTTTAGGAACTTCGGGATTTTCGGGAACTTCAACCACCTCTTTAGCTTTCACCGTGATGGTACAAGTGGCACTCTTGTCGCCAGCCTTGGCGGTGATGGTGGCCGTTCCGGCAGCTACAGCTGTCACCTTACCCGTGTTGTCTACCATAACCACATCTGTATTGCTGCTACTCCACACGACAGACTTACCTGTTGTATCTTTATTATCTACTGTAGCAATGAGTGTGAAGTTCTCGCTCTCATCAAGAGTTACGTTGTTAAAGTTCAAAACAATACTTGAAGGACCGCTGACGTTTATTATGCGTGTTGCCTCTGCAATACCTGCCTTTGCTGTGATAACAGCTGTGCCTGCCCCTACTGCTGTAACCAAGCCATTTTCATCAACAATTGCTACAGAAGCATCTGATGTGGACCATGTAATATTTTTATCGACTGCATATACAGGAGTCAAATATGCCTCAAACTGAAAGGTCTCGCCCCAATCAAGTGGCCACTCATCGTTTATCATATTGAGTTCTATGTTCGAAACAGGCGCTTCAGGAGAATAATCAGGATCATCTGATATGAAAATCTTGCGTCCGAACTCGTCAGAAATTACCGCTTGGTAAACGAACACACGATAATCCCCAACCATATACTGTCTCAAAGAGCTCTCTGCAACATTATACTCAAGATCTCCCACATATGAAACAATATTCACTTTTTTATGGCATGGTACCACAATATGCAACCATCCAAGATAGCCAGGACTTTCACGCTTATCATCATACACCTGTGGATAATCAATCTCTCTGTATCTCCTTGCGCCAATCAGATAATTTGTTTCATTCAAATCCTCTCTTACGTATTGCACATTGAAGAAGTATCTTTTTGCTTGGGCATCTCCCTCCCTCTCTACTACAATTTCGCATGCAACCTCTTTGTCTCCAGCTTTGGCAGTGACAGTAGCAGTTCCTGCACCTATTGCAGTAACCAGTCCATTGTCAACTGTAGCTACAGAGGCATTGGATGTGGACCACACAATCTCCTTATCGGTAGCAAAAACAGGAGTTATATTTGCTGCTAACTTCCAAGTATCCCCTTCAAGTAAGTTCAAAGCCTCACTGTCAAGAGTGATAGCCGATACCTCGATAGGAATATCAGAAACGTAATCAGGATTATCTATTACAAAAACACGACATTGACCACCAACTGCAACGACGCCTCCGGTTCTGTAAACATGATATTCCGTAACGCCAGGAATTGTATATTCCACAACACTCCAATGAGCCATCCCTTGAAGAGTTAAATCTCCGATGAATATTTTTTTGTGTATAGGAACAACTATGTGAAGACGTCCTAGTTGTTCTAAATCATAAGTTGCATTAAATCTATCAGGATATTCATCTTCTTTATATTCCACAGCGCCCTCCAAATAGTTTTCCGCATTCAGTTCTTCTTTAGAACTGGCTATTGATACAACATTTAGATAGTAGTTTTTTTCTTCTTCAGCTTGCACAATTTGCACATTCATTGCTGCCACGAAGAAAAGCAGCATCGCCAAAACACGTTTCATTGTCTTCATGTTATTCATTTCGTTTTGCTGCACCATGCTCCTGTGATGCAAGGTTTCTAATAAAGGGACAGTATTGATTCTGGCAAATACAAAAAAAGTGGAGCCGTCTGTGCCCGTTCCACATTCTGAAGGCTCTCGCATTGCCCGATTGATCGAAACGAGCAACGCCGAAAGCCCCACGTTGATGATATATAGAATAGCCACAATAAGGGCTGTCAGTATATATACATCCCACAGGGCGTCCCTTGTTGCTTTGTTCTTAATCAATCGTTTGAATTTGCGAGATTCCCAGAATGTCAAAACCAAAGCGTACAGTAACGCCTTTCTTAGTAAATGTCTGCCCACCGCCTTTGTCCCGTTAGGGCTTCCGGCAATACGCAGTTGCAAAAATACAAATTAATTAGGATTTATCGCTATACTTTAATGAAAAAAAATAGAAAAATGTTTTGATGAGCGATAGCGAACTAATTATGACTGCGCAAACTGATGAGAGCTATGCTCGAATAATTGTAATTTATTTAACAGGATGTGTTGAAGAATATAAATGAAGTGCCAAATGAAGAATTAATAATGAATGATGAAAAATAGCATCTATATTCTGAGAGAAGAGGATAGACAAACAGCTATAAGCGAAACTTTTCTTTACATCTGTCGGTAATAAATCCCATACTTCTGTTTTATTCCTATTTCACCGAAGGATGAGGCTACGCAACGGGTGGATTCCTTGCATAAATATGCACAAGGATGAAGAGAAGAGGGATTGAAAGAGGAGTTGAAAATGGATACTTCTGCTCTACCAATCCTAAACGTCCGCGGATGCGTAGGAGAGGTTTCGCTCGTGCGCAGTTGCACACGGGTGGAAGTTTAGGAGATCATCAGCGGATGTATAGGAGCGGTTCATCGGATGTTTAGGATAGGTGGAGCGGAAAACACTGTTTAATGGGGATTACGAATGTTCTTACTGCAATCACCGAATGCATAATTATACGCCAGCCTGTATAGATATGCGGAATTGACCGCGCAAGAATCGCATATATGCGTGCAAGGTTTCGTCTTCACGAGAAATGGACAAAATCCACAAACACGACATAACAGATTGACATTCAAGTATTAAAGAATATCTTATTAGTTCTCAGACAAGACTGTCTCGGGCATGAGACAATACCTGTGAGAAAGTCTATTTTTTCTTTTTCTTTACATTGAATATGACAAAATATTTACAATATATTACCTTGTTAAAATAATTCACCTCATAGCGGCAAGGAGTGCATCGTCTTCTTCGGGTGTGCCTACGGTGATGCGCAAGCAGTTCTGGCAGAGCTGTACGCGGTGACGGTTGCGGACAATGATGCCCTTGGCAAGCAGGCGGTTGTACATGGCAGGGGCGTCTGTCATGCGGACAAGTACGAAGTTGGCATCGGTAGGATAGATGTGCATACACTCGGGATGTGCCTCCAAAAGGGCGATGAGGCGCGCACGCTCGGCCTTCGTCTCGCTCACCCAGGCAGTTATGCGGGAATAGTCGGCCAAAAGGGAAAGGGCTGCACGCTGGGTCAGGACATTGACATTGTAGGGGTATTTCACCTTGTTGAACAACCCGATGATTTCGGTCGAGGCAAAAGCCATGCCCAAACGGATACCGGCCGAAGCCCATGCCTTGGAGAAGGTCTGCAGGACAATGAGGTGGGGATACTCCGACAAAAGGGTCAGGAAAGAGGGCTCCTCCATGAAATCGGCATAGGCTTCGTCGATGACAACCATGCCGTCGAACCGTCTGAGCACTTTCAGGAGTTCCTCCCGGGGAAGGCAGGCTCCGGTAGGGTTGTTCGGCGAACAGAGGAATATGGCTTTGGTACGTTCGTCGGTAGCGGCCAAGAGGGCATCGGCACTGAAAAGGAAGTTTCCCTCCCTGTCCGTATCGAGAAGCACGGAGCGATATGCTACGTCATTGACATCGGCACACACTTCGTACATGCCGTAGGTGGGTGCAAGGCTTACCACATTGTCCTTACCGGGTTCGCAAAAGGTGCGGAAAATGAGGTCTATGGCTTCATCGCTTCCATTCCCGAGGAAGATCTGCTCCTCGCCTACCCCCTTTATGGGGGCCAACAGGCGTTTCACCTCGGCCTGCAAGGGGTCGGGATAGCGGTTATAGGGGATGTTGTAGGGACTTTCGTTGGCATCGAGAAAGACTGTAGCATCTACACCCTTGTATTCATCGCGTGCCGATGAATAGGGCTTGAGGTTCCATATATTGGGACGGACTAATTCTTGTAAGGATTTCATATTATTCTTAATTTAATTGATAAGGAGTGTAGGAGGCAGGAGTGTAGGAGTGCAGACAATAGTCGTACATGCATAAGGAGATATTCATTTGATTACACTCCTAAACAATGCATCACTCCTTCCTCTTATACTACTCCTATAACAAACTTGTCAACCGCACGGTGACTGCATTCTTGTGGGCATCGAGTTGTTCGGCGGCGGCCATGGTTTCGATGGCAGGGCCGATGGCTCTGATTCCTTCGGGGGTAATCTCCTGGAAGGTGATCTTGCGAATGAAGCTGTCGAGGCTAACTCCGCTATAGGCCTTGGCATAGCCGTTGGTGGGCAGGGTGTGGTTGGTACCCGAAGCGTAATCGCCGGCACTTTCGGGCGAAAGCAACCCGAGGAAGACCGAACCGGCATTGACCACACGGGCGGCTTGAGCCATATAGTCGGCCGTCTCGATAATCAGGTGCTCGGGGGCATATTCGTTGGTCATCTCCATGGCTTCGTCCATATCCTTCACCAGTATCAGCTTGCTGTTTTCCAAGGATCTTGAGGCTATCTCCTTACGGGGAAGGGCGGCCAATTGCCGGCGGACTTCCTCCTCGACGTTTGAAATCAGATGTTCGTCGGTAGTGACGAGGATGGCTTGGCTGTCCACACCATGTTCGGCTTGCGACAAGAGGTCGGCCGCGACAAAGGCAGGATTGGCCGTAGCGTCGGCCAAGACCTCCACTTCCGACGGACCTGCAGGCATATCGATGGCCACATCGCGCAAGGAAACCTGTTGCTTGGCGGCGGTGACGTATTGGTTGCCAGGGCCAAATATCTTATATACCTTGGGGACACTTTCGGTGCCGTATGCCATGGCACCAATGGCTTGTACACCGCCTATCTTGAATATGCGGTTCACACCTGCCACACGGGCGGCACAGAGGATGGCGGGATGAATTTTCCCTTCGCGGTTGGGAGGGGTGCAGAGCACTATCTCCCGGCAACCGGCAATGCGAGCTGGGGTGGCCAACATGAGTACGGTGGAGAAAAGCGGTGCTGTCCCTCCGGGGATGTAGAGGCCCACTTTCTCTATAGCTACGGACTTTTGCCAGCAGGTCACTCCGGGGCGTGTTTCGATACGTTTCCCTTCAAAGCGTTGTACGGTATGGAATTTCTCGATGTTGGCATGAGCCAATTCGATGGCGCTTTTAAGCTCGGGAGATACTTGGGCTATGCCCTCTTCCATCTCGTCGGGGGTGACGGAAAGGGTGTCCAACTGAACTTTGTCGAACAGGGCCTCGTACTCAATGACGGCACGGTCGCCCTCTTGGCGTACGCGATCAAGCACCTGACTCACCGTGTCGCGAAGAGCATTGACATTCAGGGTCGGACGCTTGAGCAGTTCGCCCCACGATTCCTTATTCGGATATTTAATGATTTTCATTGCGACAGTATTAAAAAATCATTTTCTCAATGGGAAGAACCAATATACCTTCTGCACCGAGGGCTTTCAGCTTGCCGATGATTTCCCAAAAACGTTTCTGGTCGAGTACCGTATGTACCGAACTCCAACCCTCTTGGGCCAAAGGCATCACCGTGGGGCTTTTCATACCAGGAAGCACTTCGATGATTTCTTTCAGCTTTGCGGTCGGTGCGTTCATCAGGACATATTTCTTGTCCTCGGCCGTCTTTACCGCCTCGATACGGAAAAGGAGTTCGTCGAGCACTTCTCTCTTTTCGGCAGAGAGGGCCTTGTTGCCAATGAGGAGAGCTTCGGACTTCATGACCACCTCTACTTCGCGCAGGTTGTTGCTGACCAATGTTGAGCCTGAACTGACGATATCAAAGATGGCATCGGCCAATCCTATACCGGGGGCAATCTCTACGGAGCCGGTGATGACATGGATGTCTGCCCGGATATTGTTTTCTGACAAGAAATCCTTCAATATTTCGGGATAGGAAGTGGCAATCTTCTTCCCTTCAAACCATGAAAGGCCGGGATAATCAACCGCCGCAGGTATGGCCAGTGAAAGACGGCATTTGCTGAAACCAAGGCGACGTACCACTTCGGCGTCTTCCTTGCGCTCCATATATTCATTTTCGCCTACAATACCCAAATCGGCCACTCCACTGGCTACCGATTGGGGGATATCGTCATCGCGGAGGAAAAGAACCTCGACGGGGAAATTGGGAGATTGTACCAACAACGTTCTTTTAGAAGAACTGAGTTTGATGTCTGATTCGCGCAAGAGCTCCATAGTCTCCTCGTACAGACGTCCTTTTGATTGTACTGCAATTCTTAGCATAAGTCCTATATATAATTATTTCATTTATCAACAAAAAAAGAAGCCCCCTTCCGGTAGGGCTTCTCGTCTATCGTTGTCTGACATAGTATCCTGCACAAACACCGCTCCGACCTACCGAAATCAATCGACGGGAAGATGATGATGGTGATGGATAAAAGTCTGAGTCATTATCTTTTTCTTTTTTTAATTTGCTGCAAAAATAGACATTCCGATTGACAAATGCAAACAATTTGAGGTCTTTTCTTTCAAAACATCCACTTTTTCTCTATCAATCCTCCAATTCGCATGTTTCAAACCCCATTTCTTCACGTGCTTTCTCGGGAGAGAATGTGAAATAGGTACACTGGGCTTTCGTACAAAGTTCCCCATCCTTATTATATATACATGCCTCAATGACCACGATATTGCGCCGTTGCTCAATGACCTCGGCCTCGAGGTTTATGTATTCGTCGTTGGTGGAGATGGGACGCTTGTATTGGGTTTCCATCTTTGAGGTCACCCCTGCCCGTTGAAGTTTCCGCATCACCGCCCATGCACATATCTCATCCAACAACACGGCCTGGATACCCCCATGAAGCGTATTGATCCATCCTTGATATTCGGCGCGGGGAGTCCAACGGCTCACCACCTTGCCACCCTCTTCGTAAAACTCCATCTTCACCCCGTAAGGATTGGTTGGAGCACATCCGAAACAATAGTAGCCTTCACGATTCAGCCAAGGGTTCTTTATCTTCTTTTTTTCCATCGTTTATTTATAGAACTTTCCTATACTTTTTTTCTCCCCTACCTGAAAAAACTTTTTTCCAGACAGGGGAGAAAAATAACTCATGCTTTTGTAGCCTCCACAAAGAGGAGAATCAGCCACGCACAGCAATGCTCTCAATCTCGACCAAAGCCCCCTTCGGGAGTTGCTTCACGGCAAAAGCCGAACGGGCAGGATAGGCACCGCTGAAATAGCAGGCATATACCTCATTCATCTCTACAAACATTGAGATATCAGCCAAAAAGACGGTAGTCTTCACCACATTGTCCAACGTCAGACCTGCCTCGGCAAGCACAGCCTTGATATTCTCGAACACACGGGTTGTCTGTTCCTTTATACCCCCTTCAACAACTTCACCCGTAGCAGGGTTTACAGGAATCTGACCAGAGAGAAACACCATGTTTCCAACCTCGACAGCTTGGCTATAAGGACCGATTGCAGCTGGAGCATTGGGAGTTGAAATAATTTTTTTCATCTTACCTTTTTTTGTTTATAATTAATGAATAGTTGGATTCCTAACCGTAAATCAAGCGCTAAATTACAGTTTTCTCACTCTACCCCATGAACAAAAGTAAGTTTTTTACGT
The DNA here is from genome assembly GCA_017416805.1 of Bacteroidaceae bacterium. Taxonomy (GTDB): domain Bacteria; phylum Bacteroidota; class Bacteroidia; order Bacteroidales; family Bacteroidaceae; genus Phocaeicola_A. The sequence continues at coordinate 27,102 of JAFQBB010000004.1, forward strand.
TCATTTAACATCAGCATTCCGCTATCCCTCCACCAAAAAGAATCGTACAAAAACAAAAAAATATAAAGAATTGGCGTTTATATGCAAAAATATAACTATCTTTGCACCATCAAATATAGGAGCACCCACATTTTATTGGATTACAGCCCCTACAAGAAATTATTCAAACAGAGATTTATCAGACCCTACAACCTTTCAGCCAACTGTAACGCATTGAAAGCATGCGCCGTGTGGTATATATACCTATAATCTTACGGCATGACAATGGGCAGTACTGAAATGTTGGATTTCACAAATCACATAGTAACAAGTATGTACAACATTATCCAGCTCAGAGAAAAAGAACTGGGCGAACTCCAAGAAATTGCCAAAGAATTGGGAATCAAGAAAATCACTTCGTTGGAAAAAGACGATCTGGTTTATAAAATCCTTGACGAGCAGGCCATAGCCGGAGCTGCCAAGAAAACCGCAAGCGAAACCCCGAAAAAACGCTCGCGTGTGACAATAAAACAAGGTGCCGGACGCGTATATACAGCCACACAAGATAAGGCTGTAAAGATTGAAGAACCACAAAAAGTGGTTGTCACCACTACTCCTGCCGATACACAAGAGGTAAAAACCGAAACAATCATCCCCAATGCGGTGGCAGAAGAAATTGTCCCTGCACAAGAAACTGTGGCAGAGAAGGAACTTCCGAAAACAGAAGAGCTCACCAAGGAAAATGAGGAGCAAGAAGCACCTGCCCCCAAGAAACGAGGAAGAAAACCCGGAAGCAAAAACAAGCCCAAAGTAGCAGAAGAGGTGGCCGAAAACGCCGAAGCCATTGCCCCACAAAAGAATGAAGATGAGGCAAAAGAGGCAATTTTGCCCTTTGCGGAGGAACCTGCAAATCCGGAAACAACAGTACAAGAGGAAACAACTGCCTCCTCTGAAGAAAATCAGAAAAAAAACAAAGAGGAAGCCAAGGCAACCAAGGATGCAGAATATAGAAGCGCGGTCAATGATGACCTGCCGGAGTTCCTCCTGCAAAACCCCAATGCCACAGAAGACTTCATCCCCATCGAAGATCTGCCTTCGGAAGGAAATCTGGAAATCCCTGATGAATTGTTCGGAAAATTCGAATCGACAAAAATCGAAATGCCGACACCAAAACAGGGATCAGCCAACACCTCTATGGCCGATTACCCTGACTACTTCGAAAACAGCCTACCGACAATGCCTGCACCTGTAAAGGACTATGACTTTGAAGGCATTCTTGACGGTACCGGTGTATTGGAAATCATGAGCGACGGATACGGATTCCTACGCTCGGCAGACTACAACTACCTCTCTTCACCCGATGACATCTACGTGTCACAAGGACAAATCAAGCTCTTCGGCCTCAAAACCGGCGATGTGGTAGAAGGCCCTATCCGGCCACCTAAAGAGGGAGAAAAATATTTCCCCTTGGTCAAAGTGACAAAGATTAACGGGAAGAATCCTTCCGTAGTGCGCGATCGCGTACCTTTCGAACATCTTACCCCCCTCTTCCCCGACGAGAAGTTCAAGCTTTGTAGCGGACGGGGCGATAATATGTCGGCTCGTGTCGTTGACATGTTTGCACCTATCGGAAAAGGACAACGCGCCCTCATCGTGGCCCAACCCAAAACGGGTAAGACCATACTGATGAAGGATATAGCCAATGCCATCGCCGCCAACCACCCCGAAGCATACATGATTATGCTCCTCATTGACGAACGACCGGAAGAGGTGACAGACATGGCACGAAGCGTAAATGCCGAAGTGATAGCCTCAACCTTCGACGAACCCGCCGAACGCCACGTGAAGATTGCAGGCATCGTACTCGAAAAAGCCAAACGCATGGTAGAGTGCGGACACGACGTAGTAATCTTCCTTGACTCCATCACCCGTCTGGCACGTGCCTACAACACCGTTTCGCCCGCTTCGGGAAAAGTTCTCTCAGGTGGTGTGGATGCCAATGCCCTGCACAAGCCCAAACGTTTCTTTGGTGCGGCACGAAACATTGAAGGAGGAGGCTCGCTCACCATCATTGCCACCGCACTTATCGACACCGGTTCAAAGATGGACGAAGTTATCTTCGAAGAATTCAAAGGTACAGGAAACATGGAGCTCCAGCTCGACCGCAACCTGTCGAACAAGCGAATCTTCCCTGCTGTCAACATTGTGGCTTCAAGTACACGTCGCGATGACTTGCTCCACGACAAACAGACACTTGACCGCATGTGGATACTCCGCAAATACTTGGCCGACATGAACCCCATCGAAGCCATGGACTTCGTGAAAGGACGCCTTGAACAAACCCGTGACAACGAAGAATTCCTGATGAGCATGAACTCGTAAAAACGGGTCCTATCATCAGACATTCATATACACACACCAATCCCCGCAACCTGCGTTAGAACAATCATACAGACAAGGTTGCGGGGATTTAAATAATAAAAGGCACGGATTACACGGATTTATCCAGAGGGTTAAGTTCTCTGTGTAATCCGTGCAATCCGTGCCTTCTATCTTTCTTTTATCAGTACAATTACTTCTGTAACTCGATGCCCACCATCATACCATCGTATGAAGAAGCCAACGATGAGAGTGTCTGCATGGTTGAATTATTGGACATGGCGGCCAACTTCTGAGCTACCGCCAAAAGTTTGTCAGCATCATAGAGCAAACTGATCTTATTGCCAGTCTTGACAATATGAGGATTCATTGAAGCAATACCCGCCAAATAAGTCATGGTTAACTTCTTGTTTTCAGCATCCAAGGCATATTGTCCGCTGATGGCATATCCGGCAATAGTGGCCGTATAGGTCTTGTCACTATTGAAAGTAAAGCTACAAGCACCAGGTACGATACCAAACTTTGAGAACGTTTCGTTCAATTTTGTCTCAATCTGGTTTGAAGCCACTTCACCACCGGCCTTCATCAGAAGGTTTTCAGTTTCGAAAACACAATCCACACTCTGATAATTCCATACGCCAACCAAATCAGCTTCGGTCAATTGGTTGGAAGCACCCAACACAGCACCCAATACATTACCCAACAAAGAGGCCAAGCCACCTTGTGCAGCAGGAGTTTCCGTTACCGCAGGAGCTGTTGTCGTAGTTGACGAAGGAGTCGCATTTGGTGTTGTACCAACTCCCATTCCACTCATCAAAGCACTACCTGTAGTACCACATCCGGCAAGCAACATCATAGCGGCTACGCCCGCTAAAGTAGTTCTAATCTTTTTCATCTTGTCTGATTTTATTTAATTATGTAAACAACGCGCAAAAGTACAAAACTTTATTTAAATAAGCGAACTTTTTTATATAAAGAGGTTTTTCTGCCTATAAAAAGCCGTCTGAAAAAAGACTATAATTACTCAATAAAGGATAAATAACTTTTAAAATCGGCAACCCAATCAGCCTTTATGACTAATTTTGCAGAAAAATCATAAAACATATCTTTAAGATAACGGCAATCAAAAAAACATTCTACAAAAAAAAGACAATAATGGAAACTTCACAATCCAAACTTCAAGGCCTCAGCGATGAAGAGGTCATCCGTAGTCGCCAACAATATGGCGAAAACCTGCTAACCCCTCCCAAACGCGAATCTGTATGGAAACTATATCTGGAGAAATTCCAGGATCCCGTAATTAAAGTCCTCCTTGTTGCTGCTTTGCTTTCATTGGGCATTTCCATTGTAGAAAACGAATACGCAGAGACCATTGGCATCATTTTTGCCATCTTTCTGGCCACAGGCATTGGCTTCTACTTCGAATACGATGCCAGCAAGAAATTTGATTTACTGAATGCTTTAGGTGAAGAGACACAAGTTAAAGTAATACGTGGCGGAAAGGTGCATAGCATACCGCGCCGCGAAGTTGTTGTGAACGATATCGTCATCATCGAAAATGGAGAAGAAATTCCTGCTGATGGAGAACTGATAGAGGCTACTTCACTACAAATCAATGAATCGAGTCTGACTGGAGAACTGATGGTGGAAAAGACCATCAACCCGGCAGAGTTTGACCCTGAAGCCACATATCCAAGCAACCAAGTAATGCGTGGCACTACGGTAACGGACGGACATGGCATAATGCGTGTGTCACGCGTAGGCGACCAGACAGAGATAGGAAAGGTTGCCCGACAATCAACAGAAGAAAGCGAAGAAGAGACCCCTCTGAACAAACAACTTACCCGGTTGGCAAACCTTATCGGTAAAGTAGGGTTTACCATTGCAGGCATCACTTTTGTCGTATTTGTCAGCCGCGACCTCTATACTTGGTTTCAAACACACAATGGCATAGAAGATTGGCAACAGGGTATGGAAGTGGTACAAATCGTACTGAAATACTTCATGATGGCCGTCACGCTGATTGTTGTCTCTGTCCCCGAAGGATTACCCATGAGTGTCACTCTCAGTCTTGCTCTCAACATGCGCCGAATGCTTGCCACCAACAACCTGGTGCGTAAGATGCATGCTTGCGAAACGATGGGTGCCGTCACCGTCATTTGTACGGACAAGACGGGTACACTCACACAAAACAAAATGCAAGTGTATGAATTGGCCACAAATTACGAATTACCGACTATGAATGTCCCGTCACTGATAACAGACTGTATGGCCATCAACAGCACAGCTTTCCTCGAACACAAAGACGGAGAATTCGTACCTATCGGAAATCCCACGGAAGGTGCACTCTTGCTTTGGCTCAACAAACAGGGTTATGACTATGAACAGTTACGAAATAGTGCAAAAGTCATCAGCCAACTACCCTTCTCTACCGAACGGAAATATATGGCTACATTGGTCGAAAAGGAGGGAAAACGTACCTTATACGTAAAAGGGGCTCCTGAAATTGTCCTCAAACACTCCAGAAATTATTTGAGTTCGGAAAAAGAAATACGTCCCATTGAAGCATATTATACTACGGCCGAGGAACAACTGATGAAATATCAGAATATGGCCATGCGCACCCTCGGATTTGCTGTAGCCGAAGTAGATGAAAGAGCCGGCACCGATTGCGAAGAATTGGTTGCAAATTCTGTCATCACTTTCTTGGGCATTGCAGCTATCTCCGATCCCATCCGTCCTGATGTGCCTGCCGCCGTAGGAAAATGTCAGAGTGCCGGTATCGACATCAAGATAGTGACAGGAGACACACCGGGCACAGCCACCGAGATTGCCCGCCAGATTGGTTTATGGAAACCTGAAGATACAGAACGAAACCGTATCAGCGGGGTCGAATTTGCGGCTCTCACGGACGAAGAGGCACTTGATCGTGTAATGGATATAAAAATCATGTCACGTGCCCGGCCGACGGACAAGCAACGCTTGGTACAATTGCTTCAAAAGCGAGGTGCCGTAGTAGCGGTCACAGGCGATGGGACGAATGATGCCCCGGCCTTGAACCATGCCCAGGTGGGCCTTTCCATGGGCACAGGAACTTCTGTCGCCAAAGAGGCTAGCGACATCACATTGTTGGACGATTCGTTCAACAGCATCGGTACGGCGGTCATGTGGGGACGTTCATTATACAAGAACATCCAGCGCTTCATAGCTTTCCAACTTACAATCAACGTTGTCGCATTGGCTATTGTACTATTGGGTGCCATCATGGGTACGGAGATTCCGCTTACCGTAACCCAAATGCTTTGGATAAACCTTATCATGGACACGTTTGCTGCTATGGCATTGGCCTCTATCCCTCCCAGCGAAAGTGTAATGAAAGAAAAGCCACGCAAGAGTACCGACTTCATCATTACCCCTGCCATGTATCGCAATATTGGTGGCATGGGATTGCTTTTCGTCATTGTCCTCGTCGGGCTTTACCTTTACATGAATAACCAAAGCTTGCTCGATTTGAAGGGGCTCACCATTTTCTTCACCATCTTTGTCATGATGCAATTCTGGAATCTCTTCAATGCCCGTGTGTTGGGCACCAACGAGTCCACATTCAAGGGATTCACCCGTTCCTATACTTTATGGATTGTAGCCACAATCATCTTATTGGGACAATTCATCATCGTCCAATGGGGAGGAAACGTATTCAGAACCACTCCGCTTGATTGGCAAACATGGGTCGGCATCATAGCCTCCACATCCGTCATCTTATGGATTGGCGAATTGTATCGGTTTGTAAGACGAATAAAAAAATAAGTGACAAAAAATGAAAGAAGTCATCATCATCCTGCTCCTGATTTTGCTGAACGGTATATTCTCACTTGCAGAGATAGCCCTTATATCTGCTCGTAAATCCAAATTGACAGCCGATGCCAAACGTGGAAGCCGCTCAGCTCAACGAGCTTTAGATATGGCTAATGAACCTGACCGTTTCCTCTCAACCGTACAAATAGGCATCACTCTCATTGGTATCCTTACAGGTCTTTATTCTGGTGATGTGTTAGCTTCTGATTTTGCAGACATTCTTATCTGTTGGGGACTTTCTGCTACATATGCCTATCCAATAGCACAATCATTGATAGTCCTTATTGTCACTTATTTATCAATCGTAGCAGGAGAATTAGTACCTAAACGAATAGGGCTTAGTCTGGCTGACCAGACCGCACGCTTGGTCGCACGCCCCATGCACCTGCTTTCTGTCATTGCCAAACCATTCGTTTGGCTACTCTCACAAAGCACCATTCTCATTGTCCGTTTGATGGGAATCAAGGAAAACGAGAATCGAGTGACCGAAGAAGAAATTAAAACTATGATACAAGAAGGAGCCGAAGCTGGCGAGGTACAGGAAATGGAACAAAACATTATGGAGCGTGTCCTTGTAATGGGAGATTTGAAGGTTTCTTCCATTATGACTTATCGTAAAGAAGTTGTTTGTTTGGATATCAACATGGACATAACAGAGATAAGAGACGTTATCCAAAACAATTTGTATGAAGCATATCCTGTCACAAAGGGAAGCATAGAAAACATTGAAGGTATTGTTACACTAAAAGCCTTGATTGTGGCACTCAACAATCCGGATTTTTCTTTAAAAGAAATCATCAGCCAACCACTATATATGCCAGAGAATATGACGGTATATAAAGCCTTAGAACTTCTAAAGGAACACAAAACTGGTCGTGCACTCGTATGCGATGAATATGGAAGTATGCAAGGCATTGTCACCACTAAAGACATTCTTGAAGGACTTGTAGGTGAAGTTGGTGACACACAAGAAGACGAAACCCCATATATCATCGAGCGAAAAGACAGCCAAGGATGGTTGGTTGACGGCCAATGTCCTCTATATGAATTCCTAACTTTTTTTGATAGCGAAGAGTTCAACAGTACCGTTCCTAATTGTAACACTCTTGCCGGTTTATTATTAGAATTGTTAGGACGGATTCCTGAAACAGGAGAGCACATAAAATGGCATCATTTCCGTATGGAAATTATCGATATGGATGGTGCCCGTATAGACAAGATATTGGTAACATTGATACCTGAATAGTAATAAAAAAAGTGTGTCATAAAAAACAGCCCTTTCAGCAAAGGACTCTAAAAGCAAACTGTTGACGCCACGTAATTCACCCCTTTCTGGCAGGCAATGAATGCTCCACCTACCACACGGTTGCCTATATAAAACACTGCAGACTGACCGGGGGTAACGGCAGAAGCCTCCGCTAAAAAATGTACCAACAAACGGCCATCATCCAACTGCTTTACCTCGCAAGGAATAGGTTGGCTACGATAACGGATGCGGACGGTCAGTTCCTTATTGCTCAATGCCTCAGTTCCATTCACCCACAAAGGAGAGTCGGTGAGCATATATTCAGTTTTCAAGTCATCGGTATCGCCCAACATCACTGTATTCTTATCAGGATTCAGCTTGATGACGTATGCCGGTTTTCCCAGTGCAATTTCAAGCCCTTTCCTTTGTCCAACGGTATAAAACGGATATCCACGATGAAAACCTAACGTATGGCCAGCTGTATCCACAAACTTACCCCGCCCTATGCGGGTATCAATATCAGGTATTTGCTGACGAAGGAAATCACGGTAATCCCCCTCTATAAAACAAATCTCCATGCTTTCCCCCTCAGAGGACTTTGCTTCAAACCCTTTTTCTTTCAAGTAAGCACGCACTTCGTTTTTAGTATATTTGCCCAAAGGGAAGAGTATGCGCCGAAGCACATCTTGCCCCAATCGCCAAAGAAAATAGCTTTGGTCTTTCTTCGCATCGTTACCTATTGTAATATAGGTATGACCACCAACCTCCGTCAACAAGGAATAGTGTCCGGTTGCAATATAGTCGCACTCCAATCGGTCTGCCCATTCTGCAAGAACTCTGAATTTGAAGAGCGGATTACACATCACACACGGATTGGGAGTACGACCTTGCAGATATTCATCCATAAAATGTTGCACAATCACCTGGCGGAAGCCCTCACGTTCATCTGCCACATGGTGCTCAATACCCAATCGGATAGCCAATGTACGTGCTTCTAAAATATAGTCAGGTTCATCCTGATTGGGCGATGAGAAAGAAGCCGGATTGTCCCATACACGCATGGTCACACCCACCACATCATACCCTTGTTCGAGCAACATCAGGCACGTAGCCGTGCTATCCACACCTCCACTCATGCCCACAAGAACGCGCCCTTTGTTCAATTTATCACTCATCATCTGTCAATTTACATTTGCAAATGTAGGCATAAAAATGAAAAATGCCGTATCTTTGCACATTGAAAATAGAACAAAAAAGATTTTTTAGGTTTTAAGATAGATAAAGGATAAAAACATGTCACAAAAATCAGCACCCACCACATTGGGAACAGAGAGCATACGCAAATTGCTGATGCAATACGCCGGACCGGCCATCATCGCCATGACGGCCTCGTCGCTCTACAACATGGTGGACAGTATCTTCATTGGCCAAGGTGTAGGTCCGTTGGCTATTTCAGGATTGGCCATCACTTTCCCCGTCATGAACCTTTCAGCCGCCTTCGGAGCCATGGTAGGCGTAGGAGCATCCACCCTGCTCTCTGTCAAACTCGGCCAAAAAGACTACATAACAGCACAAAACATTCTAGGCAACGTCATCACACTGAACACCATCATCGGTGTCATCTTCGGTGCCTTGATGCTGTTGTTCATTAATCCCATCCTCTATTTCTTCGGTGCCAGCGATGCCACCATCGGTTATGCACGCGACTATATGGTCATCATCCTTTTGGGTAACGTCATCACCCACATGTACCTTGGATTGAACGCTATGCTCCGTTCAGCCGGACATCCCCAAAAGGCCATGTATGCCACCATTGGCACGGTCATCATCAATACCATTCTCGACCCCCTTTTCATTTACACACTCGACATGGGCATACAGGGTGCGGCCATCGCCACCGTGTTGGCACAAATGATTGCTCTTTGTTGGCAACTCAAGATCTTCTCCAATCAAAACGAACTGATACACCTGCGGAAAGGCACGTTCAAACTGCAACGGAAGATTGTGAGCAACACGCTGGCCATCGGTCTCTCACCTTTTTTGATGAACCTCTGTGCCTGTTTCGTGGTTATTCTCATCAATAAGGGATTGCAGAAGCATGGAGGCGACCTTGCTATCGGAGCATACGGCATTGCCAACCGCGTAGTGTTCTTCTTCGTGATGATTGTGATGGGACTCAACCAAGGCATGCAACCCATTGCCGGATACAACTATGGTGCCCGCCAGTTCAATCGCGTCACCCGCGTAATGCGGCTCACCATCTATGCCGCCACTTTTGTCACCACAGCCGCCTTCCTCACCGGAGCCTTCATCCCCGAAGTGGTGGCACGCGCCTTCACCACTGATGACGAACTTATCCGCCAAGCTGCCCACGGCCTTTTCCTACTTGTGCTCGCCTTCCCCATCGTAGGTTTCCAGATGGTGACGGTCAACTTCTTCCAAAGCATAGGCATGGCCAAGAAGAGCATCTTCTTATCGCTCACCCGTCAATTGATTTTCCTCATCCCCATGCTCCTCGTACTTCCCCAGTTTTTCGGGCAGACAGGCGTATGGATGGCAGCCCCTATCAGCGATACCCTGTCCTCCCTACTGGCCGGATGGATGCTATACAGACAATTTCAGTTGTTTAAGAAAGAAATACATTAAAAATCAGGAGTTATAGAAGTACAGATATACTCTTCCCATCATGAAAGCAATCAGTAAGCACCACATGCAAGCCGCACTATTGTCTGCACTCCCGAACTCCTACTCCGAAACTCCTATAAAAAAAAAGAATCATGAAAAAGAAATTCATCATCAACATAGGCCGTCAACTTGGTAGCGGCGGTAAACTCATTGGCCAGTTGTTGGCTAAGGAACTCGATATTCCCATCTACGACCGTACCCTCATCGACACAGCCGCCAAGGAGAGCGGTTTATGCAAGGAAGTGTTTGAGGATAAAGATGAAGAGACAGGCCTGCTCTCCAAACTCTTCAACATACACATGCCTTTCATGAACACCAGTTTCTACGGCAACCAGTTGAGCGACGAAGCCTTGTTCAAGATTCAGAGCGATGCCATCCGCCATCTGGCCGAGAAAGGTTCATGCATCTTCATAGGTCGTTGTGCGGACTATATCCTACGCGAAGAACCACAGGTAATCAACATCTTCATCACTGCCGACGAAACCGACCGCATCAAGCGCATCCGTGAACGCCATCCCGAATTCTCCGATGAGCAAGCACGTATCTTCATGCACAAAGCTGACCATAAACGATCTTCCTACTACAACTACTATAGCGCACACACATGGGGGCATGCGGCGACTTACCACCTCTGTCTCAACTCATCCACACTGGGTATTGAAGGTTCCATGCGTTTCATCAAATCCTTCGTGGAAGAGAAATTGAAATAATACAACCACGTAACACATACCATAAGACATAACAAAGAAGACAAGGAACGAATAGGGAGAAATGAATAAAGAGTTTTACAGTCTGTACAAGAACTCTCCCAAAGAGATACAATACAAACTCACCTTGAAGACCTTTGGTATGGCATTATAGAAGAACAACAAGAGGGATTCACTGCCAACGCGTTGGCAGACATCTGCCTTCACTATGGCAACACACTGCCATCACTATGGCAGAGAACTGACTATACTAAGGCAGAAAGACAAGATAAGGAGAATAATGAACCTTGAACCTTATTCGGTACTTCTGCAATTCAGTAAATATCTACCTATATGGCTCTTCTGCAATTTAGTTGAAATTAGGGTGGGAGGGGAATAAGTATCTTAAGATAAAAGGATCGAGATATTAAAATAAATGAACAAGTATCTAAGATACTTTGCCAATGAACTTATAATGCTGAAAACAAAGAATATTTTCCAACTAAATTGCAGAAGAACCACCTATATCGGTATAAGACATCTACAAATGTAGTCTCTTTCGACACAACCTCCTCAATACAATCCCCGTAAGTACCTGTCTGCTTTTTGATAACTGAACTTTTCGGGCTGAAGTTTTGTTTGATTGCACGTATTAAAACCAAACTTTTGGATTAGAACAATGAAACGTATCAATCAAAAACTTCTGGCTGCATGTTGCATGACAGCATGTATCAGCCCACTGGCTATCGGCCAAAACAATCTGAGTATAAGCAATGAGGCGCCTAACAGCATTGTCATGGTCAGCATTGACGAGGCGGGCGATGAATTGATTAGTGTAATGAATGCCACGGCTCTGCCTCATGTACACGACCCGCAGACTCCACGCTTTGTCCTGACAGACAGGGAAGGAAATTTTGCGTTGGGCATCGGTGGCTATGTACGCACTGTGGCAAGCTATGACATGGGAGGAATTGTGGACAATGTGGATTTTATCCCGGCACTCATCCCCAATCATAGCTCTGTGAACAACCAATTCCAAATGGATGCCAGTACAGCAAACATATTCTTGAAACTGGTAGGAAATTCACCCATATTGGGTGACTTTATCGTACATACCGAAGGTAACTTCCGAGGAAGTAGCAATACATTCAAACTAAGGAATGCATACATTGCCTTCAGCGGAGTGACCATCGGATATACCTACGGTGGATTCATGGATGCAGCCGCCATGCCCGCCACCATTGATTTTCAAGGTCCTAACGGAGGAACTTTCTACCGCACAACCCAATTAGCATATACATACAGCGGATTACGAAACTTCCGTTTCAATGCCTCTATCGAAATGCCTGAAGTGAGCGGTACAGATCCGAACAGTTCGGTAGAGATAACGAAACAACGCATGCCAGACTTTACGGCCTATGCCCAATACAATTGGAACGATGAGAGTCATTTACGTATTGGTGGCATAATACGTAGCATGAGCTATACGGACAGAGCTAGCAATGATTCACACGACAGGACCGGATTCGGTGTACAGGCATCGAGCACCTTCACACTTGGAAACAGTATGAAAATGTTCGGACAATTCACCTATGGCAAGGGCATCGGACAATACATCAATGACTTGGGCGAACTGGATGTTGACCTTGTGAGCAACCCCGAAGAAAAGGACAGGATGCAAACTTTGCCCATGATCGGATGGTTTGCCGGCATGCAATACAATCTCACACCATCACTATTCGTATCTGGAACATACAGCATGGCACGCCTCTATTCGGAAAATAACTACGAGGCCATTGCACAAGACAACTACCGATACGGACAATATGTGGCCGGAAACATTTTTTGGTCGGCCAGTGAAAACCTGCAATTCGGAGCTGAATACCTACGCGGATGGCGCACAGACTTCAACGCCTCAACCCATACGGCAAATCGAATCAACCTGATGGCGAAGTTTTCGTTCTAACTAAGTTTATCAAGAAAAGAGACTTTCCTTTTAGGCACGGATTACGCGGACTTCACGGATAAAATAAAAAAAAGAGAATCATCGTAATCCGTGCCTAAATTCAAGGGAGGTTCTATAAATTAGTTCCTTCGTTTATTTAGGTTGGTTCTCTGCTTGGATGCTTTACTTGTCTTTTTGGCCTTTTCCTCTTTATCTCCTTGACACGTAGCCCGCTACGCATCTTCGCAGATAAAGAGGAAAAGGCCAAAAATCCGAAGCAAATCCTCGCAAGCTAATTTATAGAACCTCCCTTAAACCAGCTTTTTCAACTCATTGTAAAGGCGTTGCACGGGAAGGCCCATGACATTGAAGTAGGAGCCTTCGATGCGCTCAACTCCGATAAACCCTATCCACTCTTGCACGCCGTAGGAACCGGCCTTATCCATGGGATGATAGTGGGTGACGTAATAGCTGATTTCTTCTTCGGTGAGTGAGGCGAAGGTGACTTGCGACACAGAGGCAAAACTCTTCTGGAAGGTGGTGGTGGCCAGGGTGACACCAGTAATCACCTGATGGGTCTTACCCGAAAGGTCGCACAACATCTGACGGGCCTCGTCCTCGTCCGCAGGTTTGCCCAACACACGTCCGTCGAGCCACACGATGGTGTCGGCCGTAATCAACAATTCATTGTCTTTCAACGCATCCAAATAAGCGGAAGCCTTTTTGGATGAAATATACACGGGGATTTCCTCGCCCTGCAATGTGTCGGGATAGGACTCATCAATGCCGGGCAGAGTACGCACTTCGTAGTCAAGCCCCAGTCCGCTCAGCAACTCTCTCCGACGGGGTGAATTGCTGGCAAGGATGATGTGATAATCAAGTTTCAGCATAATTCTTCAGTGATTAGTGACGAGCTACGAGTAAGCCATGCGGGACGGGACTTGTAACTCGTAGCTTGTAGCTCGTAACCAAATTATTTCACCACCCGAAGGCTTCATTTCCGTCCATCCATTTGCCTTGGGCTTTCAGCACCTGTTCGATGACATCGCGTCCGCATCCATAGCCTCCCTTGCGATGGGAGATGTAGGTAGAAATTTCCTTGATTTCAGGAGCAGCATCGGCCGGACACACAGGACATCCGCAGAGGCGCATCACTTCATAGTCGGGGATATCGTCGCCCATGTACATCACCTCCTCGGGACGAAGACCGTATTTTTCCATCAGCCGGGTATACTCCTTCACCTTGATGGAGCATCCGAGGAATACGTCCTTCAAACCAAGGCCCTCGTAGCGTACAAGGATGGCTTCGGTCTTCCCACCTGTGATAATGGCCACAATCAGCCCTTTCTTTACGGCCAATTGCAGAGCGTATCCGTCCTTGATGTTGGCCGTACGCATGGGGTCGCCATTGGAGGCAAGAGTAATGGTTTCGGCACTGAGCACCCCGTCCACATCAAAGATGATTGCGCGTATTTTTGTCAAATCGTAATTTATCATAAGTTCAAGTACAATTTTATCAATCTTTCTCTTCGTGAATAATTCTGCTTGTCAACTCATACAACTCCCTATAGAGCGGATGGTCGGCGAGGAGAGCCAGGTGTTTGTCTATCACATTCCTGTCGTAGCGCACGGCAGGGCCCGTCTGAGCGTCGGCAGGATGTAGCGCGTGCACCTTACGGGCTGTTTCGTCTATCAGCGGAAGCATGGCATCGAAGGAGAGGCCGTGCTCCTCGAGCAGACGTGCCGAAGCGGTGTACATGGCATTGGCGAAGTTGCAGGCAAAAACGGCTGAAAGATGCAGATAGCGACGTTGCTCGGAGGAGGCCTCATGCACATTGCGGCTCATAGAAGTTGCCACGCTCCTCAAGATGTCCATCTCCATTTTCCCCGATGCTTCCAAGAAGAAAGGGATGTCCGAGAAACTGACCTCACGTGCCTTGCTGAACGTCTGCATAGGATAGAACACTCCATAATGCTTCAAGCCATATTCGGCCCAAATGGAGATGGGCACACTGCCTGCCGTATGCACCCACAAGGCATATTCGCGTCCCTTTATCAAAATGGGAAGCACTTCGCCAAGGGCCGAATCCTTCAGCGCCACGATGTAGAGCTGGGCATCGGTCACCACCTCTGCGAGGTCGCTCACTCCCCTACTCTCCAACTTCAAGGCCAAGGCATCGGCCGAGACTTGCGTACGGCTATACACCTGACACACCACATGGCCTGCCTCAACCAAGGCACGTCCCAAATTGGTGGCCAGATTTCCTGCTCCGATTAATGCAATTTTCATCAATACTTATTAATATGCACCTTCTCCCATTGCAGATTGGCCTCGTCGAAAGGCTTGCGCTCCTGCCCCTTATGCCCTACGGCAATGATGGAGAGCACCTGCAACTGAAGGGGGATGTCCAACAACTCGTGCACTACTTCGTTGGCAGAAATGCCATCGGCCGTAAAGCGCTCGCGCACCTGCACCCAACAACTTCCCAATCCAAAGTCTTCGGCCTGAAGCTGAATCATGAGCGAGGCAACGGAAGCATCTTCAATCCACACATCGCTCACCATCGGGTCGGCCATCACCACGATGGCCAATGGTGCACCGGCAATCAATCCGGCACCGGCTTCCTTGCATTGCGAGAGTTTCTCAAGCATCTCTTTATCATCCACCACCACAAATTGCCACCCGTTAGAGCGCTTGCTCGAGGGCGACATCAGGGCGGCACGGAGAAGGAGTTCGACCTGCTCCTGCGTCAGTTCCTCTTCGGTAAACTTGCGCGTACTCCGGCGCAAGCGTATCAATTCACTAAAATTTTCCATATCCATTTTCTTTTCAGATGGCAAAGATAAAGAAAAGTATCGGAAACTGCATCAATAATTCACTTTTTTGCCTTTTTGTTAAAAGGAAGTGTGTCATAATCTGACAATCCTGTTTTATTCCTTGATTGGAATAGAGAATCATCAGATTATGACACACTTTCACAATCTTCCTGAGCACCCCATAAAGGAGTAGTGGAAAAGCTGTCCAGTTACAGCAAACTGTCAATATCGTCGGGCATCTCTTCCAGCTTTTGGGCTTCATCCTCGGGAGCAATGGCCAGTTCCTGAGCTGCAAGCTGTTCGGCACGTTGCTTGGCCACCTCCTCACTGATGAGGGCAGTGTCGCCTTCGTACTTCTTGATAAAGCAGCACGATTCAAGGACTTTGGCCTGATCTGGTGTCCAAATGCCGAGCGAAGTGGCATCGAGCGCACCTTCCTTCATAGCCTTCCACTGTTGCCACTGGGAACGGCGGATGGCAGCCAATTCCTTGATTTCATTTCCAGCCATGGCTATGATGGTAGGGCCAGCCTTCATATAAGAGGCCCAAGCCAAAGCGTCCAAAAAGCCCATCTTCTTCATGGACTTTGCAGCATCTACAGTCTTTTCACCAATAGAGACCCCATCGGCCACAATGCTGAGACCCAAAGTGACGGCCTGAACCAACTGCCAGTTGGCTGCAGCTTTGGTCAGGTATTCGCCCGAAGCATTCTCCATGTGGGACATGACATAGACCTGTCCATTGACCGAGAAAGTGTCGGTCTTGAAGATATAGGTGGTCATACTCTCATTATACTTCTGAATGTCATTCCACAGTGTGTCACACGACCGCAGGTAGGAGTCGAACGTTTCATTTCCGGAAAGTTCCGCAGGAAGTTGCCACTCAAATTTCTTTTTCTCATTCTTTGCCTCTACAGCCATTGGAGCTGCTATCAGGATTGCCAAAAGGGCAATCAAGGCTTTGGTCAGTTTTTTCATAAATGTTATATTCAGTTAGATTTCAGATTCATCGGGTAAGCACCACGTCAAGCGTCTGCGTCTTGTGTTCTATAGGGCGCGAACGTTTCTCACCTGCGAAATAAAGATACTTGCACGGTTCACGAAGCACTACCTTGTAAGCTCCGTTCTGTACCGCTCCCACCGGTTTGTATCCTTTAATCTCGTCCAATCCTCCACAATTGAAGTTGATGGCATAGATAGCCGTACCATCTACTGGCAAGAACCAACCGTCGCTCTTAGAGACCTTTCCCGTAACAATAGGAAGTTCCACATTCGACTGAGGATGTTTCTTGTAGAGGGCATCAAACTCTGCCAACTTTTGCTTGAACCATGTCATTTCGGGATATTTGGTTACGATTTCCTGACACATCTGACGCCCTAAGTTCAGATATTTCCACACATTCTCGGATTCAAAACCTTCGGCAGCTTCAGCCTTGCGCCAACGCTCATCGGCCTGCTCGACATAGCGGGAATACTTGCGCAGGAAAATGAACTTGTTCTGTTCTTTCTGATAGGAGTCTTTCAAATTGACCGGGCAATCCATGTGAGTACGTACAGCCTCGTAGGCATCGTTTCCTGCCAAGAACCATGCACTCTCATACTGCGTTGCGTAAGCGGCTGAATATTCCTTTGCCTTGGCCAACAATTCGTTGTAGGTCACTTCTACCTCCACTATTTTCACTTTACTCTTCACTACGTACTGATGGGCTTCCTTCATGCCCAATACATCGTGCATGGTTTGCGTCCGGCCTATTTTGGAGGTGAAAGTAAAAGCCAGATTGTTTTTCAAGAACACTGCGGGTTTGCGTGCTTCATCAAGCGAAAAGACAAGTACATATTCCGTCAAACTCTCACCCGGCACGACAGCAGGTTGTACATTTGTACCTGAAACTGTTTGTGCAGTACCATTCTTAAAGAGGGTTGTTCCGTTACAAACAATCGTCAAATCAGTCAATGGTGAAAGGAATGTTATCTTGGCTTTCTTTTCCTCGGGATACACACCACGGACATTGTCCTTCTCGACAATCATAGTCTCTTCGTTATAAGTAGCCACCATTACTTTACCCACATATGCCACAACTTGAACGGTCCGTTGGCCATCGGGCGACTGGATTTCAATATTAGAACGGACAAATCCATCCTCTTCAACACCGTCATAAAACAGGTTCAATATGTAGTGATAGTTTCCATCAGACGCGGTTTCCTTCACGGCAACACGGCCTGTAGTCTTGTCTGTCACAGTCAAAGCATCACTGTTTGATCTCAGTATCACTTTGGCCTCTTCCTGTCCGGCTCTCAACGCGTTGTCTTGTACAAACTTCACTTCTTGTTCCTGTGCCAATGCCGCCATAAAACCAGACATTGAAAGAAGGAGTAGTATAGCAGTTTTCAAATTCATAACCATGTTGTGTTTTCTCTTCCTTATTACAAATCAATCACGAAGTCACCAGGAGTGAAGATTTCTTCCTTGGCTATCTCTTGTGTCTGATTCTCATCCATCCAACGAGGTTGCCAAGTACGTACATGAATCTGTACATTGTCCTTATCACGGAAATCCCAAAGCAAGAACAAGTAACCATCATCGCTATAGCCACGGCTGTTGCTATAAAGTTGATGTACAGTCACACCATAAAATCCTTCCATTTGCGGATTGGGATGTTTTACGACTTTTACATCATCAAACTTCACATTGATCCAACTGTTACTTGCAAAGCTCTGTTTCAAACGGCTGATATATTCTTGTTTGCTCTGTTTCTTGTAAGTAACCTTATTGTAAGAAATACCCGCACCATCTGTTTTCTTCACCTTAGTCACCGTACCTGTAATGATAAGTGCATCTTCGCTAAAAATATTCTCCAAAAACACTATATCTTTTTCATTGTAAGCTGTACGGAACTGTTCTACATACGATAAAATCTGTTGACGACGGCCAACCTCTGTCACATTCTTGCCTTTCTTCATTACATTCTGATAGACATTTGTACTAAGAGTGAAGTTCAAACGGGTAATCTGACCAGCAGCATCATAAGTAATCACAGCTTCTTGATACTCATCTTCAAGTGTTTCACCTGCAGGTTTAAGCATCAAAGGTATTTGGCGCACCTGATAGCCATCGCCAGCTTGAAGGCAAGATTGTACCACCTCTGAATCATCACAATAAAAATGAGCATTTTCCCACAATGCACTTAAACCACTCACTGCAGATTCTGCCAAACCGAGATTCGCCAAGTTCAATGCACGATTCTCTGCATAAGCTGTATTTATTTCTGTGAGCAATGCACTGGATGCACGTTCCATTTTTGATTTCAACGCACCGTTATCCAAACCATCCATTATTTCCAACTTAACGGAATTGCTTGCATTCACTACTGTCATGCTTGCAATAAAGCAAGCCATAATCACACTATACAAATATTTTCTCATACCAAATATTCTATTGAGTTATTATTCTAATACAAACCAATATGTCCCAAGACCGCTATACGAAGCAAGTGACACCGCAGAACCTGTACGTACATCTGTATATGATTCGCCACTTTTCTTTATCACTCCTTTTATGACACCTTGGCGATCATAAAACAACAAATAACAATTCTGTTTATTTACATTTGCAGAATAAACACCATAACTGATTTTCCCTGCACCTTTCAGATTGGCAAAAACAGGTTTCATTTCAGTCATAGTGGGCGCTTCAAGCACCATATCTATCGGTGACTTCGCACTCTGAACGACAGGAGTTATCTGTTGCCCATAAATTGCATTTTCAGAAACATTTTCAGATTTTACTACTGCTTCACTTTGTTTCTCACCCATCGAAGGTTGTTCCACCTTTTCTTGTACGTCAGAAGACGAAGAAGCAATCGAAGCCAAAGGTTGCAATTCCTCTTCATTCAAAACAATCTGTCCTTCACCATAAATCAAGACTATATCCTTCTTTTTTACATAGACAAAAGCACGCGTACGTACACCGCGCTTCATATCCATCAATTGGGTACAACTGTTAATGTCCTGCAAAACCACTTGCTTTACTGTTTCTTTCTTGCTTTTCGTTGCCACCCATTCATTGATTTCACTGACCAACAATTCTTTGGCCGTATTCATAGCTTCTTCTTCCGTAGCCATAGTGGCCTCAGCTGAAAGATATGATTGTGAACGCTTGATTTTATTAATCAAAGCTTTCGTATCCGAGTCACTCTGTGCCATCAGATTCGCACAAAGGAACCCTGTTAACAAGAATATTACCAATTTCTTCATTCTATTATCTGTATCTGTTTTTTTGTAGGTGGTTCCACCCAATTCAATTCATCAAAAAGTGCAGCAATGTTATGAGTAGGGATAAACAGGTTCACATCTCCTCTGACACTGCCTTCTTTATTGTTTAATAAGGTATAAGGAATCGTAACATTCATCACATGATTATACTTCAACACGGTATTCACAGCAAAAAATGTAGCTTTAACAGCTTTTGTTTCCAAAGATTCTATACCTACATAAAGACGGCATCCTTTGCTACGGAGATAAGAAATCCATTGACTAAGAGGTAAATCTATCTGTTGTTTCTTCAATCCATATTTCCGAACAGTCAGGCTCAGCCGAATATCTTCAGCCAGTTCTTCGGATAGGAGCAAATTGAAAACACTTTCTGCAGGATGCTCCATACTGAAGAGCAATTCAGTTTTTCCTCCGTCTGCTATTACGTAATAACAATTGTCATTGATATCTTCTATCTGGTATGAATCTCCCTGTAACAGATAGAAATTGCCACCCAATGTCGTCAAATTCTCCTTCCGAAGAGTGTCTGACAAAACCGGTTTATACACATAACTTAACAAGCCATCAAGAAAGTCCATTTCCAACTCCTTTAAATTCTTGCCTAAAAGCAATTGGCATGAAGCCGGAAAAGCCAACTCGACCAATGGATAATCACCATTGAAAAGGGACATGCAATAACAATTCTCTCTCTCCGAAAATATGATTAAAGAACTGTCATTCAACAATGAGAGGCGTTCAAGTCCTCCTTGAAGAATACGTACATCATCACGCTCCATACGTGAACGTTGCTCCTCCTTGGTGAGTTTCCCCAACTCCGTCAGGTAACGTTCGGCAAAATCATACACGACAACAGCATACGGTAACTCCTCAGAAACAGAGATTGCAGATTCACGCAAGTTGCCGTTTCCAAAAATGGTCTGCTGCCCCCTCAATGACAGAGGGAGCAGCATCCATACCGTACAAGCTATTATTTTCAGTGTATTCTTAACCACCTATTATAAGTGTCTCAACATTACCATCAGCCTTGTACCATTTACCGGTTACAAGGTGTCCATTTTCAAAGATTCCAATAACCTTCTCGCCCGGATTTGCTTCACGTTTCTTCAAATCGCGAGACTCAATGACATGTTTCTGCTTGAAGGTGAGCACACCATTATCGTCGTGCGGTTTTCCATCCTGCACTTTGCCTTGGAATACGGCATAGCCCAAATCCAATCCATCAGGTATGGCAACAGGTGTCTCCTCATCCACTTTTACAGGTTCTGTAACCACCTGTTCAACAGGTTCTTTTGCTGGTGTTTCTTCCTTCTTGTCTCCACCACCCATAAACAAAGCGGCGGCTCCTCCACCAAGGACTACTACAACTGCAGCAATGATGATAGGAAGTTTGCTCTTCTTCCCACCTGTAGAACCAGAAGGAGTTGCCACATCTTCTGTTACTTCTTCTAATGCTTCACCACAATCAGAGCATACAAACTCTGCATCATCATCGGTAATAATCTGTACCTTACCGGCCATACTACAAATACCGACATTATTGCATCTGCCTTTTCTTTCCATAATTCTATATTTTTTAATCATTAAACTTTGTCAGTTCCTCTTTAGCAACCTTGAATGCACCATTGAAGGCTTTCACTACAGGATCATTGATATTATTCTTATGAGCAGCCATGATACCACGCACATCCTCGGCCATTGCCTGACGCAAAACCTCCTGTTTGGCTATATGGCGGAAGTCACGCAATAGAGCTTCATTGACTTTCTCCTGTAAAGTTTCAGCAGCTTTCTCGTCAAGTTTTTCTGCACTCTTTTCAAGGTCACGACCTAATTGTACAGCATTCTCAATATCGGGCAATCCATCCTCATCCAAAGGAATCAATGCCAATTTTTCAATACCCGTTTCGGGATCTTCCATGGGTTGAAGGATTCCCATTCCTTTCGCTAACAACAGATACGGAAGCGCTTTTTGCATACGCTCTTTGCGTGCCTGTTCCAGCTCTTCATCCGTAGGTTTATAGAGTGAAGGAAGCGGTTTTTCGTAATCTTCCAATTGAGTTTCAAAACGTGCCACATCACCTTGAGCTGATGACATCAGGCGGTCATAACTTGTCCGCAAAACTTCTACACTCTTCAAATAACGCGGTGTGATATTAGCCTCAAGGTTAACTACAACAATCTCGTTATTCTGACCTCCAGTAGAAACTTTACATCTTCCTTGCGGTGTCAAACTCTTAATCATTTCTACGACCTCTTTTTGGAAGTCTTCATCCTCTTTATATTCGGGAATAACAACAAATGTACTTTCTGTTATTTTCGGCCCATCATTAACTTCGGAAGGATGATGTTTAGCCATCACTGCGGCATGACGAACCAGACGAGCAAGTTTATTCTTCAACCCAGGTTTGTTACCGTTAAACTCATCCTTCAGTTTCTGAATAATATTTACTCCGATAAGTTTTTCGTAACCAATGATTCCATCCTTGCCATCCGGGCTTGCAAAGAATGTTTCAGCCAATGAAAGTCCACATTTTTCGGCAACAGCTACAATATTACCAACCTTCAACTTCTCGGCGGTTTCTTTGAAATTCTTCTTGTCCACACTCAGCAATTCCATAATCTTGTTACGTGTATCGGTCACACGCATATCATTTTGTGCTGTTTGTTGGATAGCTCCTTGACAAATAGAATTCACCTTGTTTGCATCATAATTCTTGATGACAAGTCCCTTGCGACTCTGACTATCTTCATCCTCGTCCTTACAACGGCTTAATGCTTCAGCCTCAATAAGTTCTGCAGCTTTCAGGAATTGTTCATTCGTCTTATCGATATTGGCTTTTGTTGTTATCAACAGATTCAAGATTGTTTCAAGCAACTCTTTGGCAAATTGATAAGCATAATCAAACGTCATGCATATATATTTACTCTTTACAGCCAATACAAAATCATTGAGAATTTGATCTTTATTATTTGTCACGCCCAATTTGGAGAATAATCCCAATTTTCCCCACTCATCTTGAAGACGCAACATATCAGCATCAGCCTTCTTCACGTTTGTAGCCATTCCTGCACGCATTCCATCTACAGAGTCCTTCTCTTCTGTAAGATTCACAATAATGGCATTCATCAATGCACTCAACTGCATCAAGGATTTTTCACCTGTTTTCCACAAATTGAGCAAGTCAGCATTAATAGTTTCCACAATTCGCGTAGCAATGGCATCCTTTCCGAATTTTATTTTGTTCTCATAGAAATTTTGTACACCATTTTGCCCTTCCTCACGAATAGGACGGAATTCTTTGTTGAAGAAACGTTTTGTCAGATTATGGATAGCTAACAACTTGTCATTATGTTTGATGTTATCATCGGCCATCATTTTCACGCGATAGTTATCCACCACATTGAATTCATCGTTGATTGTCCGCCAATTTTCTTTTTTATGTTCTTCAAGAATAGGTTTTGACAAACAGAGATGCTCGCGGGTAATACACCAACGTGTTTTGCTCTCCTTACTTGTTGCATAAGAATAATCATCGTTTACAATACTTTCACCCAAATATCCATTTTCGCGTGAAAGGTTATTGTATATCATTTGATTAATGGCCTGCAACGTAAAAGAATAGCCGAAATACTCCTTGATTTCTTGTTCAGGAATTGCCAAGCGTTTGATTCCATAGGTCATGAACTTGAAAGAATGAGGACAACCATAATCCTCATACTTGGGATTTTCTCCACTTTCGGCACGATGGAAGAATTCTTCAGGGCTTTCACTCAATTGTGCAGCATCATCGCTTCGCAGATTAGCACTTATACCAGCAGTTTTCTGATAAATAAACTCTGCAATAGAGGCCGGCATAACCTTTTGAACATCGAATTTCACATTCTGATTGTTCTGCTCTGTCACGAGATAAGCTGAATAGAAAGGAAGCACTAACTTCAAGCGTTGGACTTCATATTCCCGTTCACCCACATTCCATGGATTGAACAATTGGTAATCCATTGCATTAAGTTCCGTAAGGGCAGCGTATCCGTTAGGCTGATAATTGGCCGTTGAAGCCCATGCCGGATTAGGTATTTCATCAGGAAGCAGCAAGTAAAGCATAATCTTGAAGTTTTCAATATCGGGATACTTGCTACGCAATTGAGCTACGGCATCGACAATACTTCCACTACCTGTACCACCGGCCAAACCTGCTACCACATGAAAAGTCACACGTGAATTGGAGGGATTCAATTGGAGGTTGGCCACTTTAGTCCCTACCACCTTATTGAAGTTCTCTGCACCATTAGCAAAGAGCAAACGGCCAAGACGACGTTTCTGACCAGCTGCCCCTGAAGAGATTTTCGGATCATTAATAATGTTGCTCCACTTCGCATTGTCCCCTAACCAAGGTGCCAAATATTTGAAGCGATTCTTATTGTTCACATAATCCGCAAGATTAGCAGCTTTGATTTCAACCACTGAATCATTATCAAGCTTTACACTCTGACCCATAACAGACCATTGTGCCGGGTCGTCCATCTGCAAATCGCGACCGCTTGACTCTACATACACGTAGTCAATCCACAGATCCTTGGGTTTCAATTCGCCCTTATATTTCTCGAAAATGAGTTTACGATAGGCAGCCAAGACACGTCCTCCGGTACCGCCCAAACCAATAATTAAATGATTTTCCATGATTTTATATTTTTGTATTTATGAGTTATCTTGTTCTAATCAAAATCCATCGGGAAACTTCCACCTAAAGAATTGCTACTCCGATAAGGGGTACGGCAATTGGCAATGACAAATGTACCAATCAACAGAAAGGCCAGCATCCACAACACCCGGCGAAGTATGTAGAAATTGACCATTGCATTCAGTTCTTCTACGATAATCGAAGGTACCGACAATCCCGAATTAACATATTCTTCGATATCAACATCTAAAATGTACGTTTGAAGCATGGGATATTCTTCTGCCAAGTTTTCCAAAACCTGTTTATTTGATTGCAAAGAAGAATTTACCTCGCCAATTGTAATTCTTGAGGCATCAATAAAGGTTGAAATACCATTACCTATATCATTCACATAACCTTTTGCATAAAATCCCCCTACCAACAATACCGATTGATAACAAACGAGAATTGTCATAGAAAGAAGCAATATCCAAGATATGGGCTTGATTCTAACAGGAGCAAACAACTTTATCATCAACAACACAAGCCCGCCACTCAGCACCAAGGCAAGCAACAAGCCAAAAACCACACATGAAAAGATGTTGAACAATACGAACATTTCCTCTCTTACATTTTTATACAATTGGGCGCTAAATTACTATTTTTATTTTAATAACATTTACCCCCCCCATTTTTAACAGTAATTTAACGCTTATTCCTTCCATTATTAACAATTCTCTTAAAAATATACAATTCAAAAGCGATAGGACTTTAGAGAAGGCGAGAATCTGCAAGGAGGAGAAAGGAAAGAATAGAGAGATTAAGTCTGAGGAGGAAGAGGAAGAAAAGAGGAAGAGCAAAAAAAACTCCCAGACGCGGGAGTGTTTTCTTCCGTGTCTGGGAAAAATATTTTTCAGGTAGGGCAAAAAAAATGCCTTACTTGTCGATGCTGATCAGCGTGTATTTCTTCGAGCCAAGACCTATCTTTTCGGCATGGTCGATGGTGTGGGTGCCGTGGCGGCTCTTGATGCGCTCGAGCAAGGGGCCATTGTCGTTGCCCTCCTCGGGTTTCACTTGGGTGACGAGGTCGATGCAAGCCTGGTCAAGCGCTACGGGGTCGGTGGAGGCAAGGATGCCGATGTCCTTCAAGAGCGGTGCGGCGGGATAGGCATTGCAATCGCAATCGATGGACATGTTGTTCATCACGTTGATGTAAAGGATGCGCTCACCGTTTCCGAAGTAATCATGCACGGCTTGAGCAGCTGCGGCCATCGACTCGAGGAAGCCCATCTGATTACCGATGTGTCCCCACATTTCGTTCACCTTGTCGGTCACTCCTGCCGAGTGGATGTAAGCTTTGCCCGAAGCGGAAGCCACGCCGATGGACTGGTTCTTCAGCACACCGCCGAAGCCCCCCATCTCGTGTCCCTTGAAGTGGGCAAGGTTTATCATGAAATCATAGTTCTGCAGGTTGGCTCCCACGATGTTGTGCTTGATGTGGGTGGTGTCCTTCACGGGGATAATCAGGTCGCCGGCCGAATCCATGATGTCCACGTTGGCAATGTCGAAGAAACCATGTTCGCGAGCGGCTTCAATATGAGCCTCTGTAGTGTTCCGACGTCCACCGTATGCGGCATTACACTCTACGATAGTGCCATTCACCTTCTGCACCAGGTCCTTGATGAGTTCGGGCTTCAAGAAGTTGCGCTTGTGGTCGGGCGCATGTTGCGCTTCGGGCTTGCGGTCGCTTGCCTTCTTGCCCACGGCTTCAAGCGCCTTTGCCATCTCTTCGGCCGACATTTGTGCCTGTCCCTTCTTGCGTCCGGGTTCACCGGTGCTTATCTTCACGGCCACGCGCCCTGTTGCCGGACGCCCAAGCGCCTCATACACCTTCACCAGTCCTTCGGGTGAGATGTCGGTAGTCATATATACTTTGGATGTTTCACTTGCCTGCTTTTCTGCGGCTTTTGCACTCTTGTTTCCACATGAAGAGAGTGTGAATAGGGCCATAGCGGCCACAAGGAGGATGCTTGTTCTTTTCATATTCTTAGGCATTCTTCACTAATTCCGTAAAATTTGACCAGTTCTCAACTTTATATCCGCGAATGTCACGAACAGAATTCTTAAACCAATCAATTTTAGACAAATCCATAATGGCCTTTATAACATTAGCCAAATCATCACTCGATGTCATATAGGTACTCCCTTGAATCCATTCAAAACCATCTTTTTTCAAGAGTTCCTTTATCTCGTAATAAGCATTGTTATAAGGCTCACCATAGTGTTGTCTCAATTCTGAGACAGACATATCAAAACTTATTGCAAACATGAAACATCAACGGGTTTAAACAAGTCCAACTGACCGAAAAATATCACACCATCTTCAGTCTTAGCCGAAATTACAATCCCTACAAAAGGATTATTTTCAACCTCTATGACTTTCCCACTCACCCAATCTGACAATTTAGTCAAATCAGGGGAAATTTCTACTGAATCACCTATTTTCATATCCTTACAATTTATTTATGTGCGCAAAGATAAAGAAAAGCCCAAACATATCAGTACTATTTCCCTCTTTTTTTACTTTTTTCAATCTCGCACATACGTTTCGGCCACTTTTTCCGTTTGGATGAAATATAAGCAAGAAAGAGGAAAATATGATGAAACTTCGTGCAGCATTTGCACTTATCCTATTATACACATACATCACCGGTGCATGGGCACAGACGGTGACGGACGGAGGCGGCTCTGCAACAGATGGTGGCGGAGCGGGCCGGGCCACCATCTATGGCACCATCACCGACGACGAGCACCAGCCCATAGAGATTGCCAACGTGAAGGTGGAGGGACAGATGGCCGGCACGGTGAGCGACCTGGAGGGAAACTATTCGGTGACGGTGCAGAGTGCGGACACGGTGACGCTCGTCTTCTCGATGATTGGTTATCAGACACGCAAGCGCACCCTGCACAACCCACGGGGAAAGGTACGCCTGAACGTGGTGTTGCCGGCCTCGGACTATGCGCTTGAGGGGGTGACCATCCGCGAGATGCACCGCCAGACGGGGCAAAACGTGCGCATACAGAGCGAGCAGGCCAAGCTGATGCCCACGGCCACGGGAAATGCCGTGGAGGAGCTGATTGCCACCCAGGCAGGAGTGAGCAGCCACAACGAGCTGAGTTCGCAATACAACGTGCGTGGAGGAAGTTTCGACGAGAACAGCGTCTATGTGAACGGCATTGAGATTTACCGCCCCTTGCTCGTCCGTTCGGGCCAGCAGGAGGGTCTCAGCTTCATCAACCCCGACATGGTGGAGAGCATCCAGTTCTCCTCCGGCGGATTCGAAGCGAAGTATGGCGACAAGATGTCGTCCGTGCTCGACATACAATACAAGCGCCCCAAGAAGTTCGAGGCCACGGCACAGGCCAGCCTGCTCGGTGCAGGGGCCTACGTGGGATTCTCCACCAAGACGTTCAGCATGATGAACAGCATCCGCTACAAGACGAACAAGGCGCTCGTGGGCACCATGGACACCGAGGCGGAGTATAACCCCAGCTTCACCGACTACCAGACGGCCATCAGCTGGACGCCCAACAAGCGGTGGGACGTGGGGTTCATCGGCAACTTCTCGCAAAACAGGTACCGCTTCAACCCCGAGACACGCGAAACGAAGTTCGGCACCATGAACGACGTGCGCTCCTTCAAGGTCTATTTCGACGGACAGGAGCGCGACCTCTTCCGCACATGGTTCGGCGCACTCAGCGTGACGCGCCACATCAACACACACAACAGCCTGACCCTGCAAGCCTCGGCCTTCCACACCAAGGAGGAGGTGACGTTTGACATACAGGGCGAATACTGGCTGGATGCCGAGACGGAGAACGAGAGCCTCGGGGTGGGCACTTATATGGAGCACGCCCGAAACTACCTGAACGGCCGTGTGCAGACCTATGCTCTGAAGGGCCGACACGACCTGCAGAGCGGCCACCGCCTGGCATGGGGCACCGAAGTGCGGCGCGAAGTGTTCAAGGAGCGGTCGCGCGAATGGGAGATGCGCGACTCGGCCGGATACTCCCTCCCCCACCAGGACGACAAGTTGGAGCTGATATACAGTCTCAACCACCCCGAGCAGGAGATCAGCAGCACCCGCTTCTCGGCCTACATGCAGGACACCTACCGCATGACCTCGCCCCTCGGCCTGTGGACACTCAATGCTGGCCTCCGCCTGGCCTACTGGAGTTGGAACAACGAGCTGATTGCCAGTCCCCGCGCCAGCCTCGGACTCGTCCCTGCCTTCAACGAAGATTTCACTTTCCGCTTCGCCACGGGCCTCTACTACCAGGCTCCTTTCTATAAGGAATTCCGCGACACGACCACCGCCGATGGAGTGACCACCGTGACGCTGAACAAGGACATCAAGTCGCAACGCTCGCTCCACTTCGTGCTGGCCGGCGACTACAAATTCCGTATGCTCGACCGCAACTTCAAGTTCACCGCCGAGGTCTATTACAAACTGCTCTCCAACCTCGTGCCCTACAACGTCGACAACGTGCGTGTCAGCTACTATGGCGAGAACCTCGCCCGAGGCTATGCCGCCGGCATCGACCTCAAGCTCTTCGGTGAATTTGTGCCCGGCACCGACTCATGGATAACCTGCTCCATCATGAAGACCGAGGAGAAAATCCACGGCCAGTGGCTGCCCCGCCCCACCGACCAGCGGCTGAACCTCTCGCTCTTCTTCACCGACTACTTCCCGGGCAGCGACCGATGGAAGATGAACCTCCGCGCCAACTATGCCGACGGCCTCCCCTTCGGCCCGCCACACAGCGGACGGGAGTCGCACATCTTCCGTGCACCGGCCTACAAGCGTGTCGATTTGGGTATGCAGTACCGCCTGCTCAACAACGAGGAGCGCGACCACCGCACCGGCCTTGCCCAGTACTTCCGCAACGTGTGGCTGGGCGTGGATGCGCTGAACCTCTTCGACTTCAACAACATCAACTCCTACTATTGGATTACCGATGTCAACGGCCACCAGTCGGCCATCCCCAACTACCTCACCGGGCGCCAGTTCAATGTGCGGGTGTTGTGTGAATTTTAACAACATATATATCATCAAATTAAAACATGAAAAAAGCAATCTTTGGAATGGCTATGTTAGCATTGGCTGCCTGCAATGGCAGACAGCCCGAGAATCCCCTGATGGCGGACTCTGCCCTGCCCTATGGCGCACCGGAGTTCAGCAAGTATGAACCGACCGACTATGAGGAGGCTTTCCTCGAAGGTTTCAAAAGGCAACGCGCCGAAATTGATGCCATCGTGGCCTGCACCGACGCTCCTACGTTTGACAACACCATCGGAGCACTGGAGCGCAGCGGACGCCTGCTTGGCAAAGTGTCGGGCGTATTCTTCAACCTGAGCGAGACGGATGCCGACTCCATCATGAAGGAGACGGAGAAGAGAATCATGCCCCTGATGACGGAGCACAGTGCCTACATGACGATGAACGAGACACTGTTTGCCCGCGTGAAGGCCATCTACGACAACAAGGCGAATCTGAATCTGACACGTGAGCAGGAGATGGTGCTCGACAAGTACTACCGCATGTTCGTGCGTGGTGGTGCCCTGCTCGATGCCGACAAGAAGGCCCAGTTCATGGAGATAGAGAAGCAACTCTCGCTGGCCAGCATCGAATTCGGTGACAATTCATTGGCCGAGACAAATGCCTTCGAGCTGGTCATTACGGATGAGAAGGACCTCGCCGGTCTTCCCCAAAGCAGCATCGATGCCGCCCGTGAAGCAGCCCAAGCAACAGGCAAGGAAGGATGGCTCTTCACCCTGCAGAAGCCCAGCTGGATACCTTTCATGCAGTATGCCGACAACCGCGACCTGCGCAAGAAGATGTATCTGGGCTACATCAACCGGGGCGACAACAACAATGACAACGACAACAAGGAGGTGATTGCCCGCATCCTGAAACTCCGCCAGCAGAAGGCACAACTCTTCGGCTTCAACACCTTTGCCGAATATCAGCTGGAGGACAAGATGGCCAAGACTCCCGAAGCGGCCTACGACCTGCTGATGACCATCTGGAAAGCGGCTCTGCCCAAGGCCAAGGCCGAAGCTGCCGAACTGCAGAAGATGATGAACGCCGAAGGTAAGGGCGAAAAGCTCGAAGCCTGGGACTGGTGGTACTACACCGAGAAACTCCGCGAGCAGAAGTATGCCTTGAGCGAAAGCGAACTGAAGCCCTACTTCTCACTTGACAACGTACGCAAGGGCTCGTTCATGGTGGCCAACAAGCTCTTCGGAGTCAACTTCCGCCCCATCGAAGGCATGGACATCTATCATCCCGAGGTGAAGACCTTTGAAGTGCTCGACGCCGACTCGTCACACCTCGCCCTCTTCTACGCCGACTACTTCCCCCGTGCCACCAAACGTGCCGGTGCATGGATGAGCAACTTCGTGGAGCCCTTCAATGTGGATGGCGAAAACAAGCGTCCCATGATTGTGAACGTGTGCAACTTCACCCGTCCCTCAGGCGACACTCCCTCTCTTTTGAACATCGATGAGACACGCACCCTCTTCCACGAGTTCGGACACGCCCTGCACGGCATGCTCACACATACACGCTACCCCTCAGTGGCCGGTACCAGTGTGGCACGCGACTTCGTGGAGCTTCCTTCACAGATTATGGAGCACTGGGCCATCGAACCCGAAGTGATGAAACTCTATGCCCACCACTACCAGACAGGTGAAGCCATCCCCGACGAACTGATTGCCAAGATGCAGGCCGCCTCATCGTTCAACTCTGGCTTTGAGACCGTAGAGCTGGTGGCTGCTGCCCTGCTCGACATGGAGTACCACATGCTCAGCGACTACACCGGCTTCGAAGCCAATGCCTTCGAGAAGGCCGTAGCCGAGAAGATCGGCCTCATCCCCGAAATCACCTTCCGTTACCGTAGCACCTACTTCAACCACGTCTTCAGCGGCGGTTATGCCGTGGGTTACTACAGCTACCTGTGGGCCGAGGTGCTCGATGCCGACGGATTTGAAGCCTTCAAAGAGAAGGGCATCTTCGACGAAGCTACCGGACACAGTTTCCGCAAGAACGTCCTCGAAATGGGTGGAAGCGAAGAGCCGATGACCCTCTACAAGCGCTTCCGTGGTGCCGAGCCCAATCCCGAAGCACTGCTCCGCAATCGTGGATTGATTAAGTAAAGAATCTGTTAGTTCAAGGTTTAAACGGTACGTTTTTTAGAACACGGAGACACAGAGGCACAGAGTTTTGTTTTAATTAAAGAGACTTTCTCTGTGTCTCCGTGTCTCTGTGTTCTAATCAAATAGGATATACACCTTGAACTTTGAACCTTGAACTTTGAACCTTAACCCTATTTATGGCAACCAACAAAGACCTTGTGCAATACATCGCCTACCAGATGGCACGCGCCGGCGAAGTGACCTTCAAGAAGATGTTTGGCGAATACGGCCTGTACCTCCATGGGAAATTCTTCGCCATGGTGTGCGACGACCACCTGTTGTTCAAGCCCACCGAGGCCGGCCGAAAGTTGTTGGGTATCCCCATCCTCCGCGAGCCATACCCCGGAGGCAAACCCTGTTTCTACGTGGAGAATGTGGATGACCACGAACTCCTCTCCTCCCTCGCTATTGCCACATGCAAAGAGCTGCCGGAGGGAAAGAAGCGGAAGTAAGAAAAATACAAGACTCCAACCAAAGAATGTTCCTCAAAAGGAATAAAAGATGTATTTTCTTTGTTGCTTTCATATTTTGATTGTATTTTTGCCCACAGAATGACTACGGAAAAGAAAAATATGGCCATCGTGGAGTTTGTTTCATTCTGCATCGAACGTTACAAACAGTTGAAGAATATGTCGGGCAAAGAGGTTGCTGGCATGTTCCATTCATTAGGTATTGTCAATTACCTGATAACCAATTACGAAATACTCCACACTCAGAATGCCGATTTCATTCAAGAAGAAATAGAGTTGTTCATCAAAGCCAAAAGCGCATGATACTGTATCACGGAAGTTTAGAAATCGTAGAATCACCTCTCATCATAGAGTCGAACCGCACACTGGACTTCGGAAAAGGTTTCTATACCACAACCAGCCTTTCCCAAGCCAAACGGTGGGTTGAACTACGTATCCCCCATTCAAAAGCAACGAAAGGATTTGTGAACATCTACGAATACAATCCCCAAAAAGCAAAAGACTTACATCTGAAAAATCGTCGATTCCAGTCTCCGAATGAGGCATGGGTTGATTTTGTCAAGAAGAATCGTGACAACAAAGACTTTGAGCACGGTTATGACATCATCGAAGGACCTGTAGCCAACGACAATGTCTATCTCTCTTTCAATCTGTACGAGACGGGATTCATCAACAAACAAGAACTCATCAAAAGACTGAAGGCTTACAAACTGGTGGATCAAATTTTGTTTCATACACCCAAAGCCGTCAGTCTTTTAACCTACAAAGGATATAAAGAAGTATCGTTATGAGGACACCTAAAGTAACCCAAGAGAATGTTTATACCTTAATTCCACATAAGGTTTCCAAACTTGCCGACCGCCTTTTGGCCGACAAGCATAGTAACACTTTGGAAGAAGCCATCATGCAAATCTACAATTCCAAAATGTACCGCAATCTTGAAACCGAAAGCACCAAGTTCTGGTGGTATGGCATCAATATGCTATATGAGGAGCTGATGGAGGAGAGAATGTGGATGACCACGAACTCCTCTCTGCCCTAGCCTCCACCACATGCAAGAAACCCCGTCCATCCGTTTGAAATGCGGATGGACGGAGTCTTTTTATTTATTCAAACAATGAACCAATACCACAAACAATAGCCGCAATAATCAAAAGGACAAACATTGACCCCATTGTTACAACTATCGTGCTAATTACAAATCCCAAGAAACTATCTGAATGATAAACTTCTTCACCTCTTTTGTTCGTCACTACATAACGAGTCTTTTTCTCTTTGCTTTTCATTTCCTTTCGTTTTTAAATGATTATACAAAATAAACAATAAAGAATATATTGCTAATACAATAACCATAGCTATCAATGTGTATTCGATATACTCCTTTTCTAATACACCTTCGTTTTCCTGAATGGAACAATGAAATGTTGCAGTCAAGACGAAAAGAGTATTTGCGTAATTTCCAAAAGTGTCAGATGATGCAACGATAGGACTTCTACCTATTTCTGTATAATAGTTGTCTAGTTTAAGATTATAGTACTTATTTATTCCAATAGTCAGCAAATCCTCTAACATATCAAATTTCAAATCTTCTGCGTCCCTTATTATTGAGATGTCTGGATATTTTACATTATACAAATATCTGACATAACCATAGACTAAATCGGGTTTTATTGTAAACTCATTTCCATTTTTATTTTTTAAGAAATCTGGATAATAATCAGAGACTCCTATTCCTTGAATAAATTCTCCTATAAAATCATATCCTCTATCTGTTTTCTTTAAAATAATGACAAATGGCAGAGTATTAATCCAAAAATTGTACCAATTATATTCATCACTATTAATCACTTCTCTCCAATCTTTGCTAAATTTTATTGTTCCCAAGAAATTAGACTTTATATCTTCTTTTCCCTCAAATAAGGATTTATCAAATAGTAGCATATTCTCATCTGGAGCAAATTTAATACGCTCCTGACAATATGCCCCTATTTCGTTTTTACCTTCAAGATGCTTTTCATCTATCGCCTCTTTAAGTTCTCGGAAATATTTATCTTTAGCTTGCAAATAACTATAACACCCTACTCCTGCGACAATTGCCATTATTGCAATAGCACCTACTACAAATTTGAAGACTTTTGTTTTCATAATACAACAATTATAATTAGTATTCTAAAATTTCAGATTTCTTAATTTTCCCCTTTAGATAAGGATACTCTAATTCAAGAGCATTTTTGAGAAATGTAGCATATTGTTTGGAAATAAAGGGTGAAAGACGTATTTGATGGATGAACATTTCTGGTTCAATATCAATCTCCAATTGCTTTTCATTACATAATGTACATAAACGCAATTCCCGTTCTGATTTATACGCTATATCCTTCATAAAAATAGCTTCTTCAACAGTATATATAGCTCTTTCTTTCACATAATCAACTGTGTTCACGACAATGTCATGTTGGAGATTCTTAAAAGAATCAAGCAAATCGCCCAATTTCGTTTCTATTTGAATTCCTATTCCATGTCCCCCATAAGCCCTCCACATCAAATGGTCTTCTGGTAGCTTATTTGTTTCCTCATACGTCCAGCACGAAACGCAAGTATTTAAAGCAACTTCAATTTGAGAGTCCAAAATTCGTTGTTGTTCAAAATGCAGTTTCCTTTCGGATTCAGAGTTGAATTGGCATATTGTTGGCCTAAAAACGTTTTTAGGATTACTCTTTTTCCCTTTTTCACGTAAATCCGTTAGCTTTTCTCTATTTGAGAAATACAGTCTATTATTATCCAAAATACAAAGGAAATATTCGAATTTTAGATAATGATATATAGGCATATTCATATCCAATGACTTATGAACATGAATTTTCTCTTTCTTTTCAATGTATGAATCTTTTTTAAAGGATTCTACATTCAATGGGTTGTCGTCCATTTAAGTTTGAGTCTTAGAGTCCTTACCACACCAGTCCCCAATGTAACATTTGTTTAACGAAGAAGCGTGGAACTGACTATGCCACGTCTAAATCGAAGGTCGTAGGAGAACCTGTAGTACGGATGTGGAGATAGCAGCCCACGCTATATGCGTGAGAACCACTATGCTTCTCTTGTACTACATTGAAAATTTCCTACGTTTTCGATTTACAAGACAGCATAACGCTTCTTTTTCTTTTTTTTAGCCCGCAATGTCTTTGAACCGAGTTTTCTCAATTCGGCGCAAATATATCAATAATCTAAATAAGTTGGATAAAGGAATCTGGAAATATTGCAAATCAAGCAAAAAAAAGAGCGAAAACAGACCTCTATGAATTAAAATCGAACCTAACATTCAACTTTTACTTCCAATAAGCCAAAAGGCATAAAAGACTGGAAACTCTACCCTTTCAGCCAACAAACAGTATTACTGATGAGGATTGAAATACGCTTCTCTCAACCTCTTCACAGCTGTGAAGACATCTCGTCCAATCTATGTTTATAGATTAATGTTTAAGTATCCGTCATTTGTTTTTACAGAGAAAGCCAACAAATCCACCAAAGCGTCAGTAATATCTTCATTTCACCGACAATATGTCAATTTAGAATTAGGGTTCGTCCCTGAAATTCATGTATAAATATGCGGCATTTAAACAGCATTCTGCACATTTATGCAGAAAACAACGAATTTTCACTCACTTTTCAACCATTCATTTTGGCAAAAGTCGCACCTTTTAGGAGAGCAAACAGACGGAAAATAATGGGGCAATCGCAATCCGTCGGCAGACAAACAGCTGTTTGTCTGCCGACGGACAGCTGTCCGACTCACCTATGAACAGCTGTCCAATCGGAGTCCGACAGCTGTCCGTCTCCACGCCGACAGTTGTCGGACTGGAAAACGATTCTTTTTGAATGTTCATTTTCTGCTGAATAGTCGTTTCAGGGCTGATATTGGCGTGTAGAATTACGGCTTTTTTCCGACTTAATTTGATACATCTGTTTGAATGTCAATGGAATAATACAAAATTTAGCGCCAAAAATCGCGTATTTTCATCCAATATCCTTTTCGGACGGAAATACACGATTCTCGCAGTCAGAATATACAGTTTGACAATTTGTCAAGTTGAAGAATTTGAAATTTTGCAACGGACATAACAATGTGTCACTATATGACAACTGATAAAGTAACGATTACCTTATTATATAACACCGTCCAAGAAATTTTCACTTTCTTGAAAAATAATTGGGGCAAACTATTGACATCGCCTTCCTGATGTAGTATCTTTGCAGTGTGAAAAACAAAATGCGCATTTGTCAGACACAAAAAGAAGTATCAGTATTAACATTAAAAAAAACAAATTGATTTATGGGAGTATCAGTAGCAATCCAGAAGCAGGTATTGAATTTCGACGAGAACAAAAAGACAGTGTATGTAGCCAAAGCGCAACGGAGTGATGTCATCACCTCCGACAAGATTGCCAAATATGTGGCCCAGGACACAGGTGCCCGTCCGGCACAAGTGAAGATGATTCTCGATACGCTCGTGGATTCAATGATGGGATGGATTGAAGAAGGGCATGGTGTGAAGTTGGGAAACTTCGGCTCGTTCATGCCGACGGTGAAGAGCGCAAGCAGCGAAGTAGCCGAGAAGGCTGGTGTGAAACGTGTGTGGGTGACATTCTATGCAGGAAAGAAGCTTAAGGAGCGACTTGCTGGTGTGAAGTACAGCACAGAGAATGAATACAGCACCGCCGGGACGGAAGATGACAATTCGACAAATGAAGATTCAACTGGTAGCAGCTCTTCGGGTGAAGACAACAATCCACTCTAACAGGTAATGTGGTGCAATATGCACAGGAAAAGGAGGTCACTAACGGCCTCCTTTTTTTGTAGCTCATAGCTGGCGACCCGTAGCTTTACTATCCTTCAACCACGGCCTTGAAGATGGGCGCCGGACGTTGTGACGTACTGTCGTAACCGAACCAGTAGCCTTGTCCATCGGGGCCGGTAGGGAGGTGGCAGAGGCGGAGCGATTCGTCGTACACACCATACAGTACTTGCCAATCGGCGGGCGGTTGGAGCCGGCCACGCACCACATGCTCGGCAGGGGTCTTGCGAAGGGACATGCCAGCCTCTATCCATGCCACCGTGGCTTCGGTAGTGTAAGCGGGATAATGGTCGCGACAGAAGAGATAGAGCAATTCGCCCCGACGCTCGAGGCTCAGGGGTTGGTCGATGTAATTGTGCGTTGTCAGATAATCCAGGAATCGGTGCAGGAAATCCTCCTCATGGATGATGAGCCGACGGGTGAGCGCTTGCCAGGCGACGGTATTGTAATAGGCATCGAGCAGGCGCGAAAGGCGACGAGCCTCCTGCAACTGGGCACTGGTGATGGAGACCGTCTCCAACACCTCGTATGGAGGAAGCGGAGAATAATGGATACCAAGGGACTCCGCATCGCAACGCATCAGTGTCCCCGGCAAGAGTTTCAAGGATTCGAGCTGTATCTCACCGGCTCGATACGTTGCCAAGATGCGGACATCTTCGTAAATCTGCGTAAGGGTATAGAGAGGAAGACCGGCAATGAGGTCGGCATGAGTAACCAGATTAGGTAACGAGCAGAGGAAACGGAGACCATCGAGTGCCTGCTCGAGCGTACCCTTGCGACGGCTCATGTCCAACACCTCCCGGCGCAGGCTCTGAATGCCCGCCTCCAAATGGAGTAAACCATCGGGAAGGGTGGCCAGCACCTCACGCACCGATTGGGGAAGAAGTGCCGGATGTATCTCCAAATGGAAGCGCAAATGGGGATGAAACTCGGCAAACAGGTGCATCAGTTCGATGGCTTGACGGGGATGGAAGTTGAACGTACGGTCGAGGACACGCACATCGCGGATACCACGCTCACGGATGCGGACGAGCCTCCTGCGGATTTCGCCAATAGGGAGCATACGGATAGGGTCGCCCACTCCACTGACGCAAAAGGCGCATGTATTGAAACACCCACGGGTGGTCTCCACCTGCACAAAGGGTTTGTCCCACGTGAATAGAGGACTCTCTTCGGGAGGGAGCAACTTGTCGAAGGAAATCACGCGGGCAAGGCCACCGTCATGGTATGCTTTTTGAGGAGTTAGCGCTTCGCTTCCTTCAGGAGTGTAGGAGTGTAGGAGTGACGCTTCGCTTAGGAGTGCAGACGAATGTCTTTCTCCTGATGTCAGCTTTATGCAAGCAGAAGTATCGTCTACACTCCTACACTCCTGCCTCCTACACTCCTCAGAGAAAACTCCCTTTAACTCCTTAAAATAACACACTCCCTCAATCTCCGCCCACTTCTCTGGCTCATCCCAAACATTGAGCCAGCGGGCGAAACTCTCTTCGCCTTCGCCACGAAATACTGCATCCACCTCAGGATGTTGGCGAAGGTAAGCCTCATTGTCACCCAAGAACTCGGGGCCTCCCAACACCACCTTCACACGGGGCATGAGTGCCTTTGCCCGCCCAATGATATGAAGGAGTTGTTCGTGCGTGAAGAGCCATGCCGTGGCGGCAATCACATCGGGCCGATGGGCATAGATGGCATCGACGGTTGTGCCCACGGATTCGTTGTTCGTAGTGCGCACCACCTCCCACTCCACATCCGTACGATGCATTACCTGGGCATGAAGTGCCGGCAAAGCCAAAGAGCTATGGGCATATGAGCAATTAAGGTCTATCCAAAGTAGTTTCATGATTCTTTTTAAATTTATTAAGGAGTTAAAGGAGTTATCACTCGTTCCACTCGTTAAGAGTTATCGCTTCGCTGGGAGTTAAAGCCAAATGTCTTGCAGGTGACGAGTTTTGTGCCGCATGGCTTACTTGTAGCTCGTAGCTTGTCACTCGTAGCTTTACTATTGGCTTTAATTCCTGTTACTTTCCTCCGGCATCGCCTCCCAAAACGAGCGCAACTCGCCCAATACCTCTTCGTAGTCTTGCAAGGTAAACGTGCCCTCGCCATTCATCAGGATGGTCATATCCACTCCGTCGAACGACTTGCCCACCCCCGTGTCGCGGAAGCCATTTCGCAAGTAGAAGGCATGACGCCGGCGACGTTGTTCACGATTGTCACACACCGGTTGCCCGGGCGACTCCATATCGAGAATGTTAGCCCTGTCCTTGTATCTTTCCAACAGACGGGTAAGGATTTGCTGGCCTACCCCTTTACCACGAAGCTCCTCACGCACAGCAAAGTACCAGAACCAATTGAACGACTTGCGAGGATAGACAATGGTAAAGCCAAGAAACGCACCTCCCTCATAATAGGCGGTAAAGTCGAGCGGCATTTCCACCATCAGACGCTTCAAGTCTTCGTATGGAATCTGCTCCTCCACGGGAAAAGCCGTTTCATAGAGTGAACGTATCTGTGCATCATCGGCCAGCGATGGAGTTATCTGTTTCTCTGTCATAGGTCAGTTTCATCTGAAATAGCGAACAAAGGTACGAATGTTTTTTCAAAAGCATGCAAAAGCTGACAATTATTCCGCCTCGCAAATTATTAGGAGAACGAACACTTTTTTACACCAAATCCCTTTTTCGGGAATAAAAAGCAAGAAAAGTTTGATAGTCTTGTACATTTTTAGTTTCTTTGCACTGCATTTATATAAATAAGGTATAATTCTTTAATAAATATACATTATGAAGATTTCTCACATTGAGCATCTGGGCATTGCCGTCAAGAGTATTGAGGAGGCCCTCCCTTACTACGAGAACGTATTGGGACTGAAGTGTTACAACATCGAAACAGTAGAAGATCAAAAGGTACGCACCGCCTTCTTGAAGGTGGGCGACACCAAAATTGAGTTGTTGGAGCCGACAAGCCCCGAGAGTACTATAGCCAAGTTTATCGAGAACAAAGGTGCCGGTGTACACCACGTAGCCTTCGCTATCGAAGACGGTGTGGCCAACGCATTGGCCGAAGCTGAGGAAAAGGGCATCCGCCTGATTGACAAGGCTCCGCGTGGAGGTGCTGAAGGTTTGAATATAGCTTTCCTTCACCCAAAATCCACTCAGGGTGTGTTGACAGAACTTTGTGAACAATAAATTCATGTACAATTTACCATTTACAATGTACAATGCAACGACATTGAATTTGAAAATGGTAAATTAAAAATAGTATAAGAATATAATCGTGCGGATATAAAATCGTACGTTGTAATTTGTAAATTGTAATTGTATCTATGAGCAAACAATTAGAGAGAATCAAAGAATTGGTAGAGCTCCGCACCAAAGCCCGTCTGGGTGGTGGTGAAAAGGCTATTGCCAAACAACATGAGAAAGGAAAATATACCGCTCGCGAGCGCATCGCCATGTTGCTCGACGAGGGCAGTTTTGAAGAGATGGACATGTTCGTGACCCATCGTTGCACCAACTTCGGACAGGAGAAGAAATCATTCTTGGGCGATGGCGTGGTGACCGGTTCGGGTACTATCGACGGCCGTCTGGTATATGTCTTCGCACAGGACTTCACCGTATTCGGTGGATCATTGTCTGAGACCATGGCACAAAAGATTTGCAAGGTGATGGATATGGCCATGAAGATGGGTGCCCCCTGCATCGGTATCAATGACTCGGGTGGTGCACGTATCCAAGAGGGTATCAACGCTTTGGCCGGATACGCCGAAATCTTCCAACGCAACATCCTTGCTTCGGGTGTAGTACCCCAAATCTCAGGAATCTTCGGTCCTTGCGCAGGTGGTGCCGTATATTCTCCTGCATTGACCGACTTCACGCTGATGATGGAAGGTACATCCTACATGTTCCTCACCGGCCCCGCCGTAGTGAAAACCGTGACGGGTGAAGACGTGACTCAAGAGCAGCTCGGTGGTGCCAGCGTACACTCAACCAAGAGTGGTGTGACCCACTTTACCGCACAGACAGAGGAAGAGGGATTGGCCCTTATCCGTGAGTTGTTGAGCTACATCCCCCAAAACAATCAGGAGGAGGCACCGCTCGTAGAGTGCACCGACCCCATTGACCGTGTGGAAGATGCATTGAACGAAATTATCCCCGACAATCCCAACAAGGCTTACGACATGTACGAAGTCATCGGAGCCATCGTTGATAACGGCAAGTTCCTCGAAGTACAGAAGGACTACGCCACCAACATCATCATCGGTTTTGCCCGCTTTAATGGCCAATCGGTTGGTATCGTGGCCAACCAGCCTTGTCGCTACGCAGGTGTGCTCGATTGTAACGCCTCACGTAAGGGTGCCCGTTTCGTACGATTCTGTGACGCTTTCAACATCCCCATCGTTTCACTCGTTGACGTACCAGGCTTCTTGCCAGGAACCGGTCAGGAGTACAACGCCGTCATTCTGCACGGTGCCAAGTTGCTCTACGCTTACGGCGAAGCTACCGTACCCAAGGTGACCGTCACTCTGCGTAAGTCATACGGAGGTAGCCACATTGTGATGAGTTGCAAGCAATTGCGTGGCGACATCAACTACGCATGGCCCTCTGCCGAGATTGCCGTAATGGGTGGCTCGGGTGCCGTAGCCGTTCTCTATGCCAAGGAAGCCAAGGAGAAGGAAAATCCTGCCGAATACCTGGCTGAGAAGGAAGCCGAGTACACCAAACTGTTCGCCAACCCGTACAATGCGGCCAAGTATGGCTACATCGACGATGTTATCGAACCACGCAATACCCGCTTCCGCATCATCCGCGCATTGGCTCAGTTACAGACAAAGAAACTGACCAATCCGTCGAAGAAGCACGGTAATATCCCATTGTAATTGTAAAAGAAGACCCTCCCCCTACCCCTCCGCAAGGGAGGGGAGTAAAATGTCTTCTCACACTATAAAATTCTATTAGAGTATGAGAAATATCATTCATAAAATGATGCGCAAAGTATTCACCCCCCTCCCTTGTGGAGGGGCAGGGGGTGGGTCTTTCCTCCTCCTTCTCATCCTGTCACTTGTAGGTTTCACCTCTTGCAACAATCAGGAAAACGGAACTTCAAAGGTTGTACTGAACGAAGTGCTCTCATTGAATAAAAACAACTTCCAAGATGACTACGGTGTACACAATGCATGGATTGAAGTGTTCAACAAATCCTATGGTACGGTAGATATTGCCGGATACAAGCTGGCTGTCTATAACGGCACAGGCGACACGGTTATCTACAATGTCCCCAAAGGCGATGTGTTGACTAAAATCAAGCCTCGCCAACACGCTTTGTTCTGGGCCGACGGTGAACCTAACCGTGGCACTTTCCACACCATTTGTACATTGGACTCCATTGGAGGCAATTGGGTAGGACTCTATGACAATGGAGGCAAACTTATTGACGAAATAGAGGTTCCGACCCTCGAAGCAGACCACTCGTATGCACGTCTGGACGATGCTAATTCCAAATGGGTGGTGAAAGGTGGAGACAATGCCAGCAGCTACGTGACACCAAGCACCAACAACATGACCATAGAGAAAAATGAAAAGCAAGAGAAGTTTGCCCAACAAGACGCAGATGGAGTCGGTATGGCCATCACTGCCATGTCGGTGGTTTTCATGGGATTAATAATCCTATACATTTCATTCAGATTGTTGTTGAAGCCACTCTTAACATTCCTCCAATGGATTACAAATAAAGTCCAATTGTTACTGAAGCCGCTTGCAGGTTTCTTCCAATGGACTAAGAACGCTATTGTCTGCATCTTCAAGAGAAAAGACAGGAACAATAAAAATAACCTAACTGAAACAATGACAGAAAATCAATCTATCTCCAAGACCGAAAGTAAGGAGGAAGAAGTTTATGCCGCTATCGCCATGGCCCTGCACGAAGAGATGAACAACGTGCATGACATCGAATCGGGCATACTTACCATCAACCGCTGTACCTCGGCATGGAATGCCAAACACTTGATGCTGAGAAAATAATCATTAGAAAACAGAGACACAAAGACACGAAGTTGAGTGTCAAGACTCTCTGTTTTCAAATAACATTAAATTAATTTATATAGGGAACTAAAGAAACGGATCACATACGACCAAAAAGCCTCTGAGTCTCCGTGTCTCTGTGTTCCATAAATCAAAAAAGATATGAAAGAGTATAAATATACCATCAACGGTAACGAATACAAAGTTACCATCGGAGAGATTGAAGGCAACATTGCCAATGTAGAAGTAAACGGCACTGCCTACAAGGTAGAAATGGAACAAAAAGCCGAAGAAGCAAAGCCCGTTGCACGTCCTGTAGCACGTCCGGCGGCAACTCCGGCTGCCCGTCCGGCAACAAACACAGGCAAATCAGCCGTGAAGAGTCCGCTCCCCGGTGTCATTCTCGACATCAAGGTGAATGTAGGCGACACCGTAAAACGTGGCCAGACGGTCCTCATCCTCGAAGCCATGAAGATGGAAAACAACATCAACGCCGACAAGGATGGAAAGATTACAGCCATCAATGTGAAGGCTGGCGAATCTGTGCTTGAAGGCACTGATCTGGTAGTTATCGAATGATAATCGCCCACGGATTACACTGAAAAACAGAAGACACAGAG
Organism: Bacteroidaceae bacterium; assembly: GCA_017416805.1. GTDB lineage: Bacteria > Bacteroidota > Bacteroidia > Bacteroidales > Bacteroidaceae > Phocaeicola_A. The sequence continues at coordinate 70,840 of JAFQBB010000004.1, forward strand.
TTCCTTGGAATAAAAAAAGAATCAGTGTAACTCTGTTTTATCTGTTTCATCCGTGGCCCATTTTTAACTCATAAACTAAAACATTATGGGAGAATTTATTAATTTCTTAGGAAACAACCTCGCGGATTTCTGGACGTACACAGGTTTTGCCAATGCAACACCGGGACACCTCATCATGATTCTCGTAGGTCTGTTCTTTATCTACTTGGCCGTTGCCAAAGAGTTCGAGCCTATGTTGCTTATCCCTATCGGTTTCGGTATCCTCATCGGCAACATTCCGTTCAACACGGAAGCAGGTCTCAATGTTGGCATCTATGAAGAAGGTTCTGTGCTCAACATCCTCTATCAAGGTGTGACCTCCGGTTGGTATCCGCCACTCATATTCTTAGGCATCGGTGCCATGACCGACTTCTCTGCACTCATCTCCAATCCCAAGTTATTACTCATCGGAGCTGCCGCCCAATTCGGAATCTTCGGTGCTTACATGATTGCCATGGCCATCGGATTTGAACCGAGCGAGGCCGGAGCCATCGCCATCATCGGTGGAGCCGACGGCCCGACGGCCATCTTCCTTTCATCAAAGCTTGCGCCCAGCCTAATGGGAGCCATTGCCGTAAGTGCCTACTCCTACATGGCTCTTGTTCCGGTTATCCAACCACCCATCATGCGCATGCTCACAACAGAAAAAGAGCGTCTGATGCGTATGCCGACTCCGCGCAAGGTGTCACACACCGAGAAAGTGATCTTCCCCATCGTCGGCCTGCTCCTCACTTGTTTCTTAGTGCCGAGCGGTCTGCCCCTATTGGGTATGCTCTTCTTCGGTAACCTGTTGAAGGAGTCGGGTGTGACACGCCGTTTGGCAGAGACCGCCCGTGGTCCGCTGATCGATACTATCACCATCCTGCTCGGTGTCACTGTAGGTGCTTCCACTCAAGCCAGCGAATTCCTGACTATGGACAGTGTACTCATCTTCGCCCTCGGTGCCTTGTCATTCATTATTGCCACCACATCGGGCGTGCTGTTCGTCAAGCTGTTCAACCTGATATTGCCGAAGCACAAGCGCATCAACCCACTTATCGGTAATGCTGGTGTATCAGCTGTGCCCGACTCGGCTCGTATCAGTCAAAACGTCGGTCTCGAATACGACCCTACCAACTACCTGCTCATGCACGCCATGGGCCCCAATGTGGCAGGTGTTATCGGTTCAGCCGTAGCAGCAGGTATCCTACTCGGATTCTTGATGTAATTTACTGAAAAGAATATTTTAGGCGCGGATTACGCGGATTACACGGAATTTCAATCTTCCGTAAAACATCCCGTGATCCGCGCCTCTTATTCTAACAGATATCACACTGAAAGGAAATATTCATCCGCGTCATCTACAGATAGAAAATCAGTTTCACATAGCCTTAAACTTGTAGCTCATCGCTAGTCGCTAGTCCCTAATCACTAATAGCTATTCACTAGTAGCTCGTCGCTAGTCACTGTTCTCACCCCTTCGCTATCTCATCCGCCGGATGGGCATGGGCCGTTTTCCATACACGCCAGCCGATGCAGAGGGCGACGAGCAGAGTGACGAGGAGGAAGATGCCCACGTAAATCCACCACGAGATTTCGGTCTGTATCACGTACTGCTCCAGCCACGGCTTCATGCAGGCATAGCCGATGGGGAAAGCCACGAGGGCGGCTATCCCTTGCAGGGACATATATTCCACAAAGAACATATCCAAGATGTCTTTTACCGTAGCACCGAACACCTTACGGATGGCGATTTCTTTGCGGCGCTGTTCACAGGTGAGCATAATCATAGACCACACACCGAAGAGGGCGATGAGGATGCAAACGCTGGTAGTGATGGTGAGGAGGGTTTGCAGATTATTCTCGGATTGCAGCATACGGTCATATTGTTGTTGGACATCCATCAACATTAACTGAGCATAACGCCAGTTTTCCTTTTTACTTTTCTCAATTATTTTCTTGGACAGCTCTGGCCATGTACCTTCCTCGTAGGTGAATACGGTATAGAAGCTATTCCACTTTGCCCTCTTATCACTTTCGGTCAAGGGCCTTTCGGGAATCAGCATATAGGGTTGTGCCGGCATGGTGGGAGTTTCGTTCAAGAAGTCCTTTACCACGCCTACCACCTTTCCTTTCCAAGGTATTTCCTTACCTATAGGTTCTGTCCATCCCATTTTCTTTGCCAACGTCTCGTTGATAAGCAGGCAATCCTTATCTCTTTCTTGCAAAAATCTTCCCTCAACCAACTTCAAACCATAAAATTGACAGTACTTTTCCGAGATTTGTAAAGAACGAAGGTCCATATCTTTTTCCAATTCAGGAAAGTCCTTGACTAAGAATTTTTCCAAGCCATATCTTTTGAGTGGGAAAAGCGGATTATTGGGAGTAATCAACTCTTTGATTTCGGGAAGTTGCTTTAAGAAATCACGCATGAGAGTGGCCTCTTCGAAATTTCGATGCGTCAATGACACTTGATTGGTACGCTCAAAGCCCAAGTCTCCCTTTCGCAAGGTGTGTATCTGCTTCTGCAACACTGCGGTGCAGAAGATGCAAAGGATAGCGATGAAGAGTTGAATACCAGTGCTGAATCGACGGAAAAGATTATACCGGGTGAGTCCGCCTACACCCGTGATGCTGTTTTGCAACGATTGGCGACGGAAATACCAGATGGGAGGAAGTGACACAAGCAAAGACACGACAATCACCATCGACATATAGAGGAAACTCTCGCTATAGACATATGCCAAATCCTTAGGGACGTTCACTATTTCCGAGAACCAATTCAACGACAACTTCAAAAAATAGTTTCCGAAGAACATGGCAATGAGGAACAGCAGACCATACTCCGTGAGGAATTGCACCATCAGGTTGCGCCCCGTAGCACCGAACACCGTGCGCAGGGCTATCTCGCGCTGACGAATGAAAAGGCGGTTAATGAACATGGTCAAGTAGTTGAGCAAGCCACACAGAATAAGTATCCCACCCGCAATAGCAAACAGGTAAATGTGGTTTACCCGAATGCTTGTACTTGTCTTATAGTCTGAGGTGGAATGGCGCAATTGAACGATGGGAACCACTTCATAGAAGTTGAGGCCTGGTGTCAATACGGAAGTTCCTCCACCTATTCGATTGGTTAGTATGTCCACGGAGTCTATGCGTGCATTCAGTGACACCAAGTCTGTATGCTCTGAAAGTTTCAGAAACGCATAACCGCTAAGGATCAAACCGCGACTTTCCGGGACACAACTCAATGCTTCGAACGGAAAACTGGTATGTTCGCCCCAGTCCTTGAATACAGCGGTTACGGTATGTACCGAACCGTCTTCTGCATTCTTCAGTTCCTTACCCAAAGGAGACTCTTCGCCCCACATTTGACGGGCAAGTTGGTCACTGATAGCCATTTCCTGAGGATTGTGCAGAAAACTGAACGAACCTTCTATCGGGCGAATGTCGAACATCTCAATAAAGGTGCTGTCGTGTAAGATGAATTGGGTTATAAACTCACTCTCATCATTGTCTGCAACATAGCCTCCTTGTTTAAAATAAACATGGCTTGCCAACTCCACCTCTGGAAATTGAGTAAAGTTGCTTTCGACTATGTCGTCGCAAAGCTTCAGTTCTTGCCACATGATGACGTGTATCTTCTCCGCATCCTTGTGGAACGCGTCATACGTGGTTTCATACTTTATCCACATGCTTGCCAGTGCAAAGCAGGCAAAGCCGATGGCCAGACTCACGACGCTGACCGCTGATTGCAGGCGATACTTTTTCATTTGCTGAAAAGCAAGTTCGATGTTGTGTAGTAGCATAACTTTATTACTTTTTGTAGTCTATTTTTCAAAGTCTCTTTATTCCTTGTTGAATCGCTGACGTGTGTAAACAAAGGCGTCCCGTAGCAGAGACTTTCTGCTTACGGGACGGGAAACTTCTGTTATAAAGAGTTTAAGGTGGGTCCTATAAATTCCCAAGTATTAATAAAGGAACCCTATTGTCCAAAGGGGTAACTTGTGACCGTATGGAGTCTCAATGTCATCGGCCAAGATGTAAGATGAAGGGACATCGGCTATTTGGGTGAAGGTCTTCTTCTCTCCTCCCACTTCAACCGTATAGCGGCCGTCAATCTTGAAGTCGCCAACATTTTTTCCATATTCTACCGTGTGTTGGTAGGAGAGCTGGTTGACCACAAACACTTCGCGGGCTGTACCAATCTGCACCTGTGAGTCTGCCAAGGCATAAAGCAGATTGCTGTTCTCCAAGAAAATCTTGTCAGGTTTTTGCATCTTCTTGACAGATTTGATGTCGGCATACAGCAAATGCATGAGTTGTGCATTCTCCAAGTGGTTCAGGTACTCAATCACCGTGTTTCTGTGAACTCCGATGACCGTTGCCATTTTGGTGATATCCACTTCAAATGGTACAGAGGTAGAGATAACCTCAATCAGTGCTTTCAGTTTACGGATGTTGGCCGTGTTTACTCCGCACAGTTGGGGAAGTTCTGTCTCAACTATCAGATTGACTACTTGCTCGATGCTTGTGTAGTAATCAGTCTGATTCTTCAAGTAGAACGGGTAGTAACCATATCTCAAATACTCCTTGAACAAGGGAATCGGCTTGCACACCCCATTCACACGGGCACACAATTCTTGTGGCTGTGTCAATACTTCTTCCAAAGAGAGAATAGGTATCTCTATTCCTTTATAGAACTGTAGGAACTCTCTAAAAGACAATCCCTGCAAATTGTACGGAATACACCGACGCGAGAGATCCGCATCTCCCTTCAGCAGATTCAGAAGCGAAGAAGCACTTATTACCACCCGCAAGTCGGGATAGAAATCATATATCTCTTTAATCTCCCGACTCCAATTGGGGTACTTGTGTACTTCATCCAGAAACAAATGCTTTCCTCCGTTTTTGTAGAACTTGTCAGTCAAGTCGAGCAGACTATGATTGCTGAAATAGACAGCATCTAACGAACAATAAAGCACTTCACGACTGTATTGGGGGTAATTCAACTTGATGTATTGTAACATCAGTGTAGTCTTTCCCACACCCCTTGCTCCTTTGATGGCAATGAGTTGGGCATCCCAATTGATCTGTTCTATCAGTTTACGCACAATTCTGGTTGAGGTCAGTGCCAACAGTCTGTCTTGCTTCGCAAATAATGTTTCCATACAGTTCTTTCTGCTTGTTATACGCTGCAAAGATACACATTTGCTGTTTACAAACAGCATTTTCTTTCACTTTTTGCTGTTTGCGGACAGCATTTTTGTGTTTTATCTGCTGTTTGCGGACAGCAAATAGGGGGAATACCCTTTTCCAGAAGGTTATTCATAGAAGTTTCTCGTTTACACACAAAGCCAAAGAACGCTATTTCAAGTCCCCTCCCTTAGGGCGTTTTTGGGGATTTACTATTTAATAATTTACTATTTACTGTTTATTTACTATTTGGCTATTTAGCGCCGCATGACTACTAATCACTATTCCCTAGTCCCTAGTCGCTAGTCGCTAATCACTAATCACTAGTAGCTTGTAGCTTGTAGCTAGTCACTAGTCACTAGTCACTGTTCTCACCCCTTCGCTATCTCCTCTGCCGGGCGGGTGCGGGCCACTTGCAGGATGCGCCACAGGATGGTGAGCACCACCAGAAGGGCTACGCCGAAGAAGATGCCTGCCCAGAAGAGGAAGCCGTGGTTGAAGAATACCAGATAACCTCCGCTCAATTTAGTGAAGAAAAAGTGAACGATGGGGAAAGCCAACACGAAGGGTATCACCAACAGGTAGAAGTACCTGCGTCCAAAGAGCCACAGAATGTCATTGAAACGGGCACCGTGCACCTTTCGAAGGGCCACTTCGCGACGGCGGCGCTCGGTGTCGAGAGTGATGGCGGAATAGACACCCAACAGGGTGATGGTCAGGCTGACGAGGGCGAAGAAGAGGATAAGTTCCTTCAAAGCCTCCTCGAAACCTTGGTCGGCCTCAATGTCGTCCATCAGCGTATATACTTCCGGCTCGATGCTGGCGGCAAACACTTTCCTTAATTCTTCCACCGCATATTCGCGCACCGCCTCCACCTGTTCGGGATAACACTTCAGGTAGATGTGGCCGATGTAGGGGTCGGCCGCCCACTCCTTTTCACACATATAGACCCATCCGAACTTGTTCCTGGCAATCATGCCTTTGTCGGTAGCCACACGCGGAGTACTCTTCACAATGGCCGTCACGGTATAAGGCGTATTCCGATAAACATCGTAGAAGACGCGTCCCAAGATGTCCTCATCAAACAGGGCGGCAAAGTCCGTGTCGGCAGCTATCTGTCCCTGCGCTTCGGGAAGCACACCACGCACCACTTCGAGATTCATGAAGCGGAAGTAGTTGGCAGGGAAATTGTCGATAAGTACGTCAATCTTCGAATCCTTGTTTCCTTGTTCGGTCAATATTCCACTGCCGGAAATGGATTTCAGCATCTGTCCGTCAGCAGTCATCACATCCTTTACGCCGGCATGTGCCTTCAGGCGGTTCACCAATACCTGTTTCTCATCAAGCCTCATCAGTGTCTTCTTGCCATCCAAGGGGATGGAGAGAATCTGTTCCTTCTCCGCACGCGACAAGGAGCCGAGCACCGTGCTCGTGGTAAGGCGTGCTTGCAAGTAGAAGCCTACCGTGAGGCTGACGAACACCCAACAGATGAAGAACTGCAGGCCCATCATCAGATTGCGTCCCACGTGGCGACGGATACGTGGCGCACTGCTCACACCCGCCACACCCTGCTGGATGGTGATGCGCTGGATGTAAAGGCACACTCCCAGGCAGATGACCATGCAGAGAAGGAGCAACCAACCGATATACTCAGCCGTCTGCCACCACATCAGCGAGGTGTCAATCTGCAAGAAGTCGGCAAACATGGCCGGCATTTCTACAAGTGGAATCAGCGCTCTGATGGTATAGGAACAGACGAAGGCTGTGGCCGCCAGCAGCAGGAAAGTCTGCGTGAAAAGCAACCCGAAGAGGTCGCGCAGGCGGCATCCGAACATGCGGCGCAAGCTATATTCGCGCATACGGTTCAGGATACTTCCCACCAGGAAGTGCAGGAAATTGAGCAATCCCACCGAGAGGATGAGCACGGCAAAGGAGGTGATGATGCCGGTAATCATAGAGGTGTTGTCGGCCATGTGCTCCCCCATGCGGGTGGCCACAATGGTTTCCTCCGTCCGTTCGCGTCCTGCAATATGGGTAATGCCGGGCTGAATGGTGTTCGCTAATTCGCGGTTCACATCCTCCAACTCCACACCGTCGGGCATCAGACCGTAGATGAAACCCTGCCAGTTGTAGCCATACTCCAAGTTACGCGGACTGCTATCGTCGTTCAGTTTCAGTGCATCAATTCCATACTCAAAGAAACTGATATCGCGGGGCATGTCGGCCATCACGGCACGGACAGTGTAAGTGACATTGAAACGACTGGTATAGACAAACGTGCGTCCTATGGCATTGGTTGCCGAACCGAACAACTTGCGGGCTTTCGATTCACTCAACACGATGGAGTTGGGCAATTCTGCCGCCTGCTCCCAACTGCCGGCCACCACCTTCACACCGAATACCTCGGCAAAGGGGCCGTCAGTCTCCACCGCCTGCAACTCCACGGGCACTTGCATCCCCGATTCATCTTCGTAACTGTGGGTGACTTGCGAACTGCCGATAACCATGCACCGGCTCTTGAGTGTGTTCATCGGAGCAGCCGTTATCTGTTTGCCCTCCAAGGGAGAAAGTATATAAAGGTTTCCATTAGGACGCTGATAGACCACCTCCGCAATGCGGTCGTAGTTCTCAAAGTGTTTGTCCATGCCCATGATGTAGCGGCTGAAGTGCATACACAGGCTGAAGCAGACCAGGCTGGCCGACAGGCCAAGCACGCTGATGATGTTTTGCGAAAGATACTTGCGTATGTTCCGCCAAGCAATGGTGATGTTGTGAGTTATCATAATAATAGGAGACCCCCTCTAACTCCCCCTGTGAGGGGGAGGATTCAGGGAAATGTTTTTGTTTTACGATTCGGTTAATTACTATTTACTGTTTATTTACGATTTGGCTATTTGGCCATTTCAGTTCCGCATGGTCCCTAATCACTTGTAGCTATTCACTAGTAGCTCGTCACTCGTCACTACTCTCACCCCTTCGCTATCTCATCCGCCGGATGGGCATGAGCCGTTTTCCACACGCGCCAGCCGATGCAGAGGTTGACCAGTAGGGCTACAAGGAGAAAGATGCCCACGTAAATCCACCACGAGATTTCGGTCTGTAGCACGTACTGCTCCACCCATGGTTTCATGCAGACATAGCCGATGGGGAAGGCCACGAGGGCGGCAATGACGAGGAGCAGCATGTACTCGCTGAAAAACTGCCACAGCACCTGTCCGGCCGTAGCGCCGAACACCTTGCGCACGGCTATCTCCTTGCGGCGCTGCTCGCAATTGAGCATAATCATCGACCAGATGCCGAAGAGCGAGATGAGGATGCACACCATCGATACGGCCGCCATCAGTTGGCGCAGCGTCAGTTCCGAGAGGATAATCTTGTCGTACTCCTCTTCGCAATTCTGCAGGCGGTAGGTCACCTTGCTTGTCTCAGGATTGTCCAGCAGATCGGTCAGTCTCTTGCGCAGGCTTGCCCATGTGCCGGGGTGGTATTTGATAAGGTAGTCCCCATCCCCGTAGCTGCTTCTGTACAGGTCGTTGCAGAAGATATGATTCTCCGCCTTATCGGCAGGTCCCCGGTAGTAGATGTCCTCCACCACACCCACGATGGTGTAGCCTTCCTCCTTGTTCAGTTCCAATCGGATGCCGATGGCGCTCTCCACGTCCAACTCCTTGACTAGCGATTCAGTCACCACGGCACCGTCCTTGTCGCCCTCCTCTATCCAGCGTCCCTCCTTCAGCCGCAGGCCGTAGAACTGCTGGAAGTCTTTGGCTCCCAGCACCATGATGCTATTGATGCGCTTCTCCATGGAGGTGCCTCCCACGCCCAGGCCGAAGCCTATCATGCCGCTTCGGGGGAAGAGGGAGTACCCCTCGTGCCACTCCTTGATTTCGGGCATTTCGTTCAAGTGTTGGGCCATGGCTTGGCGGTCGTTGTCGTTGTAGAGGTGAAGCACAGCCATATTCTGCCGCTCGAAGCCCGGGTTGGTGTGGCGAAGCTTCTCCAGTTGCATCATCATCACCACCGTGCAGAAGATGAAGCTGATGCTGATAATCATCTGCACCACCACACTCACCTTGCGGAAGTTCTGATAGGTGTGCTGTGCCCCGCACCCTTGCAGGGAGTGTTGGGCCGACCGGCGGCGGAAGTACCCGATGACCGGGGCCGACAGCAGGAAGCCGGCCACCATCACGACGGCCGAGTAGATGAGCGTCTCAGCATAGATGGCCGGGCGGGTGGTGGCTATGCCCGTCAGTCCGCGGAACCAGGGGAGCAATGCCTCCATGAAGAACAGACCGCACCCCAGGGCAATGACCAGCAGCAGGGCATATTCGGTGAAGAGCATGACCATGATGTTGCGCGTGGTGGCTCCGAACACTGTGCGTAGCACCACTTCGCGTTGGCGGATGAAGATGCGGTTGAGGAACAGCGTCAGGTAGTTCAGCAGTCCCGACAGGATGAGCAGTATGCCCGCCAAGGCAATCAGCCGGATGTGGCGGAACTGCACGAGCCCTGTAGCCGCACTCAGCGAAGCCGTTTCACCCGAGTCGCTCAGCACTTGGCGGAACTCAGTGATGGGTACAGCCCCCAGTCCGCTGTAGTCGAATGCTCCGCCTATGCCCCAATCGTGCACCGTATCCGGCACCTTCACCACGAAGGTGTCCATCTTCTGCATGAAAGCCTCGCCGTCCACATTGGGACGCAGGCGGGCAAGGACATAGCCACGGCTGCTGTACCAGTTGTCGTCCCCCTCTTTCCCGTAGAGCATCTCGAAGGGGACATTACTGTGCCTGCCATAGCCGTGCACCACGGCGGCAATCGTCTTCTCACGGTCGCTCCACACGGTGGTGAACCGTTTCCCTATGGGACTTTCCGTGCCCCATACCCGTGTGGCAAACTCTTGGGTGACGGCGTACTGACCCTTCTGCATCCAGAAGTTCCTGTCTCCCTCTATCACCTCGATGCCCATCAGTTCCATAAGGGTGCTGTCGCATTCCATATCCTTGATTTCGTGCTTCACACCCTCTATCAGGATGTGTTCGTCCGACTGAAAGAGCTTCGTGCTTGTCTCCACCTCGGGCAGGATGGTGGCCAGATGCTCACCGAGCGGTTCGCGCACGTTCAGTCTCTTCTTCTGATAGACCACATACAGCCTCTCCGCCTCGGAGTGCTGTGTGTCGAATGTCCGTTCATACCTTATCCATAGCATAGCCAAGGCAAAGCAGGCAAAGCCGATGCCCAAGCTGATGATGCTGACCACCGATTGCAGGCGGTACTTCTTCATTTGCTGAAAAGCAAGTTCGATGTTGTGTAGTAGCATGTTATTTTTTTTGGTTATTTTTGGGGAAAGGGGGGCTTTCTCTAGAGTTAAAGGAGATTCTTCTTTAGGAGTTAAAGGAGTTATCGCTTCGCTAGGAGTTATCACTCACTTCGTTCGTTAGGAGTTAAAGCCGATAGTTTTGCTACACATTTGGCTAGCAGGCTTTGCCTGCGATAACTCCTTTAACTCCTCTAACTCCTTTAATTCCTTATCTTACTCCCTCTTCATCGCCTCCGCCGGAGGGATATGTGCCGCCCGGCGCACCTGCACGTAGAGAGCACCGATGGAGATGCCGCCGGTGAGCAGGGCTGCGGCCAGGAAGAGCCACACGGTGATGGGGGCACGAGTGGCAAAATCGGCCGTATAGAGGTGGATGAGCCAGAGCGTGAGCGGGATGCTGACGGCAAAGGCCGCGGCCATGATGGCCACGTAGCGGTTCATCAGCAGGCCGAAGATCTGGTGGACGGTGGCACCATGCACCTTGCGCAGGGCTATCTCGCGGCGACGGCGCTGGATGTCGAAGAGCGAGAGCCCCAGCAGCCCCAGACACGAGATGACGATGGCCACCACGCTGAAGGTGGTGTAGATGTGCACCGTGCGGCGGTCGTCGTCAAACACGGCGGCCAGCTCGTCCTCGATGAAGCTGTACTTCAGTTCACCGTTGCCCACCTCGGCATGCAGTTTTACCAAGAAATCGACCACATCGGCCCGTCGTCCCTCGGGGTACGAGGCATAGAAGGCGAAGGGGTGACGGCCGAAGCCGTCCTTGTCGGGCGTGAAGAAGAGGGGGCGTGTGGGGCTTGTCGGGTGTCCCGTCTTGAAGTCCTTGATGATGCCCACCACGCGGTAGGGAGGGTTGGTCTTCATCTCCTCTTGCTCTGAACCGTTGGTGGACCAGGTGAACCACAGGCGACGGGCTGGTTGCACGTAGGCATCGGACAGGTCGGTGATGCCCAACAGACGGGCCATCGACTCGTTGATGATGCAGATGTAGGAGCCCCATTCTGCGTATTCCTCGTCGGTGAACAGGCGGCCGGCCGCTAATTCGTAACCCATGATGGCTTGGTATCCCTTGGTGAGGTCGCCCTTGAGCACTTCGATAGTCTGTCCGTCGTGGATGATGTCTGTACCACCGCGTCCTTCCGTCATCTGATAAGGCATTCCCTGTGGGTTACACCAGTGGGTGATGAGGGGCGACTCGTTCAGACGGATGGGCAACAGGCGGGCCTTGTGGATCATCTCTTTATGCATTCTGTCCCACTCCTCTTTGTTGCGGATGTTGTTGATTCCATCCTCGCTGCTGAGGGTGGCGGTGACGATGTTCCGTGTGTTGTACCCCATGTCGGTGTCGAGGATGTAGTTCAGGTGACTGATGAAATAGAGGGCAAAGACGGCCAGTGTAGAGGTGATGATGTATTGCAGAAAGAGGAAGACGTCGCGCGACACTCCCGGCCGGCTCATGGCTCCCACCGATTGCATGGAGGTGATGGGTGCCTTGTGGACATGCTTCCAGAAGGGGTAGATCGTAGTGATGAAGGGCAATCCCACGAGCAGAGCCAGCGAAGCCTGCCAGTCGAACGCCTTGTAGGCCATCTGTGGAATGCCCAAGTAGCGCTCCATCAGCGGTTGCGATGCGTCGATGAACATCCAGGCGAAGAAGAGGCCTGCGGCCACTTGCACCAGATTTTCCACAAACAGGCAGGCAAAGATGTGGCTGCGCGTGGCACCGTAGATGCGGCGGATATTCATCTCCTTGCCCCGTCGGAGCAGGATGGCGGTATAGACATTCACAAAGTTGAAGATGCCGATAAAGAGCAGGATGGCCGCCGCGATGCTGAGTATGCGCACGTTGTCGGCATTGCCCTTGCAAGTTTGTTCATCCATCCAAAGACCGTAGGTGGGGTGGAAGTACAGCTCCTTCATGGGGAAGAGCAGGTAGCGCAGGTTGTACTTCCACAGTTTGCTGTAGAAAAACTGTCCGTTGCGCTCGTTGAAGTCGTCGATGTCGGTGCCCGGCCGCAGGTGGAGCATTTTCAAGGGAATGTAGCTCCAATCGCTGTGGTGGTAATTGAATACGATGTCGAACATGAAGGTGCTCTTGCACGCGGGCTTTCCCACGATGCCCTTCACCGTGAACACATCACCGCGCAGCGCTTTGATGGTCTTGCCCAGCGGGTCCCCATCGGGGAACAGGCGACGGGCAGCTTCGTCGGTCAGGATGATGTCGTTGGGACCCTCCAACCGGTTGCTTCCGGCCAACAGGGGGAAGCGGGCGATGTGGAAGAAGACACTGTCGGCCGCCATGGCGTTGAGGGAGAACTCCTGGTTCTCCGTTTCGACCATG
>JAFQBB010000005.1 GCA_017416805.1 Bacteroidaceae bacterium
CGCTTACCCGCATCAACGACATCTACCTGACCAACATCCAAGTGGACTCGGCCAAAGCCATCTACGAACTGCGTGGCGACGAGCGCCTGCCTATCCGCAACGTGGTGATGAAAAACATTTCAGTGGGCTGTGTGGCCGACACGGCCAATGGGGTAAAGAACGTGGAGGCCCTCACCGTGGAAGACGTCACCTACAATAGCGTGGATGCCAAGGCATTGCCGCAGCTTGACAGATATTTGAGCAACAAGTAGTAGTACAAAGGTTGTGGAAATGAGGGTGTGTCATAATTAACTTTTTAGACGCAGATGACGCGGATGACGCGGATTTTTCTTGATTATTATACCCGATAGGTTATAATTTATCTGCGTCATCCGCGTCATCCGCGTCTAAAGAATGAAAAGAAAGAATTTTGACACATCCCCATTTAACACATTCTTATAGTTCCTTATAGCCCTTCCCGTTTTGCGTCATTCCAAAGAGCATCCATCTCTTCTACAGTCATATCAGTGAGGGAGCGGCCTTGCCGGATGCTATGTTCTTCGACATAGTTGAAACGGCGGATGAACTTCTGGTTCGTGCGCTCTAATGCATTGTCGGGGTTTATATGATAAAGTCGGGCCGCATTAACCAGACTGAACATCAGATCCCCAAATTCGGCTTCGGCTTTATCTGCATCCATATTGGCTACCTCAGCCTGAAATTCATCGATTTCTTCTTTTACCTTCTCCCATACCTGTTCGCGCTCGGTCCAGTCGAATCCGACATTCCGAGCTTTGTCTTGTATCCGGTAAGCTTTAACCAAAGAAGGAAGTGAAACCGGTACGCCACTCAATACTGTTTTGTTTCCATCCTTCTCTTTCAATTTGATCTGTTCCCAATTTTGGGAGACCTGTCCGGCAGTTTCTGCTTTGGCATCTCCAAACACATGAGGATGACGGAATACCAGTTTGTCGTTCAATGCCGTACAAACATCAGCCATATCGAAATCTTCTTTCTCTTCGGCAATTTTAGCATAAAACGCTACATGCAGCAGGACATCCCCCAATTCTTTGCAGATATTCTTCTTGTCGTCATGTATCAACGCATCACACAATTCATAAACCTCTTCAATCGTGTTAGGCCGTAAACTTTCATTTGTTTGTTTGCGGTCCCAAGGGCATTTTACCCGTAATTCGTCCAAAATGTCAAGGAAGCGGCCATAGGCTTCCATTTTTTCTTCTCTTGTGTGCATAACTTAGGCTTGATGAACTGTTAATTGTGGGAACGGGAATTCAATACCTTCGTTATTGAACGTGGTATATACTGCCTTGTTCATGTCAAAATATACGCCCCAATAGTCTGAAGCATTCACCCATACGCGCACAGTAATGTTTACACTGCTGTCCGCCAACTGTCCTAACTCGATGAAGGGTTCAGGAGTTGTAAGGATACGTTTGTCTGCTCCGATAAGTTTTTTGAGTATCGCTTGAACGTGTTCGAAGTCAGTTCCATATTCCACTCCAAAATTGAAATCTACGCGGCGTACCTCCTTATGGCTGTAATTGGTTACCACGGCATTGCTCATGGCTCCATTGGGAGCATACACCACTTTATTGTCAGGAGTAACGAGTACGGTGTGGAATATTTGAATTTCCTGAACTGTACCTGATGCTCCAGTATTGGCTTCAATGTAATCTCCCACCTTATAAGGTCGGAAAATAAGGATGATTATACCACCGGCAAAATTCTGCAGATTGCCAGATAGAGCCATACCGACTGCTACACCGGCTGAAGCCAACAAGGCTGCAAATCCTGTCAGTTCAATACCTAAACGACCAATAACTGCAAGACCTAACATTATCATAAGCAGAATGTTGGCCATACTTTTAAGGAATGTCTGCACTCCTACTTCGACTTTACGTTTGGCTAAGATTTTTGCCAATAACCTGTTAGCCCAATTTACAAGGAATTTACCGACAATAAATATAACAAGTGCGCCCAAAATGCGCTCACCCAAATCAATGCCTGAGGCTATCAATTTAGATACAATCTCATTCAGCTGAGTCCCAATTTCTACTGTTAGAATCATACCTTTATGTAAATATTATTAAACTTGTTTTCTGAAAATGCACGCAAAGTTAGACATAATCATTTATATCCATCTTATCGCATAGTATAATTTAACCATTAAATATTGTCCGAATGGATGAAATGTGTTACTTTTGTCCGATTAATAAATATATCTACATGGTAATGACAAAAGTGATGCTATCACATGGCATAAAGATATGTTCCTATATAACATTTTCAATGTTGATAATATGTTGTGGGGGAGTCACAAAGAAACAAGTGGCAGAAACAGAGAAGGCAAAAGAGGTTGTGATACCCGCATTCAATGCCGACAGTGCCTACAGCTACGTAGGGCAACAAGTGGCATTCGGCCCACGTGTACCCGGCAGTGAAGCCCATCGCCGTTGCGGGGATTGGTTGGTATCCGTCCTCAAACGCAGTGGGGCGTTGGTGACAGAACAGTGTGATGTGGTGGAAGCATTTGATGGGACCTCACTTCCTATGCGCAACATCATCGGGGCTTTCCAACCGGAAAACCGCAAACGCATACTGCTTTGCGCCCATTGGGATTGCCGCCCGTGGGCTGACAACGACCCGGACAAGAAGAATCATCATACTCCCGTGGATGGAGCCAATGATGGGGCCAGCGGAGTGGGTGTCTTGTTGGAAGTGGCCCGCCAGATACAGTTGCAACAGCCCGCTTTAGGTATAGATATTATCTTTTTCGATGTCGAAGACTATGGCGTACCACAATTTATGCCCGGAATAGAGAGCGAGGGCAGCTGGTGTTTGGGTTCCCAATATTGGGCACATATGCCACACACACCCGACTACAATGCCCGCTTCGGCATCCTGCTGGATATGGTGGGCGGACCGCATGCCACCTTCTTCCACGAAGGTTTCTCCCAACATTATGCCCCCGCCATTGTGGACAAAGTGTGGGAAAAGGCTCATCTGGCCGGTTATGGGAAATACTTCCCCAAACAAGCCGGCGGATATGTGACCGATGACCATCTTCCCATCAACCGTATATCCCGTATCCCCTGCATAGACATCATCCCCATGATGGAGGATAGCGAACTCTCCTCTTTCGGTGATACCTGGCACACGGTGAACGATAATATGGAACATATCGACCGCAACACACTGAAAGCTGTGGGGCAGACGGTGTTGGAAGTGATTTATAGTGAAAAGTAATCGGATTACTACCTATTAGGCCTATTAGCCCAATTGGACCAATATAAAGAAATAAAGAATATGAAAACCATCAACCAACTGCAAGATGAAGTCATCGAAGAGTTCAGCGAACTGGACGATTGGATGGACCGTTACCAACTGCTCATCGATTTAGGCAACGAACAGGCGCCGCTGGACGAACAATATAAGACTGAACAGAATCTCATCGAAGGATGTCAAAGCCGTGTATGGCTACAAGCCGACTACACAGACGGCCTTGTACACTTCCAGGCCGAAAGCGATGCCCTCATCGTAAAGGGTATCATCAGCCTGCTCATCCAGGTAGTCAGCGGACACACCCCTGACGAGATATTGGATAGCGACCTCTATTTCATCGAGCGTATCGGACTGAAGGAACACCTTTCCCCCACACGCAGCAACGGACTATTAGCCATGGTGAAACAGATGCGCATGTATGCATTGGCTTTCAAGGCAAAAGGAATTTAAATAAAAACTAACAGAAATATTTATTAACCCAAGTAACAACAACACAAATGAAAACACTGTTGACAACCCTGGCACTGGCCGCCGGACTGACGGCCGCTGCACAGACCGCCAACACTCACGAGTTGGTAATTCAGACAAAGAAAGTGGGTGCCAAGATACAACCCACCATGTACGGACTCTTCTTCGAGGACATCAACTATGCCGCCGACGGTGGTCTCTATGCCGAATTGGTAAAGAACCGCTCGTTCGAATTCCCCGGTAATCATTTCCAAGGTTGGAAGACTACTCCCAATGTGCAAATGATGAGCGAAGGGGGACCGTTCGAGCGCAATCCTCACTATGTGCGCTTGAATGGTAGTGGCCACGGACACAAGCGTACCGTTATTGAAAACGAGGGTTACTTCGGTATTGGTGTGAAGAAAGGCGAGAAGTACCGCTTCAGCGTATGGGCACGTACTGTCAAGCCTAATGGTACAGCCAAGATTCTGGCCGAAATCGCTGACACGAAATCAATGGGTGAACACCAGTCATTGGCTGGTGCGGAAATCACCATCAATTCTCCTGAATGGAAGAAATATGAAGTGGAACTGACTCCGAACAAGACAGAGGAGAAAGCTGTTTTGCGTATATTCTTGCGCGGACAGAATGGTGCCGATGTGGAGCACGTGTCACTCTTCCCCGTAGATACCTGGAATGGCCACAAGAACGGACTTCGTAAAGACCTCGTTCAGGCATTGGCCGACATCAAGCCCGGTGTGTTCCGTTTCCCTGGTGGATGTATTGTAGAGGGTACTGACATTGAAACCCGTTACGACTGGAAAAAGTCAGTAGGTCCCGTTGAAAATCGTCCGTTGAACGAAAACCGTTGGCAGGGTACCTTCGAGCACCGTTTCTTTGCTGATTACTATCAGAGCTACGGACTCGGATTCTATGAGTACTTCCTCATGAGCGAGGAGATTGGTGCCGAGCCGCTGCCTATCCTCAACGTTGGTCTGGCTTGCCAGTATCAGAACAACCACGAGAGTGCTCACTGTCCGGTAGATCACTTGCAGCCATTCATTGATGATGCTATTGACCTCATCGAGTTTGCTAACGGTGGAACTGACACTGAGTGGGGTAAGCTGCGTGCCGAAATGGGTCATCCCGAACCTTTCAACCTGAAGTTCCTCGGTATCGGTAACGAGCAGTGGGGTAAAGAATATCCCGAACGTCTGGAGGTGTTTGTGAAGGTATTGCGCGAAAAGCATCCCGAAATCAAGATTATCGGTTCATCAGGTCCTAACTCCGAAGGTCGTGACTTCGACTATTTGTGGCCAGAGATGAAGCGTCTGAAAGTGGACCTCGTTGACGAGCATTTCTATCGTCCTGAAAGCTGGTTCCTTGCTGCCGGTAATCGTTATGACAAGTACGACCGTAAGGGTCCGAAGGTATTCGCCGGCGAATATGCCTGCCACGGTGCCAACGGAAAGAAGTGGAACCATTTCAATGCTGCCCTATTGGAGGCTGCTTTCATGACTAACTTGGAACGTAATGCCGACATCGTACACATGGCTACCTATGCCCCGCTCTTTGCCCACGTGGAAGGCTGGCAGTGGCGTCCCGACCTGATCTGGTTCGACAACCTCCGTTCAGTGCGCACTTGCAGCTACTATGTACAGCAACTTTATTCACACAACAAGGGTACCAATGTATTGCCTCTGACTATGGCCGGACAGCCCGTCAGCGGACAGGAAGGACAGGATGGCCTTTTCGCCAGTGCCGTATGGGACAACGATGCCAAGACTTACATTGTGAAGGTCATCAACGTAGGTGACAAGGCTCAGCCCATCACCCTCAACTTCACCGGCTTGAAGAAGAAGACCACGTTGACCGACGGTAAAGTTATCACTTTCCATGCCGATGATCTGTTGAAGGACAACACCGTAGATGCTCCCAACACCATCATCCCCGTGGAGAGCAGCATCGCCATCGACGGCAACGTACTCAACACTCAGATTGGCCCCAAGACATTCTGCGTATATAAGTTTGTAAAGAACGGTAAGTAATAATTAGTGACGAGCTACAAGCTACGAGAGATAAGTGCGGAGACCGTAAGTACCGCATGGTCCACTTGTAGCTTGTAGCTCGTAGCTTATAACTAAAAAACATGAAAAAACTCCTTTCCCCCCTATTCCTTTTATTAGGTATCAGTACAATCCAAGCTGAGGATGTGACCATCTATAGCCCGGACAGTCTGATGCAGGTGACTGTCAGCGAGAATGGCGGAAGTCCTGTCTATTCGGTTACATACAATGGCAAACAGATGCTGGAGAATTCTCCGCTTGGACTGAAAACCAATGTGGCAGACTTCACCCAAGGGCTCACCCTGAAAGCATCACCCGCCACCCTTATCGAAGACTGCTATTCGTTGAAGAATATCAAGACCAGTCATGCCCACTATACAGGCAACGAAGTGAAACTGACTCTGTCAGCCGGACGTCGTCGTATCGGTGTGGAATTCCGCGTAAGCAACAATGACGTAGCCTTCCGTTACACCCTGCCCGTGTGGGGAGATACTCGTGCCTGTGTCGTGAATAGTGAAGCAACGGGATTCAATCTGCCCGACAAGACTACCACTTTCCTCACTCCGCAAAGTGACGCGATGATTGGTTGGAAACGTACAAAACCCAGCTACGAGGAGGTCTATAAGGCTGATGCCCCGATGAGTGACCGCTCACAATATGGACACGGTTACACCTTCCCTGCCTTGTTCCATGTAGGAGAGGACGGTTGGGTACTCATCAGTGAAACGGGCGTAGATAGCCGCTATTGCGCTTCGCGCCTGAGTGACGCTTCAGCAGAAGGACTCTATACCATCGAATATCCTATGCCCGAGGAGAACAACGGCAACGGGACATCGGCTCCCGGTATTGCACTGCCCGGTGCAACACCTTGGCGCACCATCACCATAGGTGAGACATTGAAACCTATTGTAGAAACTACCATCCCCTGGGACTTGGTAACTCCTCTTTATGAAACTACCCGCGACTATAAGTATGGCCGTGGAACATGGAGTTGGATCATGTGGCAGGATGGCAGCATCAACTACGATGACCAAGTGCGCTACATCGACCTGGCCGCTGCCATGGGTTATGAATATGTACTCATCGACAATTGGTGGGACAACAACATCGGACGCACCCGTATGGCCGACCTTATCAAGTATGCCCATAGCAAAAAGGTGGATGTGTTCCTTTGGTACAGTTCCAGCGGCTATTGGAACGATATCGAGCAAGGCCCCGTGCATCACATGGATAGCCCCATCATCCGCAAACGCGAGATGAAGTGGATGGAGAGCCTCGGAGTGAAAGGTATCAAGGTCGATTTCTTCGGTGGTGACAAGCAGGAGACCATGCGCCTTTACGAAGCCATCCTCAGCGATGCCGATGACCACGGACTGATGTGCATCTTCCACGGCTGTACCCTGCCACGCGGATGGGAACGTATGTACCCGAACTATGTGGGTAGCGAAGCCGTGTTGGCCAGCGAGAACCTTATCTTCACTCAGGAATCATGCGACAACGAGGCCTTCAACGCTTGTCTGCATCCCTTCATCCGCAACACGGTAGGCTGCATGGAATTTGGTGGCGTATTGCTCAACAAGCGGAACAACCGTAACAATGACGGAGGCACTATCCGCCGTACCACAGACATCTTCCAGCTGGCCACAGGAGTACTTTTCCAGAATCCTATTCAGAATTTCGCCCTTGCTCCCAACAACCTGACTGATGCACCGGCCCTCTGTATAGACTTCATGAAGCAGATTCCGACCACATGGGATGAGACCCGCTTCATTGACGGTTACCCTGGCAAATACTGTGTATTGGCTCGTCGCCATGGCGATACCTGGTACGTAGCAGGTATCAATGCAGGCACCGAACCACTCAAGCTGAAGCTGACATTACCCATGTTTGAAGCCGGACAGACAGTCACTCTCTACGATGATAATGCCAAGACATTGGCTCCACAGCAGAAGGGTGTAAAGATGAAGAAAAACTCCCAACTCACTGTCACCATTGCTCCACAGGGTGGTATCATTGTACAGAATTGAATAGACTCTGTATAGGGAGGTAGCCAGCGAAAAACGTCAATATACAACATTGTCCGAGGGTTGTCAAAATGAAGCCATTTGTTTTTTAGGCACGGATTTTATTTTTGACTTTACCCTCGGCTTGTCACTTATATTGCTTGTTCTCCATATTGGTTATGGTACAGGGTCATACCCTGAACCTCCCCAAGGATGACATCGCAGCAACCGGCGGACAGTCAGATAAAGACCACGGAATGGCCCATGCTTTTGTAAAGCTTCTATGGCATACTGCGAGCATGTAGGAGTAAACCGGCAGGAAGGAGGCGTGAGTGGGGAAATGAAACTCCGATAGAAACGGACCGGAAGTAACAATAACCACACAAGAGAGTTTCTCAACAGGTATAGGATATGATTCATTGGCAGTTATTCATTTTCTCAGCAATCCTGTTCAAGGCTATTTTCACCTTGGATGCTACTTCCTCGGACGTGTGAAGTTCCTTGTCCAACCAGATAAAAGCAATCATCACCCCCTTTGAAGAGTCTTTTAATGATTGGGATAAAAGATGTTTGTTCAAGCGGTATGATTCACGTATTTGTCGTTTGACACGATTTCGTTTGGCTGCCCGCTTGAAACAACGTTTGGGAACACTGATAAGGATGCGTGCAGAGGAATCCTCATTTTCAGAACCGGCAGGCATATACACCACCCGCAAAGGAAAAATCGAAAAAGATTTCCCATTGCCCTCAAAAAGCCGTTTGACATCAGAACGTTTATATACCCGTTCGGCTTTGCGCAAGGTGGCACTTCCTGTATTCATAACTGAATAATAAGTGAGCTACAAGTTACAAGTGAATCTATACGGGAAGATTCCCCACTCGCAACTTGTAGCTCACACGACTCTCTTTTTAGTATCTCTTATCGGTTCTTTTTCAAGTATAGTTCAATGGCTGCGGCCATTGATGGTGCTTCAACAGTAGGAGCTTCGATATCAAGACGCAAGTTGGCATCACGAACAGCTTTTGCTGTGGTCGGTCCGAACGAAGCGATGACCATATCCCCTTGCTGGAAATTTGGGAAATTCTTTATGAGTGACGCTATACCTGCAGGACTGAAGAATACCAGCATATCGTAATCGAAAGCCTCACCTTCGGTGAAATCATTGCTGACGGTCCGATACATGACAGCCTCTGAGTGTTGTACTTTCAGTCCGTCAAGCATATTCTTGATTTCATCTGTATGCACATCACTCAATGGAACGAAATATTTCTCATTCTTGTGTTTGGTGATTGAAGCTGCCAAATCCTCCAATTTGCCGGTATGGCCAAAAAATACTTTACGCTTACGATACTGTACGTATTTCTGGATATACAGGGCTATCGTCTCTGTAATGCAGAAATATTTCATGGTTTCCGGTATATTCACACGCAGTTCCGCACACAATTGAAAGAAGTGGTCAATGGCATGACGCGAAGTGAAGACTACAGCCGTATGGTCAAGGATTGAGACTTTCTGCTGTCTGAATTCCTTTGTCGTAAGGCTCTCAATTTTTATGAAAGGTCGGAAAACCAGTTCCACACCATATCGTTCTGCCAAGTCAAAATAGGGAGACTTCTCCGAAGATGGCTTAGGTTGCGATATAAGAATTTTCTTTATTTCCAATGTAATGTTTTTTTATATCTGTGACTCATTTATCATCCTTATACCTTTTCCTAATACAAGGAGAGGGAGGATTTCGAGGGTGCAAAAGTACAAAAATAAAAATAAAGCGCCATGCAAACCGCTGAAAAAGATGCAAAAACTCTTATAAAGTTTCAAGAAAACGGCAGAAATGAATAAAAACACACAAATTATTCCACTCCAAAAAGGAGAGAATTCAAGATAAACGACTAATAGAGAAACAGGAAAAAGAAGTATCCCGAACAGAGAAAGTGTAAAGAAATAAGAGTCTGTCCACTGTTTGTTCCGGGCAGAGTCAAAGAAAACCCAATTGACAAACCTGTAGGCAATCCACTTTACGATGCAGAACAAGATGGTTGCGGCTACGTAAAGAGGAAACAGTGTGCGCAATGTCTCTTCACTCTTGTAGTCAATCGTTGCTTCATAAAACAAGACACTGGCCAATATACATGTTTGTAAAAGGAGCAACAGCTGACAGTGCGTGTCAATGACTGTCTTTTCTACAAAGACGTTCTTCCGTTCACGGGTTTGAAAGAAATTGTATGTGTGTTGTATAAGTACATACCTTCCCTGTGCGAGGACATACGTCATGGCAAAAAAGCAGAACAGGAAGATTCCAGCAATCCATCCGTCGTAGCGCAACAAGTAAGGATGAACCTCTTCTATAAATATTGATTCATTCATATAGCGGCCAGTTTACGTACGCTCTTGTCCCATAGTGGGGTATTATGCAGCATTTCTATAGCCTCCTCGGGCGTGGTGGCCACTTGCCAGATGTCCTTATGTTGTGGGCGCATGAAATGTTCGTCCACAGCACGTTCCAACTGATTGATCAAGAAATCGAAATAGCCATTAATGTTCAGGATAACAATGGGGTACAGGTAAAGGCCTAATTGCTTCCATGTAATGACCTCCAGCAGTTCCTCCAATGTGCCACACCCACCGGGCAAGGCTATGACACCGTTACTGAGGTCTGCCATCTGCTGTTTACGTTCATGCATGGTTTCAGTGATGATCAGTTCGCTGAGTCCTTGATGATGCCATCCCTGTTCTACCATAAAACGTGGAATAACTCCTGTCACCTTCCCACCGGTTTCAAGAGCTCCATCCGAAACGGCTCGCATCAGCCCTATACTTCCTGCTCCGTTGATAAGGCCTATCTGCTTTTGGGCTAACAATACCCCTAACCGATGGGCTGCATGGAAATAGCACTCATCAACTTGAGTACTCGAAGCACAATACACGGTGACGGATTTTATCCTATTCTTCTCCATACTAATTTCATGTACAATCATTTACAAGGAACAAATTCGTTCGTTTAGGGTGTAGGGGTGAGGGTGTAAAGTTCAAGGTTAAAGTTCAAAGTTTAAGGTTCAAAGTGCGTGCCGTAGGGGCATCCCTTGTGGCCTTTATCTCCCTTTATCTCCTTTGTCCATGTCACCCCATCCTCCAATCACCGTTTGCTTTGATAAGCTCTATAAGTTTTTCAACAGCTTCTTCTTCAGGAATATTTTTCTCAATACACTCTTTCTGTTTGTAGAGGCTCACTTTGCCGCGCCCTGCACCTACATACCCATAGTCTGCATCGGCCATCTCGCCGGGTCCATTCACTATGCATCCCATAATGCCAATCTTCAAACCTTTCAGATGACTTGTCGCTGCCTTCACGCGGGCGATGGTTGTTTGCAGGTCAAACAACGTCCGGCCACATCCCGGACATGAAATGTATTCCGTTTTGGTGGTCCGCAGGCGTCCGGCTTGCAGAATGCCAAAAGCTGTAGCCTCAATGGCAGCCGTAGGTAATGTGGTATTTTGGTTTAACAGACAAATGCCATCTGTCAAGCCATCGAAGACTAAGGCACCCATGTCTGCTGCGCTCTTTATCTGGAAGTCCTCTAATGCTGTTTCGCCATAATGCTGGAAGATAATAACCGGATTCTCTATCCCTTCTCTCATCAGTTGGTGTACCAATGCACGGTGTTCGCCCAATCGGTTGGCCGAAACACTTTGTGAGATAATCACCACCTCAGGATGATTCCTTACCACGTCTGCCACCTGGTCAAACATCAGGTAAGGAATAAAAAGGAACTTTGCTTCAGCTGCACACTTTTCAATATCTGCAACGGTGTTCAGATTGAAAGCCGGCCATGTATTTTCTTGGCCTGTCCATACATCTGCATCAAGTATATATTGGGCAGGCAACGGATGCTCAGGCAGGCTGCGTCCGGTGTAGATATAGTCAGGTATCAGTTCCTTGTCAGACAGGTTATTTCCTTCCCAGTGGAAAGCAATCACTACGGGAACCTGTCCGCCGCCAATGTTACGGACAGCTTGGGTCCTTCTTCGTGCAGGATGTAAATAATCAAAATCTTCAGCCGCTTCACAAGGGATATAGGGGGCATCAGCACGAGTCATCACGTAATCTACCAGTTTTCTCGCCACAGGAATCTCTGCCTCAGGTGCCTCACTCAGCGATACACGTATTGTATCGCCCAAACCATCTGATAACAGGGCACCAATACCCAACGCCGATTTGATGCGCCCGTCTTCTCCATCGCCTGCTTCGGTCACCCCCAAATGTAAGGGGAAAGCCATTCCTTCATTTTCCATCACTGCAACCAGCAGGCGTACAGTCCTCACCATCACCACAGTATTGCTTGCCTTGATGGAAATAACCACATCTGTAAAATTCTCTTCCACGCAAATGCGCAGGAACTCCATACATGATTCCACCATTCCTTCCGGTGTGTCACCGTAACGGCTCATGATACGGTCAGACAGGGAGCCGTGGTTCACTCCGATACGGATAGCCGTATGGTTCTGTTTGCAGATATTGAGAAAAGGGATGAAACGATTGCGGATTTTCTCTAATTCAGCGGCATACTCCTCATCGGTGTACTCCAACTGTTTGAAGGTGCGTGCAGCATCTACATAGTTGCCCGGATTAATGCGCACTTTCTCCACGTATTGTGCGGCGATGTCGGCCACTTTGGCATTGAAGTGTACATCGGCTACCAATGGGGTCATATATCCTTGCGACCGCAATCCTATGTTGATATTGAGCATATTCTCAGCCTCCTTGGGGCCTTGGGTGGTCAGGCGTACATATTCTCCACCTGCATCAATGATTCGTTTGGCTTGTTCCACGCATGCTTCAGTATCCATGGTCACAGTATTGGTCATGGATTGTATGCGGATGGGATTGTCACCTCCCAACGGTGTGGCTCCTACATTGGTTTCGCTGCTCGTGCGGCGAGTATAGTTGAAGAGATCTGTCATTTTATGAGTGATTAGTGATTAGCTACTAGTAGCTAATTCGTCTTATATTCAAATTTCACCTCTTTCAGTTCCTCGTTGGCCTTTTCTATCTTTTTCTTCAGGTTCTCTTTGTATGCGGTCAACCGTGTGGCCAACTCATTATCGGCTAACGCCAACATCTGGACAGCCAGAATAGCTGCATTCAAGGAGGCATTGATACCTACAGTTGCAACCGGTATTCCCGGAGGCATCTGCACAATGGCCAGCAAGGCATCCATTCCTTCAAGTGTACTCTTAATGGGTACTCCAATAACAGGAACGGTTGTTGATGCAGCAATAACCCCAGGCAAATGGGCTGCCATTCCGGCTGCTGCAATAATAACTTTTATGCCACGGTCTTTGGCATTTTTGGCAAATTGTTCTACCGCTTCCGGAGTCCGATGAGCCGAAAGGGCATTCATCTCAAAAGGCACTTGGAGTTCATCCAACAGTTTGGCCGCTTTTTCCATAATGGGCAAGTCCGAAGTACTACCCATGATAATGCTTACAATAGGTTGTTTCATATTCATTTTCCTTTCATTCTTTAAATCCTTCATTATTAATTCCCCCTTTGGGGCTAATCTCCCTTCTCATCCGTGCCACTGGTATTCCCAACTGTTGCCGGTATTTGGCTACAGTGCGGCGGGCCAGATCAAAACCTCTCTGTTTCAAGATTCCCATTAACTCTTCGTCGGTCATAGGGTGTTGTTTGTCTTCTTGATTGACACATTCTTGAATGATGCCACGTATTTGTCGTTGTGAGGTCTCTTCCTGTTTTTCCTCTAATCCTTTTTGTGAAATTTCATTTCTTCCTTCTTTATTCAGGGCGATGGCCGGCTTGTGATAAACGCCGCCAAAAAAGAACTTCAGCGGATATGTACCAAAATCCGTTTCTGCATATTTGCTGCTTGCCACACGGGATACCGTTGACACATCCACCCCTGCTGCATTGGCAACATCTTTCATCAGCATAGGTTTCAGCAATTGCTCATCGCCACTCAGGAAGAAGTCGCGTTGCAACCGGATAATGGCTTGCATCGTCACGGTGAGCGTCCGTTTCCGTTGTTCCACAAGGTTGATGAACATCTGGGCATTATCAATCTTCTGCTGTAGAAACAACAGTGCTTCCTGATTCTCGCGTGTGCTTTTTTCCTTGGAATAGCTTTCGACCATTTCATCAAAGTCCGGACTGATGCGCAGTTCCGGGACATTGCTGTCATTCAGTGAGAGGATGATGCTTTCGTTCTCGTCCGTGCGGATGATGAAATCCGGAACTATTTGTTGTTGGCTTTTCCCTACGGTTTCACTGAGCGAACTGCCCGGACGGGGATTCAATCGTGTCAACTCGTTGACAGCCTCTTCCAGGGCCGCTTCATCTATACCTGCAGATTGCAAGATTCTCTCCCAGCGTTTGTAGCTGAAATCATCATAAAACCTTTCTAATATAAGTTGGGCCAGTTGCTTTGCCGGTGTGTCCGGACGTTGTCGCAACTGGATGAGCAGACATTCCTGCAGACTTTGTGCACCTACGCCTGGTGGGTCAAATCCTTGAATCACGTGCAGCACCTTCAGTACCTCATCCATATCGGTATAGATGCCATGATAGATGGCCAATTCTTCAATAATGCTGCTCAAATCTTTACGTATGAGTCCGTCATCATCGAACGACCCTATCAGGTATTCGGCCACTTCACGTTCCTGTTCGTTCAAGGGCGATTCCACTAATTGTTCTTTCAGCAATTCATAAAACGAGGTGGCAGCCGAAAAAGGAATCTCCTCCATCGTATAGTCCGAAGAGCGGTTGTCTTCGCGCAGCGCATAATCGGGAATGTCATCTTCCGAGCTGTAGTCGCCCAAAGCCGCCAGTTCATGTTCGTCGGCCTCAGAGGTGTATTCTTCGGTTATGACATCATCACCATATTCCTCTTCAGTATCAAAATCTTCTTCCTGTTCATTGTCAGAATCCTGATTGGCTGTATTCATAGGAAGTTCCATATCGTCAGCCTCCTCAAGTGCAGGATTCTCCAACAGTTCGGCACGTACACGTTCCTCCAAACCTTCCGTGGGCAGTTCCAACAGGCGTACGAATTGCACCTGATACTGCGACAGGGATTGTCGCTGCTCCAGTTTCAGTTCCTGGATTTGGTTTGATTTAGAACGTTGTGTCATTATGTTATTTTAGAAGCAGTGTTCCTTTCAGGCTGCAAAATTAGTCATTTTTCAATAATTAAAACTACTTCCACCTAAAAACTCGCGCAACAACGAGGTTGGAGGCAGGTCTTTGTCCTGTACAGGCACAAAATATTCCAGGAAACGGCGCAACCGGTAGGCTTCACTGTATTCTATGCAGTTCTGTGGCACCCGGTTCAGGATAGGCAAGGCATGGTCTTTCAATACTGCGAGTTCGAACAATAAGGCCGAGTTGAACATGGCATCGGCATTCTCCTGGTATGGGAATATCCATTTTTCTTCCCCACGGCGCACGCTGGCCCATCGGCTGATGGTCTCCTCGGCCGAATAGTTGCGGTATTTGTAGTCACGGATAATGCGTCGCAACAGGCGGTTGTCCGTTGTTGGAATGTAATTATGGTTGTCCAGCCGGATGGTGGTCAGTGCTGATACGTAAACTCTGTATTTGTTCTCTTCAGGGATGAAGGGAGTCAGTTCGGGATTCAGGGCATGGATACCCTCCATGATGAGCACCGTATTCTCTTCCAATCGCATCTTGTTTCCGTTGAACTCCCGTCGGCCTGTGGTAAAGTTGAAACGCGGCAGTTCCACCTCATCTCCCTTGAGCAGTGCCTGCAGCTGTCCGTTGAAGAAGGGTAGGTCCAAGGCATACAGCGACTCGTAGTCGTATTCCCCCTTCTCGTCGCGGGGAGTATCTTCCCTGTTTACAAAATAGTCGTCCAATGAAAGGGTGCGCGGACGCAATCCGCAAGTCATCAACTGTACCGACAAGCGCTTGCTGAAGGTGGTCTTCCCCGACGATGAAGGCCCTGAGATAAGCACCAGTTTCACTTTACCCCGTTGGTGTATCTCATCCGCAATGCGGGTTATCTTCTTCTCCTGCAGAGCCTCCGACACATGGATAAGCTCTGTGGCATGGCCTTTCAGACAAGCCTTGTTTATATCTCCCACTGTGCGTACTCCCATAATGTCGTGCCAGCGGTTGTGCTCCTTGAATACCTCAAGCATCTTGTCCTGTTGTATCATCTCTCCCAAATTGTCTGGGCTTTCCTGTTCGGGATAGCGTAGCAACAGTCCGTCGCTGTACTTCACCACATCCCACAGCCCCAAATAGCCGGTATCAGGCAACAGGCTGCCGTAGTAATAATCTACCGCATCGCCCAATGTATAATAATAGGTATATAGGGAACCCGAAGTTTCAAGCAATACGGCCTTGTCGTTCATGCCCAATTGGCGGAACAGGCGTACAGCCTTGTCCGTCTGTACCTCCATGCGGTGATAAGGGATGCGGGCATCTACAATCTCCTGCATCCGCTCACGGATACGCCCCACCTCTGCCTCTGTCACCTCCCGGCCAATCTTCAAGTCGCAATAATGACCGTTCGATACAGGATTCTTCAATACGATTTGTCCCTCAGGGAAAAGATCGGCTACAGCCTTGCACAGCACGAAGCAGAGCGAACGGAAGTAGGTACGCAATCCCGACGATGAGGTCACGTCCAGAAATTCTACGTCCATGTTGTGGTAAAGTCTGAATGTCAACCCCTCCACCACATTGTTTACCCGTGCACTGGTCGGCCCGTATGGAAGTTGGAGGTTACTTTTCTCATAGACTTCCATCAGATTGGCTCCGTGCCCGACTTCAACGGTCATCCCGTTGTTCTTACAATAAATCTGCAACAACTCTTTCATGGCATTTTATGTTTTTGCGAAGATACACCTATCTTTTCATATAGCCAAACGATGCGGATATTTTAACGAAGGTTTAGGGTTGGGCCATGCGGCACGATATCCACCGTAGGGGACTGTGTCATAATTCACTTTTCATCCGCGTCATCTGCGGATGAAGAATTAAATGGTGGCATTTTTGACACAGCTTCACAAATGCATAGCAGACATCTATCGGGCACCTATATATAATAACCTGTGAATTAGTGTTATAATTTATCTGAAATTATATTCCTTCTATATTTCAAGCCACGAAATATATATTTCATGGTTGGAAATATTCATTTCGTGGTTGGAAATATTTATTTTGTGCTTTA
>JAFQBB010000056.1 GCA_017416805.1 Bacteroidaceae bacterium
ACCAACTCGGATCGTATTCGACAAGAGTAATCGGTGCATTGTGCGGCTTAAGTTCAGCAACCATGTTTTTTTGCAGCTCTTCATCACTCCTTGGTGTGGAGTTATTTTCTAATAGCATCATATCGCACTCCTTTGCTGTTTCCATCATTCCACGTTTTCGGCACAAAGGTACGACAATTTCCATGAACGGCAAAAGCACACTCTTATCAATCTATTATTTTGGAGGGAGTGAAATCTGCCGCTTGCCAAATTTCTCTCTGTCGAAAATAATAAGCCTCTGAATACTGCAACGCTTATTAAAGTATTAAATTGTTAGTCTAAAATCATATTTTATGGTCACGTCTTGGCTATTTGTGAAAAAATCACTAACTTTGCGAGTTCAAATTTGAGTAAATTGGGTAATGAATCGTCTTTTTGCGATATATTGTAGCGGCACTCTCTCCTATGCAACGGCATCGGAGTCATTGCTCGCAACATTTACCCCCCCCCTGTAAACATTCTTATAATCAAATAGTTAGCCGTAGCAATACGGTTCTAAGTCATATATTGGCGTTACCACTTGGCATATTGTGCCCGGTGTGTGACGCCTTTTTTTTGTGCAAATTCTTAAACATTAAATAATTTCAAAATTCTAAAAGTATGAAGATTTTTAAATTTTTGGCAGTTGCCCTTGTGGCAATGTTGGGTTTCACAGCTTGCGACAAGGATTGCGACCACGACTTCATTGAGTATGACAACACAAAAAACCTTGTCGGCACTTGGACTTGTTTGGAAGAAGACCAGTCTGAGGCTATGGTAATCAATCCTGATGGTTCATTTAATGTAACAGGTATTATGCAGGGTGGTTATATGTACGAGTCAAAAGGTACTATCAAGGTAGTAAACAACAAGGTTTCTCTCGTATTTGAGGGTGATGAGGATGTAACAGAAGGTCGCCTCGAATTGGTAGCAGGCAAATCCTTGTCTATTGTTATCAATGAGGAGTATGATATCCGTTTGACTTATGATTATTGCGATAATGACCTTGCTGATGAGGTTGTAGGTATGTGGGTATGTAACGAAGGTGTTTCTGGGGCAGAAAAAGATATGGGTATTATAACTTATTCCGAGGATGGTAAAGCGATGTTCACTGGAAACAATGTGACAGAGAATAATGATAATCTTTCGGGTCTTGAATCAACTTATAAGGTTGTTGGTAATATACTATTCCAAACGATATCATATCCTTCAAATTCTGGTGTTGATTCATATATGGCTATTAAATTGACCTATGCACCAAATAGTACTTCTTTGGGCGATGTTATGACTCAAGCCACATATCTACCTAAAGCAGACGGTGTTCAAAAGTCAACTTCTTCTTGGCTCCGCATCAAGCAGTACCTCGAACTTCCAGGCATGAAGTATGACTACATCAAGACTTTCGTGACCAATGTAAAGGGTGAGGACAAGGATATTCCATTCCTGAACACTTCATTCAATTTTGCCAAGATGGACGGTTCTATCATTGACAAGTTCCTCAAGTCCATCCTCTTTACAGTGGAGTTCCCTGAGGCCAAGACAATAAAGTATAGCTACTTGTTGGAGGGTCAGAACGTTGTCATTGAGGCTCCTATCGAGGTCGAGGGCAACAAGATGACTATCAAGATGAGCGAGAACAATCCCGTTTATCAGGATGTTGATATGTACGCATTCCAGGATCAGGACAACACACAGATGCATTGGTATATGCCTACCACTTCATTCGAGAAGTTCTTTGGAAACACCTCAGTAGCTTTGATGTTGGGTTATGGTCAGTTGGATAAGGATGACACAGAGGGAATTGCTAACGTTTATAAGACCATCGCTGATGCCGTTGAGTCAATTAACCTCAGCATCGTAATGTCACAGTCTAAGTAATCTCGCAGATTAAATAGCTACACAATCAGGGGATGTACCTTTTCGGTGCATCCCCTTGTTATTTCATTCCATTAAAACCGTATTCGAGTAACCATTATTCTCGAATGATAAAAAGCGACCCGCCAGCAGTTCTTATGGGATGCTGACGGGTTCTGTTATTTTGGGGTTTGGTGTAAACTCCTATTCTTTCGGATAATAGCCTCCTGTTTTATCTGAGCCTTTGTATTCAATAAGGTTTCGTTCCACCAATTGTTTAAGATACCTTGTAAGGGTTGCCTTACTTTTTCCTATATGGGCAATTATGGCAGGTTTCTTTATACCTGGATTGTTCTTGATAAATTCAAGGATGTCTTTTAATACATCATTTACAGGCTCATTTACAGGCTCATTTACAGACTCATTTACAGTCTCATCACCTTTTCTATGTGGAGTAATCGAGTTCTTGAACCGGATTACAAGCGTCACTATTTTGTGTCCAACCTTGAATTCCGGAGTTGGCAAACCATATTTTTCGCACTCATCGAAAATATTGGCAATACCTCGTCCCCATGCCTCCATCAAACCGCTTTTAAAGAACACATCCGCAATCTTAGGATTGACTGGTGACGAATGAGGATTTTCTATAAAGTCCTTGTAGGTACTTCCGAGGGGAAAATCACCGGGATTCTGAAACTCAACTCTATCGTCAAAGATTGCTATGCTTGGCGTTAGGTTATATGCATCCCAATCTCGATGGATAATGGTGTTTAGGGTAGCTTCTCTAACCACCTTAAAAGGAACGGTCAATGTTTCTACTCTTTCAACCTCATCCATTCTTGCTGCAAGGAACATGTGCTTCTGACAGAAGTTGATGATTGCATCATATTGCTCGAATAGATTGCCATAGCAAACTGTATGGTCACGGAACTCCGACATCGTTGTACCCTCGAATCTTCCCAACCTCACCTTGCATTGATTATGGTATTTATCAGGACTCTTTGCAAACAGAACACAAGCCGCATTGAGTACATCCTTATCGTTATCCATCAGGTTGAAGTGGGTAAGCAACGCTGATGTATCTTGAAGAGCAAGAGCAGAACCGGGAATACGTCCTTTATTGACACCCATCTGA
This sequence comes from Bacteroidaceae bacterium, assembly GCA_017416805.1. Lineage (GTDB taxonomy): Bacteria > Bacteroidota > Bacteroidia > Bacteroidales > Bacteroidaceae > Phocaeicola_A. Next base: position 3,008 of record JAFQBB010000056.1, read on the forward strand.
ACTACCGTATATAAGCGGTCTCTGTCAATTTCCTCCAATGGTATCTGGCATTTGAGTTTCTCCCAACTGAACATACCTGGATTGCTACGACGGATTCTTGCCTCAAACATTTCTCTTGGCATTATCGCTGTCGTGTTCTCCACCTTGTAGTATGGACGTGCATCGAATGTGTAAGGTGCTTGTGTTGGTGCAGGCGGATTGAAATACATCGCAATGACATAAAATCCTTCCTTTTCGGGGATTTCGATGTATTGCACAGGAACATCAATAGCCGGTTCAAACTTTCTCAAAGCATTTGCTATTTCCTGTCTTGTGGGGTCTGTGACATTCTGGCCAACAATCTTCAATTTAGGTGTAATGCCGAACATCACCCAACCGCCATCCGTATTAAGGAAAGCACAAGCCGAGGTCATTGCCTTGTACAATTCCCCTGTGGTCTGCTTTAATTCCAGATAACGGCTTTCGTCTTTCGCCACAATCTCCTGAATATCTTCTATGGTCAATTCCTTATTCATTGTATAAATGATTTGCTCGCTCTGTTTGGTATTACAGTGCAAAATTACACATAATTCATCAAATTCAGCCAAATAGGCTTCGTTTTTGTTTCTCTCGGATTAGAAATCATAAAACTCGGTACAAATTATTACAACTTCATAGAGTTCCTACGCTTCTGCGCCTGTTCATATCTACCGATGGCAATATCATCCACTTCACGGGCAGCTTTACGGTACTCACTATTGGATAGAGTCTCTTTTTTGTCTGCCGTGAACACGAGGAAAGTTCCGATAGCTCTGTAATCCTCTTTGTCTTTGCCAAAGGCTTCCATCACACTCTTGATGGTCTTTGCCTCCTCTCTGCTGAAGATGCTACGATATGTATCCTTGGCAAAACTGATGATCGAATCGACAGCCTTTCTGAAGGTGCCATTACTTTGCATTAGAATTTTTGTAAATATCCTCAGCATCTTGTCTCTCCATGACAGACGGTCTTTCAGGTTGCGGATTTCATCATCCTTTTTAAGTACAGCATTGCGAACGGCACTTTCCATCTGCTGTGCAACTGATTTCTTATAGGCTTCGAGCTTGGCGGTTTCTGCCTGTGTTCGTTTGCGTTCTTCGGCTATGGCTTCGTGTGCTTCCGCTAAGTCAAGTTTCAAGTCCTCTATATTACCTTTCAGTGCTTTGGACTTTCCTGTAGCCCAATCTGCAACAGCACCGAGCAATTGACTTCCTTTCTCCTTGTTCAGTTTGGTTCGTTTATCACTGATAGCCTTGTCGAGCATTTCATTCTGCTTCTCTTTTTGCAGGGCTTCATCACGTAGGGCTTGTGTTATACTCTCTGCTTCCTGAACCTCCTGCTCGGCAACCTTCACCTGATACTCCTTGTATCGCCTTACGGCATCCAAGTTGCGGAGTTCGGATTTCTGCTTTTCAAGGATGAAGTCGTTACGTTCCAGATGTTCCTTGCCTGTCTCGGCTTTGGATTGTCCTCGCTCCATTGATAGAATCTCGGATGCCAATGTCTGCATTTCCATCATATCGTTATCATTGAGTTTGCAGCTCTTTCCTGTTTCGTGGTTCATCCAGTCGAACACGATATGGGCATGGTAGTTCGGTTTGAACCATCTGTCCCCAATTTTGAAGCTCTCCTTATCGTCAGCATCGGGTTCGCCAGGGAGCCAATGCCCTTCATCCTTGTGCATGAAAATCTGTATCGGAGTGATACCCCAACGCTGTTCGCATATATCACAAAATCTGCGAAGATCATTCAAGGTGGTATCTGCTTTGACAAGCAATACACCTTCGCGGATGGGCGAGCACCCGGCCACCTTGATAATCTTTCCGTTTTTGCCTTTGCGTTCACGTTCCTTTTCCTGCATCGCACGCCCGGTCTTTTCCTTAACCATACGCTTGATGTTGTCATAATGCGTCTGCAAAGCGACATTGCCGAAACTGGGATTTATCCACTGCTCGTTATCGGCAGAGAGTTCGGGTACGATATAGATTTTGGAGTCCCCG
>JAFQBB010000057.1 GCA_017416805.1 Bacteroidaceae bacterium
TACTTTCACGTCGTCAACTCCTGCTGCAGAAGTTGCGAAAGCTGCTCCTGTAGATAAGCCCATCAAGAACAGCATCATACTGACTGTTTTAAGTCGTCTTAACATAGCTGTGATTTTTAAGAGTTTACATGAAAAGCAGACAGTCCAAAAGGCGCTAAGTACCCCGTGTACTATCTAACTAATTTCAAGACAAAAATCAAGGCTGTTTTGACGAAGGCATTTGGGCGCTCTTCAGGGAAGGGAGGAGCGATTCAGAGGGTGTGCCGAAATGAATATATACAATCATAATGTCGTACCATTTTCGGACAGAGTCCTCGACTATTCGTTAGAGCGAAACGAAAAATCTCGGGTACATCAAGAACTGTTGCCGAGATCCTTCGCTACGCTGGATGACATTTTTTAGTACTTCTGTTGCTTATGGGAGAATTAGTCTTCTTTTATCACCCATTCTTCGATGGTTCGTGTTTCGGTAGAGAAACTGATTCCACACTTTATCGACTTCCGCCCGTCGGCGGTGTAGGGAATCATATAGCCTTTCTCGTCTATTTGGCGCAAGGCTTCTTCGGCGGGTCTGTTTATCTTCAGCTCGAACATATAAATGGCTTTTGGGGTATGCATTACCATATCCGCCCGTCCGCGACAAGTCTTTACCTGCGTCTGTATGTGGCGGTTCATGAACGAGAACATCAGGTAGAAGATAGTCTCGTAGTAATATTCGTTTTTCGACATATCGTTCAGAATTTCCTTTCCTCCATCGGGATAGGGGATGCCTGCTAAATAGGCGCGCATAACAACAAACGCCTTCTCCAGATCTTCACGCAACAGTGCTCGGCAGAAATCCTGAATGAATCCCCCATTCACCATATTCGACCGTTTGGTGTACCATGGCAGCAGATGTTCCATCAGACCTACACGCACTTCTTTGTTAGGGATACCGAGCATATAGGTTTCAAGGTCGCGGTCATAACTCTTGATGGTCAGATAACCGCTCTGATAGAGCAGGGGCAATGCGTCACTCATGGCTTCGGTAGGCCTGTCAAACATTTCTTCGGATGCCTCAATTTCTTCCAATACCGTGACATCAGTTCCGAAATGGTGCAACTGATGAATCAAGTAAGTCGGTGTTCCCGAAGAGAACCAATAGCTTTTGATTTCTTTCGCGTCAAAGGCATTCAGCAAACTGAACGGATTGTAAATGTCGGCCGATTTTCCGCTAAAATGGTAACCGTCGTACCTCTCTTTTAGGTGGATACGCATTTCTTCCGGGGTACATTCGTATTCCTTCGCCAGTATGGCAATGTCCTGTTCGAACACCGTGTGCAGCTCCTTTTCGGTGATGCCGCAGATAGCAGAGAACTCCGGTTGCATGCTGACGTTGATAATGTTGTTGATGACGCTGAATATGCTCAGTTGTGAGAATTTGGTGATACCGGTGATGAATACGAAACGCAGGTCGGCATCGCAAGCTTTCAGTGGGGCATAAAATTCCTGCATAAGTCTGCGCACTTCGAGCGTATTTCCCTCATCGTGGAGTACATCCAGCATCGGTGCATCGTATTCATCGATGATGACGACGGTCTTTTGGCAGGTCTGGGCATGAGCAGATACAATTAAGTTTGCCAGACGGTCACCAGAAGTGACTTTCGAAGGATTCTTTCCGTATATTTTTTCATAATCGGATAACATTCCGTCAAGCTTATTCGGAATATACTTTATATCGATATTCTTTAATGTACTCAAATCAAAATGTAACACCGGGTATTCCGTCCAATCTTTTTCTAACTGTTCTATAGCCAAGTCTTGGAACAAGTCTTTCCTTCCTTGAAAATAATACTTCAAGGTGCTGGACAACAAGGATTTGCCGAATAGTTTGGGGCGACTCAGGAACACAATGTTTTTTTGCACCAACTGGTATATCAAATCCGTCTTATCTACATAGACGCATTTATTGGTACGCAACTTCTCAAAATCCTGTATCCCTACCGGGTATCTTCTTCCTTGCATGATAGGCCGAGTTTTCTGCAAAGATAGCGATTCTTTTCTTTTGGGCAACAAGTCGATTCTCTTTTTGTTCATTATAGTTGCTTTCTAAACCTACGTCCGTCGGCGGTATAAGGTAGCATGTTTCGGATAATTTGCGCAACCATCCTTAAAACGTATTGCTTGCGCAGATTATTTGAGGATAATTTGCGCAAGATGTAAAAAATGGCTATGTTTGCGCAAATTATTGAAGGATGGAACAGATTTTGATAGGTAGAAAAAAAGAATTGAACGATCTGAAAGAGTATCTTCGCTCGAGTCGTTCGGAATTTGTGGCTGTTTATGGTCGCCGACGTGTAGGAAAAACCTTTCTTATACGGAAGGCGGTAGAAGATAAGTTCTCTTTTTATGTTACGGGGGTACATGGTGCAACAAAGTCTGAACAGTTGACCAACTTTGCCATTGCACTGAAGAAGTATTTCCGTTCCGTCTTTTTATCCGTTCCTAAGAATTGGATATTGGCGTTTTACGAATTGTCTATGCATTTAGAGTCGTTGCCTGAAGGGCCAAAGCTGATTTTTATTGATGAATTGCCTTGGATGGACACGGCTAAATCGGGCTTTATTCCAGCTTTGGAGAATTTTTGGAATGGTTGGGCAGCGTTGCGTGACGATGTTAAATTGATTGTGTGTGGTTCGGCAACTTCTTGGATGATAAGTAATCTGATTCGGAACAAAGGAGGCCTTCATAATCGTTTGACGCATCATCTGGTGCTTGAACCATTTACTTTGGCAGAATGTGAAGAGTATTTCAGGATGTTTGGTTTTTCCTACACTCGAAAACAGATGGTTGAATGTTACATGGTGATGGGTGGCATCCCCTTTTATTTGTCAATGCTGGATAAATCGATAAGTTTGGCACAAAACATTGACAGGTTGTTTTTTGCAAGAAATGCGCAGCTGAAGGATGAATTCAATGATTTGTATCGGGCTTTGTTCAGGAATGCATCTCCGCATATTGAAGTAGTGACGGCATTGGCCACGAAAGGAAAAGGATTGACCCGTAAAGAGCTTCTGAGCCTGACAAAATTGACGGATAATGGAATGTTTAGCGTGGTACTGGAGGAGTTGGAACATTGTGGCTTCATCCGTCGCTATTTGCCTTTTGAAAGTTTGCCAGGTAAAAGTGAAAAGCGTTTGAACTCCAATACATTATTTCAACTGGTGGATTTCTATTCTTTATTTTATTTCAATTTCGTTCGGAACAATCACTTTCAGGATGAACATTTTTGGCTGGTTTCCATAAACAGTCCCTTGTATCACACGTGGAGCGGATTTGCTTTTGAAAGGGTGTGTTTAAGCCATTTGGCTCAAATCAAGAAGAAGTTGGGCATCTCTGGCGTTCAGACTCGTGCTTGTTCTTGGAGGAGCATGCAAGGAGCTCCCGGTGCACAAATAGACTTGTTGGTTGACCGGAAAGATGAAACCGTCAATGTGTGTGAAATGAAATATGCCAGTGAAGAATTTGAGATAACCAAGGAATACGCGGGAAAACTCAACAACAAGCTGAGTGCTTTTGTCAAAGAGACGGGTACCAGGAAATCGCTTTTGTTGACTTTGGTAACGTCTTATGGGGTGAAGCCGAATTGTTATTCCGGGATAGTTCAGGCAGAGGTTCGGATGGATGATTTGTTTGAAGCGGAATGAGTATCTCTATGATGCCAAAAACGTTTTTTTCGAAAGCAGATATTCAAAAAAGGGGAACTCTCACGAGCTCCCCTTCCCTTATTTATATATAAAAGTAGTTTATTCTGTTTTAGTTCGATTATTAGTTTACAGCATTAGCACCTTGACCAGCCACTTTCGGCCAACCCGGGTTCTGATATACTACAGAAGTATTCAAGTCTGTCTTATCACCACTAGCTGTCTGACGGAATGCACTTTGTGGAAGTGGAGACAAGTAGTGAGCCGGTGTAAAGTTATAACCGTTGAATACAGAGTTGTTTACAGAGCTAATCTGATATGGGCGGATGTAAACACCTGAGATTTCTTGGCTAGACATGTTACCCTTACCGTCTTCGACACTAACAACAGCCAAGTTGTCACCATTGTCATTAGTCAAAGCACCTTCATAGATTGAGCCCCAATAACGCATACCTTCCATCTGATAATCCTTCACTTGGTCACAAGCTCTCCAACGCTTCAAGTCCATCCAGCGGAGGCTTTCTGCGATAAATTCGTTACGGCGTTCACGGCGGATGTTGTACAATGTTGCGTCAACCAACTGACCTTTTGAGTATGCCCCCCAGTCACCCTTGGCTTCTTCTGCCATATTGGTAGCAGCGATAGTCACGTTGTAGTCAGGATTTACTTTTGCACGTGTACGGATAGCTCTCCAATAACCATCAGCTGTAGCATCGATAGAACCATTCAATTCATAGCAAGCTTCCATGTAGTTCAACATGGCTTCTGTACCACGGAACACCAAGCTACCGGTAGTACCTACATGGTGAGTGATTTGTTGATAAACATCGTAGTGCTTACCCTTCTTGATAGCAAAACCGGTTGTCATACGAGTTTCGTTGTTACCGTTTACTACCCAATTGAAATCTACAGTAGTGAATGTACCATCTGTCAAATAGCTTTCTACGTCACCATCCTTCTTAGTGAAGAGCTGGATACGAGAGTCACGGTCTTGCAAAGTAGCAGCTACACCTTGCTTTTCCCATTCTGGATCATAACCTGAACCGGCAGCATAGATAGGAAGACCGTTACGCATCAAGAATGAGTTCACCAAACCGCGGCTGTAA
>JAFQBB010000006.1 GCA_017416805.1 Bacteroidaceae bacterium
CTGAGCCAGGATCAAACTCTTCACTGTAAATAATATCTTTAATAAGATAACTTATAAGCTGATCTAGAATTCAAGATGATCTCCAATCCTTGTTCATTGTAATCGACGGTTCGTATCTCTTTTACCACATCTCTAACATATCGTAGAAATGGCTCTTGTACTACTTGTCTGTTTTATGTAAATCATTCAAAGAACGCTTCTTTCATAACACTTTCTTTCCGAAAGCGGATGCAAAGGTACTGCTTATTTCCGAACTGACAAAACTTTTGGAGAATATTTTTGGGGAAAATACAAAAAACTGGGGCAAAAGCATGGAAATGAGCACTAAGAAAATATGTTTTAAAACATAAAACAAAAAATTGTGTGCGGTAACGGAAAGATATATATACCTTATTATATATAGGCGTGCGAGAAAGAAGAGAAAAAAATGGGGTTAATGGGTTTGATGGGATGAATGGGAAGAATGGGGAGGATGGGCCGAAAGGGAGGATGGGGCGAAAGGGAGGATGGGGCATCACTGAAGGTCTGCAATTTCTACCTCCATTCGGCACTCTGAGAGCCTTCGACAAGCTCAGGGTGACAGAGACGGCATGAACCTAAAGTCTAAATGGCCGTAAAAGTTCTAGCGGATACTAATAATATACAATCGGTTTGTCTTATACTGCTATAGGTAGACACATTTACTAACAATTAAAATGTATCTACCTATAGCAGTATAAGACACATTTTTAGGTGATTCACCTGTTTCGGGCGGCCATTCCCTGCAATTTAGTTGAATTCTGCACCAACAGCCACAATAAAAAAAATCAAGGTTTAAAGTTCAGAAGGTTACTGTTTGAACCTTGAACTTTAAACCTTGAACCAAAAGGATACCCGCGAAGTTTCAGCAAAGCGGAAACGTCCGCGCCTAAATCATCTTAATGGAGATTCTATAAATTAGTTTTTAAGTTTATTCAAGCGAATCCTCGCAAGCTAATTCATAGAGCCACCCTTAATACTTATTTCAGACGGGCACCCGTTACGCTATATACGGCATCGCCAACAACGATAACGAGCTTGCCATCAATGACCTTCTTGAGAGGACGAACGGCAACAACCGCCTCGGGAGCTACTACCACCTCTTCGATACCGGCAGCCAAATCTTCCTTCATAGCGGCAGATTTCTCACCTTGGTTGAACACGTAGATGTCGTGAACGGCCTGTGAGCTTCCCTTGATAGAAGACAAACGAACGTAAACTTCATCGGTTCCTTCGTAAGCGACCTCAAACTTCTTGTAGAGACGCTTCACGGTTGAAGTCTGGAGCGTATCGCCCACCTGTGTCCAAGTAGCACTGTCGGCAGAAACCTCTACAGCCAAGCGACCACCTGAACTTACATTGGCTATAATAGCAACCACGTTGAACGGACCTGCAAATTTTTTGGTTGACTGGATAGCACCCGTATATTGGTCACCCGAGGCAACACCACCAAACTGGATACACTGTGCTGTACCCAAATTCTCAATATAGTCTTCTGCACGATCGGGATTGTAACCGCTACCATCACCAATAGCACCGCCCAATGAAGTCTTCTGCCAAATCATCACCTGACCACGAGACATAAGCAGCCAATCAGGATCATTTACATTTCTTACCACAGAGTAAGGTCTTGGAGTAGTTTCGTACACGGGATTTCCATCACCACCATAAACAGGCTCGCCATTTTCGTCGGTCATAATATCGCCTTCTTCGTAGCTCTTCGCAGCAGTCTTACCCCATGAGAAGTAATAGTTGCTATTAACCCAAGCTGTATAAGGTTCGCCATCGAGTGTCAGGTTCTCCAATGTATTCCACTCGGCACCTGTCACCGTAAAGTGTGCCAACTCATCGCGACGAATCTTATCGACATTGGCAAATATCTGCTGAGAAACCAGTTCGGATTGGATAAGTCCCAGCGTGTCGCTGATAGCAAAAGCTGTGATGGTAGCACTGATAGGCAATGTGACAGGACCATCGTATTTGGAGGATTCTGCAATCTTGTCTGAACCGATAAAGTTGTAGTAGATGTCAACCAAGTCAGACTCAGCACTGATAGAAACAACTGCATTTTCGCTCAAACCGCCTCCAGCACATGTAATGACGGGAGCCTTTGCCTGATGGAAGAGTTCAACATTGAATGTATCGACCGCACTGACAGTATAGCCATCGGCAATGGCAATAGCCAAAAGGGTAGCCTCCTGAGTGAAGACAACAGGTTCGGTATAAAGAGTACTTGACAAAGTTGGTTCAGAGCCATCGGTTGTGTAATAGAACCGGGCATTCTTGGCACCTGAAATGGAAACGGTTGTCTCCATCTCCTTGTACTCAGCCGTAAAGCTCGGTTTTGCAGTAGCGGTCACATCGCGCTTGCTGGCAAGAGTCTGGGCAAAGATACTCTGGACAAGCGTCTCGGTACCAGCTGCAAAATTCTCGCTCACACCATAGTAAGCATATTGGTTATGACCATTGTTATAGACGTATGCCAACAGCGAGTCAGCATAAGCAGTGTAACCGTCCAATTCGCCAAGACATACATACTTCTTGACATCCTTCTGACCAGTCACCACCATCGGAGAAGAGGTCACCTCGGAAAGGATACACTTGACAGAGTCACCATAATAAGCCCCAAAGTCTGTAAAGATTGAATTGGTAGGTTCCAACACCCATGCGATAGGAGATTCAGCCTCGACTACAGTACCAAAGCCAAGAGCCTCGGCCAACTTGCCGTTCACATTGAACACAGGCTGCCAGTAGATGTTCTCCTTCAAGAAAGAGACGAGTTCGGCATTGTCGGCAGAAAGAGAGCCATCGAGTACAATACCATCGTAAGCCATCAAAGAGTCCTTATGAGGCAGACCATTGTCGATGTTGATGCCCTCGAGGGTAACACCGGAAGTAGCGCTCAACACACCGTAAAGCGGAAGTTCCTCCATAGCCGTTTCACCGGAATAGAGATAACCGGCATTGTACGAAGGGCCTTCGCCAGTACCGTCGCCCACCTGAATGTAATAGATATGGCAACCCTTGTTGTTGTGCAAAGTAATATCGTAAGTACCATCCTCGTTGGGAGTATCGGTCAGGTCTGTAGGCAGATACCAAGAGAGATCCTGGTACGTCGTGGGATATGCAACAGCGTTGCCTTCCTTATCCATCAACTCTGTCCCCGTCTTTCCACGTCCAACATAGAGTTTGACACCACGAGCATCTGAGAACTTGTGAGACTCTACACCAATCTTAATTTCTGTACCGGGCTTTACATTGGGGATTACAATGTAACTCAAGTCAGACCCGCTGAACCAAAGGTATTGGGGACCGTTGTAAGGCCCGAAGTTCGTACCGTCCAAAGGAGTACAGTCGCCATAATTCACAGCAATGGCCAAGCTGCGGTCTTTCGTATGAAGGAACAACAAGCCTTCAAGTTCCTTGACGGGTGTACCGCCAATAGCGAGAGGAGCACCCTCGGCTGAGCCGTGAGCCTTCATTTCCCAAAAGCAGTTGTCTTTAGCAATGTCGGCAGGAGCTGTCCAAGCCTCCTTTTCAATGTCCGACCATTCAGTTTTATCAACATTCGCAGCCTTCAAATTGGCCACAGTCTCAGCACTCCAGTTGGTGAAGTCCCAACGTTGTGCACTCATGCTCATTGCCATAACCAAGGCAACGGCAGAAAGTAAAAGTTTCTTCATAAGCAGAATATTATAGTTAATAAGATATAGTTAGTTGAGGGCAAATTTATATAAAGACAAGGGGTTACAGAAGATTTTGCACACAAAACCTTCTTTTTTTTGACATTTTTTAATTATTGGCATCCGAGAAGCATTCTTTAACGACAAATCTTGTTTCTATCTTTTTGTAGAAAAGACAAACTACAAGCTGCTAATTTACGGACTATTTGCTATACTCTGAGTTCCTTCGACAAGTTCAGGATGAAACAGAGCCCGTCATAATTTGCTCATCATTTGTCACCCTGAGCGGAGTCGACCATACCTTGAGTAAAAAAAATCAAAAGAGGTTTTCGATGAGGCAAGGCCGAATAAGGGTCTCAGAGGTAGGATGTCCGATAAACAACTATATAAAAAAATTCAAGGTTTAAAGTTCAGAAGGTTACTGTTTGAACCTTGAACCTTAAACCTTGAACCAAAAGGATACCCGCGAAGTTTCAGCAAAGCGGAAACGTCCGCGCCTGAGTCATCAATTATTTCAGACGGGCACCCGTTACGCTATATACGGCATCGCCGACAACGATAACGAGCTTGCCATCAATGACCTTCTTGACAGGACGAACGGCAACAACCGTCTCGGGAGCTACAACCACCTCTTCGATACCGGCAGCCAACTCTTCCTTCATAGCGGCAGATTTCTCACCGTGGTTGAACACGTAGATGTCGTGAACAGCCTGTGAAGAGCCCTTGATAGAAGCCAAACGAACGTAAACCTCGTCGGTTCCTTCGTAAGAAACTTCAAACTTCTTATAGAGACGCTTCACAGTTGAAGTCTGAAGCGTATCGCCCACCTGTGTCCAAGTAGCACTGTCGGCAGAAACCTCTACTGCCAAGCGACCACCTGAACCCACATTGGCTATGATAGCAACCACGTTGAATGGGCCTGCAAACTTCTTGGTTGATTGGATAGAACCAGTATATATATCACCAGATTCCACACCACCAAACTGGATATCACCAGTTGTTCCAAGTTTTTCAAGATAATCTTCTGCACGTTCCGGGTTATAACCACCACCATCACCGATATTGGCACCCAAAGTATTACCCTGATAAATCATTACCTGACCACAAGAAACAAGTTGCCAGTCGGGGTCTGCACTATTTGTTGTCACCGAGTATGCTTTTGGAGTCTTCTCATACACAAAATTACCCGTTTCATCTACCACAGGATCACCATTCTCATCAACCACAGCATCACCTTCTTCGTAGCTCTTTGCGGCTGTCTTACCCCATGAGAAGTAATAGTTACTATTAGTCCATGCTACCATCTGCTCGCCATCAAGAGTCAGGTTCTCCAATGTGTTCCATCCTGCACCATTCACCTTGAAGTGAGCCAACTCGTCGCGACGAATCTTTTCAACATTGGCAAACACCTGCTGAGAAGCCAACTCGGACTGAACAAGACCTAATGTATCGCTGACAGCAAAAGCATAGATAGTAGCACTGACAGGCAAGGTGATGGGACCATCATACAAACTTGACTCGTTTATCTTTTCAGAACCAGTGAAGTTGTAATAGATGTCAACCAATTCAGCCTCAGCCTCCAATGTAATGACAGCATTTTCAGCCAAGCCATTGCCTGTGCAATTGATAACAGGCATCTTTGCCTGATGGTAAAGCAATACATCGATAGAATTAACTTCACTTACCAAATAACCATCGGTAATAGCAAGTGCCTTGATGGTCACACCTTCGGTAGTAACGGAGATAGGCTCTGTATATACAGGACTTACACCTACAACAGGTTCTGTACCATCGATGGTGTAATAGATAGTGGCATTCTTGTTGAGGCAAGAGATAGAGATGACAGACTCCATTTCCTTATAATCGCCAGTAAAGGCGGGTTTCGGAGTTTCAGACACTTCGGTCTTTGAAGCCAATGTCTGTACAAACAGGTTCTTTACAAGAACTTCTGTGCTACCTGCATACTCCTCACCTACACCGTAGTATGTGTATTGGTTATGACCTGCGTTATAAACGTATGCCAAGAGGGAGTCAGAATATACAGTATAGTCTTCAAAGCCACAAAGAGAAACATACTTCTTGATGTTCTTCTGGCCTGTTACTACCATCGGGCAAGAAGCCGTTTCGGAAAGAATACATTTGAGAGAGTCACCATAATAAGCACCCTCGAAACCTTCAAAAACTGCATCTTTAGGCTCCAACACCCAAGCAATAGGAGCTTCGGGAGTTACCACTGAACCGAAACCAAGAGCTTCGGCCAACTTGCCATTCACATTGAACACAGGCTGCCAATAGATGTTCTCCTTCAAGAAAGAGACGAGTTCGGCATTATCAGCAGAGAGGCTACCATCAAGAACAACAGCATCGAGAGCCATCAAAGAATCTTTTACGGGAAGACCATTGTCGATGTTGATGCCCTTGAAAGTAAGGTTCTCAACATTTTTCAACATGCCGTAAAGAGGAAGGTCCTCCATAGCCGTTGCTCCAGAATAGAGATAACCTGCAGTGTAAGATTCAGCTTCGTCGCCAGCACCAATAATGATATAGTAAATATGGTGACCACTGGTAGAAGAGAGTTTCAAAGTTGACTCCTCGGTGTTAGAGTTGATGAGTTCTACCTCAACAACGGTGGCGTCAGCCTTACTGGTAAATTGAGTGTTCCCCTCTGCATCAGCAAAACCGCTACTTACCTTAAAACCACGAGCTTGTGAATTTGAGTGTGAACAGTAACCAATCTTCACATTCTCACCGGCAGGAACCTTGAAAGAAACATAGTCATAATTTTTGTTTCCATTAATCCAAAGGCAGGCCAAATCAGGGAAAGAAGAATTTTTCGTGAATCCATCATAAATCTGGACATGAGCCGAGTTTTTCATTGCGCCCAACTCAAGGCCTTCCAATTCGGGTACAGGAATCTGTTCGCCATTGTAGTTCATCTTAGCAGTAAGGTCACTGGCTTTACCTGTATTTTGGAAACCGGTACCCTGCACTGTCCAGAGTTCCGTATCCTGTGCCATAATTTCAAGGGTAGTAGCACTCCATCCTTTAGTAAAATCCCATGTGCGGCGATAACCATCACCTGCACCAAATGCTGACAACACACTGAGCACTGCCAACGAGAGAATCAAGTAAATTTTCTTCATAAAAGTTTAATAGTTAGTTTAATAATTTGGAAATATTGGCGCAAATGTAACAATTTTATACAAAACAAACAAAAAGTAAGCAGAAAATGAACAATATTAAGTATTTTTTTAACTAACGTGAGGGGTAGCCTCCGCTGCTGAAAACGAGCTGTTATTGCAAAAAAATCGTCCGATTGACATCCAAATATAAACCGGATAACTACTTAGAGGGAGTGTTTTGGTTACTTTTGCTATTAATGCCCTTATATCGAACCCACCTTAAAATACAATCATTTTCTTTTACATCTAACGGTAATAAATCCTGCACAGAAGTATACTGTATTTATTTCACCAGAAGGAAAGGCTGTACAATGGGCACATTCTTGCATAAACATACATAAAGATGGAGAGGGAACAGGTTGAGGAAAGCGGCTGCAAATGAGCGTTTCCACTCCTCCTATCCTAAACATCCGCGGATGCGTAGGAGAGCTTCCATTTGTGCGCAGTTGCACACCGGTGGAAGTTTAGGAGAGCATCGGCGGACGTTTAGGAGCGATTCCCCGGACGTTTAGGATAGGAGACTATGAAAAGGCGTCATCAAACGATGACTGCTACCATTCTTGCAACAACCCTAAAATGTATCATTATGACACATTCTGCATAAATATGCAGAACTGACCGCGCGAGAATCACGTATATAGGCAAAGGTTTTCTTTCAGACGAAAATAGGCAAGAATTACAACAATACATAAGCACCTGATAACCAACCACAAAGAGAATCTGCCAAAATTTCCCCATAAAGTTGGCTTAACCTCAAAATAATGCAGGGATAATAAAACTTTTTTCTATTTCTTTACATTAGAAATAGTGAAATGTTTACAATTTGACAGAAAGAAAAATTGGTGTCTGATACAAATTTCGGAGGGGGTAGCATAATCCGAAAACAATGACAAGATATATGTGTGCATAAAAGTATCGTCCGATTGGCATTCGAAGAGCATTCGGACACCAATCGGACGACTAATTTACAGGGAATCTTTTATTCCTAACTTAATCTGAAAGTAGCCTATTTATCATTTAATCACAAACGGAAGTTTCTGCACGTCTTCAGCCCGCGAGCTGCTACCGTACAGAATCTCGTATTTACCGGACATAACGCGCATGGCATTGCTCTTGACATCGAAACATTCGAAACGTTCGGCCGGGAGTTCCAGTGCCACTCTTGCAGACTGGCCGGGCTTCAAAGAGATACGTTTGAAAGCCTTCAGACTCTTGATAGGACCTTCCCGGTCATCTACACGGCGGATATAGACTTGCACGACCTCCTCACCTGCAATCTTTCCTGAATTTCTTACCGGCACCGTAACTATTACCGACTCATCCTTACCCATTGCCATCTTGGAAAGTTCGGCCTTGCCATATTCAAAGGTAGTATAGCTGAGTCCGTAGCCAAACGGATAAAGCGGTTCGCCCAAGAAATAACGGTAAGTACGGCCACGCATAGAATAGTCCTGAAAATCGGGCAACTGGTCAATCCCCTTGTAGAAAGTGACAGGCAGACGACCCGCAGGATTGTAACGTCCCATAAGGACATCGGCCACAGCCGTACCACCTGCCTGACCGGGATACCACGCCTGAACAACCGCTTCGCAATTGCGACTTTCAGGCACAAGCCCCATAGCCGAACCTGAGAAATTGACAAATACCACACGCTTGCCAGCATTCTTCAAAGCCTGCACCACCCGACGCTGCACTGCCGGAAGCTGGATATCCTCACGGTCGCCACCACGGAAGCCGGGAGCACTGACGGGCATCTCCTCGCCTTCCAGACTGGGAGAGATACCTCCGGCAAAGATAACGACATCGGCTTTCGCTACAGTTTTCAACAATGCCGGTATATTGACCGGACGACTGGCTCCCATATCGAAAGTCAGGTATGCCGACTTTTCGATATGGCGGTAACGCAACTCTACATCGTATGCTTTTCCGGCTTGGGCATCCATCGTATAGAAAACTGTGGTCTGCTTGACAGCGCCCTCATCCTTAGCCACCTCCTTGCCATCGACAAGCAAGGTGTATTCTCCACGCATCTTAATCAGGAAATCAACCTTCCCGCTCTCCTTCGGACGGAAAGTGGTGCGATAAACACCTGAGAAATTGGAAAGAGGAATACCCGGCGCAACAGCCGTGGCACCATCTGTGGTAAAAAGGACGGGAGTAGTTTGGCGGGTTACGGCCGCAGGTTCACCCTCAAAGCGGTTATTGGTCCAGAAACTGGCATCAAATCCCTGACCATTCTCCGTACCGCATTGGTCGAAAAGACTGACAAAGGTAGTCTCTGCCGTACGGTCACAGGCCGGATGATAGATCAGTTTGTCGGCCGGAACATATTTCCGCATAGCCTCGAGCAGTGTTACTGTATGAGCCGGAAATCCATTATAGTTACCCCATTGCATCACCGAGTCATTGGCATTGGGGCCAATGAGTGCAATAGTCTGTCCCTCTTTTAAAGGCAGGATGTTGTTTTCGTTTTCCAACAGGACAATACTCTTGCGTGCCATCTCAAGGGCCAACTGTTGGTGCTTGCGGCTATTGATGACCGATGATGGGATCGTATCCCACGGAGTGGAGGGATCCATTTCTCCCAATTCAAAACGTGCCTGAAACAAGCGGCATACAGCACGGTCGATATCAGCCTCTTTGATTTGTCCGTTCTTTACGGCATCCACCAATCCTTTATAAGAGCTTCCACACTCAAGGTCTGTACCACTCAACACTGCAGCGGCTGAAGCATCAGCCCTATCTTTATGTGTTTCATGATGTCCCTCCATGAAGAAATCCCGAATGGCACCACAATCACTGACAACAATCCCCTCGAAGCCCCACTCTTCGCGCAAAATCTGCATCAACAGGCGGTCGCTCCCACAACAGGGGTCTCCCTCATAACGATTATAGGCACACATCACTTCCTTCACTTTGGTTTTCTGCACCAGATCCTTGAAGGCCGGCAAATAGGTTTCCCAAAGATCACGCGGACTGATGTCCTTAGCATCAAAACTATGACGATTCCACTCAGGGCCTGAATGTACTGCAAAGTGTTTGGCGCAAGCATGAGCCTTATCATACTTGCTATCCTCCGGTCCCTGCAAACCGCGCACCACGGCCATCCCCATCCGGCCCGTATGGAAGGGGTCTTCGCTATAAGTCTCCTGACCACGCCCCCAACGCGGGTCACGGAAAATGTTGATATTGGGTGTCCAGAAAGTCAACCCCTGATAGCGTTTGTAACTGTTCTCCTCACGGGCAAGACGTGTCTTTGCACGAGCCTCATCACTGACCGCATTGAACACCTCATAAAGCAATTCGTCATCAAACGAGGCTCCCATACCAATGGACTGTGGAAAAACTGTGGCCAATCCGGCACGTCCTACCCCATGCAAAGCTTCATTCCACCACTCATAAGGTTTGATTCCCAAACGGGGAACTGCTGGTGAAGCATTTTGCATCAGGGCCACTTTTTCCTCCAAAGTGAGCCTGCTCACCAAGTCGGCAGCACGTTCTTTGGGCGACAAAGAGGCGTTTTTGTACGGTTCGGTCTGTGTGCATGCAGACACTCCCAACATGCATACGCAAAATACGAAAAAATAAAGTCCTTTAGTTTTCATTGGAATAATAAATTAAGTTCTGTGTAGGAAAAGTCAGAAATGACCTCCACGAATCAGATTCATGAATTCTTCACGGGTTTTGGCCTGATTGAAAGCGCCAGTAAAATCAGAGGTTGTAGTAATGGAATTCTGCTTCTCCACACCACGCATCTGCATGCACATGTGTTTGGCCTCAATGACCACCATGACACCCAAAGGATTCAATGTTTCCTGTATGCACTCCTTGATTTGTGTGGTCATACGTTCCTGCACTTGCAGACGATGTGAAAAAATATCCACCACGCGAGCTATCTTGCTCAACCCTGTAATGTATCCATTCGGAATATAGGCAACATGAGCCTTACCATAAAAAGGAAGCATATGGTGCTCGCAAAGTGAGTAGAAATTGATATCCTTCACGATGACCATTTGGCGATAATCTTCTTGGAACTTGGCAGAATTCAACACGGCCTTCGGATCCATCCGATATCCTTTTGTCAAGGTCAACATAGCCTTAGCCACCCGCTCGGGGGTTTTCAACAGACCTTCACGCTCTACATCCTCACCAAGCAAAGATAATATTTCCCTATAATGCTCTTTCAGCCCAACAACAATCTCTGGAGACAAGTTTTCTTCCGTCTGCATTTATTCTTATATTTACAAATTGATAATGGAACGTACAATGGAGAGTTCTTTGAAATCACCCGTTGCCTTCAACTGGCGCATAACGACATCAGCCTCTTCAATACTCCGATAGTCACCTATACGACAAATCCATCGAGGAGATATAAATTGGGTATAAACTTCCAGTTCTGGAAACAACTTCTTTACCTCCTCACCAATACGAAGTGCTTCAGTACGGGCATTCTGCGAATTGTTTCCTGCATAGACCTGCACTCTGAATCCCGTCACCTTCTGTGGCTTATGTCCCACTTGCGACTCGGAATAAGCCTTGGTCTGACCAACCAGACTCTTCAAACGAGGATCTTGATGAATAATGACAGTACCCTCGCCTGCACGGTTCTCTTCCAAACGTTCGAAAATATTCTGCTGGGCAGACACTGTCATTGATCCCAGCAACAAACAAAGCCCAAGTACGACTTTCATCAATTCCATATCCTTCTTATTTCTTAACATTAAATAAACAAGAGGGATGAAAAGTGAATATGACACACTCTCCATCCCTTTAATCTAAAAAACGTTATTTAAAGGCATCAATGATACCCTTGAAGTCTGCAACCTTCAAAGCTGCACCGCCAATCAAGCCACCGTCCACGTCGGGGTTGGCAAACAACTCCTTGGCATTGCTGGGCTTGCAGCTGCCTCCATAGAGGATTGAAGTATTATCAGCCACTTCCTGTCCATATTTCTCGGCAACCAATGAACGGATGTAAGCATGGATTTCCTGTGCCTGCTCGGGAGTAGCAGTCTTGCCGGTACCGATAGCCCATACAGGCTCGTAAGCCAAGACAATCTTACCAAAATCCTCGGCAGAAAGCGAGAATACAGAAGCCAACTGAGCAGCAACGACTTCATTCTGCTTGTTTGCTTCACGCTCTTCCAGCACCTCGCCGATACAGAAAATAGGCTTCAAGTTGTTTGCCAAAGCCAATTTCACCTTTTCTTCCAAAATCTCCACTGTTTCGCCATAATATGCACGACGTTCAGAGTGTCCCAAAATAACATACTGGGCACCTGTTGATGCCACCATCTCAGCAGAAACCTCACCAGTATAAGCACCAGACACCTTGTCGGCACAGTTTTCAGCACCCACACCGATTACAGCACTATCCACGATAGGTGTAACAGATGCCAAATGGATAAAAGGAGTACAGATTACCACATCGCAATTAGGCTTGTCAGCAGCCAATGCTTCATTCAATTCCTTAGCAAGTGCAATACCCTCCTGAAGGGTCTTGTTCATTTTCCAGTTTCCTGCAACAATGTTTTTTCTCATTTTTCTTTTCAACTTAAATCGTTATACAATATTGTTTATTCCAAATCACATTCAAAAAGAATCTTGATTACGTCTAATCCTTCTTACCCGGAATCGAGAATATATCCCGTCCAATATGGCAAAGAAAGCCAATGGCCCTACATACCACCACACGCATAAAAGCACCTCTTTCCACATCTTTGCCTCGACCTGCAGGGTCAGAGGCAATTCTTCCAGCCGCCCCGTCAGTTTGTATTCGTCCGGAATATTGCGGTTACTCCACTTGTTGACCACTTTCCCTTCCTTCAAGAGAATCAGACCCGGATTTGAACGAACCATAGTCTTCAGCATCAATTCGTCCGCATGACAAAAGGGATATTCCCCACCCGTCCTATCCTGCCACCATTCCACTGCCTCTTCTTGCGAAGCCGTCACTCCATAAAAAGTATAATCATAGGACTGGCAATAATCATAAAGTTCGTTCAAAAGATCCGCATACCCATCATCGGCAGCCTGCAATTGAGGCAGAACCAACAAAAAAGTATAACCGGAATCTGCCAAAACGTCTTCTGTCACATCTTCACCATCAGCCAAACGCACCAACGAGAAGTCTTGGATAGGAGGCAAAGCCCCTTCTTTCACCAAGATGGTCTTACGCTCTACAAATGTCCAAGCAGAATCAGGATAATCTTCCAACAGGAATTCCTGACGCACTCCGTCTTTTTCCATTACAAAACGGGTCTCATAAACCGGCAAATCCGACTCGTCAGAGACTGTCATCCCTTTGGCTATATCTGCACCCACATGATAAGGACGAAAGTCTATAACCGGAAGTCCTATCTGGGTATAATAAAAGAACACTAATACATACCCGATAGAATAAAAAGAGATGAGCCACTCAATACGGCGTGTCACCATTCTGAACATCTCATTCTTCCACCACAAAACCGAAAATGCAGCAAAGGAAATCACTACATTTTTCCAAAATGTCTGCCAATTTGTGAGCACTACCGCATCACCAAAACAACCGCAATCAGATACGGGATTCTCCAAAGCCAAATACAACGTAAGCGGAGTCATAACAGACATCATGGCCATTACCAACCATGTTGTCAACCTTCTGTTTATCCCAAAGAAAAGATAAACACCTAAAGTAAACTCTACCGTTGCCAGAAATGCCCCTAATATCATCAACAGGAAATCAGGCAATTCAAAGCCAAACGCACCTGCATACTCAGCCAGTTTGTATTGAAGTCCGAGCGGGTCATTTGCTTTGACAAAGCCAGAAAAGACAAACACTGCCGACAAAAAAAAGCGGCAAACGTTCACATAGGCTTTCAGCAACTTATGTTGTATATTACTCTTCTCCAAAATCCAACTTTATCAATCCAAAAATGGCATAATTCATCATATCCATATAATTGGCATCAATACCTTCCGATACCAACGTCTGTCCATCAAGCCCTTCTATCTGCTTGGTACGATAAAGTTTCATCAGTATCAGATCGGTATATGAACTGATGCGCATACCACGCCATGCCTCATCATAATCATGATTCTTTTTCAACATTAGTTCCAATACACGCTTGGCATGGCGGTCGTAATGCTCAAGTGCCAATTCTGGAGTCATGTCGTCACGCTCGGCATACCCCAATTCTAACTGTATCAGTCCGATGATACTGTAATTGACAATACCGACAAATTCGGGGCGTATTCCCTCTCCCACCAAACTTACGCCTTTGGTTTCAAGACTACGGATGCGGCTTGCCTTAATGAATATCTGATCTGTCAATGATGAAGGACGCATTATACGCCACGCTGCACCATAATCATGCAACTTCTTGGCAAAAAGTTCACGACACGAAGCCAAGACTTGTTCAAACTGTTTCTGGGTATCTTTCATCTTCTGCTGAAATAATTGCGTGCAAAGATAATCATTTTGACGGATATAGCAGATAATTAGCCTAAAAAAGTATCTTAAGATAAAAGGCAAAGTATCTTAAGATAGTTTCCCATTTATCTTAAGATACTTTGCCTTTGAACCTATAATGCCCCAAATCATGAATAACGGAGCATTTGCCCGATACGCAAAGTCGAGTTTTTTCTGATACCGTTCAACTCACACAAAATGGCAATACTTACACCATACTTCTTGGCAATTCTGGAAAGGGTGTCCCCCGAACGTACCCTATGATAGCGGACATCAAAATCAGCTGGGAGTTTTTCTCCTCGGGCACGTGCCTGTTGGGCATACCTACGTTTGGCGGCAGGCGAGTAATACATATAGAAATCGCCCGTAACATCCTGATTAGGGAAATCAAACAATAATTCCGGATTAATTTCCTGCCCCAACAAACGGGTTTCAAAATGGAGATGAGACCCTGTTGAACGCCCCGTATTACCTCCCAACCCGATAGGCTGACCGGAACGGACATATTCGTTTTCCGTAACCAACTGCTTTGAAAGGTGGCCATAGATAGTCTCCAATCCATTATCATGACGGAGCACTACATATTTGCCGTACCCCACCTTACGCCCCTGATTGGCCACAACACGCACCTTACCATCAAAAGCTGCATAGATTGTATCACCCACATACACTTTCAAATCAAGCCCTTTATGCTGACGGCGGAAACGACGGCGATAGCCAAACTTTGATGTAATTTTCTGACTGGAAGTGGGCATTGTAAAACCACGCAAATCTATACGAAAAGTATCGGGCACTTTCACATCGTCATAGACATGGACACGCTCGTTATCCCAACTGGGGTAAAGTCCGTATCCCGGATGTTCCATCTGTTCACGAATAATCTGACGGTGCAATGCCACAGAATCAATAGCACGCAAAGTGCGGTCAACGGGAGCCTGACTTGCCAACAAATCTTGTCCATTGGCGTTTATCCCGACAGACAAAGCGGCAACCGCAACCCACATTTTAATATTCCTCAAAAACATTCCTCTTTTTTTACACACTTAACATCAATACTCATCATTTGCATAAAGATAGCCAAAAGTTGCCTGGCTGTAATCGAACAGTTCCTCCGGTTTGAAGAAACGTTTCAACTCAACGTCTGCCGTTTCAGGTGAATCAGAAGTGTGAACTATATTTTCCTGAAAACTCATACTATAATCTCCACGAATAGTTCCCGGAGCAGCCAAACGGCCATTGGTAGGACCAGCCAAAGCACGTACGGCCGAAATGGCATCCACACCTTCGTAGCAACAAACAATGACGGGAGCAGCCATCATTGAATCCTTTACACGCTGGAAAAAAGGTTTGGCACTCAAATGAGCATAATGTTCACTCAGCAATTCATCGGTCAATTGCGTCATCTTCATACCTACCAAACGCAAGCCCTTGCGTTCAAAACGATTCAATATTTCTCCTACCAAACCACGTTGTAACGTACAAGGTTTCAAGATGACGAGTGTTTTTTCCATGCCTTTTAATCCTTTGAATATTGATTAGATTTTAAAATTCCTCCAAAGGTAATCTTTTTTGCCATAAGAGAGCGAGACGATTAACACTCATTAAATAAATCTCGTATAATTATAAGATTTATTATGTATTTTTCTCCAGCTATTCCCATTCCTCTAACTAATGTCCGACCAATTGACATTGGTTTTCCTCATCTGCTTCAAACGTCTCCACATCATGGCATGGGATGCGGCTGTACCATCGGGGTCATTCTCAACGACTTGGCGGGCAACTTCACGCACATGTTGCAAAAGTTGTGCATCGCGGGTGATGTTGGCTATACGCAAATCAAAAGCGACACCACTCTGCTGGGTGCCTTCCAGATCACCCGGTCCACGAAGTTTGAGGTCGGCTTCTGCAATTTCAAAGCCATCGTTGGTTTGCACCATGATATCAATACGCTTGCGGGTGTCTTCTGACAGTTTATAACCCGTAACAAGAATACAATAAGACTGGTCAGCCCCACGACCTACACGTCCACGCAACTGATGAAGTTGGGAAAGGCCAAAACGCTCTGCATTCTCAATAACCATTACGGAGGCATTGG
Source organism: Bacteroidaceae bacterium (assembly GCA_017416805.1). Taxonomy (GTDB): domain Bacteria; phylum Bacteroidota; class Bacteroidia; order Bacteroidales; family Bacteroidaceae; genus Phocaeicola_A. The sequence goes on from JAFQBB010000006.1 coordinate 16,429, forward strand.
GGACATTCACCCCCACTTCAATCACGGTAGTAGCCACCATTATTTGTGTCTCGCCCGTAACAAAACGTTGCATCTCAGCATCTTTCTCTGCAGGTTTCATTTTTCCATGCACTTTGCAAACCTTATATTCGGGAAATACCTCACAAACGGTCTGATAACCATCTTCCAGATTTTTCAAATCCATTTTCTCACTTTCTTTGATGAGAGGATAGACTATATAAATCTGGCGGCCCTCCTGAATCTGGCGACGAATATCGGCATAAAGAGAAGCACGCCGGTTATCGAACTGATGCACGGTGCGGACAGGCTTACGTCCAGGAGGCAATTCATCAATGATAGAGACATCAAGGTCACCATAAAGCGTCATAGCCAACGTGCGGGGAATAGGAGTAGCAGTCATTACAAGAACATGGGGCGGAGTAGCACTCTTTTTCCACAACTTAGCCCGTTGGGCCACGCCAAAACGGTGTTGCTCATCAATAATGGCCATACCAAGGCGGGCAAAGGATACGGTGTCTTCCAATAAGGCATGAGTACCTATAAGGATATGTATCTGCCCCGTGAGCACACCTTCAAGGATTTCAGCACGACGCTTACCTTTAATACTGCCCGTCAGGAGTTCCACCCTGACATTCATCCCACAAAGCATACGGGTAACGGTTTCGTAATGCTGGGCGGCCAATATCTCGGTCGGTGCCATCATACAAGCCTGGAAACCATTATCCAAAGCTATGAGCATTGACATCAGAGCCACCAACGTTTTGCCACTGCCAACATCTCCTTGAAGGAGACGATTCATTTGACGGCCGCTACCTATATCCTTACGTATCTCCTTGATTACACGTTTTTGAGCACCAGTAAGCTCAAAAGGCAGATTTTGTGTATAAAAAGTATTGAACACCTCGCCAACTTTTCCGAACACGAAACCACAATAGCGTTGCTGGCGTTCCTTCATGTAACGTAAAATGTTGAGTTGCACGAAGAAGAGTTCCTCAAACTTCAAACGAAATTGGGCTCGCCGCAAATCTTCAGGAGTTTTTGGAAAATGAATATTCATCAATGCTTCGGTTAGCGAAACAAGATGATTTTTTTCGATAATATAATCAGGAAGGGTTTCAGGAAGAGGCTCTTTAATCAGGTCGTGCAGATTGGCCATCAACTTCTCTATAGTTCGAGAGTTGAGCCAATTATGTTTCATCTTCTCCGTTGTATTGTAATAGGGCTGTAACCCCATACTGGAAAGCACCAGTTCGTCGGCCGGATCAATATCAGGATGGGCAATGTTCACCCGCCCACCATACACAGCCGGCTTACCAAAAACGATATAAGGAGTACGCACTTTGTATTTACCCGTGACAAATCTCAATCCTTTAAACCACACAAGGTCAACCACCCCTGTACCATCAGAGAAATGGGCAACCAACCGTTTACGATATCCTTCACCCACCTCCTCAAAACTAAGAATCTGCCCACGCAACTGGATATAGGGCATGTTTCCATCTATTTCGTGTACATAGTAAAGACGGCTACGATCAATGTATTTATACGGAAAATAGTATAGCAAATCGTGCAACGAACGGATACCAAGCTCCTTCTCCAGTACAGTTGCCCGCTGAGGGCCTACACCGGGGAGAAACTTGATGTCACGTGTTGCAAGATCGAACATGAGATTAATGGGTTAATGGGTTAATGGGCTAATGGGCTAATGTGCCAATGGGCTAATGGGCTAATGGGTCAATGGGTTAATGGGTCAATGGGTCAATGGACTGATTGATTACAATGTGGTAATGTACTAGTGCCGCATGGTACATTGGCACATTGGCATATTGACACATTGGCATATTGACACATTGGCACATTAGCACATTAGCACATTGAATTACCCACCACAAGGTCGAAGGGCGTAGTTATCTTGATATTCTCACGATTACCCTGCACGAGGGTTACTTCGTGGCCAAGAGCTTCGACCACCGAGGCATCATCGGTAAAGGCTGGGACGTAGGGCTGTGCGTATGCTTTCTTTAACAGAGCAAGAGAAAACACCTGCGGCGTCTGCACCAGTTTGTAATCATCCCTGCTAACGGTGGTACTCCGTCCATTTCCCTCCAGATGGCGCACCGTTTCCACCACATCAATTACGGGCACTACAGCCTCCACACGAGCAGCTTCGGCATAACACCGGGCAATGACTCCGGTCGAGACAAAAGGACGAACACCATCGTGCACACCTACCAAAGCATCCTCATCCGCAGGGATAGTATCCAATCCATTCTTGACGGAGTGAAAACGCGTTTCGCCCCCATTGGCCAAACAGTAAGGCAACGTGAACGCATATTGGGCGCAGAGTTCTTTCCAATACGTTTGCTGAGCAACGGGGAGTACCAACACTATCCGTATCTCCGCATCGTACGCATGAAAAGCCTCCATTGTACGCATCAATACAGGCTTACCGCCAACGGGAAGAAACTGCTTAGGCACCTCACCTCCCATGCGAAGGCCTTTACCACCAGCTACGATGATGATGTATTTGGTCATATAGCTACGAGTTATGAGTTATGAGTTATGAGCTACGAGTTATGAGTTACAAGCTATTCGCCACTCGTAGCTTGTAGCTAGTAACCCACAACTCATTAATTATACAACATTCCGGCTTTCACCTGAGCAACTATCTCCTCACCTACCAAGACTTCCGCCAAAGTGTATGCAAAAGGAAGCACCACAGCAGGGCCTTTACCAGTGATGATGTTACCATCTTTCTCTACAGCGACGGCGGTATAGGTAGAACCAGCCAACTCTCCCTCAAAGCCCGGATAGCAAGTTGCCTTTCTGCCATCAAGCAATCCCATGTGTCCATACACCATAGGAGCGGCACAAATGGCAGCCAACCACTTGCCCGCTTCTGCATGAGCAGTTATCAGACGGCGAAGCCCTTCATGGGCATCCAGATTGGCAGCCCCTGGCATTCCTCCGGGAAGTATCAGCATATCGGCATCGGCATACTGTGCTTGTTCAAACAGGACATCGGCCATTACAGGAATACCATGAGCACCAGTCACCAATCCGGTTGGATTGATTGACACTTTTGTCACTTGCACTCCTGCGCGACGCAAGACATCCACGGTTGCCAAAGCCTCAATCTCCTCGAATCCATCAGCAAGAAATAAAAGAACGGTTTTCATGTTTTTATTTCAATTTAAAATAATAGGTTATCGTACCGCTTTGGTTATTTACCCCATCAGCAGTATTGAATCGGGCTTTGCGGGCTGCATCCAAAGCAGCCTTACGAAGAGCCGGATTCACCGTATTGGTACGACGATGAATGTCTGCACTGACTACACGTCCGGAAGGATTGACAAGAATTGTCACCACCACACGACCTTCATCAGCCACTCTGTAGTCCGGCTTTGGCAAATCTCCCACCAAACCACGTCCACCCAAGTCGAATGTACCATAACCACTCTCTCCAGCAGGCTTCCCAGTCTCGCTATTCCCTTCGTTAGAACCTTGTATGCCCGTCTTTGCCTCTGCTTCACCCCGATTGGCCATATCTGAACCCTTTCCAAAGGCGCCGGCTATACTCTTGGCCGCGCGTTCGGCAGCTGCACGTTCGGCTTCGGCACGAAGTTCTGCCTCGGTCTTTTCTTTCGGACTCTCCACAGGGGTATCTACCGGCCTTTTAGGGGTTGTTTCCAATTTTTGGGTTTCCTTTTTCTTTTGTTCGATGGATACGGTTTCCTCCATATCCTGAGAGATAATTTCCTCCCCTACCTGAGAAATATTTTTTTCAGGTGCAGCAGAAATTTTTTCTGCAGAAGGTAGAATATCCACCTCGGTCATCTTGTACCGGTCGCCCTCGCCTTGCGCCAACATCTCTGTACCCAGCAGGACAGGCACACCACTCTCGACTTGCGGCTCGGATGCCCGTATGAAAAGGAACCACATAAGCAGGAGCAACACACCATGCACAAGCAAAGTGCCCAACAGACCTATGAGTTTTTCTTTACGATTATCGTTGTCCATTTTTTCAGTTTTTAGCTACGAGTGAAGAGCTACAAGTAAGCAACAAATTTGACGCCTATCATTTATAGCTCATCGCTTGCCACTATTCACTTCTTCTCCGGGCGGCGTGTAGCCAGCACCATTTTGAATTGGTTTTCGTTAGCGATATTCAACACCTTCACAATCTCGCGATAAGGAATGGTCTCATCAGCATACAGAGCCACATACATCTCCGGCTCTTTAGCGGCACACTCTTGCAAGAAGGCGGGAAGCTCTTCCCACGTAACAGGCATTTCGTCCTGATTACCAAAAGCCGTGTAGCAATTGAGGTCTTTATCGATAATGACTCGCGTGAGAGGTTTGGCCGAAGTTTGTTGTTTGCCCTGAGGCAAAAGCACCTTGATAGCATTGGGTGACACCATGGTAGAGGTTATCATGAAGAATATCAGCAACAAGAAGATGATATCCGTCATGGAAGCCATGCTGAATTCCGGTTTGATTTTTGTTCTTCGTTTCAGTGCCATAGTTACTTAGTTATCAGCTACGAGCTGCAAGTTACGAGTAAAGCTACATGACAAAGGACTTATCACTCGTAGCTTGTCGCTCATCACCACATTAATTTACAAAATCCATAAAGGCCAAGGTCTTAGCCTCCATCTCATTGACAATATTATCTACTTTTCCTACCAGATAATTGTAGGCAAACATAGCGGCAATACCTACAATCAGTCCGCCCACGGTTGTAATCATGGCTTGATAAATGCCACTCGACAAAAGGGTTATATCAATATTATTGCCCGCATTGGACATCTCCCAAAAAGCCTGCACCATACCGGTAACAGTACCTAAGAATCCTATCATAGGAGCACCACTGGCTATTGTGGCCATAACAGGAAGATGACGCTCAAGTTTTGCCACTTCCAGATTTCCCGCATTTTCGATAGCAGCCTGCACATCGGTAGCCGAGCGGTCTATACGGCTAAGACCTTTCTCTATCATACGTGATGCCGGTGTATTGGTCATACGGCAATAGTTTACGGCCGACTTCAGTTCGCCCGAATGCACATAGTCGCGGATACGCTCCATAAAATGCGGATCGTCCTTACTTGCTTTACGTAACGCAGCCAGACGCTCAAAAAATATATAAAAACAAACGATGGACAACAAAGCCAATACAGCCATTATCCAACCTCCCTTGAGAGCCATATCCCACAAACTCATTTCTGCAACAACCGGCCCTGTCACCTCTGCAGCCATTTCGTTTACACCGGTCACAACTTCTTCTCCCACTTGGGCAGCCGCTTGAGCCACCAACAATAATAACATATTCATAGGTTCATTTACAAATTACAATTTACAAATTATCAGAGCAGAATCTACCAACCCGCTCTCAAGAAAGGCACTTCTTATATTGCCCAATAGTATCTTTCAAGCCCATATAAAGAGCATCACAAATCAGCGCATGGCCAATACTGGCCTCATCAATCCAAGGAATGGTTTCGTGCAGATATTGAAGATTCTCCAAACTAAGGTCATGCCCCACATTCAATCCCAATCCCAACGAGCGTGCCACCCGGGCAGCCTCAAGGAAGGGAGCAACAGCTTTCTCACGATTTTCAGCATAAAATGCAGCATACGGCTCGGTGTATAGCTCTACACGATCAGCTCCTATCTTCGCGGCACACTCGATGAAACGAGGTGTAGTATCCACAAACAGGGAAGTACGTATGCCCGCATCATTAAATTCTCCCACCACTTCGGACAAAAATCCCATATTCTTCTCCGTATCCCATCCTGCATTAGAGGTTATCTGATCAGGAGCATCAGGCACAAGTGTCACTTGGTGAGGTTTCACCTTCAACACCAAATCCATAAAACTTTCAGAAGGATACCCTTCAATATTGAACTCCGTACGGAGCAACGGACGCAAGTTTACCACATCAGCATAACGGATATGACGCTCATCAGGACGCGGATGCACCGTAATGCCATCAGCTCCAAAAGATTCACAATCCTGCGCCACCTTCAAAATATCCGGATTATTACCCCCCCGGGCATTGCGAATAGTGGCAACCTTATTAATGTTTACACTTAACTTTGTCATTTTCTTGTCCAATTAAAAAAAATATCGCACTTTTGCGCACGAATAAGATGTTGCAAAAATAACATAAGTTCGTGAAATGGCATACATCTATCCTAAAAAGATAGGTAAAATTAATAAAGTAATACAAGTTTGAAATGAAATTTGCATTGTTCGGAAATACTTTTCAGGCAAAAAAGTCGGCTCATGCCAAGCATCTCATTACACTCTTGCAGGAACACGGAGAGGAAGTCCACATTTCTGAGGATTTCTATAAGTTCCTGGTCGAAGACCAAGGCATGAAGATACAACCTGACAACCTGATTACATGCGATGACTTTACCGCCGACATGGCCATCAGTATGGGAGGAGACGGCACATTCCTGAAAACAGCCAGCCGAATCGGCCACCGAGGAATACCCATCATAGGAATAAACACCGGAAGGTTAGGATTTCTGGCAGATGTCTCACCCGAAGACATTGACCGCGCATTCGAAGAAATCATTAACGGACAATACCAAATCGAAGAACGTGCCACCCTACACCTTCATGCCGAAGGACACAAACTGAAAGGCTACCCGTTTGCCTTAAACGAGATTGCTATCCTGAAACGTGACAGTTCGTCCATGATCAGCATACGCACCTCCATAGCAGGCAACTATCTGACCACATATCAGGCTGACGGATTGGTAATAGCAACGCCAACAGGTTCAACAGCTTATTCACTCAGCGTAGGAGGCCCTATCATGGTACCACGGGCAGGTACGACAGCCATCACCCCCGTAGCCCCACACAGTCTGAACGTGCGTCCTATCGTAGTACGCGACGATTGGGAAATCACTTTGGAAGTGAGCAGCAGAAGCCACAATTTTCTTGTAGCCATTGACGGTCGTAGTGAAACATGCTCTGAGGGGACTATACTCACCATCCGCCGCGCACCTTTCACCACCCGAGTGGTAAAGAGTAACGACCGACACTTTTTCGACACACTACGCGAAAAGATGATGTGGGGAGCAGACTCCCGGGAATAAGAATCTATTTTCAGTTATTTACAGTCTATAATATATATATAATAATGTACGCGTACATTATTATATATTATTTATTCAAGTTCAGTTCAAGCTAAGCTCTCATCAGTTTCACTGTCGTATGTAGATTTACCATGCCGTCTCTGTCACCCTGAGCTTGTCGAAGGGTGTGACAGGAGACGGCAGACGAAATAAGAACATATGTTCGTTGGCACTTGAACATATGTTCATTGGCACTTGGACATATGTTCGTTGACACTTGAACATATGTTCATTTTTTTTCCCTATTTCTTGTATGGACATATTTTCAACCAAATTGCAGAAGAACCAATAGAGTTGGTGGGGAGGAGAAATAAAAAAAACAATGCCGATGAGTAAACTCACCGGCATTGCTTTTTATTCAAAAGTACTATTACTTAATTTCAACAATCACGCGACGGTTGTAAGAAGCAGGCTTCAAAGCTGCTACACCACCCTTACCTTCGATAACCATATTGTCACGGCTTACACCCAATTTCTCGAGTTCCTTAGCAACAGTTTCAGCACGTTTTTCTGACAACTTCTGGTTGTAAGTAGCACTACCAGTTGCGCTATCAGCATAACCTGTTACGTAAACCTTCACATTGTTTTCCTTAGCTACGTTAGCAATAGCTTCGAGGTTAACGATTTCCTTCTTAGAAACGAGCTTAGAAGAACCGATGTTGAAGAATACAGACTGAGGAGCACCTGTAGCCTTGTAAACCTCCTGAACCTTAACCACTTCTTTAGGTTTCTTAGCCAATTCGCTCTTCAACTGAGCATTTTCAGCCTGTTGGTCAGCCAATGAAGCATTCAACGCATCGAGCTGAGCAGCATTCAAAGCCATGATAGCATCTACATCCGGAGTCTTCTTGAAACCGGTCTTACCCAAATTGTAAGTCAAACCGATAGAAAGGTCCAAGAAACGGTTGTAGCTATCCTTGAACTCATAGAGCTTTCCGTGACGGTCAGCAAAGAACATGGTACCTTCAGCGAAAATGCTCCAACGCTTGCTCAAGTTCCATACAGACTGCAAGCCCAACTGCATAGAGTTATAACCACCGATTGAACCACCACCGGCAATCAAACTCATGTTCCATACGCGAGTATCGCTATAGCCACAGAACAGATTGCTCAAGTTGAACAAAGCCTCAGCACGGTATGCACGCAAATCGAAATCTTCACCTTCGTATGCACCATCCAAACCGTTGAACTTCAATCTCAATCCAAGACCGGGAGTAAACCATTTACCTACAGCCACATTGAATCCGAACTTACCATTGTCTCCATTGAAGAACAAATCACCCCAATCAGCTCCATGAGGGGCAGTTGACATAAAGTCACCACCAACACTGATGAACCAGTTGTTCCAGAACTTGTTTGTCTGTACACTATACTTCTCAGTAGGAACTTCAACAACTTCTACTGTTTCAGTCTGAGCATAAGAAGCTACAGACATGCTGGCAACCGCCAGCGCAACCATTAACTTTTTCATACTTTTCCTATTAATAAATTACCAAAATTATTCACACTAACCAAGAAGAACAACAATTTACCATTTATAATGTTCTCTTCAGAACCGTTTTTTGCCCTAATACTCATCATCAGCCAGCTCTATTTCAACTATAAAGCAAGAAGAACTACAGGCAAACTAATCGTATATTCTCTTTTAGGCTGCAAAAATAACTATTTTTTTTTAATATGACTAACATTCATTAAAAATATAGCATTTTTTAGTAACAAATTCTCAAAAAATCATCCAAAATTCCGTTCAACCTCTTCCAAAGGAATTATATGGATAACCTTCTTGCCATCTGGGGTATAATTGGGCACACTGCAAGTAAACAAAGAAGTTACCATTTCGTTCATTTCGTCCGCATTCAAGACCTGCCCGGCCACCATTGCTGCAGACTTTGCCAAAGACAGGGCCATAATAGAACGGACCTCCGATTTCACATCACTCCCTTTTCCACGGGCCGCATCCAACATACGACGAACCAAGTCTGCCGCATGTAGCCCTTCTGTACCGGCAGGAATCCCATTAATGGAGTAACTTCCCCCTCCTATATTGGTCAATTCAAATCCAACCGCAGCCATATCATCCTGAAGGCTTTCCAACATGACACATTCCGCTTGGGTCAATTGGAGTATTTCCGGGAACAACAAGCCTTGCGAAACGCCTTTCTGTCCTTCTATCTGGGCCATATAACGGTCATACAATATCCTGACATGAGCACGATGCTGATTGACAATCATCAAACCCGACTTGACCGAGGCCAATATATATTGCCCTTTAAACTGGTAATGGGCGCCTGAAGCAAATGCCATATCACGGTGATCCTTTTCAGAAGGAGAAATAGGGAACAATTCTTCTGCTTCGGTTCTGTCCATGTTTAATGCCTCTTGTCCTATACGGCTCTCCCTATATAAACCTGATTCTTTTTCCAATCCCTTATAAGCATATTCCCAATCAATCGAGGGACGAGAATAATTCCTTTCAGAAGAAGAAGTCTTGAATGGGTTATAATCCGGATTGTAATTGACCTTCGGAGGTTCCAATTGGGCCACGCCTTCAAATGACGGGATATCGGGCATTCCTTCTGTATCAAAATCAATAGACGGTACTTCATTAAATTTCCCCAACGCTTCTTTGACTGCCGCTGCCAGGATTTGCCAAATGGCCTGCTCGTTTTCGAACTTTATTTCAGTCTTTGTCGGATGAATATTCACATCTATATTTGCAGGGTCAACCTCCATATAAATGAAATAAGAGACCTGTTCCCCAACAGGAATCAAACGTTCGTAAGGCTCCATTACTGCTTTATGGAAATAAGGATGACGCATGTATCTGCCATTGACAAAGAAATATTGATGAGCTCCCTTTTTACGAGATGACTCAGGCTTAGCCACATAGCCAGACACCTTTACCAATGTAGTATCTACCTCGACTGCCAGTAATTGCTCATTAAGTTTCTTGCCAAATACATTCATCAAACGCATCCTCAGAGAGGTTGCCGGCAATCGATACAGTTCATTCCCATTGTGGGAAACCACAAAAGAAATATCGGGATGAACCAATACTATACGGTCTATCTCTGTCAATATATTGCTCAGTTCCGTCTGATTGGATTTGAGGAATTTACGACGTGCCGGAACATTGAAGAAGAGATTCTTTACAGAGAAATTAGATCCATGCGCACATGCCACAGCCTCCTGGCTCTCCACCTTCGAACCGGAAATCGCAATGCATGTGCCTAATTCGTCTTCCTTACGACGCGTACGAAGTTCAACCTGTGCAACTGCGGCAATAGAAGCCAATGCTTCTCCACGAAACCCCATTGTGGTCAAAGCAAAAAGGTCAGACGCTTCACGGATTTTGGACGTTGCATGACGCTCAAAGGCTAACCGGGCATCCGTTTCAGACATTCCTTTCCCGTCATCAATCACCTGAATGCTTGTTTTACCGGCATCCATAACAAGTATTTCTATTTGACGGGCACCTGCATCAATAGAATTTTCTACCAACTCTTTTATAACTGATGCCGGACGTTGTATCACCTCACCAGCCGCAATCTGGTTGGCAACAGAGTCCGGTAACAAATGAATTACATCGCTCATATTTCCTACAGAATTAAAGGTGGGTTCTATAAATCATTCGAGCACAGCTCTCATCAACTCGTCCCACAGATTAATAACAACACCATACCGCTATTTAATCATCAAAAGAAGTTTTCGATGAGCGTAGCGAATAAAATTATTCTGGATAAAGCCCGAATTTTTGACAAAGTGGATTATAAAACCCACCTAAAAAGAGAAATCACCTGTCACCAGATAATGCAAAATAAAAAGCATTGCAGCCAGTAAAATCAGCAACACAGCAAACCCTACCGGCTTTTTCTCTTTGCGCCGCTTCAGATGCTTGGTATTCTCCACAAAAGTTCCTCTGATACGGTCTGCAGGAGTTGTTTCTTCCGGAGGCAACAATCCCAATTCGCGTTTGGCCTTATCCTCCATTTTCTGCAAACGTTCTTTACGTTCGTCAACATAAATCCAATCATGTTGGAAACCGCGCGGTTTCCTCTGTTTGAAAAATCCCATACGTTTTTTTGTTTCTAACCCTGCCTAAAGAGTGGGCAGCGGAACTTCCTTCCTTATAATCTTCTTCAATTCCTGTCCGGCTTTCTTCCCACGCCAATAAAAAATATCTTCTTTACTAAGCGGTCTCATATAATCGAACCAGACAAAATTTTCCAGTTTCATTTTATTCGGATCAATCAAAAGCATCGGGGTAAAAGTTCCTGTCGGACGGGTTATGAAGACAATGCGTTCCATTTTGCCGTCTTTACGATATAAATTCAAACGGCTGGCTTCAATAAAATTCATACCCATCATAACACTATCTTCATCTTCCGGATAAAAGATGGACTGCACATTGCCTATCACGTCAGCCTTGCGGACATCTTTCCCTTCAAAATAGAATTTCATCTCACGTCCGGCCACCTGATTGAAATGTACCGTATCTTTTTGCTCTACAGTCAGAGCCTGATTGATGATATGCGCCCAATCCAACGTGCTGTCATTCATGTAGATTTTTATCTCTTCACCCAACATCTGTTGTCCGGAATTCCACAATACCGGGTCATAATACATTGTCAGACAGGAATCCTGCGAGTTGAACACCAACGAATCGCACACTCCCTGAATATCCGTCCTGTAGAAACGCACTTTATGAAACACTTGCAACTGGCGATACATGGAATCTGTGTCGATATGGAATGTTACAAGCTTTAATGTATCGCCATGCATGTACAGACTGTCCCCCTGTGAATATTCTATAGCCACGGCACTATCTGTAGCGAATGCATAGCCCGTCAACTCGTTGGAATAACAATACTCTCCCAAAAGCATGGCCCGATTAAGAGTATCGTCCATTTCCACATTGCCGAATGCCTCACCATATTTCCGGGCTTCATCATAAAACACACTATCACCTATCAGCACCTTACTTTGGTTCGTCAACACCGAACGATTCAACAAGTAGGCTTTTCTGGCATCCGTATCATAATAACCCAATTCCGAATAGATATAACTTTGACCGCTCTCTATATCCGAAGGACCTACTATATTAGCCACACGGGTTAACGTACTGTATATCAAAGTATCAGACTTCAACACAAACTGAGGGTTCTCCAATTCCACATCATAGTTGAAGACTGCAACCTTCGTTTGCGGACTGTATTCGCCCCATTCCGAAACCAACACATTGGATGAATCTTCCAAAGTCCCACCATCAAAATAATAGCCCAGATTACGTACACGATCATAATTCAAACTATCCGTCAAGAGCACAACATTCTTATTCTCCATGCGCACGCTGTTTATCCCATCTTTCTCGCGCACACGTACCAACCGCTTGTCGCCGTCATAATCGAGATAATCCCCATATAGGAACAACGTATCCCCCTGGTTCATCCGCACATTCCCGAATGCTTCGAAATAATTCCGATTATTATAGTTGTAAGCAGTATCGCAGTACATTCGGATACTGTCATACAAGAACTCTACATTACCGATAAGAATCTGCACATTCTTATTGCTTGCACGTTGTACAGTACGGTCAGCATGAATGAGTTCTACCCTCATTTGTTTTTTCGGAGCGGCAGTGTTTTCCTCCTGCTGCAAATCCAAAGCCCATCCGGAAGCCGTCAGGGTTATCCCAAACAAGCATAAAAAGGCAACCAAAAGGATTCGGTGCCTTTTTACTCTTACTGCATATTTCTCTTCTGTTTTCGATGCCATGCCAATCTTTTAGATTCATCAAAATACCCAACCCGGATATTTAAACTCACAATTCCGCCACTTCTCATTAATGCGGACATAAGTGGATTTCTGCTTCTCCTTAATCCAATTTTCCAACTTCTCCACTTGCTTTTTCTGCAAGACCACATCCTTCATTGCCTGAAAGTCTTCTGTCAGTGTTGCTTTATGGCCTTTCACACGAGATTTGAGTTTGACAATAGCACAAACCTCTTTTCCTTTTTTATTTATCAGGATAAAAGGCTTGGAGATTTCGTTCACATTCAGAGTATTCACGGCACGGGCAATCTCGGAGGGAAGTTCCTGCATCTCAAACTTGGAGGTTCCCGTATTGGTATTCGGCAAAAGTCCCTTGTTCATTCGGGTATCCTTATCGCTTGATATGTGAGTAGCCCCTTCTTCGAATGTGAATTTATTATTCCGAATATCATCCGCAATAGAGTCCAACCGACTCAATGCTGCCATCAGATCGCCATCTGCCACTCGCGGTTTCAACAGGATATGACGGGTTTTCACACGGTCTCCCCGCTTCTCAATCAATTGGATGATATGGAAACCAAATTCAGTCTCGACAATCTTTGAGATTTTATTCGGGTCGTTCAGATTGAATGCCACATTGGCATACTCCGGTGCCAACACGCCTTTTCCCATAAAGTCGAGTTCTCCACCATGGACGGCACTGCCCTTGTCCTCGGAATAGAGGCGTGCCAATGTCGAGAATGAGGTCTCGCCAGAAGTGATACGCTCGGTAAATTCACGCAAACGAGCCTTGACACGGTCAATCTCCTCGACCGGGATCTTCGGTTCGATTGTTATCAACTGGACTTCCACTTGTGTCGGGATATAAGGGATACTGTCTGCGGGCAGATTCTTGAAATAACGACGCACTTCAGCCGGTGTAACCTTGATATTTTCTATCAATTTGCGTTGCATAGCCTCCATAGTAAGTTGCTTTCGTGCCAACTCGCGCAATTCCTCCCGAATCTGCACCATCGGTTTCCCATAATATTCCTCAAACTTCTCTTTGGAACCCATCTGGTTGATATAGCGGTTTATCTGATTCTCTGCAGCCTGCATAACTTCTGCATCACTTGCTTCCACACTGTCAATCGCAGCCTGATTCAAATACAGTTTCTGCAAAGCCAGTTCTTCAGGAATCACACAATAGGGGTCGCCATCAAACGACCGGCCGGCATATTGTGCCCGCAAGCGTTCGTTCTCAACCTCCGACTTCCAGATAGCCTCATCTCCTACAACCCAAACCACTTCATCTATCACATTATCTTGAGCTGACAGTCTCAGCCCCGACAAGGCTACTACCAAAAATATCAGAATTCTATTTCTCATAAATATATATCCAATTTATACTATACAATCAATAATAATAGGTTATCTGATGATCGTCCTGTGCTTCTTTATAAAGTCTGCTTTTTATCCGCTTCATAAAATCTGCCCGTTTGATATTCATCAATATCTCGCGAATTTCACCTGCTGCATATTCCAAAGGTTTTTGCTGCCCGGATTTCAACAGGCTGTCAACGTGCAAGAAATAGTAGAAAGCGGTGTCGCGAACCTCCAAATGAGGATTACGGCCGACATAGTCCACAGGATTGCCCGCCTGCAACGGGATTTTCTCTACCACATCGGCCAACGGCATCCACCGGTCATAGAAATAGAGATAATCCGCAGCATGCTGCAGACTGTATTTCTCCAACTTCTCCAACACCTCACGATCCGTTTGGGCATACCACTTCCGGACGTCATTTACCCCAGCTCCCTTCAACGGGACCTTTATATACAGTCCTTTTGCCAGAGGCTCTTCCAACAAAAACAGATTCTCATTCTTCCGATAAAAACTATCAATCTGCTCGTCCTTTATCTCGCGTTCCAATTGCTGTTCCATCAATTCTTCCTGATAAAGATGCAGTACCAAAGAATGACGATAAGCAGCCACCAGTTCTTCTATCTCGGAAGCCCTTGACACATTTCGTTCCGCATTGTCCAACAACAGGACATCCTCTATCCAGTTGCGGATATAATGCTCTGCAAACAAAATACTGTCATCACGCAAACAATTGTCAGGAAGCACCGATCTCAAATCCTCGGCATACAAATAACGACCTGAAACCTCCACCAATGGTGTACGTCCATGATGATTGACCTGCCCGCCACAAGACACGAGCATGCACAATATGACTATGCCAAATAAAACAACCAATGCTACTAACTTTTTTTTATGGAACACCTATCGCCACAAATCAGTGCTTATTCACTGTCTCCAACACTTCGCTATATATTTCTACCTTATATTTTTTGCGAAGAGATTCAATCCATTGTTTCTCCAATGTTGTCTGATAATCGGCCGTCACAGGACCACGCACATCGCGGTATGAACCGGGATACTTTTTTTGGACTTTTCCTACGACAACCGCATGAGGATATTTCTCCATCGGCTTGCCGGCACCCTGTTTGAATACCAGACTGTCCACATTGGCATCGCTACCTATTTTAAAAAGGCCACGCACCATGTGTACCAACTGGAGAGAATCCCGGTTCACCTCCTTTTGCAGGTAATTGCGCCATTCTTCTTCCGGCATCTTCTTCAAAGCCTTTCCTACACTTGCTGCCAATTCGGGGGTAGCGCAATGTACCACAGCACCTTTGAAACGAGGAGCATCCCAAGCATATTTTTTCTTGTTCTTTTTGAAGAATTTCTCCAATCCGGCCTCATCGTGAGCAGCTTTGTCCCATACCTGCTGATTGCTCACCTCAAAGAGCAACAGTCCATCATGATACTCCTGCATCAAATGGCGAAACTCGGGGTACTTACTTTCCAACAGGCTGTCTTCGTAAGCCAAGACATCCTCCCGTTTTACTTTTCCGCCATATTGCTTGTACAAAGAATCTGCCTTGACCTCGACAGCCTTACGGCGTATGCCCTGACGTTCAAGGAAAGCATGAATACTCTTTTGGTGGAATTCGTAGGGTTCAAACTGCTTCTTGTCCAACAGTTTCATCACATGGATTCCAAACGACGAAAGAAACGGTTCAGACATCTCTCCTACCTGCAACGAATAAGCCACCTTGGCATATTCGGGAACCACCTGCTTGCCAAATATCCAACCAAGCACTCCCCCCTGACGGGCACTGCCACATTGGGAATGCTTCCGGGCCAACTCACTGAAATCTTCACCATTCTTCAGGCAGGTATATATCGAATCCATCCGGGCCTTTATCCCTGCTTGGGTGGCAGCATCGGCATTTTGGGGAATCATCAGCAGGATATGTGCCGTATTCACCAATCCATCGGGACCAATATTCTGTTTTGTATTCTCATACACCTGGCGGCTCTCGCGCTCAATAAAGGCTGTATCTATCAGATATTCCTGTGCCTGCTGGCTGCGATAGCCGTTGAATTCCTCTATGAACGAAGGCAATGTATCCATCCGCAAAGCTTCAGCCTCGGCTACTTTTAGTTTGAAATCAACGAACAATTGTACATAATCCTCTAACGACTTCTTGTCCAACGTATGTTCGCTGTTATTCTTATTGAAGGAATATTCAAATTCCGAGCGGGTCACATCTTTGCCATTGACACGCATCACCACAGGGTCCGCCTGTTGGGCACAAGCTACCATTCCCAAGGCCATAGAGGCCAGCAGCGAAAGGGTCTTTTTCATTGTCTTTATCTCACTAATAATGATTAATATTCTGCTTTGTTAAAAATTCGTCGGCGAATATACGCATAATTTGCGGGTTAGCAGCAATCCATTATGTTTTTTTATTATTGGTGCCCGGTAAACTGCTATAACATCATGCTTTATCGTGTTTTAAGGTGTACAAGCCCCCCCTATAATATCCTGTTGGTTAATCATGTAGTAGAAGGGTTAAAACACATTTCCCATCCGTAGATGACGCAGATATTTCTTGTTTCGACCTGTAGGAGGGTGTGTCATAATTCACTTTTCATCCGCAGATTGCGCAGATGACGTAGATTATTCCTTCCTATTATACCCGACAGGTTATAATTTATCTGCGTCATCTGCGTCATCTGCGGATGAAGAATTAAATGGTGGCATTTTTGACACAGCTTCACAAATGCATAGCAGACATCTATTGGGCACCTATATATAATAACCTGTGAATTAGTGTTATAATTTATCTGAAATTATATTCCTTCTATATTTCAAGCCACGAAATATATATTTCATGGTTGGAAATATTCATTTCGTGGTTGGAAATATTTATTTTGTGCTTTA
>JAFQBB010000007.1 GCA_017416805.1 Bacteroidaceae bacterium
AGCTGGGGCTGTGTCAAAAATGCCACCATTTAATTCTTCATCCGCAGATGACGCAGATAAATTATAACCTATCGGGTATAATAGGAAGGAATAATCTGCGTCATCTGCGCAATCTGCGGATGAAAAGTGAATTATGACACATCCCCTCTTTTTGTTTATATGGGATATGGGATTGGGGATGTCCCTATATGCCTCGATGCCAGTTTCCAATAGGGGAGTGAGTAATGCCTCTATGATAGGTTTTAACAGAGTTTAACCTCTTTGTAACCCATTGGGAATCGGGCTTTTGTCTCTACACTGTTTCGTATCGTAAGGCATTCTTGGCCTTGCCTTTGTCGGGAAAAAGTGTTAACTTTACAGGTGAAAACAGTGTAAGTATAACCCTTAAAACAGAGGTAGTATGTCAAAAACTTATGAAATTCAGATTGAGAAGGCCCGCATCCTGGCGGGTGGTTTGCAAAAGAGTTACGAACAGGTGAGCCCTTACGGGGTGACCACTGAGTCATTGGCCCGTCTGGAGGCTGAGGCCGATGAGGCTTCACGCCTGAACGAGGAGTTGGATGCACTCCGTGCCCAAGTGAGCGAGAAGGCATCGGTGGCAAGCAAGAAACTGGAAGCCCTGCGCATCCATGTGCAGGAACTGAAACAGGTGGTGAAGAAGAACTTCGACCAGACCCGTTGGGAGTCGATGGGCGTGCCCGACAAGCGTTGAGCCACTTCCGTTGAGCTGGTCAGCAGATAGAATTAGGCACGGATTTCCGCATTGCTCAAGGCAATTCCCGGAATCCGTGCCTAAATCTTCTAATAGACTGTCTCAGGTATAGTCCCCCCTCCTTTATTTCACGATGATTACCTCTCCTTGCACTATATATTGTCCGGTTGGCAAGGCTATGAAGTGCTTGCCTTCGGTCAGGTTGGTACTTTCTACCAATGTTCCGTCAAGGTTGTATATGGTAATCTCTTCTTCAGTCTTGGTAATCTGGATTTCTATGCCGTCATCTGTGGGAACCACACTGGGAGCGGCAGTTTGGGCTTCAGTTTGTCTTATACCGTCCACTACCTTTTTCCCCCAATAGTAGAGGCGGAAATCGTCGGCCTGAAACCATCCTTTTGTACCAGAGCCGGTACCTGTCGAACGGGCACCGAGGCGTAGGGCCTCTCCCTCCTCCAATGTGATATCACTCAGTACGAACGTTGTCCAATCGTTGTTCCCGTCACCGCTTACAGTGGTCAGTTTGTCCGACTCGTAGAGGTTGCCTCCTGCTTCGGCATAGATGCGCTGGTCAGTCAGGAAGTCTGCTCCGTCCGTGTTACGCAGGCTCGCCTCTATGGTATAGGTGCCGGCTTGCAGTCCGTTTACATTTTGATACATATCTATATTAGTGATATTCTGATAGCAGAGACTGACAAAGTATGTGCCATCAACAGCCGGACGGTCGCTCCATGTGTCGAACGATTCCCATCCGCTCACCTGCTTGGCCACAGACCATCCTGTAGTCTTGTTTTCAAAACTGGGGTTTACGAGTAGTTCCGTCAGCTCTATACATTCTCCTTCTGCGGGTTGTGCCGTTCTTTTTGTGGCCGAAACGAGGGCAATCAGGTCGGTTGCAGCCTGTTTGATGTCATCCAATGTCGATGTCTCGGCCGCATGCACTTGGGTAGCATTGTTGATGCCTGTTTCCAATGCAGTCTTTCCTTCGCAGTCGGCTAGGATGTTCATGAATGAGGTGGCCTCGTTTATGGCACTTTGCAGGGCATTCATGCTACTGATGCTCAGTCGGGCAGCATCGAGAGTTTCTTGTAGAGTGGCGATGGCTGCTTCCAGAGCGGCTTTGTCTTTTCCCTCTACGGGTAGTGCCTCCTCGATGGCTTTAGCCAATGGGGCTCGCAGTGTACCGGCTACAGTGGCCGGTTCGACTGTTTTTGCCTCTTCGACCAGGAGGTTCAACCGGGACTGTAGTCCGCTAAGGTCTTCTGCCTCGCCTGTTACGGTGATGGTCAGTTCTTCAGAAACAGCATTGGCCGTAGTGGTGGTACCGCTGTAGAGGGCTTGAAAGGTATAGGTGCCGGCATAGAGGTCACTGTAGTTGTAGATGGCTTTTCCATCTGCGTCCAGCGGTTGCACACTCAGCACCTTGCCATTGCAGAGCAGTTGTACATAACCGCCTTCGGTAGAAGCATCGGATACATTGAGATGCAAGTAGCTGTCCGGATTGTCAGCTTCCTGTTCGGGGCAAGACAGACTCACTGTTGCCCCTTCTGTCCGCCCCAGTGGCGTCACTCGGTAGAGTCCGCTGGCATGAGAGCGCAGCATGGGAGCAAATTCACTTCCTTTGAAAGTTCCCATGTCAGTACCTTTCCACATTTCTGTAATGCGGCATTCCAGTTCGGGTGCAAAGCCCAGTTTGGTAAGGTCGAGGGGTACAACGGCCTCACTGTCAGGAGTGGGCTCCTGTGTAAAGACGCGGAATTCCATAGTCACTCCCGATGGGGCATTTACCACATCGTCATCATATCCGACGGTTGCCTTAAAAGCCACATAGCCGTGTCCTTCAGGTAGGGTAAAGGTCAGCATTGAAGGGGCATTTACTCCAAATCCTCTGTCGTATGCCGTGCCACCGATGCTCATGGTGTTCCCATCGTTGTTCTTGTTCAGTTTGGGCGCATTCCATCCGTTTATGGGGTTGGCGTCCCAGGTTATTTCGGTCAGTGAGGTCTCGTTTCCGTCCTTGTCTATGAGCACCGGGTTGGCCCAGTCGGCATGGTCATAGCTCAAGCCGTCTCCACCATTGGTCACCACCAGATAAAGTTTGTCTGCTCCGGTTATATCTGCTTCTATGGCAGCTTGTTGTATACCTGCCTCGCGACCGATGAAACCGCTGTATCCCACCTGCTTTGTGGGGTCAATCTTGATGGTCACGTTACCACCGCTCCACTGGTCAGTAGTCTCTGTGCGCAGGGTCGGGTCTTCGTTGAACACCATGAACTCTACGGACGACTTGCTGCCCTGGTCGCTACCGGTATTGTCAATGCCGGCAAAGGCTGTGAACTTCACGGCGCCTTCAGGTAAGCTGAACAGCAGGATGGAGTTGGCATGAGTGGCAAATCCGTTATCGTATTGTGTGCCATTGATGGAGAGAGTGCCTCCGTTGATGTTCTTGTCTACAGCAATACTTCCCCATCCACAAGTGCCACGCAGATACTTGCGGTCGGTCAGGTCTATGGTCGTACCATCCTTCAGGGTGACGATGGGGTTTATCCAGTCGGCATGGTCGCTGTCGTATCCGTCGCCTCCGTCAGTGGCCACCAGAGCCAGTTCGCGACTGCCTTCAGGGATCTCCACTTCCACATTGGTGGCATATCCTGTGGTCAGATACGAGATGGTACCGCTTCGCCACAACACATTCTTCGGGTTGACATATTCCGACCCACCCAGGTTGAACAGAGCTACGAACTTGTCGCCATTGGCAGGGTCGTCAGCACTCCACATCACTTTACTGTCCTGATTGCTCACCTCGCGGTTGTTCATCGAGTAATGGTGCATGTAGAGCACGTCGCGATTGGTCAGCAGTGAATCGGTAGCAGCATCGTTCTCAGGCAGGTGTCCGCCAAACATCAGAGGACTCTTGAAGATGGTCCACAGGTTCATCATCGTGTATTGTTCATCGCGAGTGAACTGAGTCCAACGCTCACTGCCACGTTCGCCACGGATACTGATTTTGCCTAAGGGAAGCATGTCAGCATCGGGCCAAGTGCCCGGTGCGATATAAGGTGCCCACTTGGCGCACACCTGGAACTGATAGTTCAGCTGGCTCCAGTTGTCCCAAAAGTCATCTACCGTACGCCACATGTTGGCATGTTCCTTCACGTGTTCCACTTCACCCAGTGGAGTCTCTCCCGGTGAAATGCTGAGCACAATGGGGCGTCCGCACTGGTCAATCGCTTTGCGTATCATCTCAATTTCTCCCGTGTGGTAGGGGCGTGCCAAGTCATCAATCTTCACAAAGTCCACTCCCCACTGGGCATAGAGGTCAAAGCATGAATTATAGTACTCCTGTGCGCCCGGCTTTGTGCAGTCCACCTTGTAGTTGTCGCGCAGCCAGGTACAGGCTGAATCATTGTTACAAATCATGTCGCAGGTGATTCCATTAGTGCCTTTGACCGGCAGTTTGTTTTCGGCCGCCACTTTGGGAAGTCCGCGCATCAGGTGTATGCCGAACTTCAAGCCTTTGTTGTGTACATAGTCGGCCAGCGCTTTGAAACCTACCCCATTGGCTGCTGATGGGAAACGGTTGAGGGCGGGAGTGTAGCGTCCGTATTCATCATACACATAGATGGGGTTCGTCTGGTTATAGCCACCAGCCTTGTCGTTCTCTACAAACCAGCGGATATCCACCACTACGTATTCCCATCCGTAGGCTGCCAGTTTCGAAGCCATGTAGTCGGCATTCTGCTTCACTTCGTCTTCCACTACCGTGGGACCGAAGCAGTCCCATGAATTCCATCCCATAGGTGGGGTCAGAGCCCACTTCTTGAATGTGGATTCCTCGCCTGTTTGTCCGTAAGCGGCCAGCCCAGCCATGAGGGCAATGCCTGCTAATGATAGTTTCTTCATTTTGTTTCTTATGTTTAGGTTAATAATAAGCAGACTCCCCGAATGAGGAATCCAATAGTCTATACATTATGATTCTTCATTCTTCATTCTTCCCTCTCATCTCCAGTGCCTGGTTCTCCGCGGCTTCCATCAGTTCGCGCTGGCCGGGCCCTTTGTCGTCGATGCCGCACAGGTGGAGTATGCCGTGTATGATGACGCGGTACAGTTCGTGCTCGTAGTCCTGCCCGAACTGCTCGGCATTGGTCTTGACGGTGTCAAGGCTGATGAAGAGGTCTCCGCTGATGCGGTTGCCCTCGGTGTAGTCGAAGGTGATGATGTCGGTGTAGTAGTCGTGCTGCAGGTACTCGCGGTTCACCTCCAGTATGCGCTGGTCGTTGCAGAAGATGTAGGCCACTTCGCCTATGCGCTTTCCGTACTTGGCCGCTACGGCCTTGATCCATGCGTTGTTCTCGCGTTTCTTGATGGCGGGGAGTCTTACTCCGTCGGTTTGGTAAGTAATCATTGCTGTGTTGAAGTATTATTCTCTTTTCTCAGAAGAACAGGTAGCAGATGAAGAGTGCTGCCACGATGCCTGCCGCATCGGCCAGCAGTCCGCAGGGTACGGCATGGCGTGTCTGCCTGATGCCTACACTGCCGAAATAGACGGCCAGGATGTAGAAGGTGGTGTCTGTCGAGCCTTGGAACAGGCAGGCCAGGCGGCCTACGAATGAGTCCGGCCCATAGGTCTGCATGGCATCTACCATGAGACCTCGCGCTCCACTTCCGCTCAGGGGCTTCATCAGGGCGGTGGGCAGTGCGCCTACAAACTCGGTGTCCAGTCCTATGGCTGCCACGAGCGAGGCTATGCCGTCGAGCAGCATGTCCATGGCTCCCGAGGCGCGGAACACTCCGATGGCTACGAGTACGGCCACCAGGTAGGGGATGATGCGCACGGCCGTCTGGAAACCCTCTTTGGCTCCTTCGACGAAGGCGTCATACACATTGACCCGCCGGCGCATGGCTGCCAGGATGAAGCCTATGATGATGAGGAACAGGAAGATGTTGGCCACTTGGCCCGAGTAGAGGTCCATCTGTTCGCGCGACAGCTGGCTCACACCCCACACTATCAGTCCCACTACGGCACACATGCCTCCCACGATGCCCATCATGGTGCGGTTCAGCAGGCTGATGCGCTGGTACAGGCATACGCTGACCATACCCACAAGGGTGGAGAAGAAGGTGGCCAGCAGGATGGGGATGAAGACATCAGTGGGTTGGGCGGCCCCCATCTGTGCGCGATAGACCATGACGCTGACCGGTATCAGTGTCAGGCCCGAGGTGTTGAGCACGAGGAACATGATCATGGGGTTCGTGGCCCGCTCCTTCCGGTCGTTCAGCTCCTGCATCTGCTCCATGGCCTTCAGTCCGAGGGGAGTGGCCGCATTGTCCAGCCCCAGCATATTGGCCGCTATGTTCATGAAGATGGTACCCGTCACGGGGTGTCCCTTCGGGATGTCCGGAAAGAGCCGGCTGAACAAGGGGCTCATCAGGCGGGCCAGCACATCGACCACTCCGCCCCGTTCGCCTACCTTCATAATGCCCAGCCAGAGGCTGAGCACACCCGTCAGGCCCAGTGAGATGGTGAAGGCCGTCTCGGCCGAACTGAACGTGGAGTCCATCATGGCCGGAAACACTGACGTGTCGCCCATGAAAACCAACTTCGCCACGGCCACCACGAAGGCCACAAGGAAGAATCCCACCCAGATGTAGTTCAGTACCATACGTTGCTCTTTCTCTCTAAATCCTGTTTTGTGGGGCAAATGTACAAAACTTTCGGAGAAGTCCGCACATGCTTCCCTCTTTTTTTCTTTCCCCCCCTCCTCTATGAACAGAGGAGGAGTTTTGGGAGCACAGGCGGAGAGGGGTTAAGGGAAAACATAGAAGGGCCTTTGGATACCGAACTCCTCCACCGCAAGCGGTCCCCCTCCTCTATAAACAGAGGAGGAGTTTCGGGAGCACAAGCGGAAGAGAGATTACGGGAACTCAGTGGGTTGCTCTGACTGACATCCACACCAACCTGCCAAAGCGGTAGAAGAGTGACCGCCCAAGGCTCCCCCTCTGTTTATAGAGGGGGTGGCCAAAGGCCGGGGGAGTTCGGATAGAGGGAGTACCACATATATCAAGCCAGACAGGAGCCTTTGTCCCGCTCCGTCCATCCCCTTTATCCCGTTCCGTCCGACATTCTGTCCCAAAACGGCATGAAATACCGATGTAAAACCCTTAGAGATAGTGAGATAAACATACGCGATATACCTATATAATCTCTATCCAAAGCCTTTGGATACAAATCCAAAACCATCGGATATATATCCAAAGCCTTTGGATACAAATCCGAAATCTTTGGATAGAGATTATATCAGTGTCCGTCCCATGTTTACATACCGGTCTCTGGCCCTTTTACATCGGGGTTCATGCTGTTTTACATCCGGGCCTCACTCTGCCCCACATCGGGGTGGGAGAGATGGGGATATCAGGACTGCGGCGGAGATGGGGAAAGGCTGACTGGCAAAACATTATAGCTATTTACCGGACACCGGTTCTTATACTGACGGTCTCTGTCATTCTGAGCGGAGTTTGCGCAGCCGAAGAATCTCTGAGTATTGCCTACGGTCTCTTTGCTATGCCCTGAGACCCTTCGGCTGCGCTCAGGGTGACAAGAGACCGTTAATGGGCAAACAGGGGCCTTGGCTAAATCTTTACTGGGCAGTAATGGTGAATTTATAGCCAACAGCATGGCGAAATACCTCCTAAAGCGGACCCAATACCTTAATTAATGCAATAAAAAGGCGGATAGGTGCAGAAGTTTTCCTACCTTTGGGGCAACATTTCAAAAGAGAGACAGTATGGACGACAACTTTGACATACGCGAAGAGCAGCTGTCCAGCCGCGAGAGGGAGTACGAGAACATACTCCGCCCCTTGAGGTTCAGCGACTTCAGTGGGCAGAACAAGGTGGTGGAGAACCTCAGCATCTTCGTACAGGCAGCCCGCCTGCGCGGTGAGCCGCTTGACCACACCCTGCTCCACGGACCTCCGGGACTGGGTAAGACGACCTTGAGCCAGATTATTGCAGCCGAACTGGGTGTGGGGTTCAAGATAACGAGCGGCCCTGTCCTTGACAAGCCGGGCGACCTGGCCGGACTGCTCACCTCGCTGGAGCCTAACGATGTGCTCTTCATCGACGAGATTCACCGCCTCAGCCCTATTGTGGAGGAATACCTCTACTCGGCCATGGAGGACTACCGCATAGACATCATGATTGACAAAGGCCCTTCGGCACGGAGCATACAGATAGGGCTCAACCCCTTCACCCTGGTGGGAGCTACCACCCGGAGCGGACTGCTCACCGCACCCTTGCGGGCCCGATTCGGCATCAACCTCCACTTGGAGTACTACGACACGGAGGTACTGACACGCATCATTCTCCGTTCGGCCAGGATTCTGAACGTGCCTTGCGACCCGAAGGCGGCAGCCGAGATTGCAGGCCGCAGCCGCGGTACCCCCCGTATAGCCAACGCCCTGCTGAGGCGTGTGCGCGACTTTGCCCAAGTGAAGGGCAGCGGATGCATCGACACCGAGATTGCACGTTATGCCCTCGAGGCGCTCAACATTGACCGCCACGGCCTGGACGAGATTGACAACAAGATTCTGAACACCATCATAGACAAGTTCAAAGGAGGCCCCGTAGGCGTGAGCACCATTGCTACTGCCATCGGCGAGGACACCGGCACCGTGGAGGAGGTCTATGAACCCTTCCTCATCAAGGAGGGATTCATCAAACGCACACCCCGCGGACGCGAAGTGACCGAACTGGCCTACCGCCACCTCGGCAAAAGTCCCCTGCGCAATGATGGGGGAATGGAGAGCCTGTTCTGATGAGCTACGAGCTACGAGTGACGAGTGATGAGCTACGAGCTACGAGTGATGAGTGAGCAGAACAATCGGCTCTGACTCCTTTAACTCCTAACGAGCGAAGTGAGTGATTTTTCACTATCGCTCAAGGAAACTTCTCCTTTAACTCCTTCTGGGAAGAACTTCTCTTAATAAAGACACACACACATGGCAAACCTCAAATCACTGGCCAAAGAGACGGCCATCTACGGCCTGAGCAGCATTGTGGGCCGTTTCCTCAACTACCTGCTCGTGCCCCTCTACACCGCCAAGCTGAGTGCCGCTTCGGGCGGGTACGGAGTCATCACCAATGTCTATGCCCTCACGGCACTGATGATGGTGCTGCTCACCTACGGCATGGAGACGGGATTCTTCCGTTTTGCCAACAAGGAAGGCCTGCAGCCCACACGGGTATATAGCACAGTCCTCATATCCGTCTTTGCCACCTCGCTGCTCTTCCTCCTGCTTGTGCTGGGCGGGCTGGACAGTGTGGCCGCCTTCATGGGCTATGCCGACCACCCCGAGTACATAGGCATCATGGCCGCAGTCGTGGCACTCGATGCCTTTCAGAGCATCCCCTTCGCCTGGCTCCGCTACCAGAAGAAGGCCCTGAAGTTTGCAGGCCTGAAGTTGCTCTTCATCGTCATGAACATCGGGCTTAACCTGCTCTACTTCCTCCTCCTGCCTTCGCTCTACGAAAGCCATCCCGAGTGGGTGGCCTCGTTCTACAATCCCGGGGTGGGAGTAGGCTACGTCTTTGGCATCAACCTGGTCTGCACCGCCTCCATCACCGTCCTGCTCTGGCCCGAGCTGACAGGTTTCCGCTACCGTTTCGACTACCGCCTGTGGAGGCAGATACTGGCCTACTCGTTCCCCATCCTCATACTGGGACTGGCAGGCATCCTCAACCAGACTGCCGACAAGATAATCTTCCCCTTCGTCTATGATGGCCCCGAACAGGCTGCCCGTGCCCAACTGGGCATCTACGGAGCGGCCAGCAAGATAGCCATGATTATGGCCATGCTCATACAGGCCTTCCGCTATGCCTACGAACCCTTTGTCTTCGGCAAGGCCGCCGAGCGCGACAACCGCGACACCTATGCACAGGCCATGAAGTACTTCGTCATCTTTGCCCTGATGGCCTTCCTGGCCGTCATGTTCTACATGGACCTGCTGCGCTATATCATTGCCCCCGCCTATTGGGAAGGGCTCCGCGTGGTGCCCATCGTCATGGTGGCCGAGATATTCATGGGCATATACTTCAACCTCTCGTTCTGGTACAAACTGACCGACCAGACCCGCTATGGGGCCTGGTTCTCACTGACGGGCTGTGCACTCATCGTCCTGCTCAATTTCCTCTTGGTTCCCCACTATGGTTATATGGCCTGCGCCTGGGCTGGGGTGGCGGGTTATGGTGTATGCATGTTGCTCTCCTACTTCATAGGCCAGCGCAAGTACCCCATCCGCTATGACCTGCGTTGCATGGGGCGCTATGCCTCGTTGGCCATTGTCCTCTACTTCCTCTCCACCCTTGTTCCTTCTGAGTGGGACATCTTCCTCCGCCTGGCCATCAACACCCTCCTGATGGGACTCTTCGTGGCCTACACTGTCAAGCATGACTTCCCCCTCAGCCGCCTTCCTATAGTGGGGCGGTGGTTCAGATAAGCAACAACAGGGGCAAGATATGAATATAGGCACGGATTACACGGATTAACACGGTCTTCTATACCTGATGGGTATAATTCTCCGTGTTAATCCGTGTAATCCGTGCCTATCAATACAGGTCGGTTATTTGGATGATGACCTACTTACTCAGCTGTCTTCCTCCTCCTCACAGCCGTCACCACTCCCACAATGAAGCCCACGAGCAACAGGCCGAGTGCCGTATAGGCAATGGCTTCGGTGACGTGGAGCGACTTCGGGTCGAATACGAACTCTATGGTATGCTTCCCGGCAGGCACGTTCATGGCACGCAGGATGTAGTTGGCACGTCCGTGCTCTACCTCCTCACCGTCAACGTAGGAACGCCATCCGGGGTAGTATATCTCGGCAAACACCACTGTGCCGCCCGTCTTGCTGTCAGTCTCGTAAAGCAAGCGGTTGGCATCGTACTCCTTCAGCACTATACTGCCTTCTGACTCTACGCTCTTCACTACCTCCTTGAACTTGGTGTCCACTACAGCCGTAACGGCCGGATTGATGGTGTGGAGAGCCTCAATCTCCTGGTTGGCATTGTCCACATACTTCACCTCGCTTACAAACCAGGCATTGCCAAGGGCGTGCGGGTTGAAGAGGGGCAGGGTGCCGCCACTCTGTGCCGGCATGATGAACCAGCGGGTGTTGAGCATGTTCAGTACGGGGAAACGGTCCACCTGCACACTGTCCAACCGGCCTTGTGTGCGGACAGCTTCCTGCATCACTGTGCGTATCTCGCCGCCTATGTGCTCTTCTATCATCTCCTGGTAGCGGCGCAACTTGGCAGCGTGGTATCCGCCCACACTCTTGTGGAAGTACGAGGTGTTGTTCTCGTTGAAGGTGTTGCCGGCCAGGTTCAGTACGCGGTAGTCCAAGGCCTTGTCCTTGAGAATCTCCTCATCGGTAGGCGTCTTCTTGAAACTGGCTGTCACAGCACGCTTGGGGGTGTATTGGTTCTTGTCGCGCGGGTTGAGGTAGCGCAGGTTCACCTGCCACATGTCGAAAAGGCAGAGGACGAAGAGCAGCCCCACCATCCACCTGGTTCCCATCTTGCGGGTGGTATAGGCCAACAGAATGGCAGTGCCGATGGCAATGATGACGAAACTGCGCCATGCATCGCTGACAAAGATGCTTTGGCGCACCTCGCTGAGGTTGGCCAGGAAGGGAGCCAGATGCTCGGCAGGAAGTCCCTCCTTCAGCATGGCCATCTCGCTGGTAGAGATATAGTTGGGGAAGAATAGGCCCGGCATCAGGGCAAAGAGCAGTGTGATGCCTCCTACAAGGCCGGCACTCAGGCCGATGCACTGCAACAGTGAAAGGCGGCCGCCCAGATATTCCTTGGACTTCAATCCATCAGCATTGATGCGCTCAACGGCCTCCTTCAGGGCCATCATGCCTAACAGGGGGATGGTGAACTCGGCAATGACCAGGATGGAGGCCACGGCACGGAACTTGGCATACATGGGCACATAGTCAAGGAACAGGTCGGTGAATCCCATGAAGTTCTTTCCCCACGAAAGCAGGATGGAGAGCACAGTGGCTGCAACCAAGGCCCACTTCATAGGCCCACGCACAACGAACAGACCCAGCACGAAGAGCACCACTACGAAGGCTCCTACATAGACAGGACCCGATGTGCCGGGCTGTTCGCCCCAATATTGTCCTATCTGGTTATAGAGGCTGCGATATACGGGACTGGCTTGCTTCATGGCCTCCTTGTTGCGCCCCATGGGCACAGAGGCACCACCTTTGGTGTTGGGCACGAGCAGAGTCCATGTCTCGCCGATGCCATAGCTCCAGGCGGTGATGTAGTCGCGTTCCAATCCGCTGCTGGTCTGGTTGCCGGTGTCGGCCTTGACCAGTTCACTCTTGCCGCGCATGGTTTCCTTGCTATATTCGTAGGTGTGGTAAAGATTGGACAAATTGGTGCATACTCCCAACACACCGGCCACAAGCAGCACGGCCGATGACTTCCAGAAAGAAGCCAGCTTGCCCTGACGCCAGGCATCGACGGCAAAGGCTATGGCCATGAAGAGCATAGGGAAGAGGAAGTAGTAGGTCATCTGCACGTGGTTGGAACGGATCTGCAACGCGATGAACAGCGTAGTGACCAAAGCTCCCCACAGGCGGTGACCCCGGTATATCATGACCATACCGGCAATGGTGGCAGGGATGTAGGCAAGAGTCATCACCTTCCAGATGTGTCCGGCAGCAATGATGATGAAGAAATAGGACGAGAAGGCCCAGAGCACGGCTCCCAGTGCGGCCATCCACTTGCGGAAGTCGAACGCACGGAGTAGCAGGTAGAATCCCAACAGCATGATGAATACGTAGCGGCCATCGCCCGGCATGTTCAGTCGCCAGAACACTTCGAACCACGCCAGGTGGCTGGTGGAATCGTAGCTGGGCGACATCTGGTAGGTGGGCATACCGCCAAAGAGGGCATTGGTCCAACGGGTGCGTTCACCCGTACGCTTGTAATACTCTGCTGACTCCTGGCCGGAACCGATACCGGCCGTGTGGTCGTGCTGACCCAATACTAACCCTTCGACATTGGCCGGATAGAAATAGACGAAGGAGATAAGAGCAAACAGTGCAATAACTGCCACCTCGGGCAGCAGGCTTTTCAGTATTTTCATCATAAATGTGTTATTTAGAGCCGCAAAGATACAACTAACTCTGATAAAATACGTACATTTGCAGGCAGAATTAACTGATTGGACATGAAAATAGGAATTATTACAGCCATGACTGTGGAGCATGAGCAGGTTGTCAAGCTCCTCAGGAACAAACGGGAACATAGTGGCGGCCCCTTCAACTTTACGGAGGGAGAAGCCGGTGGGAATACCCTTGTCCTGATGCAATGCGGCATTGGGAAAGTGAATGCGGCTGCCGGAGCAGTAGAACTCATCAGCCGTTTTGGGCCGGACTGCATTGTCAGCACAGGAGTGGCCGGAGGTATCGACCCGTGCTTGAAGGTGATGGATGTGGTGGTCAGCAGGCACATAGCCTATCATGATGTATGGTGTGGCGAAGGTAACGAATACGGACAAGTGCAAGGACTGCCTGCCCGCTTTGCAGGAGACGAGACCTTGCTGCAATGTGCGTTGGCCTTGACTCCTGAAGTGGAGGGAATGACCGTACACGGCGGACTTATCTGTAGTGGTGACAAGTTCATTACTGACCGCAGTGAATTGGATTCCATCAAGAGGAACTTTCCCGAGGGGCTGGCTGTGGATATGGAATCAGGGTCCATTGCTCAGGTATGTCACCTTTACGGAGTACCCTTCATCAGTTTCCGCATTATCAGTGATACACCGGGAGCGGAGGAGCACTGGCAGCAATACACCAACTTCTGGCAGACGGTGGCCGACCGCTCGTTTGGCATCACCCATCAATTCTTGAATGCACTACCCGAACAACTCAACCGATAGTTATTATGAAAAAGATACCCAGCTTTACCATTGACCACAACCGCCTGGTACGTGGCATATACGTTTCACGTCAAGACAGAGTAGGCGATGAGACAATCACGACATTTGATATCCGTATGAAGGAACCCAATAGGGAGCCGGCTCTTGGCCAGGGCGCCCTGCACACTATAGAACATTTGGCAGCCACTTTCCTGCGTAATCATCCGGTATGGGCCGACCGCATTATCTATTGGGGGCCTATGGGATGCCTTACGGGTAATTACTTGCTGGTGCGGGGCGACCTCCAATCGGCCGATATACTCCCCTTGATGATTGAAACTTTCCGGTTTGTTGCTGACTATGAGGGGGATATACCGGGGGCTGCGCCTAAGGATTGTGGTAACTACCTGTTGCAAGACCTGCCTATGGCCCGCTGGGAGGCACGCAAATATCTGACAGAGGTATTGGAAGTGGCCACAGAAGAAAACCTGCATTACCCGGTCTGATTCCTGTACGGATTCCCCTCTGCGGGAAATGAAGAAAAGCCAGGAAGCCTTATATCTTTCAGGCGCGGACTGCGTGGATTACACAGGCTCTACAACCTTTGTATAATCCGCGCAGTCCGCGCCTGAATCAGTTTCAGATGTGTAACCCTTGTATCAGCGGCAAGGATTCCACCCGTCAGAACCGGCAAGGACTTCGTGCATGGTGTATCCCCGCAAGTTAGGGAGCTGATGACTCCAGGATACGCGCTTCTCAATGTCTGCACCTGGGCCGTAGCATTGGTATTCGGCATAGAAGGCAGTCCTCTCATTGGTCTCCTTTCCCCAATTGTGCCAACCTTCGGGACGGATGTGGTTGCCTAATTCGCAACGCACATAGACGGCCTGACCGTATGGACGCCATGGGCGGGACAGATAGACTTTTCCTTCCAAACCCGCTTCGGCTGTCAGTCGGCAGTCATAGAAGACATACCCATACTTCGCCTCTTGAGGTGTGCTGGGTGCTGTGACGTAACCTTTTGTCTTGCTGTGGATGTGGCAACGGTCGAAGACGGCTGTGGATGCTCCGAAGATGAAATCTACCGAACCTTCTACGTAGCATTCCTCGTAGTATTGGCGGCTGTTACGCCCCCATGTATAAAGAGTGTCTTGGAAACCGAGGAAGCGGCATTTCTTGAAGTGAGCACGGTCTCCGGCTACAAAACAGGCTACAGCCTGTCCCACGGGGCCTGCAGAATTGGCAAATGTGATATTCTCGGCATAGAAGTCCGATGCATAAATGTAGATGGAGGCTGAGCCTGATGTGCCCTTATTCTCGCCAAAAGCATTGGGTTTGTTGGCATAGTCGTCATAGGTAAGTATGGCTCCGTCTTCTCCATAAAGGGCAATATGTTGCTTGCAGGGGGCAATGACCAGTTTCTCTTTGTAGATGCCTTTGCGGATATAGATACGGGTTATCTTCTTGCGAAAATCGGGAACGGCATTGATGGCCTCCTGAACGGTGCGGAAGTCACCGCTTCCATCTTGAGCCACTACATAATCGCATGAATCCATTACGACTCCACTTTCATTGCTGAAAGCCGGAGCTTTGGAAGGGTCGGTCTGTGCCAATCCCATCATTGTCCAACAGCTCAGTATCAGAACTGCCAGGTACATAAATCTTTTTGTCATGATGTTGTTTGGTTAAAGTAAATTCAATGGTATTCTCCTATATATAATATTATTTATTAAGGTGTTGTTTGATATGTATAATTAAGGTATTGCCTGAACCTCTGTGACTCCTGCAACTCTCCTACATGCGGATATTGGATAAGGCAAGTGAAAAGTAAGGAGGATTTATAGTTGGGACAACTGGTATCTCTTTTCAATATTGTCCGAACTCTTCCCACAGACTGCCGGATGGCAGAGGGGCTTCCAATTCTATAGGTAGTTTGGAGACGGGATGGATGAAACTTACCCTCCGTGCATGGAGGCAGATACTTCCGTCCGGATTGGAGCGGGCAGATCCATATTTCAAGTCTCCTTTGATGGGGCATCCCATTTTGGCCAGTTGGCAACGTATCTGATGGTGGCGTCCGGTCATTAGCTCTACCTCCAAGAGGTGGTAACGTTCAGAACTTCCTATATGCCTGTAGCGCAGCACAGCTTTTTTGCCATCCTTCACCTCGTGGTTGTAAGCAAATGATTTGTTCTGTTTCTCATTGCGCACCAACCAATGGCAGAGTTCACCAGTTTGTTCTGTAGGCGGGTTCTTCACGATGGCCCAATAAACTTTGTGTACTTCCCCCAGTCGGAACATGTCGTTCAGTCTTGATAAGGCTTTGCTCGTCTTGGCGAAAATAACTAACCCACTGACAGGACGGTCCAACCGATGAGTTACTCCGACAAAGACGTTGCCAGGCTTCTGATACTTCTCCTTCAGATAGTGTTTCACCATTTCGGAAAGAGGTGTGTCGCCAGTCTTGTCCCCTTGGACAATTTCAGAGGATTTCTTGTTGACCACTATGATGTGGTTGTCTTCGTAAACTACTGTCATAGGTGCGAAATAATAAAACCGCGAGCTACGGGTGAAACTCTCTATAGCCTGATGAAAGGCTTTGCAGATTGTGCCCGTAGCTCGTGGGTTGCAGTTTGTTGCTGATTACATATTCATGCCGCCGTCAACCTGAATAACTTGTCCTGACACGTAAGAAGACATGTCTGATGCCAAGAAGGTTGCTACATCGGCAACATCTTCTGGTGTTCCTCCTCGGCGGAGAGGAATCTTTTTGGCCCATTCGTTCTTTACTTCATCACTTAACTGGGCTGTCATTTCAGTGATGATGAATCCTGGTGCAATGGCATTGGCTCGGATTCCGCGCGAACCCAACTCCTGGGCAATGGACTTGGCCAAACCAATCATTCCTGCTTTAGAAGCAGAGTAGTTGCATTGTCCGGCATTTCCGTGTACTCCGACAACAGAGGCCATATTAATGATGCTGCCGCTCTTTTGGCGCAACATGATGGGGGTGCAAGCATGTATGAAGTTGAAAGCGGATTTCAAGTTTACTGCAATTACTGCGTCCCATTGGGCTTCGCTCATTCGCATCATTAATCCGTCTTTGGTGATGCCTGCATTGTTCACCAGAATGTCAATACTGCCAAAGTCTTCCTTTATCTGGTTTACCACTTTTTCTGTCTCTTCAAAATTGGCTGCATTCGAAGCGTACCCTTTGACTTTGACTCCCAAAGCGGCAATCTCTTTTTCTGTGTTTTGTCCGTTCTCGTCAATGGCCAAATCTGTAAATGCAATGTTTGCACCTTCTGCTGCAAATTTCAATGCAATGGCCTTACCGATGCCGCGTGCAGCACCAGTTACAATTGCTGTTTTACCTGTTAACAGTCCCATAATTTAATTGTTGAATTTTATAGGTTTAGTAAATCAATGAATCTTATTCAATGCACCAAAAACGATGCGTCTCACATAATGTTTTACGGTCTGTCGGTCTAATCCTTTGCCTATTCGGCCACGGATATAGTTGACCTCAATACCTTTGACACAGCAGTGCAATATGTTGGCATAAATGTCCACATTGTCAATGTCAAACACACCTTTCTGTATTCCTTCAGCCAATACCTCACGAAATATGGCTGTCTCATTGTAGTTGAATCGCATGCGGATGCGCTCTACTCGCCAAATGTCGCGAAAGAATTCTGCGGTAAGAGTCCCATTCCGGTGTACCACATCTTTTATAGTGTCCAAATGGGTGTATATCAGTTCCAGAATCTTTTCATCAGGAGCTGTATTCTTGGCGGCTACTTTACGCATCATTTTTGTCAGCATGTCCAATTCCGATTCGATGACTGCAAAATATACGTCTTCCTTATTCTTGAAGTATGTGTAAAGTGTGCGTCGTCCTTTTCCTGATGCCAATGCAATATCGTTCATTGTGGTATTTTCAACACCATTTTGGGCGAAAAGTTGTCGCGCCACGTTTACAAACAGTTCTTTTGTTCTTGATGTCTTCATTATTACTTATACCAACTAATAGAGATTGCACAAATCCGGTAACTTTGTGCAAAAGTACAAAGTTTCTTTGTATAATACAAGAAAAAAGTAAAATAGTTTCTTGTAAAACCAAATAAGAGTGAGGTGAGGGATAGTTATTCGGGACGCTTTGTCAAAGAAATCACTCCTTGTATATTTCGGAGTACAAACTTTCCTCCTTCTGGCTTTAATGGGAAAAAGTTGACGGCATCGTCCCGTGTACGGCTTGCCATTAAGGTATTTTCATCGGCAAACCGGTCGATGCGTAAGCATATTGTGTCTGTTGGGACTCCTCCTTCCCATAGCAAACTGTCATTCAAATATATCACGGCAGAATCACCAACGAATCCTTGAGAAAGTTCAATCAGATAGGTGTCGGTATGTTTCTTATCTTCTTTTGAAAAATTGATGTGTGGTACAGACAAAATTAGGAATATTACAACTACGGCAATGACGGCAAAAGCCATGGCAGCCGTGCCAATTAAGAATTGTTTGTTGCTGTTTTGTGCTCTTTTTCTCATGTTTTTCTATTTTTATGCTGCAAAAATACTCTTTTTTGCGTGAATAGTTGGCTGTTCTAACCTTTATTTGTATATTTGCAGGCGAAATGATGATTATGTTGTGGGGCTTGATAAGGCCCCATTTTTATTTTATTACATTTTAATAGTGCGCATGATAGAGAAAAGCGTAGTAGTCCAGCGGGTAAACGAATGGCTGGAAGGTAAAGATTATTTTTTGGTGGATGTATCCGTAACTCCAGACAATCGCATTGTGGTGGAAATTGACCATGCAGAGGGTGTTTGGATTGAAGATTGTGTAGAACTGAGCAGGTTTATCGAATCGGGATTCGATCGTGAAAAGGAAGACTTTGAACTGGAGGTCGGTTCGGCAGGTATCGGACAGCCTTTTAAAGTGTTGCAGCAGTATGTAAACCATGTAGGGAAAGAAGTGGAGGTGCTGACAGCTGAAGGCAAAAAACTCTCTGGTGTATTGAAGGAAGCTACGGAAGATAAAATGACGCTGACAATCAGTAAGAAGGTGAGGTTGGAGGGTGAAAAGCGTCCAAAACTGATGGATGAAGATTTGACTTTTTCGTACGATGAAATTAAATATACTAAATACTTGATAAATTTTAAATAATAACAAATATATGGCTAAGAAAGCAGAAACAATCAGTTTGATTGATACCTTCTCGGAATTTAAAGAGACGAAGAATATTGATAGAGCAACCATGGTGAGCGTGTTGGAAGAGAGCTTCCGTAGCGTGATTGCCAAGATGTTCGGTACGGATGAAAATTATGATGTGATTGTCAATCCCGATAAGGGCGACTTTGAAATTTGGCGTAACCGTGAGGTGGTGCCTGATGAAGAGTTGACGAACCCTAATATGCAGATAGCACTTAGTGAGGCGCAAAAGATTGACGATTCATATGAGGTGGGTGAAGAAGTGACTGATGAGGTGTTTTTCGAGAGCTTTGGACGTCGTGCCATCTTGAATCTGCGTCAGACTTTGGCTTCTAAGATCTTGGAATTGGAGAAAGATAGTCTGTATAATAAGTATATAGATAAAGTAGGTACTATAATCAGTGCTGAAGTATATCAGATATGGAAAAAGGAAATCCTGTTGTTGGACGATGAGGGTAATGAATTGTTGTTGCCAAAGAGTGAACAGATACCTTCAGATTTCTATCGCAAAGGAGAGGCCGTGCGTGCTGTCATAGCCCGTGTGGACAATGTGAACAATAATCCGAAGATTATCTTGAGCCGTACTTCTCCTGTATTCTTGCAGCGTTTGTTGGAAAATGAGGTGCCGGAGATTAATGATGGTTTGATTACAGTTCGTCGTATAGCCCGTATTCCTGGTGAACGTGCCAAGATTGCTGTAGAGTCATACGATGACCGCATTGATCCGGTAGGTGCTTGTGTGGGTGTACAGGGTTCGCGTATCCGTGGTATTGTTCGTGAATTGCGCAATGAGAATATAGATGTAATCCCTTATACCAGCAACATTGAATTGTTTATCAAACGTGCTCTTAGTCCTGCAAAAGTAAGCACTCTTGAATTGGATTCGGAAAATCACAAGGCAGAGGTTTATCTCCGTCCCGAAGAGGTTTCTTTGGCTATTGGTAAGCAAGGTATGAATATCAAGTTGGCAAGTATGCTTACCGAATACACCATCGACGTGTTCCGTGAGTTGGAAGAAGGTGAAGGCGAGGAAGATATCATGCTTGATGAATTCCGTGATGAGATTGACGGATGGATTATTGATGCTATCAAGAAGTTAGGTATTGATACAGCCAAGGGCGTGTTGGATGCTCCACGTGACATGCTTGTCCAGAAAGCGGATTTGGAAGAAGATACTGTGGATGAAATCCTCAATATATTAAAAGCAGAGTTTGAAGAATAAATTAATATGCCAATGTGCTAATGTGCCAATGTGTTAATAAACCATGCGGCACACTTGAGGCCGACAGGCCGCTTATTAGCACATTAGCACATTGTTTACACATTGGCAAATTAAATAATTATGGCAGTAAGACTAAGTAAAGTTATAAGAGAATTGAATGTGGGAATATCGACGGCCGTTGAGTTCCTGCAAAAGAAGGGGTTTGGCACGGTTGAAGCTGATTCCAATGCAAAAATCACGGACGACCAATATAATGCACTTGTTGCAGAGTTTGGGAAAGATGAGGTGTTGAAGGGGAAGCCCGTAAAACCCATGCGCGATTGGAAAAAGGCCAAAGAAGAAAAGCCTGCCCAACCGGTAGAAAAGAAGCCGGAAGAGGTTGTACGTTTGGAAGTATCAGAAGAGTTGAAACCCAAATTCAAGCCCGTTGGGAAAATAGATTTGGACAATCTGGAAAGAAAATCTCCCACACCTGCTCCTGAGAAAGAGACTCCTGCCCTTAAAAAGGACGAACAGAAGCCTAAGGCTGAAAAGGTGAAGCCTGTTGTTGTAAAAGAGCCTGAACCCGTGGTGGAGAAACCTGTGGTGGAGCCTCCGAAAGCGGAGCCTGTGCAGGAAGTGGTGGTGAAAGAAACACCGGCTCCCGTGGTGGAGGAGAAGGTTGTTGAAGAGCCTGTTGCCGCTGAAGAGGAGAAGGCTGAAGACGTATTCAAATTGCGTACTCCGGAGTTTGTTTCCAAAATCAATGTGGTAGGACAGATTGACCTGGCAGCATTGAACCAATCTACCCGTCCGAAGAAGAAATCCAAAGAGGAGCGCAAGAAAGAGCGCGAAGCTAAGGAACTTCAGCGTCAGGAACAACGCAAGCAGTTCAAGGATTCTATCATGAAGGAAATCCGTAAGGATGGCGAGGATGGAAGTGGTGAAGAAACCAAGAGAAAGAAAAAACGCAACCGCATCAACAAAGAGCGGGTTGATATAGCGAAAGAGGGAGCCAATGCAGGCAATGCTTTTCGTCAGTCAGGACAGAAACAGAACAATGGTGGAGGAGGATTCCCCGGTGCTCCTGCGGCCGATAAGAATGACCGTAAGCGTAAAGACCGTGATCGCAAGAAACAACAACCGGTAAAGGCTGAAGTCAGTGATGAGGATGTGGCAAAGCAGGTGAAGGAGACGTTGGCCCGTCTTACAGCTAAAGGCAAGAACAAGGGGGCCAAGTTCCGCAAGGAGAAACGCGAAAATGCCTTCAACCGCCAGATGGAGTTGGAGATGCAGGAAGAGTTGGAAAGCAAGGTGCTCAAACTTACAGAGTTTGTGACCGCCAACGAACTAGCAACTATGATGGATGTGCCTGTGACAAAGGTTATCGGTACTTGTATGAGCATCGGTATCATGGTGTCCATCAACCAGCGCCTCGATGCTGAAACCATTGATATGGTGGCCGAAGAGTTCGGCTTCCAGACAGAATATGTGAGCGCCGAAGTGGCTGAAGCCATCACTGAGGAGGAGGACCGTGAAGAGGATTTGCAACCCCGCGCGCCGATTGTGACGGTGATGGGACACGTTGACCACGGTAAGACATCATTGCTCGACTATATCCGTAAGGCCAATGTGATTGCCGGTGAGGCAGGTGGTATCACCCAGCATATCGGTGCCTATCACGTGACATTGGACGACGGCCGGAACATCACATTCCTTGATACTCCCGGTCACGAGGCATTTACCGCTATGCGTGCCCGTGGTGCCAAGGCTACTGATATTGCCATCATCATTGTGGCGGCCGATGATAGTGTGATGCCTCAGACAAAGGAGGCCATCAATCATGCCATGGCTGCCGGAGTGCCTATCGTGTTTGCCATCAACAAGGTGGACAAGCCTGCTGCCAATCCCGATAAGATTAAGGAGGAACTGGCTGCCATGAACTTCCTCGTAGAGGAGTGGGGTGGCAAGTACCAGAGCCAGGATATCTCTGCCAAGCAGGGACTCGGTGTGGAAGAATTGCTCGAGAAGGTATTGCTGGAGGCTGAAATGTTGGAACTGAAGGCCAACCCCGACCGTAAGGCTACCGGTTCTATCATCGAATCATCATTGGATAAGGGACGTGGTTATGTGGCCACAGTGCTCGTGTCGAACGGAACACTCCGCGTGGGTGATATCGTGTTGGCAGGTACACATTATGGTAAGATCAAGGCGATGTTCAACGAGCGTAACCAGCGTGTGAAAGAGGCCGGACCGGCCGAACCGGTATTGATTCTCGGCCTGAACGGTGCGCCTGCTGCAGGTGATACCTTCCACGTGATAGAGACAGAGCAGGAGGCACGCGAGATTGCCAACAAGCGTGAACAGTTGCAGCGCGAACAGGGCTTGCGTACCCAGAAGATGCTTACCCTTGATGAGGTGGGCCGCCGTCTGGCTTTGGGCGACTTCCATGAGTTGAACATCATTGTGAAGGGTGACGTGGACGGCTCTGTCGAGGCGTTGAGCGACTCGTTGATAAAACTCTCTACCGAGCAGATTCAGGTGAATGTGCTGCACAAGGGTGTGGGACAGATTTCCGAGTCAGACGTCGTGCTGGCTTCTGCATCGGGTGCCATCATCGTAGGTTTCCAGGTGCGTCCTTCTGCTTCAGCCGCCAAGCTGGCCGAACAGAACGGTGTGGATATCCGCAAGTATTCGGTAATCTACGATGCCATCGAAGAGGTGAAGGCCGCTATGGTGGGTATGCTTGCTCCGGTGGTGAAGGAAGAGGTCACCTCTACTATCGAGGTGCGCGAAGTGTTCCGTATCACCAAGGTGGGTACCGTGGCCGGTGCTATGGTGAAGGAAGGCAAGGTGAAGCGTTCGGACAAGGCCCGCCTTATCCGCGACGGTATCGTAATCTTCACCGGAAACATCAATGCCTTGAAACGTTTCAAGGACGATGTGAAGGAGGTGGGAACCAACTTCGAGTGTGGTATCAGCCTTGTCGGCTATAACGA
This sequence comes from Bacteroidaceae bacterium, assembly GCA_017416805.1. Lineage (GTDB taxonomy): Bacteria > Bacteroidota > Bacteroidia > Bacteroidales > Bacteroidaceae > Phocaeicola_A. The sequence continues at coordinate 23,067 of JAFQBB010000007.1, forward strand.
CATTCAGGTGGGCGACATCATCGAATCCTTCCAGGAGATTGAAGTACAGCAGACGTTGTAATAATTAAGTTGACGAGTTGACGAGTTGACAAGTTGACAAGGGGTAAATGCTATTTATAGGTACTCTTATCTGCTTGTCAACTCGTCAACTCGTCAACTTGTCAACTTAAAATTATGACCGCAATAGATATCATTATACTTGTATTTGTCGGCATCGGTGCCGTGTGGGGGCTGATGAAGGGGTTCGTGCGCCAGTTCTCCTCGCTCGTGGGGCTGATAGCCGGTTTGCTGGTGGCCCGTGCCCTGTTTGTCGAGGTGGGCGACTGGATGGCTCCGGCCATCGGTGTGTCGGCCACTGTAGGCCGGGTGCTGGCCTTTTTCCTGTTGTGGATTATTGTTCCCCTGCTGTTCTCCCTTTTTGCTTCGTTTCTCACCAAAGCCCTGCAGGTTATACACCTTGGGTGGATAAACCGTCTGCTTGGTGGCGGACTCGGTGCCGTCAAGTTCATGCTCCTTGTGGGTATGATGGCACAATTGCTTGAGTTCGTTGACCCCAAGGGCGAGCTGCTTCCGGCCTCTGTCCGCGACGAGTCGGTGTTATATCATCCCATGTGCGACCTGGCAGGCATGTTCATTCCCACTATCAAGGGGATGGGCGAACAGTTGATGGAGTAGCCGGCAATATGTTTTTTTGTACTATAGATGTAAAAAAGCTGACAGAATGTAGGTGTTTTCCAACCAATTCTTTATTTTTGCAGGCGGTAACTGATAAAGGAAAAACGTTATGAGTCCAAGGGCTTTGTTGATAGACGGCTTTGATTTCTTCTTTTATTCGAAGGAGGAGGACAGGATGCACATCCATGTCGAGAAAGGAGAATGTGATGCCAAATTCTGGATAGAGCCGAGTGTTGAACTGGTGTACAATCATGGATTCACGTCGAAGGAAATAAAGTTGATAACCCAAATATGAGCGAACAATTAAAGACAAATGGAACAGTCATTTCGGCAAAGAATAATATGGAAGTGACCTACATCTCCAAGAACGGATTGGTGCTCTTGGTTGGCGATACGGAATATTACCTGCCTTACGGGAAGTTTCCTTGGTTCAAGACTGCTGCGGTGAGTGATGTCTTCAATGTGCAGATGTTGGGCAAGAGCCGCATCCGTTGGGAGTCGTTGGATGTCGATTTGAACCTCTCTATCATTGCTCATCCCGAGAACTATCCACTGACAGCTAAATAACCCCTAAATCTCCCTAAGAAATATGGCCAAACATTTGTTTATCTCAGATAATTTGTTAGCAAGCAAGCAAGCAAGCAAGCAATCAAGC
>JAFQBB010000008.1 GCA_017416805.1 Bacteroidaceae bacterium
ATATTCACCTTCAACTATAAGCCGCGCCTGAAGTGGACCATCGGTCTGTTCGGCGGACTGGCGGCTACGGCCATCATCTACTTCATGCTCATCAAGGGACTGAAGGACTCTTCCTTCATGACGAAGGAGAACAAGCTGTGGGTGGCCGAGAATACGTGGATGATTGTCACCTGTTGCTTCATCGGCTTCACCATCCTGATGCAGGTGCTGCACTGGTGCCGCGTGAATGTATTCAAGGTCATCGTGATGATGGGAACCTTTGCCTTGGCGATGGCCTTTGCGGGCAACGACCTGGTGAACTTCATCGGTGTGCCCTTGGCGGGACTGGATGCTTACAATGATTTCGTGGCCAACGGTGGCGGCAATCCGAACGGTTTCCTGATGGAGTCGCTCAACGGCCCGGCCAAGACCCCTATGATATTCCTTGTTGCAGCCGGTGCCATCATGGTGTTCTCCTTGGCCACCAGCAAGAAGGCACAAAACGTCATCAAGACCTCTGTCAACCTGAGCCGTCAGGACGAGGGTGAGGAGATGTTCGGCTCGTCGGCCGTGGCACGCAGCATGGTGCGCTCGACCACCAATGCAGCCAATGCCATCATCCGCATCATCCCCCAAAGCGTCCGCACGTGGATTAACAGCCGCTTCAATCAGGACGAGGCCATCATGGCCGACGGTGCCGCCTTCGACCTCGTGCGTGCATCGGTCAACCTCGTGCTGGCCGGATTGCTCATCGCCTTGGGTACTTCGTTGAAACTTCCCCTCTCCACCACCTACGTCACCTTCATGGTGGCCATGGGTACGTCGCTGGCCGACCGTGCCTGGAGCCGCGAGAGTGCCGTGTTCCGCATTACGGGTATGCTCAGTGTCATTGGCGGATGGTTCCTCACAGCCGGTGTGGCCTTCGTGATGAGTGCCCTGGTGGTGACCATCATGTACTACGGCGGATTCGTGGCCATGGGTGCCATGATTGCCCTGGCCGTCTTCCTGCTGGTGCGCAGCAACATTGCCTACCGCAAGAAGCAGCAGGAGCTGGCCGATGACGACCTCTTCAAGCGTCTGCAGAGCACACGCGACAAGGATGAGGCCTGGCAGTTGCTCAGCCGCCATGTGAAGCAGAACCTGAGCGGCAGCATCGACTTCGCCGTGAAGAACTACACCGCCATCACCGATGGCCTCATCGAGGAAAACCTGCGCACCCTGCGCAAGTCGCTCTCCAAGGTGGATGACGAACGCAAGCAGCACAAGCGTCTGCGCCGCCGCGAGCTGATAGGTATCCGCAAGATTGATCGCATACAGGCCATGGAGAAGAACACATGGTTCCACCTCGGAAGCAACAGCAGCGCCCAGATGCTCTACTGCCTCAAGCGCATGGGCGAGCCATGTCTGGAGCATGTCGATAACCATTTCCAGCCCCTGCCCTCCGTCTGCATCAAGGAGTTCCTGCCCCTGCGCGACACCCTGCTGGTGCTGATGACCCGTGCCGAAAACGTGATTGCCACTGGCGTGTATGACGACTCCGACCGCATCCGTCAGGAGTGCAGCGACCTGAAGCGCGAGTTCTCACGCTTGCGCCGTGCCCTCTTCGACCGTGTGCACGAAGGCGAAGCCGGAAGCATTGAGATTTCCCTCGTCTATCTCAACCTCCTGCAGGAGTCCGAGGAGCTGGCCAGCTCGCTCCGCCACATCCTGCGCGCCAACGGCAAGTTCCAAGGCATAAATTAAGCAATATTCTTATACAATTTGAATTATTTTCGGACAAATGGTTAGTAAGTCCGGCTGTAATTCCCATTTAGTCCGGCACTATCGCAAACTTCTATAAACAGAGGGGCAATAGTGTCGGGCTTTTTAAAAAATAGTTCGTACGGATTCCTGTATCAAACTTCGTTTCCAAGGATTGCAAAATTGCATGAATGCAAACAATAGCCTCGTTGACTCAGCACTCAGCCCCCACTTTTTCCTGTCAATATTTGGCATTTCCCACGGTTTGTACTACATTTGCACCGTTATTATTGACCATGCGAAACAAATACAAAACCAATATGAACAAATCAAAGAACTTGATGAAAGGAATCTGTTGCCTGCTGTGTGCATCGGTTTCCTATGGAGTAATGGCCCAAAAGGCTACTTACGATCCTGCATCCGTCGTTGCAGAATGGAGCAGCGAAGCAAAGACCACACTGATAGTCGATGTAAACTTCTCGGATGCCACAATGCCCGACACCTGGACAGGCGAAACCGGACGCGACTGCCCGTCGTACAGCGATGGCGGATATGTGAACACCATTCTGGAAGTTCCCGTAGTGGGAGCCGAGAGTTGGCCCATGCTGTTCCACAACTGCACGTTTGCCAACAAGGAGAGCTACAACGGATTTGCCGGAGCTACAGCCGCCTTCTGCCGGCAGTATTACCTGGGCGAGGGAGTGACAGGAAGTGGCACTTATCCCAATAACTGGAGTGTGGAGGGACATAAAGTCTATCTGGAGGACAACATCACCTACGGCTCCAATGGCAAGCCCAACTATGGCGAAGCCGGATTCGTACAGATGTGTCGCGACGCTTCGCAGGACGGCAAGACCTCCATGCACGGATGGGTACAGATTGACCACCTTCCATACGTGGAGAAGGTGCAATGGTCATGGTCTTCCACCTCGTGGGGACGAGGCATCAAGTGCGACTACAAGATTGGAGACGGCGCATGGAAACCGCTCGTGTGGATGGGTTCGAACCGTCATAAGAACGGCTACACTTCATATAGCGACCAGGGGTATCTGATGGAAAATGTCATCGAAGCCGAAGATGTGTCACTGCGCTGGCGCGTGTGGGACGGCGATGATGCCACTACCCTGGTACAGACAAAGGAGGACGGCACATCCGTCTTCGGCGCAGCCATCAGCCCGCTCGGAGGTCAACAGGCTCCACGCGTACACAAGATAAAGATTTATGGCAATCCTGTAACCGAGGCCGATGCCACCTTTGCCCGCGAGAATCCATTGGCCGACGTGGGCGAGATAACCGAATTCGAAAAGCCCGGCGAAGAGACTGTCGAAGCACCCGATGCCCATGCAGAGCACATCTTCCTGACCGTGGCCAAAGACGGCAGTGCCGACCACACCACCATACAGGCGGCCATTGATGCCGTACCCGACGGCAAACGGGGAATCATCCTCATCAGGAACGGCGTCTATGAAGAAAACATCTATGCCGGAACCAAGAGTGCCAAAGGCAAGTTCATAAGCCTCATTGGCGAAAGCCGCGAAGGTGTCATCCTTACTTCAAACGTAAACCGTGGGAGCGACAATGGCAAGAGCTACCTTGACTGTTCGGCCCTGAACGTCTTCGTTGACCGCTTCTATGCCGAAAACCTCACCATCCGAAACACATCGGGCAATGTGGGACAGGCCGAAGCCCTCTTTACTGCGGGCGACGGACACATCTTCAGAAACTGTACCATCACCGGATTCCAGGACACCTACAAGAGTGACAACAATGCCCGCGGATACTTCACCGGTTGCTTCATCGAAGGGGCTACTGATTTCATTTATGGCGGCGGACTGGAATGGTTCGAGCAGTGCCAGATAAACTGCGTGAAGGGCGGACAATACATAACCGCAGCTGCCGAGTCGTGGACTCCGATGACAAAGATTCTCTATCCCGAGTTGGAGACAGCCGATGCCTTCTATCCCGGCCTGTTCTTCAACAAGTGCAACATTACTGCGTCCGAAGGTGTACCAGCCGGCTCATACTACCTGGGACGTCCATGGAAAGAGACTGCAGGAACCGCATTCATGCACTGCACGTTAGGAAATCACATCCAGCCTGCCGGATGGGCCACATGGAACGGCACAGAAACTACGGCATCCTATTACGAATACAAGAATGTTGACCCATCAGGCAATGCGGCAGATGTATCAAAACGTGTCGCCTTCGGCCATCAGGCTACCGACAAGGAATACACAGCCTATTTCAATACCGGTTTCCTCTACACCAATGCCTCCAAGGTGCCTTTCATGCCCACAGAGATATTGAGCGTAGGGACTCCCACCAATATCGAGACAGCAGGTCCCGTCATCACCTGGACAGCCGATGAGAGCCAGGTGGCATGGTTCATATATGCTGACAACCGCTATGTGGCCACCGTCACCCAACCCTCTTACACCCGGCCGGCCACTGATGATGCCGCCACCTATTATATAAAAGGTATCTCGCGCCACGGTGTCACTTCAGAGGCCGTCATGGCACAAGGCAAAGAACGCCTGAAAGCTTTCGCCACGGCCGAAGGTTTCGGCAAATATGCCACCGGCGGACGAGGCGGTGAAGTGGTTACGGTCACTTCATTAGCCGACGATGGTTCTGCCGGAACGCTCCGTTGGGCTTTCAGCCAGCACGCAGGCAAACCCATCACCATAGTCTTTGCCGTTTCGGGCGAAATCAGATTGACATCAGCCCTGAAAGTCAAACGGACAGACTGGACACTGGCCGGACAGACAGCTCCGGGCGACGGTATCGTCATCACTCATCAGAAAGTGAATTTCGGAGGTTCTGAAAACTTCATTGTCCGCAACGTCCGTTTCCGTGTGGGACAAAAAGATGCTGCCGGAAACCTGATAGCCGAGAATGCCTGTGGCGCAGAAAACTGCCAGAACTTCATCTTCGACCATTGCACCTTCGGTTGGTCGGTCGAGGAAAACATGAATGCCTTTGACAGCCACTTCCACACCGTGCAATACAGCATCGTACACGAAGGCCTCTATGATGCCGGACACAGCAAGGGCGTACGCGGATACGGTTGCCAATGGGGAGGCTCACCCGCCACTTACCACCACAACCTGCTGGCCCACAACAAGTCACGCAGCTGCCGTTTCAACGGAGCGCGGGGCGAAGACCATGTCGTATTCCTGGAATACATCAACAATGTCAACTACAATTGGGGCAACTGGAATGCCTGCTACGGAGGCGAGAATACAGCCGAAATCAATGAATATAACGGGCTGAACTCTGCCCACGAATGCAACTTCATTGGCAACTACTACAAACCGGGACCGGCCACAGCCTCCGGCTCCAAGTTTGTCAGTTCCTCCTACGCACGCGATGGTGCCAAGTCATGGGCACCGGCCAAATGGTATCTCGAAGGCAACGTGATGGCAGGCAACTCCAGCATCAACACCAATAACTGGAATGGCATGAGTGCCGAGACCTACTCACTCGCCCAAATCCGCTCCGATGTGAAGCTCACACCCTCCCTGCCCTATTACAAATATTCAGTAACAGGCAACATCGGCCAATACGATTACAACCTCTATGCCCTGACCGATTATGAGACTGCAGAACAGGCATACGAGACGGTATTGGCCAAGGCCGGAACCGTAAAGCGTGACCGTGTGGAGCAACGCATCATCGAAGATGTGCGCTCAGGCAAAGCCACCTACGGCGGTTCGTATGGAGCCAAGAAAGGAATCATCGACACCGAAAACGATGCTGAAGGCTTCTATGCCTACACTACCAGCTACACAGTGGCCGCCGACACAGACAAGGACGGTATGCCCGACGAATGGGAAAAGGCCCACTACCTCAATCCCAACCTGGCCGACCACAACACCCCCAATGCCGAAGGCTACACCGCCTTGGAAGTATATCTCGGCAGCCTCATGGGCGAACAGCTGGCCACCTCCTTCCCCGAAGGAATCAGTGAAATCACACTAAGCCAAAGCACACTGAAATGGGACAAGGAATGCGCCTCCCTGTCGGTCGATGCCTCCGCCATCGGTTGCCATCTTGCCATTTACAGCGCAGCAGGAGGCTACCTGATGAGCCTGCCCGTTGACACCACCCAGATTTCTTTGGCCTCCCTCCCCACCGGTGCTTACCTGATACAGCTGCATGGCACAGGCATCACCCCGCGTGTACTCAAGTGTATAAAATAGCCTGAGCCGCCATCATACAGACAAGCGCAGATTCCGCAGACCGATACCCCCCCTCCTATCCGTATCATTCCTGCGAAATCTGCGCCTTCTTTTACCCATTCCGAAATGTGACGCCACCACATAATCCAACCACAAGTATTCCCTAAGAAATTGCATTTTGTAGATGGCAAATACCACCTTGTCTTGTCCTAAAAAAGCGGTTCTACAATTTAGTTGAAATTAGGGAGAAATAAGGACATAAGTTCAAGTGCCAACGAACATATGTTCATTGGCACTTGAACATATGTTCGTGGCCATTTGAACATATGTTCATTTTTTAGGTCAACTTTCTCGTATTGTATGTTAACGATTTCCGTTGACTATTTTCTGTTCTATTTATAGCCTTGGTTGACTGGGTTAAACATTATTTTTAATTAGAGTTGACTTGTTTTTTACTTAATCATAATATAGGTTTACTCCCATCCGTTTTGAACAAGCAAGAGGAGAGCAAAGACCCCTCTCTTTGCCTGTTCTTGTTCTGTCATAAGCAGGAGATTCTATGTGGGGGATGCAAAGCTATGGCATTTTTCTCAGATTTGCTTCCCTTTGATGGCCATTTCTCTGAAACTTGTCCATTTTTTCTGTATTTCCCCTTTCATTTGGCGTGCTTGTACGGGTGTCATCCCGTCCAGACTCCAATGGGGACGTTCGTTGTTATAGAAGTCCACAGCTGCTTTCAGGGCTTGCCGTACTTGTCCAATGGTGTGGAACTCCATGCCTTTGAAGAGTTCGTTCTTGATGGTATTGTTCACTCTCTCGGCCACAGCATTGTCTTTCGGGTTTCCGCACTCTGTCATACTGATGCTCACACCGGCCTGTTTGAGCCTGCCCGTATATGCATAACTGGCGTACTGCACTCCACGGTCGGAGTGGTGGATGAGGCTTGGAAGTTCTTCCTTGTTGCAATGGCTGAGCGCCATTTCCAAAGCCTCCAATGTGTGACAGGTTTCCAGAGTCTCCCCGACACTGTATCCGACAATCTCCTTTGTGTAACAATCCGTCACAAGGGAAAGATAGCAGAACTTGTATTCACCGTCTATATGATTGGTCCATAGGATAATGTAGGTTATGTCACTGACGAAAAGCTGGCGGGGACGTGTGGGGATCAGGTCCTTCACAAGGTTGGGATAGAGAGGAAGGCCGTGCCTTGAATCCGTTGTGGAGGCACGCCGGTTCCGCCTGCGGACTTTGAGTCCGTACTGTTCTATGATGTCATAAAAACGGTTGTAACCGACACGATGCTCTTCACCGAAACATTGCTTGTACATCAGCCAGAGCTTGTTGCCTCCTATGCCCGGATCCTTCCTGCGGATATCTTTGATGAATTCAACCACAAAGGATTCGTGTGCAAGACGCTGCATCTGGTGGTCATCGTACTTGTAGTAGGCTTGCTTGCTCACACCAAGTAGACGACACATCGGGACGATGCCGTAACGCTTGACATCCCGTGTGTGAAGCCTTCCTGCTACTTGGTGCCAGCTTTTTTAAAGTCTATACCATAGACTTCCTTGCCAAAGGCCACCATCTCTTCATAAAAGTCCGCACGAAGACGTTCCTGGGAGAGCTGCTTCTTCAATTCCGAGATTTCACGAAGAAGCTTCTGGTAATCATCAGGAGTGACTTCTTTACCTTGTTTTTTCATCTGTTCACACATTTGAGGGTTTTCGGCCTCAAAGGTACGAATCCAATTGTAAAGTGTAATCTTTGAAATCCCTTTTTTTGCTGAAAATTCAGAAACCTTACCATGATTCACATAATAATGCTCCAATAATTCATGCAAAAGGGCATTCCGCTCCGAACGAGTCAGATTGATTTGCTTTTTTCTTGCTTTCATTAGATTGAATCTTTAAGAGTCAACCTTTTCTACAAAAAGACACTTCACGAAGCGAAGTTTCTGTTTACATTCAGAACCTTGGCATTCATACCCTACAACCTAATGGTGAGGTTAATCCAATAGCCAGCATTATGGTAACGGTGCTTGCTGAAATGGCGAATATTGAACGCTCTAACATCGTTTACCGCTTGAATAGTGGTAGGGATAGTTACATCAAGAACGGTGGAAAATTGGGCAGGAAACCAGGTTCAGTGAAGACTTCTGAACAGAAACGAGAGGAGTATAAGGAAGTGATTTCACTTTTGAAGAAAGGGTATTCAGTACGTAATATTGCTAAGTTGGGTGGTGTTAGTACCAGCACCGTTCAGAGAATAAAGAAAGAGTTTGCTCTTTGATATAAAATAACAGCTCACAAAGTACGTCCGTTTGCTAAAAACTTCCTATCTTTGCCACGTTGCAAATAGCAACAGACATATAAATGGAAGCGTTTAGCTTTATTCCATATCGATGAATCACCACATATCATCACTTGTAACTGGAATAAATAGGACGTTCTTCCTTTGGTGTGTTATATGTATTCCAACATATATAACCAAAGGTGTGAGCTGTTTTCTATTATCCGTTGCAAAAGTTTGTGGTGAACCTATCGGTAGGATATAAGACTAATAGGCTCACACTTCTTTTATATGCTATTTGATAAAAATTAAAATATATGTTGAGAGCCTAAACATATAATTTTTTGATTACTATGGAAGTGCTTATTATCGTGATTATTGTGTTTGGTATTATTAAAGCCGTTTCAGACAATAATGAAAGAAATAAAAATATAGAGAAACGAGGGGAAAGCTTTAACCAAAAACTATACAAACAAGAAAATTTTAATACTACCAATAAAATTATTGGTGTAGAAAATACTTATGTGTTAGCTATAGACCAGAGTAAAAAAATGATTATGTTTATGACTGAACACACTAAAAAATCATTCCCATTCAATCAATTGTTAAGCGTTGAGGTGTTAGAAGACAATTTAATGCTTTTACAAAAATCGTCACTACGAACAATCGGAGGTGCAGTAGTTGGTGGTGCAATAGCAGGAGGAGCTGGTGCTATTGTTGGAGGATTATCAGGTGATTCTAAACAAAACAAAAAGGTTTCTAAAGTACAAGTGAAGATTAAATTAAGAGATATTAACAACCCTTCATTTACAATTGATTGCTTTGATTGCAAAACAATGACTCTTGAAGGAAAACCTATCAAACCAACCAGTTTAGCAGACGGGGAAAAATATAAACAAGGATTAAAAGACGCACAATTAATAGCTGATACTTTAAGTGTCATAATTGATGATGTAGACCGAGCTGAAAAAAAATCTCAGAACACATCAACAATTCCCAATAATATATCAACAAACAGCATAGCCAATGAATTGGCAAAGTTAGCAGAGCTTAAAGAGAAAGGCATTCTTACAGAAGACGAGTTCAATGCTCAAAAAAAGATTTTGCTAAACAATCAACACTCTTAAATATAAAAGTTTGACACCAGTTTTTGACACCAGTTCGCTCATGTAATAACAAAAAAATAGAGTTAAAGTATTGATAATAAACTTAATATTTTTAACTTTTCGACATCAAATAAAATCGAGTGGGAAAGTTTCTTTGCAGATGCCCCCAAATTGTTTCAGAATTTCCAAAATGATATGCTCAGACAAAGAGCCGTGGAAAGAAATGTTGAAATCATGGGAGAAGCCATAAATCGAATTTTGAAAGTTTACCCAACGTTTGAACTCCCCAATGCCAAAGCAATAGTGAACACTCGAAACAGAGTGATACATGGTTATGACAGCGTCACAACTGAATTTCTTTGGAGTCTTATCATAAAGCATATACCTGCACTAAAAAAAGATATTGAAAAAATATTGGAACTTTATTAGTGATGAGCTACGAGCTACAAGCTACAAGTGACTGAACTTATTGCCATGTTTCTTGTCTGAATAAAAAAGGACAAGATATAGGAACAGACGCATTCAAGCAAGGGAAGACTCTACATAACATATTTTTTGGATTATGCAATAGCAGGTAAAAGACTGGTATCCAATCAATTTTGATAATTCAAAGTTTCTACATAGCTTTGCACCATCGAAATCGATTCCGATTAAAGAAAATCCTATTGTTTAATTCCCAAAATTTATCTGTTATGAGTAATCTACAAACTTACTTCAAGAAAAGTGTGTCCGCATGTAAGAAAGGCTTTGCTTATGTGAGAGCCATTTCAGTCCTAGTCAAAGCTACCTTTCACAGGATGGTTGGCAATGGATTCTACGATGTTTCCTTTATCAAGATTGGCAGGAAATGGTATTGTGATGTCCCCGGCTTCCCCAAGGAATTGTTTGAACATACTCTGATGGTGGGTGGTGCGGCAAAGTTCCTTGAATACTATTCTCGCGGGGAAGATAAGATTGTGGCAACAATCAGAGCTACCACGGCAGAGGAAGAAAAATTCTTTTGCGGAAGCAGATGACACAAGGTCAGTTCAACTCTAACAGGTGGTGCTTTCTACAAAGACCCAAGCGGATACTTCAATGAAGAAATCTGGCTTTGCCCTGTCACCTTGTTCGTATTGGGCAGATATCCCGAACGAATACTTATCTATAAGATTAATAAAAACTATTTGCATTGTCCGATATACTTTGAGTAAATGCATATAAAAATGGCATACTTGTGTAATATTTACACAATTTTATTTGCAAATTAAAAATACACCCCTTACCTTTGTTGCGTAATTCTTACACATGATGAATTAATTAATAATGGAAGAAAACAAATATTGTTACAAATATCCTCACCCTGCCGTTACCACAGACTGTGTGATATTCGGTTTCAATGGTGAAAGATTGCAGGTGCTTCTCATTGAGAGAGGCATCGAACCATTCAAAGGCCGTTGGGCATTTCCAGGCGGCTTCTTGAAAATGGATGAAACTGCAGAAGAGGGAGCAAAGAGAAAACTGAAAGAAGAAACAGGACTTGAAGATGCATACATTCAACAACTGCATACATTCAGTGCTCCAAATCGTGACCCTCGTGAACGTGTCATTACCATTGCTTATTATGCCTTGGTTAAAATACAGGAAGTGAAAGGTGGTGACGATGCGGCTTCTGCCCGTTGGTTCCCATTGGATGAAATTCCACCATTAGCTTTTGATCATGATTATATTCTTCGAATGGCTACCCAAAGATTGCGAGAACAAATCCACTTCCAACCTATCGGATTTGAACTTCTACCAGAAAAGTTTACCATTAAGGAACTGCAATCACTTTACGAAGCCATATTGGGAATAAACTTTGACCGAAGAAACTTTGCAAAGAAAATGTTACATCTGGAAATTCTCACAGAATTGGATGAAACGATCTGGCCTACTCCTAAAAGGGAAGCAAGATTATACAAGTTCAATTCGGATAAATACGAAGAATTGAAACGGAAAGGATTTAGAATAGAGTTTTAATATAGTCATTACCATGAAAGTAAAAATCAATGTTATCAAGTTTGAAACCATTAACGGAAAGAAAGTAGGTAAGGCTTTTTCATTCCTGGTTGATGCTAAAAAAATGGCGAAGCATAAAACAGAAGCTACCGTAAAGAAAAAGGTGGAAGAATACATATGACATACGAACAATTTAATGACATTTGTTTGTGCATTGCACATATATTCTTAAACATACTCTTTGTTTATGGTTTATATCATTTTTTAGGCATTTGGGGATGTATCTTGGGAATATTGGTATTGGCAATATTCTGGGGATTCATCATCTTCTTAGGAGTAGCATTTGTATATGGCTTCCGAAATAAATATAGCATATTTGATAACAAATTTCAAAAAAAAGAAGCCAAGATATTGAAGAATTCAAGCCGTAATTACCGGATTTGATATATAAAACGACACTTGATTAATCTGAAATATATTTTTTCCTCGTTGGAGAAAAAGTTTTCTCAGGCAGGGAAGAAAAAAAGTAAAGAGAATACAATGGAAGACAAAGCAAAATCATTGGAGCGGTTTGTGGATGCACAGGCATTCGCATCGGTTTACGAACGGGCATTGGCCGAAGTGAAAAACGGACAGAAGATTGGCCATTGGATATGGTACATCTTCCCGCAAATGAAGGGACTGGGCATGAGCGACAATTCCCACTACTACGGCATTGACGGATTGGAGGAGGCACGGGCATACCTGCAACATCCGATTCTTGGAAAACGATTGAGGGAGATAACCACGGCATTCTTGGAGTTGCAAGGAAAGAGCGCAGAAAATGTGTTCGGCCACTTGGATGCCATGAAAGTGCGCTCGTGCATGACGCTTTTCGACGAAGTGGCTGAAGATGAATTGTTCATGCAGGTATTGGAGAAGTACTACCAAGGCGAGAAGGATAAGACGACCATGAGGTTGCTATATCCATCTTCGGAGAAATTGCTATTGGGAGCCATTGCTGGGGATGTGATAGGCTCGGTGTATGAATTCCGTCCGTGCAAAAATACCGATTTCGACCTCTTTTTGGATTATTCGGAATATACGGACGACACAGTAATGACCGTGGCCAACGCCGATTGGTTACTGACGGGAGACAGCCTATTGGGCATCATGCAAGACTATGGAAACCGTTACCCAACGGCCGGGTATGGGGGGATGTTCAGAAGTTGGCTAAGGAGTGACAATCCCGAACCTTATAACAGTTTCGGAAATGGCTCGGCCATGCGTGTAAGTCCCGTCGGTTGGGCTTTCGACACGTTGGAGAGACGCTCGAAGCAGCCAAGCAGAGTGCGGAAGTGACACACAACCATCCCGAAGGCATCAAAGGCGCGCAAGCCACCGCGGCCTGCATCTGGATGGCCCGCATGGGCAAGAGCAAGCAAGAGATTAAGGAGTATGTAGAAAACACCTTCGGCTATAATCTTTCACGGACATGCGATGAGATACGGCCTGCCTACAGATTTGATGTGACCTGCCAAGGCTCCGTCCCCGAATCAATCATCGCTTTCCTTGAAAGTACCGACTACGAGAGTGCCATCCGCCTGGCTGTCTCATTAGGAGGCGATGCCGACACCATGGGAGCCATCACAGGCGGCATTGCCGAAGCCTTCTATGGCGGTGTGCCTGAACATATCCGCAGGGAGGTACTAAAGCGCCTGCCCAATGAATTCATTGAGGTGATGGAATGCTTCTATCAGAAGTTTGTGGAGAGATAAACTATCATTTTGTCATTTTCAGGAACTGTATATAAAGGACGATTTTGCATAATTATGCAGAAACAAGAGGAGTTTTGGGGCAAAAAAGGAGGAAAATCGCATTTTTATGAGTCTCCGCAAGAAGCAAATTGCAGATTTCTACAGCCCACATCCGCACCTCCATTGCCCACCTTTCGCGCACCTTTGTAGCAATTCTGTATGGAAAAGCCAGAAATGCGCCTTGCATTTTTCCAAATGCGGCTCACAGTTGGTATGAATGTGACTTGCTTTTCAGAATATGTAAGGCGCATTTGAGAAAAAGCAAGGCGCATTTCCACATTCGACAGGAAGATAAGATTTTCTGAGAGCAACTATCACCCCAACAAGCCCATTTTCCGAGCGTGGAATTCCCCCATTTTGCAAATTGTATATCTCACATCAGCCAAGATATCAATCACTTATCCCATTCAACAGCCTCAAAACTCGCGTATTTACGACCAAAATCCTTTTCGGACAGAAATACGCGATTCTCGTAGCCCCAATATACAATTTGACAAAATGATAGTTATTAAAAGCACAAATGGAGATTTGAGATACAGTTCATAACTCAAAACCATAAAGTTTTTTTACGGTATAGAAATCTCAACATTTCAACCCTTCAACGAATACCCATCTACATCGAACAAATAAATGCCTCTCGAACTTTAAACAGACTCGCCACTCGTAGCTTGTAGCTCGTCACTCGTAACTGATTGAACCTTGAACCTTAAACCCAAAGGAGTTAAGCTAAGGAGTTAAAGGAGTTATCACTTCGCTTCGCTCGTTAGGAGTTAAAGCCAATAGTCTTGCAAACCCTAAACCTTAAACCCAACGCTATTACACTTCTTCCACCCTTTTTTTTGGGGGGGGTGAAGGAGGCTTCATTTGTCCCTAAATCTGTTCTTCAACACATCCATGAAATAATTCATAATTTATAATTCATAATTAATCCCTATCTTTGCCGTGTAAAATTTAAAGTCCAACTTTAAAATTGTCAGAAGCATGAATAACCAATTGATTGAAAGAGATTTGTTGCAATCAATAAAGAAAGCATTTCGCTACTTTTCAGTACTTACGTTGACAGGCCCACGACAATCTGGCAAAACGACCTTATGCCGGAAATTATTTGCAGAGCTTCCATATTATAACTTGGAAGATGCGGCCACGTTGGCAGCCATGCAACAAGATCCGAAAGCTTTTCTGAATAAGCATCGCGAGGGTATGGTTATTGATGAAGCACAACGTTTTCCCGAAGTGTTTTCGTATCTGCAAGTACAGGTAGATGAGCGGTTCCTGAACGGAGTTAATTCTGTTCTGCCAGAGGCTATAATAGTGCAAGGACATAACTCCTTCGCAGATTTTTACTTGCGAAACTTATTTTTTTAGAGTAGGGTCAGAATATCATCTTGCGAGTGATGGTCTGGCCATTTATCTTTGCTTGAATCAGGTAAGCTCCTTTGGACAATTGAGCAGTGTTGATGGGAAAGTAGTACTCTACACCCGGTTCGAGAGGGGTGGTCTGCTGTGTACGGATAATCTGCCCGTTGATGCGACAGAGGTATAGGGTGGCAACAGCAGGAGCTTCGCTACTGATGCGTACAACCACTTCTTCGCCATGTCTGCCAGGAAGGAGCGCAAAGGTGGTTTGCTGATGATGGGTGGTGATGGATTGGGCACCGGTATTGATGCTCCCCTCTTGCAATTCGTAAGGGCCAAGGTCGCGCCCATTACCATAGATGGGTTGCAGAATGAAGGGGAATTCGTCGGTGAAAGGAAGCGGTTTGTCGATACCGGCATCGATCAATTTGCTGCCACTCTTGAGACGGGCAAAGCGGGTGGGAAGGGAGCCGTCTGTCCCACGAGGGGCAAGGGCATCTGCTTCGCTGAGGCTCTCATAATCAGTACGACTGAAGCCCGTCACCACGTGATTGTAGAACGTTTTTCCTTGTTCGGGAGTTCCCAAGAAGGCATTGTGACTCTCGGTGCCTACAAGTATCTCCTGACGTCCGAAACATACATTGTTGTAGAAGAGGGAATTGGCTCCACCACCAGACTCGAACATATAGTCATAGCCATTGTCGAAAGCCAACCCGCCGATGATGACGTGCCCATCCTTGTGATGATTGCAATCGAAGCCTTTGGTAGAGCCCGATTTGTCACACCCAAATGCTACACAGTTGTAGGCATAGTGTACGCCCATCGAACTGCCTCCTGTGCCATTGCCTCCGAGCTTGATGCCATTGCCATTGCCGGAGAAATTGGGACCTTGGTCGAAATACTCATATACCCACGTGTGGTCTTCGGCATTGCCTGACTCCCAAGCCCAGCATTCTATCATATAGACGCTGAAGTCTGTTTCGTAGAGGTCCCAAGCATCATCGCTATTGCGCCAGGCACGGCAACGGATAAAGCGGTTGCCCTTGCCGTTGTGCATCTTGCAGGCAAAGCCATCGGCATCGCTGCCATAGTTGGTGTCGAAATCGCAATTGTGGTGGCTGTCACAATCAATGATGTCATTGTAAGCACAGTAGGAACCATCATTCTTTGAGCCGAAACCGCTATCCGAGAAGTCGTGTCCGAAGCCAAGTTGCAGGCCGGTATCGAGATTGTAGCTGAACTCGCATCGCTCAATGCGGTTGTGACTTCCTTCCAACTTGATGCCATTGTCTGCAGCATGGGTAATGTGCAGGCCGTAAAGATGCCAGTAGTTTCCTGTAAGGTGGATGCCGCGATCGCCAACCTTGCTACGGTCGCGACCGCAATCGAGCAACTGTTGTTCGAAATCAAAGATGGGAGTCTCGCCCTCATAATTGCGGATGGTGATAGGAGCATCGGCTGTGCCGGAGCTCTTGATGCGTACGGTAAGCTTGCCGCTACCGTCACGTGTGGTAAAGTGATAACGGCCTCCGCGACAGATGATGGCATCGCCTGGTTTTGCCTGATTGACGGCATGTTGCAGATTCATCCATGGATGGTCGATGGAGCCATCGCCTGTCTCATCGTTTCCGTCAGGAGCAATATAGTAATCATAATTCTCGGTATCGGCTCCGATGCCTTGTATTGTCATGTTGGCAGAAGCACCTCCACCTTCTATATCGATGTGGTGCGAATAAGGCTGGTAGGCGGTGGGGGCAAAGCGGATGGTGAATACCGTATCCTGAACCGTAGCATGGCTATATTCCAATGTGGCAGATGAAGCAAATGAAGAGCCGTTGGTGCTGATGGTAATGTCCGCATGGGGGCTACGAATGGTTATTGTGCCTGATTCGGGAGTCAGGTATCGGGCACTGAATGTCACCTGTCTCTCTTTATAGCTTCCGACTTTTGTCTTCTTGAAATCAACGCTATTATTATATAAAGTAATGGTGGGGATTGTCAGGGTGGTGATGGTTATTGGCCTGACACCCGTTGTCAGGTAGTTGCGTGTATCGCCATCACCGTTGTAGGCAAAGGTGGCAAAAGTGTAGGTCTGACCGGGTAGCAGGCCAGTTGCTTCCACGGATGTCCTGCCATCGGATGATACCAGTGTTACATTGTCCACCTTCTTAGGGAAACTTCCGCTATAGGCCATTCCGTCTGTGGGTGCCCAGTCAAAACTGTCTCCTTCGGTATAGGCTACCAATTGGCCGGTGCCATCACCGGGAATGATATTCAGGTCTGCGGTGTTTCCTGTCACCTTTAAAATCTCCAATGCGGCTTGCCTGGTGGGTTCGGCGGAAAGGTTGACGTATGATATCTCGATGTCATCGATATAGATGGTGGCACTTTTGCAAGTGAAACGTATCAGGACATCGGTTGAAGCGGATTCTCCAACGGTGTGGCCGCTTGACCCATAGCTTGATGATGAGGATACTTTGGTGGAGCCTATCTCTGTCCATGTGCTTCCGCCATCGGTAGATTTTTCGACTATCAGCTCTTTGTTGTTACCACTACCGCGATGCTTGTAGCTGACTTGTGTAGGATTGTCAATGGCTGGTGAGAGCAGGGTGGCATTGCTACTCATGGCTGCCCTCATGCTGTTATTATCTTTCTTGACGGTAATGCCTGTAGCGGCCCATCCTGATGGGATTCCGTTTTCAAAATCCACACGGATAACGTTGTCTGCTTTGGAAACATTAGGAATAAAAGCAATGCATATAAAGGCTATAAACCAACTATAAAGAATTCTTTTCATCGAATGATATATTTTGTTACTGCAAATGTAGTAAAATATTCCATCCCAATAAAGGCTTCTCCTAAAAAAAACACTCCTATCTTTGTTCAGATAAAAATTCTATTGTAATTTTGCACTACCAAACGGAAAGGAAAGATGCCAGAGTGGTCGATTGGGCCGCACTCGAAATGCGGTGAACGGGCAACTGTTCCCAGGGTTCGAATCCCTGTCTTTCCGCGATGGTTGAAGGTGTAGGGTTGAAGGTGTAGGGTTTAGGGCTTAGAGTGTAGAGATTAGGAATAACAACCCCCAAAACAAAAACCCTAAACCCTAAACATTAAACCCTAAACATGAAGAATAAGAAAAAAATACTTTTTATTTGCCTCGGAAACATTTGCCGCTCATGCACGGCAGAGGAGATTATGCGCCAACTGGTGATTCGCGAAGGATGCGAGAAGGAGTTTGTTCTTGACTCGGCCGGAATATTGAGCTATCATCAAGGGGAATTGCCTGATAGCCGGATGAGGATGCATGCAGCCCGAAGAGGATATAACCTGACACATCGTTCGCGCCCCGTAACGACAGAAGATTTTTATGATTTCGACCTGATAGTAGCCATGGACGAACGCAATGTGGATGACTTGCGTGAACGTGCGCCCGGCTTGGAGGAGGAAAAGAAGATTGTACGCATGACGGACTACCTGCAAAACCGTGTGGCCGACCATGTGCCCGACCCCTACTACGGAGGAGCATCGGGGTTCGAAAATGTCTTGGACATCCTCGAAGATGCATGCGAAGGGCTGTTGGCAGAAGTCACCACCGACCGTTAGTGAATTTAACTGAATAATTGAGGATTATTACAAACATTCTTTGTACATTTGCACAAACAAGAATCAAAGAATGAAAAGACTTCTATATATCATATTTCTGCTATGCTGTGCTCTGACAGCCAAAAGCCAAAGTGTAGAGCGCGTTATAGAAGAACGTCTCCAGCACTACTTCAAAGAATACAAGACCATTCAAGCCAATATAGGGACATGCGAACTTGACTCGTTCCGCATTGACCATGAAAAGCGTACACTACAGGTTTATGCCAATGCCACTTTTGGCTACCAGCCTTTCACGCCTGAAAACGTCCAGGCCATCCACCGCGAACTGAGACAATCCATGCCGGGGCCGGTAAACTATTACGACATAACTGTACATGCCGATGGAAAGCCTATCAACGAACTGGTGCCCAATATCTTATTAAGGAATAACGAACGCGATAAAGAGCGGCTTTGGAGTGGAATCCAACATAAAGGAGAAGCATGGGTAAGGTGCACATCGCGTCCTTACGAGATAACAAAAGGCCTTGACGGACACCATCTGGCTGTATGGCAAAGCCATGGAAACCACTTCAAGAACAAGACAGGACAGTGGACATGGCAACGCCCACAACTGTTTTGTACTACTGAAGACCTGTTCACCCAATCGTTTGTCGTACCATTCATCATTCCGATGTTACAAAATGCCGGAGCTGTTGTCTTTACTCCCCGCGAACGGGATACGCAACGGTATGAGGTCATTGTTGACAACGATGCAAGTACGCAAGGAAGCATTTACTACGAGGAAGAAAGCAAAAAAAGTCCTTGGAAAACAAGTCCAGTGAAGGGTTTTTCGCATAGGAGGAAGTATTATAGCGACGGTGAAGCTCCCTTCGTCACAGGAACAGCACGCTATGCACCAACCGCTGGAAAGAAGAAGAAAACCCACACACTGGCCACATGGATTCCTGATATACCCCAAACGGGAGAATATGCCGTGTACGTGTCGTACCAATCACTGCCCGGAGCTGTACCTGATGCCCGATATACCGTGTTTCACAAAGGAGGAGCTACAGAATTCACTGTCAACCAGCAGATGGGAGGAGGAACATGGGTCTATTTAGGGACTTTTGAGTTCGACAAAGGACAAAACGATTATGGGTTCGTGGCATTGAGCAACGAAAGCGGCCACACGGGTATCGTCAGTGCTGATGCCGTGCGTTTCGGTGGTGGGATGGGAAATATTACCCGAGGCGGGAATATCAGCGGACAACCACGCTATCTCGAAGGGGCACGTTACTATGCACAATGGGCAGGAATGCCTTATACCGTATATGGAGGATATAAAGGAGAAAATGACTACGCCGATGACATCAACACACGCAGCCATACCTGCAACCATCTGTCAGGAGGATCGGCCTACAATCCTGACCAAAAGGGATTAAGAGTGCCATTGGAACTGACGTTGGGCATACATAGTGATGCCGGTTTCAGTCGTGAAGATGAACTGACAGGCTCATTGGGCATCTACACCACAGGATTCAATGAAGGGCGCTTGGGTGCCGGCTTGTCACGCTACACAAGTCGCGACCTGAACGACCTGGTCCTGACAGGTCTGAAACGGGACCTTTCGGCCTACATCGGATATGACTGGATACGACGCGGCATGTGGAACCGCAATTATAGTGAATCACGCCTGCCTGCCGTCCCATCCATGATTCTGGAGACATTATCACATCAGAACTTTGCAGACATGAAATTAGGACACGACCCTAATTTCAAGTTCACCCTTGGGCGCTCTGTCTATAAGTCCATTCTGAAATATGTTGCCACGACACACGGCAACGACTATACCGTACAACCACTTCCTGTGAGCAATTTCGCTATCAGATTCACCGACGAGGAGAAGGGAAAATCCAGGAAAAGGAGAAAGAACCGACAAGTTGAATTGAGATGGACCCCTACGCCTGACCCTATGGAACCTTCAGCCAAAGCTACGGGATATATTGTCTATACCCGTATCGGATACGGCGGATTCGACAATGGTGTCTATACTGACAAGCCATCGGCAATCATGGAACTGGAACCAGGATTGGTGTACAGCTTCAAGATTACAGCTGTCAACGAAGGTGGCGAAAGCTTTCCCAGCGAGATACTGGCTGCTTACCAATCGCCACAGACTGACTCGCCGACAGTGCTTATTGTCAACGGTTTTGACCGTTTGAGCGGGCCTGCCACTATCGAGAATCCCGTAGAACAAGGATTTGACCTTCGCACCGACGCCGGCATCCCTTATATGTACAGCACCTCATTCTGTGGAGAACAAACAGGATTCGACCGAAGAAACATCGGCATTGAAACAGAAGGAGGATTAGGCTATAGCAATGACGGCCTGACAGGCATGAAGATTGCCGGAAACACATTTGACTATCCCTTCATTCATGGCAAAGCTATCCAGGCTACTGGCGGATATTCTTTCACATCGTGCAGTGACGAAGCTGTAGAGGGAGGATACGTGACACTATCCGCCTACCCCATCGTGGACTTTATTGCCGGTATGGAAAAGACCGGCGGACGTTCTGCCATGAATGGCGAGAAATATCAGGTATTCTCCACTGAAATGCAGCAGTTACTGACCGACTATCTCAAACAGGGGGGCAGCCTGATGGCCAGCGGTCCATTCATTGGGAGCGACCCGATACAGCACACGGCTACGGGAAAAGAGTTCATAACCTCCATACTGAAATTCACACCCGGCACTTCACTACCCTTACCGCACACCGCAGGAAACAAATCGGTAGTATATACATCGGCCATCACAAACGGACGACTGACCATCACCATCCCGCGCACACTGAACGAAACGCAACTGGCAGTCCCCTCACCTGCAACCCTGCACCCCAACAGCCCCGCATTTGCTGCATTGGCATACGAAGACGGACATCCGGCCTCTGTCTGCTATCCCGGCACAGACTATCGCACATTCGTTCTTGGATTCCCCTTTGAAAGTATCCGGGAGGCTGACGGACGAGCCAACCTGATGGCTATGATACTGAACTTCCTGTCAAAGAAAAGATGAAAGGATGAAAAGAATATAGAGGACAAATCATAATTCATAAATCATAATTCAACAAATGTACACCATTCAAGCAAACCCCTCGGGAACAAGAAGCATACAGATTTCGGAGAAAGACTTGCAAACCATCCGGAAGTACAGCTTCTTCCAGCATCTGATTGACAGCAACGGAATTGTAGATGAAACCGTATTGGAGAAACTCCGTCTGAACATCCGTTCGCTCATAGCATCGGAGGAGAATGACCGCAAAGAGCTGTTGGACCTTTGCATTGACGTCATCTACCACAAGGATATGAAGGCTTTCGGCCTGCACCAACTGATTCTGCTCTACCTGAAGTGGGAAGAAGAAGCTGGGGAGTGAGAGTTGCTGCCCGTATCAGACTGATTGTCAGATACATCAAGACATAAAGATACTACATCCCAAAGCCCTCCAATGTAAGCTGGAATGAGACACGGGGTCTCATGAGTGGTGAGACACGGGGTCTCATTAATGGTGAGACACGGGGTCTCATTGGTGGTGAGACACGGGGTCTCATTTTGAGGCATCCAACGGATAGGAATCTGGCTCTTGAACTGAAGAAACAAAAAAGAAAGACAGAATGAAGGAATTACAACTGACTGATTGGTTACCCACCACACAAAAGGAGATGAAACTGCGTGGGTGGGACGAGGTGGACGTTGTCCTTTTCAGCGGCGACGCATACGTGGACCATCCGTCGTTTGGTGCTGCCGTAGTGGGGCGTCTGCTCGAAGCGGAAGGATTGCGCGTAGCCATTGTGCCACAACCCAATTGGCGCGACGACCTGCGCGACTTCAAGAAGATGGGACGCCCACGCCTCTTCTTTGCCATATCAGCCGGATGTATGGACTCGATGGTAAACAAATATACGGCCAACCGGCGCTTGCGGAGCGAAGACGCCTACACCCCCGACGGACGCCACGACATGCGCCCCGAACGGGCTACCATCGTGTATAGCCGCATATTGCGCGAGCTATACCCTGACACCCCCATCATCCTTGGCGGCATAGAGGCCTCGCTACGCCGGCTCACCCACTACGACTACTGGCAAGAGGAACTGCAGAAGTGCATCCTGTGCGACAGCGGTGCCGACCTCATCATGTATGGCATGGGGGAAAAGCCACTGACAGACCTTTGCCAACGACTGAGACAGGCGGGCGGGACAGCTACGAGTGATGAGCTACGAGTTACGAGTGATGAGCTACGAGCTACGAGTGATAAGCTACAAGCTACGAGTGATGAGCTACGAGTTACGAGTGGTGAGCTACGAGTTACGAGCGGTGAGCTACGAGTTACGAGTGATGAGCTACGAGCTACGAGTGATGAGCTACGAGTTACGAGTGAGTGTGGGCGGATGACAAGGAGGAAGCTGCGCCAACTGGTGGCAGACATGCCCCAAACGGTGCTTATATATAATAAGGTAGAGGAAGTCCCTGGCGGCATCGGCCAAGAGGATATCGTACTGCATACCCACGAGGAGTGCTTGAGCGACAAGCGGAAACAGGCCGAAAATTTCCGACACATCGAGGAGGAGAGCAACAAACTGCATGCCCAACGAATCATTCAGCAGGTGGACGGACGTTACACAGTGGTGAATCCACCCTATCCGCCTATGACACAGGCCGAACTTGACCATTCGTTTGCCCTCCCTTACACACGCCTCCCCCACCCCAAATACAAAGGCAAGCGCATTCCGGCCTACGACATGATAAAGTTCTCAGTCAACCTGCACCGGGGATGTTTTGGCGGATGTGCATTCTGTACCATCAGTGCCCATCAGGGCAAATTCATTGTGAGCCGCAGCAAAGAGAGCATATTGCGCGAAGTGGAAGCCATCACCCGTATGCCCGACTTCAAAGGGTATCTGTCTGACCTTGGAGGCCCCAGTGCCAACATGTATGCCATGCAGGGACGGGACCTGTCGCTTTGCCACCAATGCAAACGCCCCTCGTGCATACACCCCAAAATCTGCCCTAACCTGAATACCGACCATCGTCCCTTACTGGACATATACCGCAGTGTGGATGCCCTTCCCGGCATCAAGAAGAGCTTTATAGGAAGCGGAGTCCGCTACGACTTGTTGCTACACCAAAGCAAGGACGAGGCCATCAACCACGCGGCCCGTGAATATACACACGAACTCATTACCCGCCACGTAAGCGGACGCCTGAAAGTGGCTCCCGAACACACCGCACCACGTGTGCTCAGCCTTATGCGGAAACCTCCTTTCGAACAATTCTACGAGTTCAAACGCATATTCGACCGCATAAACCGCGAAGAGGGACTGAAGCAACAACTCATCCCGTACTTCATATCTTCCCACCCCGGATGTACAGAAGAAGATATGGCCGAACTGGCTGCCATTACCAAAGGACTCGACTTCCACCTGGAACAAGTGCAAGACTTCACTCCCACCCCAATGACCGTCAGTACCGAAGCATGGTACACCGGACTGCATCCCTATACCCTGCAACCCGTATTCTCTGCACGCACACCAAACCAGAAACTGGCCCAGCGCATGTACTTCTTCTGGTACAAGCCTGAAGAGCGAAAAAACATCATCGCCGCTCTGCGCCGCATCAACCGTCCGGACCTGATACGCAAGCTATATCCGACAAAATAAGGGGAATCAGCAACTCGTCACCTCTTGCAGAATGGCAACGGCGGTCTCTACCGTAGGTACATCACGGACCACCATACTCCGCTTGCCGGCCTGCTCGCGCAGATTGCATTGGCGTGGATGCTGGGACATATAATTGATAATGTGGCCGAAAGCCTGACTCTGGTAGTAGGGACTGTCGGGGTTGCTGACAAAGAAAAGTGTCATACGCCCGGCCTTGAGGAATATTCTTTCTGCTCCAAGACGCTTGCCAAGGCGGCGCAGGGGGACTATACGCATCAGTTCCTCACCTTCAGGAGGAACCTTGCCGAAGCGGTCTTCAAGTCGTAGTTTGTAGTCCATCAGCTCCTTGTCAAGCTGCAGGCCATCCAGTTCACGGTAAAGGAGCATACGCTCACTGCTACTGGGAATGTATTCATCGGGGAAAAGGAGTTCGAGGTCGCTCTCAATGTTACACTCGGCCACGAAATCGCCCCCATCTATCAGTTCTTCACCATCAACCTGCACAGCACCGTCATCGGTGGCATACAGTTCGGCAAACTCATCATTCTTCAACTCAGTGACAGCCTCGGTCAGAATCTTCTGATAGGTTTCATAGCCCAAATCGGCAATGAATCCGCTCTGTTCTGCCCCCAACATGTTTCCTGCCCCCCGAATGTCAAGATCCTGCATGGCAATATGTATGCCACTGCCCAAATCACTGAAGTTCTCTATGGCCTGCAGACGTCGGCGTGCCTCAGGAGTAAGGAGCGTAAGAGGCGGCGCTATGAGGTAACAGAAAGCCTTACGATTGCCTCGCCCTACACGTCCGCGCAACTGGTGCAGGTCACTGAGCCCGAAGTTGTGTGCCTGATTGATGATGATAGTGTTCACATTAGGTATGTCTATACCACTCTCTATGATGGTAGTGGCAATGAGTACATCATAATCAAAATTCACAAAGTCAAAGATAACCTTTTCCAACTTCTCCGGTTCCATCTGTCCGTGACCTATGCAGATACGTGCATCGGGAATGTGCCGGTGTATCATATTGGCCAACTCTGCCAGGCTGCTGATGCGGTTGCTCACAATGAACACCTGTCCGCTACGGCTCATTTCAAAGTTGACAGCATCCACAATGACAGCCTCGTTGAAGGTATGGACCTCAGTCTGTATAGGATAGCGGTTAGGAGGCGGTGTCTGGATGACAGACAAATCTCTGGCCCCCATAAGCGAAAACTGCAAGGTGCGTGGTATGGGAGTGGCAGTAAGGGTCAGCGTATCAACATTGACCTTCAGTTGGCGCAGTTTCTCCTTGACAGAGACTCCGAACTTCTGTTCCTCATCAATGACGAGCAGCCCAAGGTCCTTGAACTGTACATCCTTGCCTACCAACCGATGAGTACCCACAAGAATGTTCACCTCGCCCTCCTTCAGTTCCTTCAATATACGCTTCACATCGGATGCTTTGCGGGCACGACTCAAGTATTCCACCCGACAAGGAAAATCCTTCAACCGATCCTTGAAGGTCTGGTAATGCTGATAGGCCAACACGGTGGTGGGCACAAGAACTGCCACTTGTTTGTTGTCCGCAACGGCCTTAAAAGCTGCACGTACAGCCACTTCAGTCTTACCGAATCCCACATCACCACATACCAGGCGATCCATGGGGCGTTGACGTTCCATATCGGCTTTCACATCTTGCGTAGCCTTCAACTGGTCAGGGGTATCTTCGTAAAGGAAACTGGCCTCCAGTTCGTGCTGCATAAAACTGTCCGGGCTATAGGCATAACCTTTTTCTTCTCGCCGACGTGCATAGAGCCGGATAAGGTCTCGGGCAATATCCTTGATTTTCGTTTTGGTTTTCTCCTTGATACGCTCCCAGGCTCCCGTACCCAGTTTGTTCATGCGGGGAGGTTCGCCATCCTTACCTTTATATTTGGCCACTTTGTGGAGGGCATGAATAGAAACAAAAACCACATCATCATTCTGATAATAGAGTTTGATAACCTCCTGCGTACTGCCATCACCATTCGGGATACGTACCAAGCCTCCGAATCGTCCCACACCATGATCAATGTGTACCACATAGTCGCCAGGTTCAAACTGCTGGAGCTCTTTCAAGGTGAGCGCCACCTTTCCACCCCGGGCACGCTCGCTACGCAAATTGTATTTATGGAAACGATCAAATATCTGATGGTCGGTAAAGAAACAGCATTTCAAGGTATTGTCTGCAAATCCTTCGTGCAGGGTATGGCTGACTGGGATAAAAGTAATGCGGGTATATTCCCCCTCCTTCTCGGCCCGTTCATCAAAAATGGTTTGCAGACGGGCACATTGCTTGGCACTGTCAGCCAGAATATAGAGGCGATATCCGCGTGCCAAATAGTCTGCAAACGTACTGCTCACCAGGTCAAAGTTCTTGTGAAAAATCGGTTGTGCCGTCACATCATACGCCAATGTAGCATCAGGAACTCCGGTAGGTTTGTGCCCCAACTCTATACGTCGAAAATTCAATGCACGTTCCACAAAGAGACCTCCATCAATAAGCGAAGGAGGCACCAAAGGTTTGCCCGAGGCCTCACTTTCCTGCACCATGATAGCCTGATTGGTAAATGCTTCACCATGAATAGCATCAATACGTTCGCGAATCCAAAGAAAATCAGAAAAGACTAGCACCGAATCTGTCGGAAGGAAATCAAGAAATGAGACCTCTTCGCCTCCAAGACTTGCCAATTCGGGTACAACAGCCACTTCCTGCACCTGTTGGCGCGACAATTGGTTTTCTACTTCAAAGGTGCGGATGCTGTCTATCTCGTCGCCAAAGAAATCTATACGATAAGGATATTCCGAAGAAAAAGAGAATACATCCAGGATACTGCCGCGCATAGCAAATTGTCCCGGCTCATACACATAGTCCACCCGAGAAAATCCGAATGACTCCAAAGTTTCCAGTATTGTTGTTGATACCGTCTGCTGTCCCACATGAAGCTGCAACGTCTTATCGGAAAGTTCGCGATGCGACACTACACGTTCTGCCAAAGCTTCGGGCGAAGCAACAACATGCAATACCCCTTTGCTACCTTGCCCTCCATGCCGTTCCTGCAAACGGGCCAAGACTTCTGTACGCAATATCTCGTTGGCAGAATCCCGCTGGCCGTACTTGATAGCTCTCCGGTATGACGAAGGGAAAAAGAGCACTTTTTCTTCTCCCAGCACTTGCATCAAGTCATGATAAAAGTACCCGGCTTGCTCCATGTCGTTCAGTACATAAAGGATAGTTAGCCCGCCTTCAAGACTTCCCAAGACCATCGAAGCCGACGATGCTGTCAGTCCGTTAAGATGCAGAATACGCACCGAAGCATCTCCCATCAGCCGTTCCAATGCTTTTGCATTCGGATGACTCTTATATAACTGTTGCAACTCTTTCAGTTCCATGATTCCTCCTATCCTCCAATCATTCCATCAATTCCCCACATCCTTGTCTGATAATCTCAACTTCTCCATCCAACAGGTTCACAACCGTCCCTGGTTCAACACCTCCAATCCCGCAATCAATCACCATATCCACCTTTCCTCCAAACTTCTCGTCTATAAGTTCGGGAGTGGTCATGTATTCCAAATCATCGGCCTCATCATAAGGCAAAGAAGTCGTCATTATAGGTGCTCCTAACAGGCGGGACACTTCAAGAAGAATCGGATTATCGGGCACACGGATACCTACCTCCTTACGATTACGGAAAATCTTAGGCAACCGATGGTTGGCAGGCAAAATGAAAGTGAACGGCCCCGGCAAATTCCGCTTCATCAGTTTGAAAGCAGAATCATCAACCTTGGCATATTCACTGACTTGTTTCAAATCGTGACAGATAATGGAAAGAAGATTTTTCTGCGGGTCAAGTCCCTTTAATTTACAGATACGTTCTACAGCGCGTTCTTTCAAAGCATGACACCCAACAGCATAAACCGTATCTGTAGGATACACCAGCAGTCCCCCGTCTTCCAACAGGCTGACCACCTCAGCGATATCGCGCGAAGAATTGTTTTTTTCGTATAATCTTTTCAGCATATCCTAAAACACTCTATTACCTTAAACTTTCTTTAAATCTCACCATCAATACGGCATCACGATATCCGCCTCCATCCCGACGAAGCCAATCTTTCAACAAATGTTCCTCTGTAAATCCTTGACCACGAAAAAGTCTCAAACTGGCTTCATTGTCGGACGGCACATAGGCCACAAGCTGATGCAAATGAAGAAAATCAAAAGCATAGCAACACAGCATCTGCAAGACACGTCCACCAACACCCTCTTTTCTATGTTCCGGCACAATGGCTATACCCACTTCGGCCCTATCATGCAAAGGTTCAAAGTTCGTCAGATCCACACAACCCAGCACCTTCCCATCAAGCAAATCCTCTACCATCAAACGCATCTGCTTATCGGCAAAGAAGTCATTGGTGGACTGCTCAATGTACTGTTTAAGAGTGAATCGGGAATAGGGCATCGTACTACAACCCACCTTCCAATTTAGCGGTTCATTCTCCAGCTTGTACATCATCTCCAAATCTTCCGGTTCAGGAGCACGCAAGCGCAGATTATTATCTTGCATATATTTTTTCATTTTTGAGGAAGTGAAAACGTAGATGAGGCGAAAACCAACGTTTTTGACCATACAGAATAAAGTCCAAGACGCATACGCTTACGGTCTTTACGCAAATGTTCACGACGGATGAATGCCAGAATCTCGGAATAGCTGAACAATTCCGTATCAAACACGATGTAACCATACGAAGCCTTCTGTTTCTCTTCTGCTATCTGTTTCAATGGCAATGTACGTTCTTCCTCATCATGCGGATTCAGCGGTATGCAGAGACATTGCATGTTATTTGCATGACAAACAGACTGTACTTCTCCACACATCTCATGGCTTCCAATCACCAACATCCGGAAACGGTCACTATCGGCCAACACACGCGGACGTGCCATTTGACGCAACAGATACTCCAAACCGCCACGAAGAAAGATTCCCAAGCGTATCAACCATGTGAGCCAGCGGCGTCCATTTCCACAGAAATGTTTGTTATAAAAAATCAGCATCGCATTATAGAAGTTCTGCACATAGCGGAAAGAAGTTTTCTGTGTGCTTTCCCCCTTGTAATGGATGATGGATAAAGGCAAATAATAGTTGCTGTATCCGGCTTTCAGCAAGCGATAAGACAAATCAATATCCTCGCCATACATAAAAAAGGTTTCATCCAATAGTCCGATCTCTTCCAAGGCCGAACGGCGAAGCATCATAAAAGCTCCCGAAACAATCTCTATACGTGCAGGCTCATTCTCGTCAAGGTATCGCATATAATAATGTCCCATAAGGTGCGACTTGGGGAATAACGTACACAATCCTATCATCTTGCAAAACGAAGTGAACGGAGTTGGCACCCCTCTGCGCGACTCCCAAGCAAAACTACCATTGGCTTTCAACATTTTCACTCCCAAAGCACCGGCATCGGCATGAGCATCCAGAAAAGAAACACACTCTTTCAGGACCTCCTCGCCCACCACCGTATCGGGATTGAGCAACAACACATATTCTCCACGTGCCTCATGGATAGCCAGATTGTTTCCACGAGCAAAGCCCAGATTTTCCTTGGAAACTATAAATCTCACCCAAGGGAATAAGGGAGAAAGTTCTTCTACAGAACCATCGGTCGAGGCATTATCTACGACCATCACTTCTGCATTCATCCCACTGATGGCACGCCCTACCGAGTGAAGGCACTGCCTCAAGTATTCCTTTACGTTATAATTTACAATTACAATTGTCAGTTTCATAAATCCTATTTCATTGCAGGAGCGGATTAAAGGTGTGTAAAGTGCAAGAGAATACCCATCTGTCCATCCTCTGTCACCCATAATCTTTAAGCCTTAATCCATACACTTTATATTCTCTGGCCAGCAGAAAAGAGTGGCAGTCAATCCGACAACAGCACACAGCCCGCCAATGCTGCTGAGCGTGGTGTAGTAAACCGACAAGTCTATCAATATCACAATGGCCAGCAAAGCAAGGCGTATTTCACTCCATCGCTGATAACGTTTCAAGAACATATCGGTCTGTTCATTCTCTATACTCTTTCCCATAGCCTGCCCGAACATTTTTAATGAAGCGGGTATCAAACACAACGTCAGCAATATACTGGCTGTTTGCAGTATATAGCACACACGTCCGTCGTGCGCCAGTATTCCCTCTTCCAAAATTCCGGTCTCGTACAACCCGAACAAGCCTATGACCAATAACCATACCACAATAAATTCGGCCTGCAGACGACGAAAAACTTTTTTGCTTGATTCTTCTTTATTCATTTTTCCTCAAGTTTAATCATTTGAATGGAACACGAGCCATGATGCTACGTCCCAACGTAACCTCATCAGTATATTCCAATTCATCACCAACCGAAATACCCCGTGCAATAACAGTCAATGCGACACCCGTATGTGCCAATTTGCGATAGATGTAGAAGTTTGTCGTATCGCCTTCCATCGTAGGACTAAGCGCCAGGATTATTTCATCAATCCCTCCAGCCTCGACCCGTTTCACTAAACTTTCTATTTGAAGGTCATTCGGGCCTATTCCATCCATGGGCGATATGACTCCGCCCAACACATGATACACTCCACGATACTGTTGTGTATTCTCCACCGCCATGACATCCCTTATATTCTCAACCACACAGATAGTAGATTTGTCACGCGAAGGAGATGCACACAATTGGCATATATCCGTATCAGAAATATTATGGCACACCCGGCAATATTTCACCTCATGCTTCAACGTGATAAGAGACTGGCCAAAACTCTCCACCATCGCCGTGTCCTGACGAAGCAGATGAAGCACCAACCGCATGGCTGTCTTCCTGCCTATACCCGGCAGCTTGGCAAATTCACTTACAGCCTTCTCCAACAAAGCCGAGGGATATTGTTGATTCATACCTTAATATATAATTAAGCCGCAAAGATAGACAAAATCTTCCGTTTTACACACATATACTGACCATATTTCAAGGAATTTGTCGTAACTTTGCACCATCACAAAAAAAAGAATCGGTTATGGAAATAAAGAGCGCACGTTTCATCATCAGTAATACGCAAATAGAGAAATGTCCACAAGACGGACTCCCTGAATACGCATTCATCGGACGTTCCAATGTAGGCAAAAGCAGCCTCATCAATATGCTGACACGCAACAACAAGTTGGCCATGACCAGTGCGACCCCAGGAAAAACCCTACTAATCAACCATTTCCTCATCAACGAAACCTGGTATCTGGTTGACCTTCCTGGCTACGGATATGCCCAACGAGGCAAGCAACAACAGGAAAAGATTACCCATATCATCGAAAACTACATTCTGGAACGCGAACAAATGACCTGTTTGTTCGTACTCATAGACAGCCGGCACGAACCTCAAAAAATAGACCTAGAATTTATGGAATGGTTAGGGGAAAATGGTATCCCTTTTGCCATTGTCTTCACCAAGGCCGACAAACTCTCTGGAGGCAAATTGAAAACAAACATGGAGGCCTACAAGAACCGACTCCTGGAGCAATGGGAAGAACTCCCACCCATATTTGCGACCTCGTCAGAGAAACGTACTGGACGGGAAGAACTGTTGGCATATATCGACGGAATAAACAAGACTCTATAATTACCTGACAATATAATTATATTCCTATCCTTTATATATAAGGAATATACAAGGACGTTTCTCCAAATTCGGAAAGTTCCCTTTCCATTCCTTGACAGTGCGTGTACGAATATACTCATCCTCACATGTCACATTGCATGCAATACAAAGCCGCGTCTGCGGCCTGCAAGTCTGCAGCAACTCCTCCAGCAAACGACGATTCCGATAAGGAGTTTCGATAAAAAGTTGTGTCTGGTCCTCGGCATAAGCGCGTTGTTCCAACTGCTTGATTTTACGAGTACGTTCTGCCTGGTCAATAGGCAAATAGCCATGAAACGCAAAACTCTGTCCATTGAATCCCGACCCCATAACAGACAACAGGATTGACGAAGGCCCCACAAGAGGCACCACCTTCAGCCCACGCCGTTGGGCTATGGCAACCACGTCAGCTCCCGGATCGGCAATGGCAGGGCAACCAGCTTCAGAAATAACACCCATCGGTTCTCCTCCAACCAGCGGTTTCAAGTATCCGCTAATCTCAGTAGCCAAAGTATGTTTGTTAAGAGGATAAAACGTCAGCGAATCAATATCAATAGAAGGCTCGACCTTTTTAAGGAAACGTCGCGCAGTACGCACTTCTTCTACAATAAAATACTTGATTTGCAGAATAATCTCTTTGTTATACGAAGGAAGCACCTTTTCCAGCGATGTATCTCCCAATGTGACGGGAATAAGATATAGAGCAGAATCCATTTCAGGAGGTTATTAAGTATAGGAGGGTTAAGGATTAGCTTAATAAGGCAACTGCAGATCTTTCAAGATAGCACGATAATCCGTGTCACGCAACAAATCTGCAATAGTGAGGTGCGAATTCTTGGCCATGTATTCATCAATGATATGACAGCCTATCCACACCCCTACCTCTCCCGGAGAGTCCTCACCTAAAGGATAGGTACACTCAGCAGGTTGCAGATAGATACGTACCAACATAGGATCGGTAGAATGCAATCGTCCGGACTCAACAAAATGATTCCAGATTTCCTCACGATGCTGCTTGCACCATAGCCCCTCCTCTTCAGTGTATCCCATCTCTTCTTCCAACGTAGCAGCCTGCATAAGCTGGGCCACCACCCAATGTATTTTCCCTCTGTGCAGGATATGGTCCAGAAGAGTGCGATGCCATTCCCAAGGGAAAGGATATTCACTGAGCAGGTAGAAAGCCATGCAATCAGGAACGATGCGTTGGGGCGACATACTGCGACATTGGTAAGAGTAATAGAACTGTTCGTAAAGAGGATAGTCAGCCCCCATGTATTTGTCAATACTGAATCCCAACACACTATCCCCCACCACCACCGATTGGTTAAGAGCAGATATTTGTGCATACACGCGAGGTATAGGCATATGCGGAAGTTCACGTTTCAACCGGCGGAAGGCCCGTGTAAAATCACGTTCCAGCGCACTCATGTCGCTGAAGCGTCCCAATGCATCATGGCGCAATGTCTGCAATATGGTGTCAGTATAGTATTCGCGCAAACGGGTATTGATACCATCATCGCTCACAGATCCAATAGCCAGCACATCTTCAATAAGGAACTTGGTCTCTTGTGGATAGTCAGTACTCATCTTTTGCAGTGCCGAGAAACTGTTCAACTCCACATATTCGTCAATCAGTTTGTCATACCGATGAATCTTCACATCCGTCACGGCACGCCCATCCTTACCAAAGTCCAATGACCATTGGCAAGCAACAAAAGCCAGACAGGCAAATATTGCCGTGTAAAGGAAATGAAGTCTGTTACGCATATTCTTTATTTATCCATAAATGATTTTTCCATTCTCATCCTTATACTCATCCAGTCCACGCTCGTAAGTTGCCATAGCTCGAAGACTCATGCCCACGCTTGAGAAACCTCCATCGTGATAAAGGTTCTGCATAGTCACCTTACGCGTCAAGTCAGAGAACATAACAATACAGTAGTCCGCACACTCGTCAGCCGAAGCGTTACCCAAAGGAGACATGCGATTGGCAAAATCAAAGAGTTTGTCCATACCTTTCACCCCCGAACCTGCAGTAGTCATGGTGGGCGACTGGGAGATAGTATTCACACGCACATTACTCTCCCGACCATAGATATAGCCGAAGCTACGGGCTATAGACTCCAAAAGTGCCTTGGCATCTGCCATATCGTTATAGCCATAAAAGGTTCGCTGTGCCGCCACATAACTCAAAGCCAGGATAGAGCCATAATCAGCAATAGCCTCCAGTTTCTTGGCTGCCTGTATCATTTTGTGGAAAGAAACAGCCGATACGTCCAGCGTTTTCTCCAACATACCATAGTCAAGGTCATCATAAGTGCGGCGTTTACGTACATTGGGAGACATTCCGATAGAGTGAAGCACAAAATCTATTTTTCCGCCCAGGATTTCCACCGAACGTTTGAACACATTCTCCAAATCGGCCACACTCGTAGCATCGGCAGGAATCACCTCACACCCCAATTTCTCACTCAAGGCATTGGTCTGCCCCATACGTACAGCCACCGGAGTATTT
This sequence comes from Bacteroidaceae bacterium, assembly GCA_017416805.1. Classification (GTDB taxonomy): domain Bacteria; phylum Bacteroidota; class Bacteroidia; order Bacteroidales; family Bacteroidaceae; genus Phocaeicola_A. Next base: position 33,939 of record JAFQBB010000008.1, read on the forward strand.
GACAATGTAATAACAGCACCCTCTTCAACAGCACGTTCAGCCACCTTCCAAGCAATAGACTGCTCATTCAAGGCTCCAAAAATAACACCCCGTTTTCCCTTCAACAAGTTATAACTCATACCTATTTTTTACTTTGTTATGATTTCCGCTTGCAAAGATAACACCTTTTAAGGAATTAAACAAATTTTTAGTATTATTTCTTTAAAATCTCTTTATTCGGACAAATTGTTTTCTCTTCTTCTTCCGAATTCATAAAAAAAAATGCTCCTGTTCTGTCAACAAGTTGAAAAGGAGAAAAAGAAGGAATACACAAAATGCTTTGTATAAAAAATATCTTTTTTTTGCCTAAACGCTCTTTTTGAGCTATATTTGCAGCCCATACATGATTATATATAACTTAAGAAACATGAAAAAAACTGGAATTTATGCTGCATCTATGCTTTTTATAACTGCGGCAATGGGATTACAAGCTCAGGAGAAAGTGCTGACTGTGGAGGTCAGCAATACATGGAAAGAAGCCAAGAATTATGAACCTGTGGTTCTCAACCTGGACGAGTTGAATCCGGGCTTTAAGGTGAAATCTGCCTTCATCATGGATGGGGCAACTGAAATCCCTTCGCAAATTGACGATTTAAACGGAGACGGACATGCCGACGAACTAGCTTTCCTTATTGATGTGGAAGCTAAAGAAAAACGGACACTCACTGTTACCCTGTCGGCCAAAGAGAGCGACAAACGCTATCCGCCACAGGTGCATGCACAGATGATGTTGAGCGATAAAAAGAAGAAATATCCACGGATACAATCGCTGACTGTGCCAGGAGAAAGTGATGTTTATAACTGCCTGCACCACCACGGACCGGCTTTCGAATCGGAATTGGTCGGTTACCGCATCTATTTTGACAAACGGCAGACTGTTGACACCTACGGAAAAAGCCGCAAAGGATTGGAACTGGCCGAGACTCTCTTCTATCCTACCGATGAGCATAAAGCCAAAGGATATGGCGACGATGTATTGTGGGTAGGAAGCACTTGTGGAGGAGGAACCTTGAAAGGATGGGACAACGACAAACCGGCTCCTATTATCCCCACACTGCGTACAGAATGCATCCGCGCTTATGGGCCTTTACGCACAGTTGTCGATGTCATCGATACAGACTGGAACTATCAGGGAAGCACGTTGACCATGACCACCCGCTACATCCTCTACGGAGGACACCGCGATGTTCGCGTGGAGGTTTCGTTTAAGGAGGCTCTAAAAGATGAGACTTTCTGCGCTGGTGTCATCAATGTGAAAGATTCAGAAAACTATTCGGACCATAAGGGGCTGATAGGATGTTGGGGCAGTGATTGGCCGGCCGGAGCCAATGACACCATAGGACGCAAGATAGAGACTGTGGGATTGGCCGTTTGCATTCCAAACCAATACGTAAAAGAGGAACAACCCGTGACAGACAATCTTGCTTATACCGTAGGTGCTAAAGGAAAGAAAGGGTTAACTTACTACTTATCATTCGCCTCACTGCGCGAGAGTTTCGGTTTCAAAAATGCCCAAGAATGGTTTGCCTACATGAAACAGTGGAAGAAGGAGTTGGAGCATCCGTGTAAGGTGGAGGTGAAAAAATAACTCATGACCAAACGACTTGCCATATTCGACCTTGACGGTACCTTGCTCAATACGATTGCGGACTTGGCTACCGGAACTAATCAGGCATTGGAAAAGTGTGGATTTCCCACACATCCGATAGAGGCTTACCCTATGTTTGTAGGCAACGGAATCAACAAACTCTTCGAACGTGTCCTACCTACAGAAGCACGCACGGAGGAGAATGTTTCACACATCCGTGCCTACTTTCTACCCTATTACGATGAGCACAATGCTGATTTGAGCAGTCCATACCCTGGCATACCGGAACTATTGGAACACCTACAGGATAGAGGCATACGGATGGCTGTAGCTTCTAACAAATACCAACGAGCTACAGAAAAGCTTATCCGGCACTATTTCCCTACAATCAGGTTTGAAGCAATCTTCGGCCAACGGGAAGGCATCCCCATCAAGCCTCATCCACAGGTAGTTGAAGAGATACTAACCCTTGTCCCCGTCTGTAAAGAAGAGGTTATCTACATTGGAGACTCGGGAGTGGACATGCAGACCGCACTCAATACTGGTGTAGAAAGCATTGGTGTCACTTGGGGATTCCGGCCACGAGAGGAGCTGCTACAGTACAAGCCTACCTATCTGGCAAATACTGCGATAGAAGTTGAAAATATAATTTTGCAATAACCCAATTCCTGCCGTGTAAAGATGTGGGAGGAGTTGAGAATTTGAAGGACTTGAATTAGAATAGAAACGTCATTTAAATTAACAAAAAGGAAATGAACATCAAGAACATTAGCGCACTGGCTCTGCTGACTATTCTCGGAGCTAGCACAAACATGGCGCAAGAAACCACGAAAAACTATGTATCTGACGTTTGGGTAGCAGACCTTGGCAACGGAAAGTATCACAACCCTATTCTCTGTGCCGATTATTCTGACCCTGACGTATGCCGTGTGGGAGAAGATTACTACATGACTGCAAGCAGTTTCAACTGTTTGCCCGGATTGCCCATACTGCACAGTAAGGACCTTGTAAACTGGACTATCATAGGACATGCTGTAGCCCACACATTGCCTCCCGTTGAAACTCCTGAACGACCGGAACACGGCAATCGGGTATGGGCTCCTGCCATACGCCACCACAACGGTACGTTCTATATATTCTGGGGAGACCCAGACCAAGGCGCATACATGGTGAGCAGTACCGATCCAAGCGGAACATGGACTGCACCCAAACTTATAAAACCAGCCAAAGGACTCATTGACACTTGTCCGCTGTGGGATGAAGACGGAAAGGTCTATCTTTACCATGCGTATGCCGGAAGCCGCGCAGGATTGAAAAGCATATTGGCAGTGTGTGAACTTGACCCCGTAACGCTGGAAGCCACGACCCAAAGCCGAATTATCTTTGACGGACACATTGACCATCCAACTTGCGAAGGAGCCAAAATACACAAACACGAAGGCAAGTATTACCTGTTTCATCCGGCTGGGGGTGTAGCTACAGGCTGGCAAGTGGTGGAACGGGCTGAAAACCCTTATGGACCCTTTGAGTGCAAAACTGTGTTAGCACAAGGAAATACAACCATCAATGGTCCGCATCAAGGGGCATGGGTGGATACACCTACGGGTGAACACTGGTTCTTCCATTTTCAGGATGTAGGAGCTTACGGCCGACTGGTACACCTGCAACCTATGACCTGGAAAGACGGATGGCCCGTTATCGGTATCGATAAGGATGGAGATGGATGTGGGGAACCGGTACTGACCTACCGTAAACCTAATGTGGGTAAAACTTATCCCATACAAACACCACAAGAGAGTGACGAATTTGACGGCATGACATTGGGGAAACAGTGGCAATGGCATGCAAACATCAACGAACTATGGGCCTATTATGCGGGCGATAAAGGTTTCATGCGCCTGTATTCATATCCGGTAGTAAAGGAATACAAGAGCCTATGGGACGTAGCTAACCTATTGCTACAAAAGACTCCGGCTTTCAACTTTGCCGCTACTATGAAAATGACGTTCCATCCCAGTGAGAAATATACAGGCGAACGTACCGGACTTGTTGTAATGGGACGCGATTATGCCGGACTTATTCTGGAAAACACCAAAGAGGGTTTGGTATTGAGCCAGGTGGAATGTAAAAAGGCTGACAAAGGAAAGGTTGAAGAGGTAAAAGCTACCACGACACTTACTGACGGGACTATCTATCTGAAAGCCAAATTCAGCACTGAGGCCACTGAAAAGAAGGCTTTTGCTGATAAAGGAGACCGTGTAGTCACATGTGATTTCTACTATAGCCTTGATGGCAAAAAGTTCCAAAAACTGGGAGAACCCTTCCGCGTACGCGAAGGACAATGGATAGGAGCTAAAATGGGAACATTCTGTACACGCCCATATATGGTAACCAACGATGGCGGATGGGTTGATGTGGACTGGTTCCGCGTAACAAAAAAATAATGATAATAGATATCATTCTAATCTTTCTTGGAATCATCTGTCTCATCGTGGGATTGGCGGGTTGCATCATTCCGATGCTTCCCGGACCACCCATCGCATATGTGGGACTAATCCTGCTACACTTGACCGATCAGGCACAACTGAGCACGACAGAACTGCTTGTCTGCCTATTGCTGATGGTTGTGGTACAGGTATTGGATTACATAACCCCCATGTTGGGCACCAAATATTCGGGTGGAGGAGGAAAGTGGGCCAACCGAGGAACTCTGATTGGAACGGTATTGGGACTATTCTTCCTACCGTGGGGCATTATTGTTGGTCCCTTTGCCGGAGCATTCTTGGGAGCTATCAAGGATGGCCAAAGTAATGAACAGGCTCTGAAAATCAGTTTCGGCTCTCTTTTGGGATTCCTTTTTGGAACATTCCTGAAGTTTGTTATTTGCGGATATTTCGTTTGGGTTTTTGTAAGAGAATTGATATGAAAGGAATCATGGTGATCAACAATTCATACATTCTTTTACCTCACATGCGGTTTCATGCCCATCACGGTGTCATGGAACAAGAAAGGGTTGTAGGCTGCACATTCACAGTCTCGCTGGAGGTAAAAGTACGTTTTGACAAAGCATTGTCAGATGACAAGTTAGAAAACACCATCAGCTATGCTGATATACATGCCGCAGTAAAGGAAGAAATAAAAATCACATCTTCCTTATTGGAACATGTAGCCGGACGTATAGCCAAGCGCCTTTTTCTGGATTTCCCCTCTATAGAATCATTGAGGATAGAGGTAATGAAACAAAACCCTCCTATGGGAGCCGATATAAAAGAGGCAGGTGTACGTATAGAAGCAGAAAGGGATTCACCTGTATTATAGGTGACAACTCATCAAAAATCAATCACTCCTTGCAGTTCTTCACCTGACACATAACCTGCAGTCTGGATTGAAGCCATCAATACACCAAGCATACCATGCAGGGTAAGATTCTGTCCGGTAAAGAACAGGTTAGGAACAGGAGACTTAGGTGTCAACACCGTCTGCATCAATGCATCCGAATCCTTACGGATACCATAAGCAGACCCGTTTACGGTCCCCGTATAATCACGATATGTCAAAGGGCTACTGGTATACACCTTTTCTATATTACCGGCCAACTCTGGCAAATAGCGAGTAGCCAAACGGATACACTCATTGGCCTTTTGCTCCTTAAACACTTTATAGGCTTCGGGACGACGCCCTACACGGCTGTCGCTCCACTCGGCAACCTGCTCCCAAAGCATGGGAGTAAGCAAATCGACCGTAGTGGCATAACCATTTGTCTCGGCAGGCGGTAATGAGAAGTTGATGAACAGACTCTCTACTGGTGAGTTCTTTCCGTAATAGGCATGCCAAAGATCCTCCATCTCATGCACATAGATACCACGATTGCGATATTTAACAGTCCCAGGCTTCAGAACTAGCTGAGTGGTAAACATGCCATAGCTATTACGCAAATTGTTAATACGACGACGATAAACATTACGTACTAAAGAACTTTCCTTGATAAGCGAAAGTGTTGTGGCCGGATGCACATTAGAGACTACCATACGGGCTCCATAAACATTGCCTTCAGTGGTATGTACTTCCGTAATACGTCCGTTCCGTTCTACCAGTTCGGAGACTTTGGAACGCGTAATGAGTGTTCCACCCATTTCCTTGAAACGATCGGCAATGTAGTGTACCAATGTACCTCCACCACCTTGCAAACGGTAGGAACCTTGTATGAAAGAATTGATAGATTGGGAAAATGCATAAAGGGGCAATTGCTCTGTTAATTCACTTTTAACGCACCCCCCAACAATAACCTGGCGAAGAACCGGATTCTGAAAATTCTCATTAAAGAAACGATAAGCCGAAGTTGTAAAACTATCGTTTTCAAAAATATTCCAATCCGGGCGGAGGGAATCATAAAGATGGTCACTGATTCCCTTAAATATATCAACTAAAGCATTAATGCCCTGACGATCTTCAGGGAACTGTTCAATGAGAGTCTCAGCAAAACGATTGTATTCGTGAGCAAAACGGAAAGAATGACCGCGGTAGATAACCTCCTCGAAAGCATCATCATCAAGCCTATGCCAAGGCAACTTACCTAAATCGAAGTACTCCACCAATGGGTACATCATCTCTTTCTTCCCTACTCCACCAACATAATGAAAACCTGTATCAAAACGATAACCTGCCCGACGAAACATTTGGAAAGCCCCTCCTATCTCCACTCCCTGTTCAAGGATGCAAACATTCATGCCCATTTTTGCCAAAGCATATCCACAACCAAGCCCACCAAGTCCGGCACCAATGATGATTACATCGTATTTCTGCATAATTCGCCTTTATTTGTCTTTAGGCGCGGATTACGAGGATTATATGGATTATTCAGCCCTAACTACCAATTCCAGTTTAAGCTACAGAGGAAAGGGATAGCGTAAATTTCCCATTTACAGCCAGCCACTCACCACTTATCGAACAATCCGTACAATCCGCGTAATCCGCGCCTAATAAAAAGATTTATGCCTCTTCCTGCTCGTTGATAACCTTTATCTTATCAACAATCAATTGAAGGTCTGCTTTCAACTTCTCTATCTTACGGTTCATTTCTGCCACCAAGCTGTTTCCTTTCTTGGATGAACTGGTAAGGAATCCTATATTATTCTCGTATGTCTGGATTTCGTTCTTCTTCATCTCGTATGAACGCATCAACTTTTCACGTTCGCGTGAAAGAGAACTACCTCCTCCTGCCAAGTTCGAACGGAACTTATTCAGATTCTTTTGCGAAGCAGAGATATTGAATTTATCGAACAACGCATCCACGATGGTACGATATTCCTTATATATTTTATCCTTTTCCTTGAAGGGGACATGACCAATCTTATTCCACTCCTGCATCAAAACACGTACTTCGCGCTCGGCTCCATCGGCTACTTCATCTGTATTCAAGGCTGCCAACCGAGCAATAACTTCTTTCTTCTTTGTAAGATTTTCCATCTCCTCAGAACGTTGCGAAGAGGTTGCCTTTCCCTTCTGCTCAAAGAAATAATCACATGCAGCGATAAATCGTTTCCATACGGCATCTGACTGTTTGTGGGGCACAGCACCGATGGTCTTCCACTCTTTCTGCAACTTAGTAAGCTTATCGGCCGTCTCCTTCCAGTCTGTACTATCTTTCAAAGATTCAGCCTGCTCACATAAAGCTATCTTCTTCTCCAGATTCTCGGCCATATTTTCCTTGAACTGTTTGAAGTATTCAGCCTTACGAGTAAAGAAATTATCGCATGCCTGACGGAAACGTTCGAAGATTTTCACATTCATCTTCTGCGGAGCATAGCCGATGGTTTTCCATTTAGCTTGCAGGGCCAATATCTCTTTAGTCTTTTCGTCCCACTGGGCGAAACCTGTCAACTGGTCAAGTTCTATGCCTTCTACAATCTCGCAAATAACTGTCTTTTGGTCAAGATTGTTCTGTTCGGCTTCCTTAATGGCTTCAAAATGATTCTGATGACGTTTGTTGACCTCGGTTGAAGCATTTTTGAAACGTATCCACAATTCTTCACGCAAATCTTTAGCGACAGGACCTGTCTCACGATACTCTTGATGCAGTTTCTGTAATTGGCGGAAAGCTGATATTACATCTTCTTCTTCAGCCAACTTTTCAGCCTCTTCACACAAACGACTCTTTATTTCCAAATTCTTCTTGAAATCGTATTCACGGAATTCATTGTTCAGTTTCAACAAATCATAGAACTTCTCCATGTAGAGCTGATAACTCTTCCATACCTCATTTACTTTTCCTGCAGGAATATTCTTTATCTCTTTCCACTCCTGCTGGATTTGCTTCACTTCATTGTAAGCATTGTTATCAATAACCCCTTCACTGATAGTTCTCAGGCGTTCTATAATGGCAAGTTTCTTCTCTAAGTTCTCCTCACGTTCTGCCTCTTGTTGTTCAAGCAAGGCATTGCGTTTTTGCTTGATGACTCCCATTACCTCCTTATATTCATCTTCCAAAGTTTCTCGTTCGGGAACAAAAGTCCCGGCCTCGTTACCAGCTTCAACCCATGCAGCCAAGGCTGCTTCATGTGCGGCCCGGTGCAACTTATAGAAGTTCAGTTTCAAAGCGTCCAATTCGGCTTTATCTGAAACATCTCCCTCTTCTGCAATCTCCTTCAGACGGGCTATCACCTCTTCACGGGTTTCACGCACTACATAAGTGAGGGGTTTTACTTCAGCATTCATTTCCTCAGTGTTCAGAGATACCTCTGTCTCACTTGGCTGACCGTCCGTTACAGTCTCAGCCACTACTGTTTCGTTTTCTTCCAACTTTCCTTCTTCCAAGGGGAGGTTGGTTTCATTAGGATCCATCATTGTCAATACATTAAAAATAAGTATAGTATTAGGTTCTCAAAACCTTATGAGTGGACAAAGTAACATAATAAATGTTTAAATACCACCTTTTTCGCCCACTTTTTTTGCTTTTAAAGTGTTTTTTCCTCTTTTTGGAGTCTCTTTATCCGTTTTCACAGCACTTTAAGTCGGCTTCTACCCGATTGGTCAACTCTACAAATTGCTCCACCGAAAGTTGTTCGGGACGTTTGTTGAAGATATCATCAGCCAACAAAGGGCTCTCTTTCCCCAATATGGGTTTGATTGAATTACGCAATGTCTTGCGTCGTTGGTTAAAGGTAGTTTTTACCACCTGCTTGAACAATTGCTCATTACACCCTAACTCTTTTGTATCATTACGGGTCATCCGAATGACGGCACTTTTCACTTTGGGGGGCGGATTAAACACATGCTCATGAACAGTAAACAGATACTCGACCTTGTACCATGCTTGAACCAATACACTCAAGATACCATACGTCTTACTTCCAGGTGAAGCAGCCATACGCTCGGCCACCTCCTTCTGAATCATACCCGTACAACAAGGTATCAATTCTTTATACTCCAACACTTTGAAGAATATCTGGCTCGATATGTTATAAGGATAGTTTCCTGTGAGGACAAAAGGCTGCCCGTCAAACAAACGGTCGAGATGCATTTTCAGGAAGTCATCCTCAATAATATTCTCCTCCAACGAAGAAAAATTCTCTCTCAGGTAGGCTACTGATTCATAATCAAGTTCCACTACCTTCAGAGCTCTCTCCTTAGGTATGAGAAATTGGGTAAGCACTCCCATACCCGGCCCGACCTCCAATACCGGCAATCCCGGGCAAGCATCTACCGTATCGGCAATATCTTGAGCTATCTTCAAATCTTTAAGGAAATGTTGTCCTAAAAATTTCTTAGGTTTTACAAGTCGCATTTATTTTACGTTTTTTGTCATTGTGTTCAAAACAAGGTCGTGGAAGATTTAAATCTTAAGCCTTCAACATTTATATTTTCGAACAGGAAGATTGGTAATCTTAGCGGTTCTTCTACTATTTAGTTGAAAAACTGTTTGTCTTCAGCATTATAGATTCATCGGCCAAGTATCTTAAGATATTTGGCACTTTATCTTAACTTCTCGGGGCTTTTATCTTAAGATACTTTTTCCTTCCCTAATTTCAACCAAAATGCAGAAGAACCATCTTTGCAAAGAAAGAATACCATTCTTCCATGCCTAAGATTAGCAATCTTCCGTATTTTCCAAATCATTGTCCTATCACTGTAACAGGTTCGGAAAGGGTAAAGGCAGGTAGGTCCTCGCCATCGTCCCATATTCCTCCCTTGCCCCAGCCGTACCAATAGTCGGACTGTTCAGTGACAATTCCACCCAAAGAGAGTGTGTACTGTTGGCCGATGGATAACCTCGGTTCCGAAACCAATAAAGTCATATTCTCTATGGCTCGCGGCAAGCAATAGGTAAATAGAGGTGTCCCCTCTTCATCCAACAAAGCGAGATTATAGCCTTGGGAGGCTGTCAAACCGCTATATACAAAAGAGGGTTGGCTATTTCCCGAAACGGGCATCTGCTTCAACGGGCCACCGTATGCAATAATTGTCGCGCCTCTGACAGTGAAGTTCCCTATTTCAGGAGCCACATCGATGGCACTTTCCCCCACATTTTCAGACGAAGCCAAAATAAGGCAGGTATCGGCAACAAAATTCTCTGTAACATCAATACCATCGTTATTGACAGAGTAAGCATACAACTTTCCTGCATTGACGGTGAGGTTTTTAGTCACATTCACCGCATCATCGTATGCATAAATATAGACTGCGCCATCGTTGATAGTCAGTGATGAAGCACAATCCATACCCTCCGAACCATCGCTTTCGGCTGACGCAAGCACATTGAGCGCTCCACCTTCGATAGTAACATTACCATCGACCTTAACAGCTTTGGGCGAAGAAGAGATATTTAATTCTTTCAAAGTAGAAGTGCCTCCCGTTGTAATGACGGTAGTCTCTCCACCTTGTATATTCAGTGTCCCCGTGGCATTGATACCTTTACCACCGCCACCGCCACTCTTCAATGTATGCTTGCCACTTTTAATCGTCACATTGCCATCGGCCTTGATGCAAGCGGCAGACGAGAGGTCGCCGTCTTCAGTATCATAAACTGCGCCTCCTTTGGTGTTGAGCAACAACTGTCCACCTTCGACTTCGATATGAAGATCTGTCTTTATGGCTCGTCCTCCAGGAGAATCCACATAAGCATAAATTAATCCTCCACCCATATAGAAACCTATATTGTCATCTACATCACCCTTCACATGAATGGCATTGTTGGCCGCTTCGGTTACCGCCAACGTTACACCCGAACGCACCCGCATATAGCCATCGGTAGCTATGGCATGGTTGTTTCTTCCTGCAACTTCGAGCAAACCTGAACCACTCATCAGGATGTGGCCCTCGCTGAAAAGACAGGCTTTACGCTGCTCATTTGCCAAATCATCGTATCCCTGCATATCCGCCAAACGATTGGCCGTCCCATCAGCCAAATGCAGGAACATCCCTTTCTTACTTTGGTTATTGATGGCAGGCCCCGTCTGTGAGGTCAATTCCAGATTGTCCAATGTAAGTTTGAATTTGCTGTCACCGACGAACTTCAAACTACCATTGTCGCTCTTTCCGCTGACAATAAAACTCATTCCATCCGTAAGGCTTACAATAACATTTGCACCGTTAGCCATTACCCACGGCGAGGAGGGGCTTACGGATACCGCATCACCATTGAATGCGATATTGAATTCTTTTTCTTTTGTGAAGGTATTCGCTTCCCAATAGAATTTATTGTTCGTACCTGCCACATCCTGTGAATAATCATCAGCCCGCAAATCACCCGCCCACGAATGAATAATGGTATCAAATAATTGGACGTCTATATTGCCAATATTACCACCTTTACTTTCTTCACCAATCTGCCCTGCATTAGGGTCAGGTTCTTCAAACGGCTTGTCCTCATCGCAAGCCGTCACGCCCCCCATCAAGGCGACAAGAAGCAGTGCCCGATAAATATATTTCAACTTCATAGCATTGTCATTCGTTAAAGTTTAAAACTGTATCCTACACCTATCACATGGCCTCCCTCTTCATCATCGTCCGACTGGTCGATATAGCGGTAGTAGAGGTCAACGGAGTGTTTCTTGTTGATTTTGTACGAAGTACCCACTGTCCAACGAGTCTTCTCGATGCCAAAGTTCTCCTCTATCAGGTTATACATTTCGCACGACACGTACGGAGAGAAAGGGCTTTTCTTGATGTCGTACTCCACTTCCAAACGTGAGCGGAGCACTTGTTTGCCCTCACCAGCATTCCATTCTTCCTCCAATTTGGGAACTGGCCTTAAAACTCCGTCACCATCATACATGTCATATTTTTCCACGACCTTGGAAGTCCGGTAAGTGTATTGATAACGCTCACGCAGAGAGAAACTGAAACGTTTCCACTCCGCCTTACCCGTTACGGCAAAGAAACCACGGTGTTTGGGTTGCCAATGGGACAACTCGATATTCCCACCCTTCGTCAGTCTGTCCTCATTCTGCTGGTGTATATAACTATACCCTAACGTCAGTTCAAGGAATTTCCAAGGCTCATATTCCAGCCCAACAGAACCGCTCCATCGTTCGGTTGAAGAAAACTCATTGTGCGTACGATATTCCGCCTCAGCAAATGCTTTCACCCCTGTCGTCACTTTTGCTTTAATGTCCGCCGAAGTCCAAAGGCTTTGGGCTTTACAATGGCCAATACCGACAAACAGTAGGGCCACCGACATAACCAAATATCTGATTTTCATAGTTTTATCAGTTTATCTTAGGAAATTTCAACATTTGATTCACCGAATTACTATCCTCACCTTCATAAAAGACCTTTATCATCACCACATCACGCAAGAAATCCACAGCACCTACCTCTACCCGTTTAATAGAGAAGCCTAAACGAGTTTCCAAGTCTGCAATCAGTTCTTTACGTCGTTCGGGCTGAATCAGGTCGATACGATCATATAACACGAGTTTCTCTTGTACACTTTTCTTCAACCAAGGCACATCTTCGCCCAACCAGATACAAAGGATGAAAAGACAGTTTGTCATAATCAATTCTGCATAGGTGAGTGTTACCGCCAATGCATTGATTACTGATACAGCAATAAGAACAAACAGATAAGTCATTTCGCGAACTGGCATCTGTTCGGTTCGGTATCGGATAATGCCAAATATAGCAAACAATCCCAAAGCAAAACCGACCTTAATCTTCACACTTCCCAAAAGGAATATCATCAAGAATATACTGATACTGATAAGAGCAAACGTAAAGTAATAGTCGCGCCGTTGACTTTTAGGATAGTACAGTTTGTGGATTATGATACCCACAAAAAACAGGTTGACGATAAAATGCAGCAACAACTGTGTCATGTTAGTTGCATCAATCAACGGGGTTTCAAGAAATTCAAGTTCTTCCATTAGTTTTGTTTTATGGTTAGTAATTATTATTTCTTCAAGAAAAGCTGGTCGTTGGTGTAATCGACCTTACACATTTTATTTATCATTCGCAATCGCGGTTTGAAGCGATTGTTCTTCAACCCTTCATCAGTCAGTGCCATACCCATACAATATTTGCTGAACTTGGCAGGTTGGATACGCAACTGGCGAAGCAATTCCAATATAGGAGAGAAGGTCTGTCCGTCACGTTTCAATTCAATAATGGCCAATCCTTCGAGCGAACAAGCCTTGTCTGTAGAGAAATTATGAAAACGAAGGCCGGTATCAATGGTCAACCGTTCTGTCATGTTTCGGTTCACAAGAGTAATGCGTGAAAAACGGTTCTCAATTCTGTCCATCAGTCTTTCGGGTGCATAGTGCAAATGTGAAGCTATAAAATCAGTGTGCTGGTCTTTCTCCCCAACAGCACATTCCACACGTTTCTTGGCTGTACGTCCTTTATTATTCTTATTCTTTACTTCCAAGAACGAAACACCAGAATGTTCGTAAGCACGAATCCGGATTTTCTGTCTCGTCTTACGTCCGCGCAAATGCTCCAAATACATATCACACCGTTCGGTATCATAGTATAAGGTATAGTAAGGCATATTGCGCCGCCCATCGATCTCCTGCACCCAATATTGTTCACGTGCCAATTCCAACAAGCGTACAAGTTTGGACTGCGTTGTCACATACTTTGTGTCAATGCGGTTCATCAAGCGGACGCTCTTCATCTGCTCTAACGATACGGGAGTATAAGACTGCAACGTTTTTTTCATGATAGAAAGAAAAGACTTTTAAGGTCACAAAGAAACAAAAAAAAGGCAGAATAAAGAAATTTATTCAACAAATAATCTCCTTTTCTTAAATAAATACACCGATATTGAAGGAAATGAGACATTTTCACTCACTCCCAAACTTTCATCTGGCAATGTTTGCAATCAAACTCCAAACGAAAACGGCGGCCATCGGCAGATACTATATAATAAGGTTCGCGGAAAGGAGAAGATTTACGATGGTGCACAGGACACCACCCCATGCTATAACGCAAACAATGGCGGCAAGTCATCACAACCTGATCGCCTTCAGGTCTTACCACTTCAAAAGCCGGTTGAATATCTGTCACCCCATATGCATGATAAAAAGCCCTGGCTTCACGGTTCATCACATTTCCCATATAGTTCAATTTGGTTGTAGGAAATGGAGAAGTACCCTTCTTTACCCCTATCGGCAAACGGCGAAGATTGATACGACGGGCACTCAAGAGCAACTCTACTACCCGACGACGCCATTCGGCTAATACCGATGAAGGAACAAACCAATTATCAGTCCATTCTATCTTCAGAGAGGTCAATTCAAAAGGAGTATTACCCAATTTACCTAATTGAGTGTGCAAATTCTCGGATTGAGAAGAACGAGCCTGTTCCTTTTTATATTCACAGGAAATACTCACACTAATACCATCTTCATCCTCCAATGTCAGCAAGAATCCAAAATGAGTTTCTCCCAGCAATGCCTCCACACCAATCTTGCGTTCTGCGGACTTACGGGAAAGCATTTGTTCAAACTTCTGGTCAAGATTGCGATAAATCCTCGTGCGGGAGATAAGTCGTGGGGGCATTTCATGTGGGAAAAGCCGGTTACCTTCCACACGGTTAACACGAAAGCCATGCAAACGGCCACCTTCATCCATATAACAGAGACCATCCCCATTATTGAAAGGTTTGAAGCCTGCAACTGTAAAACTGTTTCCACGCACCTCCTTTACCGTTCCCATCTCTTCCCCTAATGATTTAGGAGTATCAAAAGAATGTATATCAGGAATTCTCCCTTCCAAGAAATAATGAGTAAAACCGCGATTGAAACTTTTGTCAAGTTGGGGAATAAAGCCTAATCTAACTTTACCCGAAGAGGCTCGTCTATATTCTTTCCGACGTTTGATAATCTTATCAAGTTGGGTGCGATAAAATGCCACTACATTCTTTACATAAGTCACATCTTTCAGCCGTCCTTCTATTTTCAACGAAGAAGCACCTGCATCCAGCACCTGTTCAAGACGGGCACTCAAATTCAAGTCTTTCAACGAAAGCAAGTGCTTATTACGGGCTATAACCCGTCCTTCTGCATCTTCCATATTGAAAGCCAACCGACAGAACTGGGCACATTCCCCCCGATTGGCACTACGCCCATAACAAGCTTCTGAAACATAACACTGACCACTATAACTCACGCAAAGAGCCCCATGTACAAAGACTTCAAGCAGTATGTCCGGAACTGATTGGTGAATTCTATATATTTCATCCAGCGATAATTCGCGAGCCAATACAACCTGTGTAAAACCTATGTCTGCCAAGAATTTCACTTTTTCCACAGTACGGTTATCCATCTGTGTACTAGCATGTAGCGCTATAGGCGGCAAATTCATACGCATGACAGCCATATCCTGCACTATAAGGGCATCCACCCCTGCCTCGTAAAGTTGCCATATCATCTGCTCTGTATCGGCGAGCTCGTCATCGCGCAAAATTGTATTGACCGTCACATAAACGCGTGCCCGAAAGAGATGGGCATAGTCGGCCAGTGTCCGTATATCACTCACCGAGTTTCCAGCCGAAGCACGTGCTCCGAAACGAGGAGCACCAATATACACAGCATCAGCACCATGGTCAATGGCAGCCATGCCACACTCCAGATTCTTGGCTGGAGCTAACAGTTCGATAGGGCGTTGGTGAATCATATTATTCCAACCCATCCCTTAACTTCCACAGAATGGGAAGGAGCAAATGCTATTTGAGACATTTCACTCCCCTCCATACAGGGAGGGGTAAGGGAGAGGCGTTTCGTTATCATTTTATCTCATTAATATCAAATGGGGTTTCTTGATATACATAGTAGTTCAACCAATTCTGGAAGAACAAGTTAGCATGAGCACGCCAACGAACCAACGGTCCCTTCAGTGGATCATTGTCACGATAATAATTGACAGGCATATCTATCGGTAAGCCTTTGTCAAGATCACGACGATACTCTGTATCAAGAGTCAGAGGAGAATACTCCGAATGACCGGTAACAAAGATTTCTCTTCCACCACGCGCCATCACCATATAAACACCAGATTCATCAGACTCTGATATCAAGTCCAACTCCTTCACTTTCAATATATCTTCCCGACGTACCTCTGTATGGCGGCTATGCGGAACATAAAAGACATCATCAAATCCACGGAAAATAGGCAACAAAGGATTATTGGTACGATGTTCGAAGATGCCGAACATCTTTTTATCCAACTTGTATTTAGGTACTCCATAATGATAATAGAGTCCGGCTTGAGCAGCCCAACATATATATAAGGTAGAGGTAACATGTGTACGTGCCCAATTGAAGATATCTGAAATCTCATCCCAATAAGCCACATCTTCAAAGTCCATATGTTCCACAGGGGCTCCAGTTATAATCATGCCATCAAACTTTTCATTACGCATCAGTTCAAAATCACGATAAAACGCCTTCATATGTTCCACCGGTGTATTCTTTGAAGTATGACTCTTCACCTTCATGAAGGAGATCTCCAATTGCAACGGGGTATTCGAAAGCAACCGGATAAGATCTGTTTCTGTCGTAATTTTCAACGGCATCAAGTTGAGCACTACAATCCGCAACGGACGAATGTCCTGCTGAGTGGCACGCGAGTTGTCTATTACAAAAATGTTCTCCTGCTTCAACAGTTCAATAGCAGGCAATTTATCTGGTAAATTCAGTGGCATGTATCTACTCCTTTTTTATTAGTGCCGCAAAGATAACGCAAACCGAGAGAAGAACAAAATAAAAGTATTTATTTTTTCTTCCGAGGTGCAGCCAATCTTCGTGAAACAAAGATAACGCAAACCGAGAGAAGAACAAAATAAAAGTATTTATTTTTTCTTCCGAGGTCAGCCAATTTTCGTGAAACAAAGATTGTTCAAACCGGGAAAAAGAGAAAATAAACCTCGCTTATTTTTATCAATAAAGGGCGCTTCAAAATGCCCTCTTCTCATTTTTTAGACGCGGATGACGCGGATTTATCCAAGTTATTATACCCGACAGGTTATAATTTATCCGCGTCATCCGCGTCTAAAAAGTTAATCATGACACCCCCTCACTCCAATTTAAGCATGAAGGGGGATAGCTTACCTGCTTACTCTATAAGATTTTCCAGGTTTAGTCAGGATGTCATATTCATAGACTTGACGCAGGGGAATAGTCTGGAAGTCTTTGAGTTCTTCAGATTGCAAGGGTTTCTTAATGCTGGCAGGTACCAACAAGCCATTAGGACATCCGCCTTCGGCCGCTTGAAGGTCTTTGCCTCTCAAAGGAACGTATGAACGGATACGCAATGTACCACCAATAGTTGAATGGATAACCGCCTCAGAAATCGCACCCTCACTCCAAACCATATCTACCTCGAAACCACCACGGGCACGGAGTCCTTTCACTTCGCCTTCTCCCCAAGCATCGGGAAGGGCAGGAAGCAAATGTACAGCACCGTCATGACTTTGAAGAAGCATTTCGCACACACCTGCCGAACATCCAAAATTTCCATCAATCTGGAAGGGAGGATGAGCATCAAACAGATTGGGATAAGTTCTTCCATCGGGATAGTTACGTGCCTGAGCATCATCGGGAAGCAAGTGCAACATGTTTTTAATGATCTGGAAAGCATGGTTGCCGTCAAGCATACGTGCCCAAAAATTGATTTTCCAACCAAGGCTCCAACCCGTGGCCATATCACCACGCTGGTTCAAGGTATTAGCCGATGCTGTAAACAGTTCAGGATTAGTGTAAGGAGAAATTTGGTTGGAGGGATAAAGTCCATAAAGATGTGAAATATGGCGATGCTGATCACGTGGATCGTCAGCATCGATAAGCCACTCCTGCAATTGGCCATAACGACCTATCTGCATCGGAGGAAGTTGGTCAATGGCCTTACGCAAACGAGCAATGTAAATTTCGTTATCTTTGTCCAAAATTTCGGTTGCCTGCAAAGCTGTATTGAGCACATCAAACACAATCTGATTATCCATTGTTGAACCAGCTGTTACATTAGTACCCTTTCCTTTAGGACCATGTTCGGGAGATACGGTAGGCAACGTCATCAGCCATCCGTATTGGGGATGCACTTGCATGTAGTCGAGCAAGAAGTCGGCTGCGCCCTTCAATATCTCGTAATTATCGGCCAAGAAATTCTTATCGCCAGTGTAAAGGTAGTGTTGCCACAAATGAGTGCTCAACCAAGCACCACCTGTAGGGAACATGCCCCATTGCGTACCATCTACAGGACCTGCAATACGCCACAAATCGGTGTTATGATGAGCCATCCATCCGGTACACCCATACATCTGACGAGCCGTCTGGGCACCCGACACACTGAGGTCACGTATCATAGAGAAGAGCGGTTCCTGAGTTTCGAACAAGTTACCCACAAGTGCTGGCCAATAATTCATTTCGGCATTGATATTGATGGTATATTTCGAATCCCAAGGAGCATTCATCTTGTCATTCCATACACCTTGCAAGTTGGCGGGTTGTCCACCAGGTTGTGAACTGGAAATAAGCAAATAACGTCCGTATTGCATCATCAACGAAACCATATCCATGTCGCTTCCATCTGCAAAACTTGCCAATCGTTTGTCGGTCTCCAATGCCGAATTTTCCGACTTAGGGAGTGTAAGAGAAACACGATCATATTGTGCGCGATATTTGGCAATGTGCGCCTTCAGCAACTGGTCGTATTTCTTTTCTTCGAGTGATGTTAAAACGGATTCGTTATCGATTGAAGGATTATGGCTCACATTACGATAATTGACGAAGTTGGTTGCGACTACAATATAGAGAGTTGCCGTAGTAGCATCTTTCACTGAAAGAGTTGTACCATCCTCCTCCAATTGTCCATCGGTAAGCACACGAGTGCGACACTCAGCCGTCAACACACCTTGGACTCCCTCCTGCTCCACATTCTTCACACGGGCAACAAGTTGTCCGTTGCTTACCAGTTTCTCAGCTTGCAATTGTCCATCAAAGCCAACGGCGAAAGAGAGTGCACCTTTCTTATCGGCTTCAATACGTACAATGATTGCATCATCGGCCTGTGAAGCAAAAACAGTACGGGTGTATCTCACACCATTATATATATAAGAGGTAGATGCAAGAGCATTACCCAAGTTCAATTCACGCTCGTAGCCCACTACTTGCCGATGGCCAAAGTTCAATTGTATGTTTCCAACGGGCAGATAACGCATCCCATGTGGTCCCTTGATGAAGTGTTTTTCTATCAATTGGTGAGCGTCCTTTTCACGACCTGCAAAGATAAGATTGCGCACGTCGGGCAGATGTTCCAACGACTCACTGCTATTGTTCTCATGAGGTCCCCCTGACCAGAAAGTCTCTTCATTGAGTTGCAATGTCTCCACCTCAGTACCTCCATACACCATGGCACCCAACTTTGAGTTTCCTATAGGTAAGGCTTCCAACCAATGTGAAGCTGGCTTACGATACCAAAGACGATGTTCTTGTGCCTGCAATACGATGCTTGCCACCATCAGGAGCATCGTTGTCATAATTCCTTTTTTCATGCTACTAAAAATACAATTGAGTTAATTATCTTATCACAACCTTCTTTCCACTCCTTATATAGATACCCTTTGTAGGGTTCTTTACAGGTTGACCTAAAAGATTATAATAAATCCTGCTTTCCTGATTCACTGAGGTTTCTACCACAGTCTCTTCTATATTTGATGGGCGCGAATAGTCCGAATTATTGGTCAAATACATGTCATCAACAACTATTGTCCCATTACCGTTAGCCCAAAAACTGACAATGCGAATATTCTTTGTATCAAGCAAGTTTCCTTTCGAATCTCCTGAAGTATATTTAGCAGTCTGAAGGTTAAACACAATTTGTTTCTTCGAGCCAAAAGCCGGTACTTCACAACAATCTCCCCAAATACTATTAGTAGTAAATAAATTAAGATGTGCATCACAATTCTGTGTTTGCTTAAGTTTGATAACCAAATACTTGTACCCAGACATATCAGCACCGTTGGGATATTCCCAGCCCATTTGCCCCCATTGTCCAGGTTTAAAAGTACGCGTGCTCTCGGAATAAATTCCATTGGCAAATAATGACGTGTTTATAAATTCCTTGGCAAAGGGGAAGAAAGTCGAGCGCACTTTAAAAGAGGTTATCATTTCATTACCCATTAAGTCTGTATATGAAGCCTTTACTGTCGCAATACCTTCAGATACACCTCCGACTTGTCCATTCATTATATCAATCACGCCGTCACCATCAACAGTATATCGGGCCTGTGCGGCTACATTTTCAGTATGCCCATCATGATAGGTTACCATCAATTCAATAGGAGTACGGTTTCCTATCATAATTTCTTGTTCCGAACCTCCTGCTAACGTCATCGATTCGGCTGTCAACATATCAGCGCTATATCCATTAAAGGTGGCAGGATAATAACTTGACTCATCAAAACTGTCTTCGGTTGAGAACCAATCAAAATCAGCATATCCTTCACTTCCCTCCTGAGTGGCATAACAATAAAGGCCAAAGCGGGCTCCAACAAAGACACTAAGATTATACCCTAAAGTTGTCTCACCACCAAATGGCTGATAAGTCTGATTGTCTAACGAATAAAAGAAGTTTGTCTTACTTGTGGAATAATTTATTGACGCACGCAAATAGATGATACTATCCACATGTATTTCCAAACGTTCCTCAGCAGGAGTAAACAATGTAGAGGTACGCAATGTATCTTGTCGCCACACAAGATACTGCTTGCCCTCCTTCACTTGCACCGAAAGCATGGCATAAGGATCTTGAAAGATACACACACCTGCCACATCACCATCTTGTAATTGACTGATATCCACCCGGACAGTACCAATAGAAGGCTTATTATCGAACGCAAAAATACGTTGGGTAAGCATATTTCGAGCTTGTGTCAGGCGATTAGCTGTACCCGATGTTATGAGTCTTAACCAGCCCGGACGCTCAAAGAGCGACCAAGCACCGTCATCAGGATGATGATTCCACTGCCATTGCATACCTAATGGATAAGAACGGAAATTATCATTAGTAGGCAAAGGCTCCCGAGGAGAAATAGCATTGGCTACCGGTTTTGTATATGTCTTATAAAGTATACCGTAATTGCCCAACACAGGCCAATTGCTTACCCATTTTACCGGTTGCATATTTGGAAAACGTCCCAATGCACCAAGGTCTTCCTGCATAATAGTCCACCAAGCACCTGCTTCAGTTTCAATGAGTGCTCCTTGATGAATAGTATTAGGCTTGCCATTGATGTATTTATTTATCAACATCTTCTCTTCGTAAGGGCCAAATATATCCTTGGAACGAAGGACTGTCTGTCCGGAAGGCCATCCGCCATAGGTTGCGTAAATATAATAGTAATCACCTTTTTTATACAAATGACATCCTTCAAGCATCTCTGTAGCAGTGAATACGGTCCTTTCTTGTACGAAATTGAAATCTTCATCCAACTCACACATCTTGATTTCCGTATTTCCGCAAGCCACATACACCTTTCCATTATCAAACAACATGCCCGGGTCGTAATACGAACGTGCCAATTTCTTCATCTGCCATTTGCCTTCAGGGTCATCAGTCGTCAGAAGCCATCCTCCTGCATCATTCCCATTGATGAGGATATAGAAAGTTCCTTCGTGATAAGCCATCGAGCAGGCCCACATGCCTGCGGCATAAGCATTCTGTCCGTTTAGCAATTGATACCGGTCAGTTGTTGAAAGTTGGACTAATGGTTGGGCACAATAGCTCCAATTAACCAAATCTTTCGATTTCAATATAGTAGCTCCTGGAAAATGATGCATAGTGGTGCTCACCATATAATAGGTATCCCCTACCCGAATGACATCCGGATCAGGAAAGTCTGCGGCAATCAACGGATTCTGGTATTTGCCATTACCCAAATCTCCGAACGACACATTCTTAAAGTCTGCGCGTGGCCAATTCTCCTCGTAATATCCGGCATACCAATCCATACAGGCCTTTCCACAAGCTTCTTCCAATCCACCAAAAGCAGGAACCACCTTGCCTGTATTGATAAGTGTATCCACATCAATAAGGCATCCTGTACCAGAAAGGGTCATCGATATGTTTTCATAGTGGTCAAGACAAGCCTTGAATGCTTTTCCCCATTTTGAGGTCGAACCCGTAGCCCATGTACCGTGGTTCGATTCCACCCATTCTCCATGTTCATTATAATGTCCTGTACCAGGTTTGGCCGGACTCCAATCAACCTCGGTAATAATAACTGGCGCAGTATGCACAACAGGGACCTGTTTACCGAATTGCTCAATTTTGACAGATGGACTCGGAGTCTGATCACTACTTCCATACCATCCACAATAGTCATGCACGGCATAACCGATATTATACCCCTCAATAGGATGGCTCACATAGCTTTGGTAATTGCTTTGCCACCCTGAACCAGGTGCCCAAATAATACCCGTAAAGCCATTGGCACGAATCTTATCCACAACCGGTTGGAAATAGTCATGTAATGCAGCTGCATCATCCTGTCCGTTGGCATTCCTCAAGTTTACAGGTTCATTGGCCAATTCTATGCTTATCTGTCCTGCATACTTCTTTATAGAATCGTTTTGGGTAAAGATATCCCATACTGTCAACAGATAATCCTGATAATAATCACCTACCTGCAAATTCCCCGGACACACCCCTGGAGGACGTACAACGACATACATGCCATGATTCATGGCTCTCCGAATCAAAGGAAAATAGAGAGTCTTCAGATAAGTCTTCAACCGTGTTGAACTGAATCGTGAGATGTCAGCTTCGCCACTCTCTTTACCATCACTTTGTTTGTTGGGGTCATTTGTCCAAGCGGGTTCCAGATGCAAACGGAACACATTGCATTTGGCTTCTTCAAGACCGGTAAAGAGTTTCTCAAAATAGTCCAAGCAACGCAAACGTCCGGCTTCATCATAACTCCATCCCCACCGACCACTGTTGAACCAAGCACTTGGAGTGTCCATCACACCGTGCAACACCACTTTATTTCCGTGTGTATCCTTCAGCCATTTCCCTTCTACATGCAAGGTTGGCAAGGGTTTCACACCTTGTGCAGCCACTATGATTGCCACACACAGCATGGCGACTACTGTAATCAATCTTTTCATCTTCTCTTTCTTCATTATTAAGTTTTGCAAGCTCAACTTCCTGTATGTCTTTTACTAAGGAGTCTGCGGATTCAGCACTTTGCTTTGTCCGTCAGAAGAGATGCCCCTGAGCGGAGTGTAAAAAGCTGACAGGCTGCTCTTGGTTTTCTTCAGGAGTGTAGGAAACTGGGGGGCTTCGCTTAGGAGTGTAGAGAACAGTGCTGCAGACTTAAGCCCTACACCTTGAACCCTGTTTGCTCACTGTCCTCTCATTAGTAGCCAGTTACTCAGCAATTGTACATGGTAAATGGCAAACTGTAAATGTAACTACCTTACCACGACCTTCTTTCCATTCCTTATATAGATACCCTTCGTGGGGTTCTTCACTGGCTGGCCAAGGAGGTTGTAGTAGAGGCCATCGCCTTCTCTCCTATCCTCTTCCACTTGGTTGATGCGGTTTACTACACGGGGTATCAGATAAGCATTGCGCAAGGTGCAGGAGCCACTGGCCACCTTCAAAGCATTCACGTGTACAAATTCTTCCACCCGGTCTTCCCCCTTATTGGTAAGAGTCTTAGCCACATCGGCCAATGGCACGAGCAGAGCGCCCCATTCATCACTCCAATAAGGATCGCTATTGTTGAAGTTGACCACAATCTGCTTATAGGAGCCGTGGTCTTCCAAGCGGTTGGTAATGATGCGCAGATTTCCACCTATCCCACGCAATACGAGGGTATCATAAGGCGTGAGGTCGGCAAACTGGTTGTAGATTACACTGGTGCTCATCATCACGGCACCTCCTCCACCAACGGCCTGATTCAGGTTCCAATCCACAACGAGTTCCTTGTCTTTCGGTTGGGCATCAATGCCTGTTCCGTCCCATTCGTGGAACATGGATGCAGTCATAGGCACCCAGTGTTCGGGCACTTCCCAGTCATCGAAGTATATGCCGGTGAGTTGCTCCACATAGCTGTTCACTTGAGAGAGGGTTGTTGCCGTACGGTAGGGGAAATACTGGCTTGCCAAGCGCTGACGTTCGGGGATGTAATAGCCATCGACCGTATAGAGCGGCCTGCGTGACTGATAGGGGTGCACGTCGCGCCTGTAGTCACCCCAACGGGCAGCCTCGGCATAGACAGCATAAGAGATTGTACTGTAAAGGCTGTCCCAGAGTTCCACAACTGACGCTTCGCCCAAAAGTCCATCCTCATCAAGCACTTGAGCCGCCCGCTTCAGGTAGCGGTTGACGAACTTCGGGTTCTGCAACAAAGAGTGGAATATCCCTGTGGGACAGGCATGGTTCTGTACCTTCATCACATTGTCGCCGTCCCCTTCAAAAATCTGTTCCGTATCCCAACAGAGGAAGTGGAATCCCTCAGAGTCTGCGCCCCGTTTACGGATGGCATACCAGTTGTGGTGATCCCAATCATTGTTGCCTCCATACTGGTTGATGAGCATGTAGTCAATGAACCCGTCCACATCAAGCAGTGCGCCCAAGGTATCAGGCTCGCCCTGGC
Source organism: Bacteroidaceae bacterium (assembly GCA_017416805.1). Lineage (GTDB taxonomy): Bacteria > Bacteroidota > Bacteroidia > Bacteroidales > Bacteroidaceae > Phocaeicola_A. The sequence goes on from JAFQBB010000008.1 coordinate 58,667, forward strand.
TGTCAAGTCCCTGCAAGCGGTAGTAATAGGCATCGTCTGCAGCTTTGCTCACTGTGGCTATCATCTCATTCCAAGCATCCAAGTTGCCCTCTGCCGCTTCGTGATGATTGCCGCCCGATTCCTCTATCTTGACCACGTCATAATCACTTTTCTTGCCACCGAAATGCTGTTTGCCATACTCGTCGTCCACTCTCTCTGCAATGTTGTAGAGTCCCCAATACATGCCATTAAGGAACAGGTGTACATGTATGCCGTTCACTGCCGGATGGCCCATCTTGCGCTGTATCTTTCGTGCCCACATATCACGTATGTACTGGGCTTTCGGGTTGCCTCCGCCAGACCAGTGCTGCCATGAATTGCCGAAGTGGCAACGCAATACCAGCTGGTTGAACTTGGCAGGTTCACCAACTCCGTAAAGGGGATATTTGAATGTGCCCGGACCATATTCGTCCTTAAACACCAGGCGGAACGAGTGTTTGGGATTCTTCTCTGCCAGACGGCCATGCCCGCCATGCAAGCGAAGGCCACAGTCCACCTGTGCGCTATGACCTGCCGGACCGCCTATCAGCTCAGCACTGGCCGGACGTGTCCATCCATGTCCCGTAGCATCGCCCACCGGTGGTCCCGTATAGATGTATATACCTCCCGTCTGTTCATCGTTCTCATGACTGAAAAGGTTCTCCTTGTCTGTCACCACAGAGAGTATAGGCAATTGGCGCAGTCCTTCCATAATCTTCGGTCTGAGCACCTCGTCGCCTGTCATCTCGGGGTCCATTTCATAGTCGGCCACGGCACGACCCGAGAACTGGGTATATTTGCCCCACTCTGCCGGATAGCCCTCCGGATCGTTCGGCTGGCTCATCACAGACTTCATAAAGATATACGAAGCCGTCGTCACGGGCAGGGTTATCGTGTCTGCCCGGACCTCGCCTGCACGCAGCAAGGTGGTCGAGGTAAGCTTCAACGGACCGGTATAACGGGGACTCTCCACCGTAGGGAAACTTCCATCGGTGGTATATCGGATTTCACTGCCGGCCTCTGTCGGGGTGATGGAGATGGTCAGTTCATCCACTTCATACAGCCCATGGGGTTGGCTGAACTGGAGTTGTGCCCAACCCGACAATGCTGTCAGCAGGAACAACTGGAATGTGTATAAATGCTTTTTCATTGGCATACCTTATTATATTTATGGTTGCAAATATACGAAAAGGATGGGACAGCACACCTATTTTGTGTAACAATTTCTTTTCTATACGTCTCAATAGGCCAAAGTGGACCTTACAGGGCAAGAGTGCGGACTCCCCCTACGGCTCTGCCATGCATCTGGACAGCGAAAAAAGCAGTTTACAAGATCGTCAAAATATCCTTACATAACAAAGCCTCTGCAAGTCTCTTGAAAAGACCAACCTGTGTCTCTGCACGAGACACAGGTGAGTCATGAGCAGAGAGATACCCAAGTCACCAGTGGCGAGCAGGCCGAGTCACCAGTGGCGAGCAGGCCGAGTTACCGAAGGGGAGATAGGCATCTCTTTCCGACAGACATAACACACTGATACACAAACAGTAGCCAATACGCCAAAAACTCCCCTAAAGAAGTCTCCCTCGCAATGTCACCCAAACAAAAAACCAGCCCATCCCTCGCCTGCCACCCTGCACAGCAAGATTGGGAGGAGAGAAATGGGCTGGTCATTTTTCTTTACACAAATAGATTTATTGAAGAAGGTTGTCAAAATGCCTTCTTTTCATCTGCGCCTAAAAAGTTAATTATGACACCCTCTTCTTGCCCAAGGAGCTTAAGGCTGCTTCTTGAACAGATGGGGGATGAACTGATTCAAGCCACGGCGCCAGGTGAGCCACTCGTGGCCTGTGCCCTGCGATTCATAGAAATCGACTTTGATACCAGCCTTGCGGAGGTTGTCAGTAAGGGCAGCCGTACCAAAGTTCTCGTCTGTACCACAGCTGAGGAATAGGTAATGAATCTGTTTGTTGAACTCGTCCGGGCGAGTGAAGATGCCGTCGTAGCTCTTCTGCACATCAAGGCCGAAGAGGGCACCACTGAAAGCCCCCATCCAGGCAAACTTGTCCATGTTGCCCAACACCACATCGAAGGTCTGATGTCCTCCCCATGAGAGCCCGGCCATAGCGCGGTGCTCACGGTCAGCCTTTGTACGGAAATTGGCATCAATATAGGGGATGAGGTCATTCAGCAGGACGGGATAGAACGTATTGCCATACGTGGCATGGGTCATCCCACGTCCGAAAGGTGCGCGTATGTCCCCACTCTCCATCACCACAATCATAGGCACTGCACGACCCTCGTGGATGGCATTGTCCATGATGTGCTGCATGTGTCCCTGCTTGCTCCATCCGGTCTCATCCTCGCCCATACCATGCTGCAGGTAGAGGACGGGATACTTCTTCTTGCCCTTCTCATACTCAGCCGGAGTATAGACCATGGCATGGCGGAATGTCCCTGCACTTTGGGAGTAGTAATAGAGGCTGCGCACCTGTCCTTGGGGCACTCCCTGCTGCGGGCGGTAGTAGTCACCCTCGGGGCCTTCAGGTATCTCTATTCCGCCAGCCTGACGATGACAACCGAAGAAGGTATCGGTGGCAGGGTCAACAGTCGAGGCCCCATCCACCAGGATGAAATAGTAGTGGAAACCTACGGCCAAAGGGTCAGTAACCCCCATCCAGGCTCCCTTGCTGTCGCGCTTCATGTCATATTTCTTTCCGCAGATATCCACCTGAACCTTCTTGGCATCGGGAGCCATCACACGGAAGTAAGCCCGGCGCCGGCTGTCCACCTTCGGAAAGTCATTGCCGGGGAAAGTGGTCTCGGCCACCTTGGCATCGGCAGGAACCTCAATACCTTTATCTATATAGGTGGGGCGCTTGCTCTCGTAGCCAAGCAGATGAAGCATCTTGTCACCATAGCGGGCACCCAGCTCGCGATAACCGGCTGCATCGAAATGGAGGTTGTCAGGACCGCTGGTACAGTCGTCCGATGAAACGACGTGTGAAGTATGGATGGTTTGAGGCAGGGCCTGTATCTGCTTGTTCATGCCTATGCAGACTCCCTTGCCATCGGCCTGCACCACCTCGCCCACAATCAGGGGTACCTGTTCGGGAACCAGGTTGAGGTCGGCCAGCATACGGTCATAGACATGCTGCACCTTCTCGTCCCACAGCTGGTCGCCCGTATTGGAACATCCCTGATGCATCAGTATTCCCTTGATGACACCATCCTGCTGGGCCTTACGGGCCAAGGTGATGATGCGCTCATAGGGATTGTCACCGTAAGCCTTCAGCATACCTTTCATCCAGTCGGGGGCCACAGTCTTCACATAGTTCTCAATGGAGTCGGGCATGAATCCTTCGATACGGATTCCACCAATAGCCACATGGATAACCCCCACACGGATATGTTCAGGCAAGTTGGCTATCATTGTTCGGCCAAAGTAGTCAGCAGGGGTCAGTCCGTTGTTCGGACGACAGAGTGGCGGAGTCGCCTCACACCATTCCCCCATCTTACGGCCACGTTGGGCATCATCGACTGCAGGCATCAATAGGAAACGTGGCCCCGGACTGACAAGGTCCTGTGCCTCGGGACGGGCAGCACCCTCCATATTGGACTGTCCGAAACAGAGGAATATGTAGAAATTGGGGTCAACCTCGGCCACTACTTTCTGCATGGGCCACAGACCGAGTGCGACCAATGCAAGAGATTTCAATAAGAACTTTTTCATGTTATGTAATTTATATAGGTTATATAAGGCCAACAAGACCAATTGGACCAATTAGAATCATTGGGCTAATCAGCCTTATTGGGCCTCATCAGGTTATTATCTCACTCAAACTTCCACCAGTCAAGACGGACATCGCCCTCGGCCTCATCAAAACAGAAGTAGAGGTCATGTACACCTTGGGCACCACTGACCTTGGTCCTGAACGAGCGGTACTTCTCCACCTTACCGGTAGGCTTGATGGCTACAGTTCCCACCACAGGACCTTCAGGGCTATCAAGGCGGACTGTAAGTTTGGCCGAACCTGTACCAGCAGTCGAAATGGTGAATCGCTTGGCCCCTTCGCCAAAGTCAACACCGCGCAGGCGGATATACTCATCCTTGTCTATGTGGTAGATGTACATATTGCGCTTACCCTCGGAGAAGGGCATCTTTTCCACTACTCCGGTGTTGTCAAATCCCACCTTGGCGCTCTTCAAGCCATATCCCCAATTCATGGTCTCAGCCTCTACACGGCGATAAGGATTGAAGGTGTGGAGCTGTTCAGCCGGCTGCTGGTCGAGCCAATAAGGCAGTTCGGGAATCGTACCATCTGCATTGTACTTCATCTCGGTGAAGGTGACAGAACGACGCTCGTAGTGGCGAAGGATATCAATGTTCTTCAAGTCGTAGTTCTGCCCAAAGAGGTAAGTGCGTCCCTTGAAGTCGGCAATACCGGGATGGTTACCACGATTACGCGGAGTGTGGTCCATGATGTGTCCCTTATACTCCCACGGTCCTGTAGGACTCTTGCTCATAGCATAACCGATACCCTCGGGGCAGCAGGTAGAGGCAAAGGCCATGTAGTAGTTGTCGCCACGCTTGTAGCACCATGGCCCTTCCTGATAGTCGGGAATACGGGGCAGCTTCACAATGTCACCACTGGTAGAAATCATATCCTCGTTCAGTTTCACATAATAGGTATTGGGATTTCCCCAGTACATGTAGGCCTGTCCGTCATCATCAATGAAGACAGTCGGGTCAATATCCTCCCAATGCTCGCGCTGCCATACCAGAGGTTTACCCAGAGGATCCTTATAAGGGCCGTATGGAGAATCGGCAACCAGCACACCGATGCCATGACCATGCAGAGGTGCATAGAGATAATACTTGCCATTGCGTGTCACCGTCTGAATGGCCCAACCACCATTATCACGGCTACGCCAAGCAAAGTCCTTGAGTGAGGCTACGGCACCATGTTCGGTCCAATTGACCATGTCGGTAGTGGAATAGAGCAACCAGTCGTACATGAAGAATCCTGCCGAACTGCGTTCATTGGGGTCAGCAATATCTTCGGGCGAAGAGTCGTGCGAAGTGAAGAGGAAAAGTGTGTCGCCGACAACCAATGGTGAGGGGTCAGCGGTGAACTTGGTCTGGGTCATAGGCATATTGGCCTGCTCCACACCACGCATCTCCCACCAGTCAAAGTTCATCAAGTGGGGTCCCTTGCGGCCTGTGAAGCAGAGATAGAGGTCGTGTACACCTGTCACCTTCGCCTTGACATCGGCTACCAATGTCTGCCACTTTTCCCAACCTCCGGTACCACGTACTTCAAGCCGGGCAAGGAGCTGTCCCTTCAAGCTGTCCACACGCACCTCAATAGCACCGCCACGCAAGCCACTGGCCACACGGGCAGTAAAGGTACGGGGAAACATACGGCCGAAATCAACAGCCTGCAACTTGATATAGTCACCATTGTGGGCATCAGTCACATATACTCCCACCTCATCGTTCTGCTCAGTACGCAATCCACGAGAGAAGGCCATGGTTTCAGCCTCCACCTTACGGTAAGGATTGAAAGTACCCACAGGCTTCACACCATCATCAGTAGGAAGGATAGTGGGGAAAGAGCCATCGGGGTTATAGGTAAACTCTTCAATGGCCACACTACGACCGAAGCCTCCTCCACCAGGCAACTTGCCTGTATGGTAGAAGAAGTAGCTGTGTCCTTTATAGTCGGCCACTCCGGCATGGTTGGTGAAGGACTTTGTATCAGACAGTGGCATAATCTCGCCGGCATATTTCCATGGTCCTGTAGGCGATGTGGCCGTACTGTAAGATATATGCTCGGGCACACCACCTGCCGCATAAATAAGTTGGTAAGTACCATTACGTTTGGTCAGCCAAGGGCCTTCCACGTAGCTGTCCTTATACTTCTTGCCCTGTTCACGGTTTTTCATCAAAGGGGCGCCAAAAGCCTCTTCGGTCATATCGGCCACAATAAGGTCGCCTTCGTAAGAGATCATATCCTCATTGAGTTTGAGGTAATAGAGCTGCGGATTACCCCAGCACACCCAAGCCTGTCCGTCGTCATCAATGAAGACACTGGGGTCAATATGGTCCCACGAGCCGTTGTCGAACAAAGGTTTGCCGATAGCGTCACGGAACGGTCCGGTGGGAGAATCACCCACGGCCACACCGATGGCCATACCACCTGAGAGTTTGGAATGGGCACAGATGTACCAATAGAACTTCCCGTTGCGCTCGATAGTCTGGGCAGCCCAAGCACGGTCGTCAGCCCACGAGAAGGATTCAAGGGCAAGAGGGGAACCATGGTCCACCCAATTGACCATATCGTCTGAAGAATAGACACGCCACTCCTGCATCCAGAAGAAGTCTGCACCGTTCTCATCGTGTCCCGTATATACATACATACGGCCGTTGTGAACCAACGGAGCCGGGTCTGTTGTATAACAGGTCTGTACAATCGGATTCTGTGCCAGACTCTGCATAGCCGATGCCAAGACAAAAGATAAGGCAATAGTTAATTTCTTGTTCATAGTGTATATTTATTAATGTTATTATCTCCTCACCACCTTATGGCTCCTGACAGTTCCGTCCGCCATTCTTTCTCTACATATATATATACCTGGAGAAGTAGGACTCACACAGAGGCCGGCCATGTTGTAATACTCCACACCTACAACGGTGTTTGCAGTTCCCACCTCTCCGACTACAGAGACATCACCTTTGCGGATGAGAGCCGCTTGTCCCACCACCAAGTCAGCCCAAGGGGCATCGGCCGTATAGTAGGTGACCACATAACGGCCTTTTTCATGAATCTCGAAAGTCAGAGTCTTCAATGTCGTACCCGAGAAACTGTTGGATGCCGCATTGCCGATATTGGCTGTAGGGGTGAAAGTGCTGGAATAGGCCGTAGTGCCATCCACCTTCTCAATAGCAACCGTTACGGGCGAAAAGGTCTCAATGTTCCAATTGGTCACACGGGTAAGGAGTTGGTATCTTCCCGGATAAAGCGTCAGGGTAACAGATGTCCCCTGGTCTGCATAGCGGGCATATCCGGCTTTCGTCCCTCCTGTCACATTACGGGTGTAAAGTCCCCACTCAAAGTCTTTCTTCTCGCCTGTAAATTGGAATACACGACTTCCAGAGCCATACCCGGAAGAGAATCCCGTGCGTTTCTCATTACCGTCATACGTGCTCCATCCTTCAGGCACACTGCCTGCGGCCGTAAACACCTGGGTCAGCAAATAGCTGCCCGTAGGCTCTACCACATTGACAGTCCGTTGGTTGCTGCCTGTGCGTCCCTCATCGTCAGTGACTACGGCTCGAATGACATGGTTTCCTTTCGACAGGTTATCCAACTCGTACTTGTAAGGGGCCTCGGTCATCTCAGTCAGGAGTGCATCATCCAAATAGAATGCCACTTTTGCCACCTTTCCATCCGGATCACTGGCCGTAGCCTGAATGGTAATGGTAGGCACCTCGGAAGCACCTCCAAAGGTGACATACGTAAGTCCGTCATCAGGTGCAGTAAACTTCACCGACGGGTCTTTAATCTCCAACGAGTAGCGCTTGCAGAAGTTCCAGATCTCTTCACCGGTAAACACTATGTCGTTAGAAATCCAATGTCCTTTATTGGCCAACTCGAGCAACACCACTTCGACCCCATTCTCACCGGGTCCCCAGGTATGTTTGGTAATATGATTGGCCCGATAGGGCTTCACCACTGTAGCTTTGGTGGGACAACCGTTCCTATTCACCCATCCGGCCATAGTGCCCGACACTCCTCCGAAGTTTACCACATCATCGGTTGTACCATGAGTATGAATAATGGGTACAGGACGTGAACTGGTATAATTGCCCCCACCCATGGGATAGCCACTGATAGGCGCGAAGGCTGCAAAGGTATCGGCCATACGGTTCATGGCATGATAGGTAAACATGCCACCCATAGAGAATCCTGAGATATAGACACGGTTACGGTCAATGTCATACTTGGCCACCATTTCATCAATGAGTGCCTGCATAAAGCGCAGGTCGCGGTCTCCACCAATATCCCATCCACGGTCTATACCATTGGGAAAGACGGTAACAAACTTGGCCGTATCAGCAATAGCCTCAATCTTCAGCATATCTTTCTGATAGCCTGCATCCTGATTCATTCCGTGACATGAAATGAGCAACGGGCGTTGTGTCCCCAAGTTCTTGGGGGCATACACAATGTAGTTACGCTGAATGTTATCAACGGTGATATTCTCGGCACACAAAGGAGTGTACATAAGTGCCAAGGCGAATAGTGGTACAAATAGCTTCTTCATTTCTTCATTTTCTATTTATTCTTCTACGTTTTGGGTGCGTTTTTAACCTCATTGTATCACCTGTTAATTCTAATATGCATATGAATTTCCTTTCTCCGGAGGACCAAAATAGCTATAACGATTGTTATCAGGATTAACGACAATACGCTCTACTACAACTTCCGGATCAACCATAATGAGTTTGAGAGTATGACAGCCAGCTTCTGTCACTGGTAATGTTATCTCCAACCAACGCATATTGTCGAAAACTTCGCTACGCATACGACGGCCACGACCACCCAAAGCTAGTTTATGACGCTTAGGTAAAGGCTGCAACTTTCCAGAACGGGCAATATTCTCGGGAGTGTATTCACGGAATTCATCATGCAGCCCCTGTCGGGCATCCACCATCAACGGTTGGGCATTATCCAACTGGATTCCCAACCGCAAACCACGTTCGGGTTGAATATCCTGTGTCGGAAGGATACCTATGGCAAAAGTGACATTGCCACTTTGGGGAATATCAAGGTCATACTCCAAGCGTGATCCACCGAAAGAGTCATCAGAGGCAACTGCCACCTTTGTTGCTCCCATGCAACCTTCACCACGTCCCAAGTCAGGTAAGAATTGCCAGGCTACGTCACCTTGAGTGATATTACGGCTGAAACGACAGGCGGCAACAGCAAACTCTTGCGCTGAATCTGATACTACAGGTTGCGAAGGTTTGACTTTATCAAGTGACACATAACGGAGTTCCGGCAATTGATTACGCTCGGGCATCGACCACATACGATAACCAATATGTTTGTCCTGCATCATTCCATTCCACTTGCCACCAGATATTTCCTTATTATAATATAAGGTAAGAAGGGAGTCTTTCACAAACAAATCCTTGGCACGGTCAGCATAAGCATTGGCACGCCAATCACCACGTTCGGCAAAATAGTGATTGAAAGTAGCTGCCAGATAAATTTCAGCAACACCAGCAGATGCCACAGCCGGATAATAAACCAATTGGTAATAAGCATCCTGTGCTTCGGCAGGTATGCGGAGTTTTAATGCCTCGGCCTGTTCTGACAATTGGCGCCAAAGCTGTATCTGGCGGTCTGCTTCGTGATAATTCTCTACACTGAAAATGCCCGGCACCTGCACCTCGGCCTTGCGCCACAGGTTATATTTGGGATATTTGACAAGAATATCTGTAACATCATCAGCCACATCTTCTCCAAAGATGCTTGTTGCCCACTGACGGACATAATTCCGTTCATCACCCGGTTGGATGGCATCGGGATTCCAAGCGTAATTCATGATGAAATCAATAGGTAACTCCTTAGGCTTGAGGTCACCGACATTAATAATCCAAATGCGGTCAATACCCGACTGATAAGCCAGATTGAGTTGTTCACGAAGTTTGGGAAGAGGTGAAGTGTTCACCCATCTGTCATTCCATGGACCACCATTCATGTCGATATGGTAGTAGAGCCCCAATCCACCTTTACGCTGGCGTTCTGCAAGGGGAGCCGTGCGACGTACATATCCCCAATTATTATCACAAAAGAGCAAAGTGACATCATCGGGCACATTGAAACCAGCATCGTAATAACGCTGCACCTCAGTGAAAATAGCCCACAATTGAGGCACAGCATCGGGGCGACCATAAATGTCTTTTATAATTTCACGCTGACCTTCAATAACACGGGCCAACGTCTTGATGTTTTCATTGTCATCTCCTTTACCCATAGCCACATCACCATCGCCACGCATACCGATGGTAACCAGATTTTCAAATTTGCGGTTACGATACATGCCTTCGTAAAAGAACTTGTCCAATCGTTCTTTATTGACAGAATAGTCCCACGGGCCGACTTTTTCCTTTCTATAAACATACTCCTTATGAGCACGCATCATAGGTTCGTGATGACTAGTACCCATAACGATTCCGTATTCATCAGCCAAACGAGGGCTTTCGGGATCATCTTCATTGAAACGACTATCCCACATGGCCGGCCACAAATAGTTGGCTTTCAGTCGGAGGAGCAATTCAAACATACGACTATACCCTTTGGAATTGATACCTCCAAAGAGTTGGTTGTTCCATCCGCCAAACGAAGGCCACTCATCATTAATGAAAATGCCACGATATTTCACCTTAGGCGAAGGTTGTACCACACATCCTCCGGTATAATACAATTCATCCTGATGACGGACTGGCGCATCTGCCCACCAATACCAAGGCGACACCCCTATCTGACGACTGATTTCATAAATTCCGTAAATAGTACCACGTTTGTCACTGCCAGCAATCACCAGGTTGTTGTCAACCACATCAATCAGATAAGATTCCCACTGGCCACGCACTTGGCTGACATCAATCCGCCCCCGCTTGATTAGTTGGTCTATCAAACGGCTTTTACCAATGGTTCCCACCAAGATGTTTCCTTGTGAAAACTTGCGGCCAAGCACCACTTCTGAAGCATGTCCGGAAACTTTGCGCACATCATCGCCCAAATCGCGAGCCGCGCGGATGACTCCTTTCCAGTCTTTATCATCAACCACAATAGTAGCCGTCTGCCCGCCTGAAGCGATACAGAAACGAGCAACTTCTTCTGCACACAAAAAGATGCAGGAAAGCATCCATACGAAGAATGTTACAACCAGTTTTTTCATAAATCACTCATTTTTCTCCTCTTTCATAAACAAATTCATCTACATCCACATAGCCTCCAGGTTGCTTGGTGGCATAGTTGAAGATGGCATAGCGGGTTCCCATGAAGAGCAACCGGTAGTCGAAACGCATCTTGTAGGGCTGACCGATGGGAATCCATTCACCTTTACCCATTCTATAATAGAAGGTAGCCATATCCTGTCCCCGGTTGAAATCGGCATCAATGCGGAGCTGGATACTCTTTGCCTTCTTCAGGTTCACCTGTCCGATGATTTCTTCATCCACCTTAGTGACAGCTTTCTCCCTGTCAGTCAAATGTACTTGAGTATTGGACTGGATCAACGTATAGTTCTTCCCGTCACGGGCAATGGTGAGCACTCCTGAATGACCATTGAAGGCTGCAAATCCGCAACGGTCACCATCCTTCATATGGCTAAGGTCAAGGGTGACGTACGCTGAACAGGTAGGACCTTCCATACGCTGACTGATGGTGTTGCGTGCTTCGTACAGGTTGGAGACCACCTTGTTGGTCTTCAGGCGGAGGAATCCCTTGCGCTCAGTGAGCGACCAAGCTTCATCCACCGGATTATGGTTCCACTGCCACAGCAGATGCAACTTCTCATCATCGAAATCGTCACTTATCACCAGGCGGGTATCCTTCACCTCATCACCACCTTGAGGCATAACATCCGGCACAAGTCCGTCCTCATTGCCCAAGATAGGCCATCCGTCAATCCAACGGCAAGGCATGTGGGTGAGCACACGCCCCACTCCACCACGATCCTGGAAGATGACGCCATACCACTTGCCATCGTTACCATCCACAATGGTTCCCTGTCCTACATGTCCGAACTTGGCAAAGTCGCTTTGCAGAATCACCTTCTTTTCATACGGACCACGGATGTCATCGGCTCTGTAGCACACCTGACGGCGATAACGCCCGGGAGCCCACACGTGCGAAATCATCAACAAGTAGTATTTGCCTTCATGCTTGATCATGCGCGAACCTTCCAGCAGGCCGGTTTCATCAGCTTCGCGCTCAAAGATCTTACGGTCTGAGCCGGGAATCACACTCTTCAAGTCCCCCGACAGTTCCACCATCTCACCCGTACCATAGACCACATACACGCGGTCATCATCATCGAAGAAGAGTGATGCATCGTGAAAGTGGCGCAAGCGGGAATGTACAGTCCATGGACCTGCAGCATCCTTGGCCGTCATGATGTAGGTATCGCCTCCCCTACTGTCGTTTGGAGCAAACAGGGCATAAAAGGTTCCCTTGTGGTACTTCAACGAAGTGGCCCACTGGCCGCGGCCGTATGCCGTACCCTCTTCCATGTCATATTTGGGCGAATCGGTCAGTTTGTCGAACAAGTAGCCAATGACTTCCCAATTGGAGAAATCTTTACTACGCATGATGGGGGCACCGGGCATCAGGTGCATAGTGGTAGTGACCATGTAATAGTAGTCACCCACACGGATCACATCGGGGTCGGGCGTATCGGCCCAAATCATGGGATTACGGACTATAGCCGACACACTACCGGCAAAAAGCATCAGGACAGATGCCACAAGAAGGGTAAATCGCTTCATCATATATCAGGACTTTATTAGTTTCGACAAAAATAGAGAAGATTCTCCACTATAAGTACCACTGATGTTTCTTATATGTTTCTATTTGTTGCATACCCCACAAAATAAGGGCGGGCAAGCACGCCATTACAGCCTGCTTGCCCGCCACGGACATTATTCAAATGATGATTACCTTATTCTCATTTGATAATCTTACCTACTTGGATAGTACCGTTGTTCATGTACTTGCGTACGATGTAGATACCATTAGTAGCCTTGTTGACACGACGTCCGTTCAGGTCGTAAAGCTCAACGCGAACCACCTGGGCAGGAGCTGCCTGTTCAACATCTACGCCTTCAGCTATCTCACCATAAGCTGCACTGTAGTCATATCCGTCAACCAAACCTGCAATGTAAATCTTAACCTGGTTGAAGAATGTGTGAGAAGATGGGTTACCTACAGCACCGATAGTCAACTGTCCGTCTGCAACAACAATATTTTCAATGGCAATGTTGTCAACAGGGAATGTCTGACCAATTGAAGGAGCTTCAATAGTATCAGCATACTCGCCTTCAGGAGTATCAGAAGTCTTCACATAGAAGAATGAACCTTCTGTAGGAGTACTGCTGTCGCGTTCACCAAAGCTACCAACAACTGTATAAACACCAACAGGGAGGTCAACAACAGTCTGTTCTATAGCATAACTTGCAACCCAAGTTTGGAACATACAGTCAAGGACTTCATACGTAGCATTACTCCAACCTGTACTAATACCAGGAGCATTAGCACCTTCAGGAGCAGCCCAACCCGGAGTTTCCCAAGTCTTAGACAAGTTGTTATTGACATAAGTGATACCTGTAGCATACATGTTCGGGTTCTTCACGAACACTGTCATATCATACTTGTCAGTATAAGTAGTCAATGTTGCAGTATCCACTTTCTCTGCAAACAATGAATCTTTAGGATCCTTCATGTGGTTGTAGAGTTCCAGTTTCAAGCGGTTCTGAATCATCTTGGCCAATTCATCGTCATCGTCCAATGCATTGTTGGCAGCAACAACAAGAGGATCATCCTGAGCAACGCCCAATGACTTCAAGGCTTCAGCACCGAGACGCAAACGCTCAATCAATGCAGCAATACCTGTAGTAGTCGCTTTAGATTCCCCTTCAGTGAACAACTTGGATGCGGTATTTACGGGAACTTGCAATTCATCGATAGCAGCTTGCAATTCAGCATCTTCAACAATCTTCTTGTATTCTATCTTAACATAGACTGTATCTTTTGTTTCACCAGTTACAGGGTCAGTAACCTGTTCTGTAACCTCAGTTTCAAATACATACTTAGGAGTCAATTCCTTCAACTGAGCATAAAGTTCAGTGCGTGCGAACTTCTTGTCTGCATTCTTATCAACTATGTCCTTAACCTGTCCGGGCAGTGCGTAGTAAGCATCGCAGAGAGCACGGTGATCCTTCATAGCTGTAGCAGCGGCATCCAAAGCAGCAGCACCATTCTTATAAGCAGAAGGTGCAGTGTAAGTCTCATACTCGGCCTCGTACTTGGTTATAGCCTCAACCAATGCACTGTAGGCAGCACCTGCATATTTCTCATCGCCATTACCATCTCTTGTAGCCTTGGCATTTGCAAGAGCAGTAAGCAACAATTGAGTCTCCTCAACACCCACAGCATTGGGCACATACTTGATGCTTACATTTGCCAACAATACTTCAGCGTATATAGCACCTGTCGTCTCTCCGTTTGCATTAGAAGACCACCACTTCAAGTAATAATTACCAGTAGCTGCAGGCTGGAACTTCAGGTCAACACTTGTAGTATTGAATATAGCATTTGTACTACCATTCACGTCAGGAGTATTTTTAATCAATTGTTCCATTACAATTTCTTCGGCATCGTTCAGGATTTCGAACTTCATGTATTCACCGTTACTCTTCCACATAGCAGTATTGAAATGGATATTATAAGACTTGCCAGCTTCCAGAGTCAGTTCATAACCTGCATTGTATCCGTACTCAAGGCGTCCTTCACGGAAGTAAAGACCCTTAGTGAAATCACCACCAGCACCAAAGTCAAACATACGTGAGCCTGAGCTATAACCTGTTCCGCTTACACGAACTTCCTCACCAAAATAGAGTGTATATCCTTCAGGAACACCACCAGCACTTGTCTGGCTGAAGTAGTCAGGCAATATTACGCGAACAGTATCGCTCGGGTCAAGGCTCACCTTACCTACATTGAAGACATAAGTAGTATCACCAAAGATTGATTCATCAAGAGGTATTTCAGGATAAATCTTGGTAATGTTCAGTTTGTACTCACCTGTTACCAAGTCACCAGTGCTGGTACGCTTGAAAGTCAGCACTTCTGCAAGACCTTCGGCAGGCTCAACGGTCAACTTCTCGCCATTCAGTGTAGCTTCCACTTTCGCGCAATCAACCACCTTGTCAAATGTAGCCTTGAATTCACTGATGCTGTTCGGCAGGTTGAATGCACCATATTCGGGATCAGCGGCCATCAGAGTCGGAGTAACATAAGTATATGCGTATGCATCTTCAGCGGCAGCTGCATCATAGTTATAGGTTGCATCACCGGCAAAATCCTTCACATCGCCACCAGGACCACCGTCGTATGTCAAATGGTAAGCAGCATCGGCAGGATTGGTGAATGTAACCTCCACCTTGTCATCATCGTTCAGGGCATCCATCAAGAAGATGTAGAAACGTCCGTCAGCAAAACCTTCAATAGACTCAACCTCAACAGCTTCACCGTTAGCCTTCACTGTTGCACATTCTGCAGGATAGAGCAAACGGGGCTTGCCACAAGCCTCAACAAGTGCGGGCAGGTTGGTATCGAAACCAAAGTCGAGTTTCACCACATCATATGCAAACTCTGCACTTACACCATACTTATAAACCTCCAAACGGATGTTGTCGAAGTAATATTCCACGTCTGTATCCATAGAAAGGTTCAAAGCGATAGACTGTAACAACTTTCCATCGGCATCAGCAGCTTGCTGGGCTGTCACCTCACCCTCGTAACTGAAACGTTCCCATACATTTGCAGTGAAGTTCACATTGCCTGCCATCTGATAGTGGATGTATTCACCGGGTCTTGCATGAGCCTGTGTGGCTACAGATACAGTAGAGTCGGCCATGCAGTCGAAAGAGAGGCGATACTTGGTACCGGCAGGAAGGACTTCAGAAGAAACCACCCAGAACTGTGTTTCATAATCATTTGTCACCTTGGCAGGTGCAGCAATCCAGAGACCACGGCTACCGTCAACACCTACACCGTCAGTAATTTCTGCATAGACAGTGTCGGCAGAAGGAGCAATCTTGGTAAAAAAGCTGGAAGCATCATCACCTTCCAGGTCTGCGTTGGTAGTAACCTCTGTCCAACCAATCTGCTGAACCTTACCAGCAAACTCAAGTTCTGCACTCTCAACAGTTACATTACCCCAGTTTGCCCCCTTGATAGCATGAAGGTGGCAGAAACCATAATCCTTGGTAATCTGCTTCAGGTCGTAAACATAAACTGTGCCATCTACAGATTGGTATTTGCTGGTACACCACACCTTGTTAGGAATATCTATCAAATAAGAATCCTCAAAAGTTTCACCACACTGACCTTCGTCTTTTAGACGGTTGAACAACACACGGGGAGTTCCATCGCTCACCGTCAGAATCAACTTTGAATACAATGTCAAATCTGCATAGTTGATAACAGACATGTCACCGTAAACATTTCCTGTGGAAGTTCCAACCCCCCACTCACATGACGCTTCTCCGACCTTCGCGGCACTGCCGTCCCAGCCATCCCAAGAATAGAAACCTACCTCTTGGAGCGAGATGCGTTCCTGAGCTTTTACACTCACTGCGCCAAGCACTACCAGTGCAAGCGCCAAAAACATACGGAAAGATTTTCTCATGTTTTCTTGATTTTAGTTAATACTATAGTTTAATTAATACAAAGTTTCTGCATAAATGCAAACCGAGACATCAAAATCTCGGCTGCAAAGATAGAGACCTATTTTAATTAGGAGTTTACCGTATGTTTCTTGTATTTTATTTTTTGTGTCAAACAGAGAAAAAAGAACTGCAAATGGGAGCCGAACTATAAAAATATCCCATTTCAACGGTATGATATATCAAATCACTACTGTCAGATAAAACTTCCACCATATTTTTTATGGAACATTTCAACCACGGAGACGTTTTCTGTAGGGGGCTGTGTCAAAAATGCCACCATTTAATTCTTCATCCGCAGATGACACAGATAACGCAGATAAATTATAACCTATCGGGTATAATAGGAAGGAATAATCTGCGTCATCTGCGCAATCTGCGGATGAAAAGTGAATTATGACACAGTCCCGATAGATGAATCAACATCCGTATTTGCATGTATGTCAATAATGGCACAACTACAGTTGGCTGAACCGGCGGATACCCTTGACATAGTATCGCCAAAGAAGGCTCCATGAATAGCGCTCCGGTTGCGTTGGTTGTTCTGTTAACGCCAAATTTCCCGAACGGGCCACATAGTAATCAGGCCGCATGACTGCATAATCCCTACGGGCACGGAAAAGAGCACACACATTGCCCCACTCTCCTTTGAGCAAGAACTGCAAGGCTGCCAACATGTCCAGGCACCAGCGTACACGCATGACATGATGCAGCTCAGCCTCAGGAAGGTTCTTGTAGAGCATGAGCAGGTTGTTACGGAAATTAAGATAAGTCTTGTGGGGATTGGCTTTATTGAGTGTGGCTCCCCCCACATGATAGACCACACTCTGAGGAATGCAGACAATAGAGCGTCCACGGCTACGCAAGCGCCAACAGAGGTCTATCTCCTCCATATGGGCAAAGAAACGGGCATCAAGGCCACCAGCCGCCCGATAGTCTGCCGCACGGACAAGCAGGGCAGCACCTGTAGCCCAAAAAATGGAGGTCACGGTATCGTACTGACCCGCATCGACCTCTACAGTATCCATCATACGTCCCCGGCAGAAGGGATAACCATACTTGTCCATGAATCCGCCACAGGCTCCGGCATGTTCAAATTCCTCCTTCCTATAATAGCTGAGCACCTTAGGTTGGCACGCAGCCACCTCGGGATGGGCATCCATATAGGCAAGCAAGGGAACGAGCCATCCGGGAGTGACCTCGACATCGGAGTTGAGCAACAGGGCATAGGTAGCTTCCACCTGAGCCAAAGCACGGTTGTAACCTTCGGCAAACCCGTAGTTCTCTTCCAACAGGATAAGTCGCACATCGGGGAAATCATGGCGAAGCATATCAACGGAGTTGTCGGTCGAGGCATTGTCGGCCACACAGATTTCTATCCCCTCTCCTGCCGAATAGGCTATGACAGAAGGGAGAAATCTGCGGAGCATTTCTGCTCCGTTCCAGTTCAGTATGACGATAGATAGTTTCATGTTTGTAAGTTACGAGTGAGAACTACAAGCTACGAGTGGTATCAACTCGTAATTGAAGCCTTCAAGGCTGTTTTATCATCGTTGAATCCATGCAAGCGGACACATACCAGTTGGTTGTCCATACAGGCTGGAGCATCGGCTACCTCTACACGCACGTAGTTGTCGGTAAATCCGTGAAAGGGTTGGCCAGGTTTGGGATGTTCGAGCAACACGGTGGCTTCGCTGCCTATATGACGGGCATAGAAGACTTCGGTCTTACGGTCGCTCAGTTCCAGCAATAGCTGACTGCGGCGATGCTTCTCCTCGGGGGATACCGGATGGGCTATTTTCAAGGCTTGGGTGCCAGGCCTTTCGGAATAGCTGAATACATGGAGTTGGGTGATGTCGAGCCCTTCGAGAAAACGATAGGCCGTATCGAAGTATTCCTCGGTCTCGCCACGTGTGCCCACAATGACATCCACCCCGATAAAGGCATCAGGCATGACCCGCCTGATATGGGCTATGCGGTCAGCAAACAGGGCTGTATCATAACGGCGGTGCATCAGACGGAGCACTTCATCACACCCCGACTGCAGAGGTATATGAAAATGGGGCATGAAAGCACGCGAGTGGGCTACGTAGTCAATGATTTCGTCGGTAAGGAGGTTAGGTTCGATGGAGGAGATGCGGTAACGGCTGATACCTTCAACTGCATCGAGAGCCTTTACCAGATCAAAGAATGTTTCGCCTGTACTTTTCCCAAAGTCCCCAATGTTGACACCTGTAATGACAATCTCCTTCCCTCCTTCGGCAGCAACCTGACGGGCCTGTTCCACGAGTGAGGCTATCGTGCCATTACGGCTACGGCCACGGGCATAGGGAATGGTGCAATAGGTACAAAAATAGTCACAACCGTCCTGAACCTTCAGGAAATAGCGCGTACGGTCGCCCCTTGAACAGGAAGGAGCAAAGGTACGGATATCCTTCATGGGAGTGGTCAATATATGATCTTCCACAGAATGGGTCTGAAGACGGCTGGCAATCAAAGAGGCTATCTCACCTTTCTGCTCGGCCCCCACCACAAGGTCAACTCCTTCGATGGTTGCTATACGCTCTGGCTTCAGCTGGGCATAACAGCCTGTCACCACCACAAAGGCTCCCGGATGGTTCTTTACCAAACGGTGGATGGCCTGACGGCACTTGCGGTCGGCCACCTCAGTAACCGAACAGGTGTTGACGATACAGATATCGGCTTGCTCACCTTTACGTACTGTACGCACACCGGCTTGCTTCAACTGCTGACCCAATGTGGAGGTCTCGGCAAAGTTAAGTTTACAACCTAAAGTGTAATAGACTGCTTTCTTACCTTGGAATATAGAGGACATTATGTTTGCGGCAATTAGTGAATAGCGACTAGTGAATAGTGAATAGCGACTAGCGACTAGTAACTAGCAAATAGTGACAATGTTCCGAATCAGTAACTATTCAGCGACTCTTCCTCTTTAAAAACTCTGATACCTGAGGTGCTGCTCCAAGCGGGGTATTTTGTTGCCTACAGCAGAGATCAACGACCAGGCAACCTTGTGGGCTCCGTACACATTCAGGTGGGTATCATCTTTGGCTCCTTTGGGATGAGACTTGAAGGCACCCGGCTCTAACCACATAAAGAGTTTCTTGGACTCTTCAGGTCCCATAGCTTCAACCAACCCATGGGTGATGGCATTGGCATCGATAAAGTAGGCATCCATCTGGGCTGCCACTTTACGTGGTGATTCGAGATAGTCCCCATGGGTATCGACCAAGCGGTTATCGACAAACTTGCGACGGATGATGGCATTGAACAAAACAGGGATACCACCACGCAGACGAGTCTCGCGCACAAAACGACGCAGGTTATCATCGAAAGTGACACCGGGAGCTGTATAGACTTTCTCCTTTTTATACTTCTCGTCGTTATGTCCGAACTGGATGAAGACGTAATCGCCCGGACGGATGCGTGAGAGCACCTTGTCCCAACGGCCTTCGTTGATGAAACTCTTTGTACTGCGTCCATTCTGTGCATGGTTATCCACCTCGACTGCATCGGTAAAGAAATGTTGCAACACCATGCCCCATCCACGCTCGGGACTTCCCTTGCTGGTATCCTTATTGGCCATGGTAGAATCGCCAATCATCAGAATACGGATTTTCCCATTCTTGTTTGCCACTGTCACAGGACCTTCGTGAGGTACAAGGCGCTCGCGCTCCAGGCAGGCATTGATGAAGGGGCCAATGGCCTTGGGATCATTGTCGCGGATAAGTTCGTTGATGTAATAGTCATAGTCGCCCGAGCGGTTGTTCTTTCCACCCAATCCGGCTACGGCACAACAATCGGTAATGGATACCACACCCGATTTGTCCACTTTGATGAAACGCTTCATAAAACCTTCGAAACCCTTATCGGCTACGGCCATATACTTGGCAGGGACAACACCTAACCTGATACCTTTATAAATGGAATAGATGAACATAGCCGAAACGGTTGATTCCAAGTAATTGCCCTTGTCACCACTGCGATCGAGCACCTGATACCAGAGTCCTGTCTTGCTGTCCTGATACCGCTCAATCTGTACCAGCACATTGTCAAGGATTGCCAGCAACGAATCACGATTAGGCTCATTGACAGGGATAAATTCTAATGATTCCACAATGGCCATAGCAAACCATCCCATGGCACGTCCCCATGAATGGGCACTCTGTCCGGTCTGCTTGTCGCACCAGAACATTTCCCTACTCTCATCCCATGCATGCTTGTAAAGCCCTGTAGCAGGATCGTAAGTATGGCGGGCCACCACACAGAACTGGTTGATAATATCCTGAAAAGCCTCGGGACGATTGTAACGGGCCGCATACTCGGCATAGAAAGGGCAACCCATATAAAGGCCATCCAGCCACATTTGGTGCGGATAGACCTTCTTATGCCAGAATCCGCCCTCCTTGGTACGGGGCTGGTCCTTGAACTGGGAATACATGAGATCCAATGCTTTCTTATATTTCTCTTCTCCCGTGCGCGCGTACATATTAAATAATATCTTACCGGTATTCACACGGTCCAAGCTGAACTCCTCGCGCTTATAAGCCACAACAGTACCATCTTCGCGCACCATCGTATCGCAATAGGCTTCGGCATAATCGAAATAGCGGCTATCGCCATACATCTCTTCCAACCGGAGGAAAGCCTGCAACTCAACCCCATGGCAATAGTCCCATTTCAATTTAGGTTGGAAATCGAGTTGCCATGACTCCGGACAACGCACCATTTCCGACTCGGCCAAGCGTACCGACATGGGCAGTTCTTTACTGATAGTGTGCTGGGCCGATGCCGTCGAAACAAGAAGCATACCCAACAGTCCACAAAGAGAAAACAAGTTTTTTTTCATGCTATATTTCATTAATTATTGATTGTTCTATCCAATTTGGCGGCAAATTTATCTAAAAATCCTTGTAAGTCCAAGAAAAAGAACGTACCTTTGACCGCAAATTTTCAAATTAATAATTTATAACTGGTATCATGAGTATCAATCAAAACTACAAAAAGACTAATTTCAGATGGGTGATGTGCGCTCTGCTGTTCGTCGCCACTACGGTCAACTACATGGACCGTCAGGTACTTTCGCTTACCTGGAAAGACTTTATTGCGCCAGAATTCCACTGGACAGACGCTAACTATGGTGACATCACCGCAGTGTTCTCTATCGTGTATGCAATCTGTATGCTTTTTGCCGGTCGCTTTGTTGACTGGATGGGCACCAAGAAGGGTTTCCTTTGGGCTATCGGCGTATGGAGTGCCGGTGCCTGCTTGCACGCCGCTTGCGGTTGGGCAACCATGCAGGTAGAAGGTATTGGCTCTGTTGCTGAAATGACAGCTGCAACCGGTGCCATTGCCGTTTCTATTGCAACAGTCAGCGTATGGTTCTTCATCGCTGCACGCTGTATTTTGGCACTTGGTGAAGCAGGTAACTTCCCCGCAGCCATCAAAACTACAGCCGAGTACTTCCCCAAGAAAGACCGTGCTTTTGCCACTTCAGTGTTCAATGCCGGTGCTTCTGTAGGTGCACTTGCCGCTCCTGCCACTATCCCCTTGTTGGCCCAGTACTTCAAGGACCAAGGTGTCGGTGGCGGTTGGGAAATGGCCTTCATCATTATTGGTGCCCTCGGTTTCTTGTGGATGTTCTTCTGGGTATTCCTTTACAGCAAACCTCGCGACAGCAAGTATGTGAACAAAGCTGAGTTGGAATACATCGAGCAAGATAAGGATGACGAACCCGCTCCCGCTGTTGATGGAACAGAACGCAAACTCTCATTTGTGGAGTGCTTCAAGTTCAAGCAGACATGGGCTTTTGCCGTAGGTAAATTCTTTACTGACGGTGTATGGTGGTTCTACCTCTTCTGGGCTCCAGCCTACTTCTCTGACCAGTACGGCTACAGTTCATCATCATCTATGGGTATCATGCTTATCTTTACGCTGTACCTCATTGTGACCATCCTTTCACTCTACGGTGGTTACCTGCCCAAATTGTTCGTTGAAAAACAGGGTATGAATCCTTATGCTGGCCGTATGAAGGCTATGCTCATCTTCGCATTCCTGCCATTGCCCGCTTTGTTTGCCCAAAGCATGGGTGAACTCTCAGTATGGTGGCCCGCTATCATCATCGGTTTGGCTGGTGCCGGACACCAAGCTTGGAGTGCAAACCTTTTCTCTACCATTGGTGACATGTTCCCGAAGAGTGCTATCGCTACCATTACCGGTATCGGTGGTATGGCCGGAGGTGTTGGTTCATTCCTTATCAATAAGGGTGCCGGTGCTTTGTTCACCTACTCTGAAGGAATGGGCGAGGCTTTCACCTTCATGGGATTTGAAGGTAAGCAAGCCGGTTACATGATTGTATTCTGCATCTGCGCTTTGGCATACTTGGTAGCATGGTCAATCATGAAGACTCTCGTTCCGAAGTACAAGCCTATCGTGGTTCGCTAATCCAAAACGAAGAAAAATATTTTATATTTAAGGGATGCGTCGTGACGCATCCCTTATTTTTTTATCTGTATGGGTTCTTCTGCAATTTAGTTGAAAAGGTATGAAAACAGACTTGAAAAATGAACATATGTTCATGTGCCTCTGAACATATGTTCATGTGCCAACGAACATATGTTCGTGGCCACTTGAACTTATGTTCTTATTTTCACCTAATTTCAAAATGCTGAAGAACGATTATCCAAGTCAAACCAGCCATGAACAATCTACTCCATCAATACCCATCAAACTAAGATTGCTATTTTTCCATACACCGCCGCATATACATAAATATGCAAGATGCTTTCAATATAAGTTTTTTTAATACTTTTTGAAGAAAGTGTACGCACACATTCAATCAAAAATTTGTACTTTTGTGCAATTTTCGGACAAAAGGTTCTAAAAAGTCTTTCAGAAGGTATTACACATTATTATATTATAGAGCAAAAGAATTGTATGGAAAATCTTAATTTAGGACTGATGCTGATGGCGGTGGGTATGATTACCGTATTCGTTATCCTGCTTATCGTCATCAACCTCAGCAAACTCCTGATTGCCATTGTCAACAAAGTGGCACCCGAGGAAGTGGTAACAAAGAAAACAGCACCTGCTGCCTCTGCACCTGCAATAATTGACCCCAACACCATGGCCGCCATCAAGGGGGCAGTAAACATTGTGACCGGTGGTAAAGGTAAGGTAATGAACGTGGAGAAAATATAAAGGCGGCCCCTCTGACGTCACAGAGAAGGATAGCCTCTCCCTAACCCTCCCCAAAAGAGAGGGAACCAAATAAGCAACTAGCAGAATTGTAAATAGAAAAATAAAAGCCAACAGATTTGAACATTGAGCAAAAGGGGAAATAGCCTATGTTCTTCTGTCTATAAAAAAGAAGAAACTCTGTGTCTCTGCGTCTCTGTGTTCTAAAAAATCAGTGCCGCATGGCTTTGAACCTTGAACTTTGAACTAAAAAAAAATAACGTAAAAATATATACATGAAGAAAGAAGTGAAATTCAGTTTGGTCTTCCGCGATATGTGGCAAAGCGCCGGCAAGTATGTGCCTCGTGTGGACCAATTGATGAAAGTGGCTCCGGCCATTATTGAAATGGGCTGCTTTGCCCGAGTGGAAACCAACGGCGGCGGATTCGAGCAGGTAAACCTGCTCTTCGGCGAAAATCCCAACAATGCCGTACGCCAATGGACAAAGCCTTTCCACGAAGCAGGCATACAGACTCACATGTTGGACCGCGCTTTGAACGGATTGCGCATGAGCCCCGTGCCTGCCGATGTACGCAAACTGTTCTATAAGGTAAAGAAAGCACAAGGTACAGACATTACCCGCACTTTCTGCGGACTGAATGATATCCGTAACATCGCTCCCTCTATTGAGTATGCTAAGGCTGCAGGCATGATTTCACAGTGTGCCCTCAGCATCACACACTCTCCCATCCACACGGTGGAATACTACGTAAACATGGCCAAACAGCTCATCGAGTTGGGTGCCGATGAAATCTGTATCAAGGACATGGCCGGTATCGGACGCCCTGTGTCATTAGGCAAGATTGTGGCTGGTATCAAGGCTATCAAAGATATCCCCATCCAGTATCATTCACATGCCGGTCCGGGCTTCAATATGGCCTCTATTTTGGAGGTTTGCGAAGCCGGTTGTGACTATGTGGACGTGGGCATGGAACCACTTTCATGGGGTACAGGCCATGCTGATGTCATCAGCGTGCAAGCCATGCTGAAAGATGCCGGATTCCAGGTACCCGAAATCAACATGGAAGCTTACATGAAGGTACGTTCGCTCGTACAAGAGTTTATGGATGACTTCCTCGGTCTCTATATTTCACCCAAGAACCGACTGATGAACTCGCTGCTCATCGGACCCGGTCTGCCCGGTGGTATGATGGGATCACTGATGGCCGACCTCGAGACCAACCTTGAAAGCATCAACAAGTATAAGGCCAAACGGAACATGAAGTTCATGACACAGGATGAGTTACTCATCAAACTGTTTAATGAAGTAGCATACGTATGGCCGCGTGTGGGCTATCCTCCATTGGTGACTCCTTTCAGCCAATACGTAAAGAACCTGGCATTGATGAATGTGATGCAGATGGAGAAGGGCAAAGAGCGTTGGGGTATGATTGCAGATGACATTTGGGATATGCTCCTTGGCAAAGCCGGACAACTGCCCGGTGAATTGGCTCCGGAGATTAAGGAGAAGGCAGAGAAAGAGGGACGTAAGTTCTTCACCGGTAATCCGCAAGACAACTATCCTGATGCCCTCGATAAGTTCCGTCTGCTGATGAAGGACAAAGGTTGGGATATGGGACAGGACGACGAGGAATTGTTTGAGTATGCCATGCACCCGGCTCAATATGAAGCCTATAAGAGTGGAAAAGCCAAGCAAGACTTCTTGGAAGATGTGGAGAAGCGCCGCATGGAGAAAAAAGCAGGTACGGCTCCTACCGAACCACAGACCTTGACCATTGATGTTAATGGCACGGCCTATCGCGTGACCGTAGCATACGGCGACGTACAGCCTGAAGCCACACCTGCAGCAACTGCGGCTCCCGTAGGCGAAGGCAAGGATATAGCCTCACCATTGGAAGGAAAGTTCTTCCTGACCAAGACAGCACAGGAGGCCCCGTTGAAGGTAGGCGACAAGGTGAACGAAGGCGACGTGCTCTGCTATGTAGAGGCTATGAAGACCTACAATGCTATTCGTGCTGAATTTGGCGGTACTGTGACAGCCATCTGTTTCAACACAGGTGACTCAGTATCAGAAGACGATGTATTAATGAAGATTGGATAAGCACATGGAAGATATATTCGTAAAGCTCTATGAGATGACGGCAATCAGTAACATCATTGCTGATCCGTCATTCCTCGTCATGTATGCTATCGCATTTGTATTGCTCTACTTGGGAATCAAGAAGCACTATGAACCGTTGCTGCTTGTCCCCATTGCCTTCGGAGTGTTGCTGGCCAACTTCCCTGGCGGTGAAATGGGAGTCATCCAAGCTGACTCCAATGGTATGGTGGAAGTGAATGGTGTGATGAAGAATATTTGGGAAATGTCACTGCCAGAGATTGCTCACGACCTCGGTATCATGAATTTCCTCTATTACATGCTTATCAAGACAGGCTTCTTACCACCCATTATCTTCATGGGTGTAGGTGCATTGACAGATTTTGGTCCCATGTTGCGTAACTTGCGTCTTTCCATCTTTGGGGCGGCGGCACAACTTGGTATCTTCACCGTACTGTTGGTGGCTATCCTGATGGGCTTCACTCCTCAAGAAGCGGCTTCATTAGGTATCATCGGTGGCGCAGATGGCCCTACAGCGATCTTCACAACTATCAAATTGGCTCCCCATCTGTTAGGTCCTATTGCCATTGCGGCTTACTCCTATATGGCTTTGGTACCTGTCATCATCCCTTTGGTTGTGAAGTTATTCTGTACTAAAAAGGAACTGATGATTAATATGAAGGAACAAGAAAAACTTTATCCCTCAAAAACAGAGATAAAGAATTTGCGCGTTTTGAAGATAGTTTTCCCTATAGCCGTAACTACGGTTGTCGCCATTTTCGTACCCACAGCTGTTTCATTGGTGGGAATGCTTATGTTCGGTAATTTGATAAAAGAAATCGGTAGCGATACCAGCCGTTTGTTCGATGCTGCCAGCAACAGCATCATGAATGCTGCTACCATTTTCTTGGGACTTTGCGTAGGTGCAACCATGACATCTGAAGCTTTCCTTAATTGGACAACCATCGGTATTGTCATTGGAGGATTCCTCGCTTTTGCACTATCTATTTCCAGTGGCATTTTCATGGTAAAATTGGTCAATATTTTCAGTAAGAAAAAAATAAATCCGCTTATCGGTGCTACAGGTCTCAGTGCTGTGCCTATGGCCAGCCGCGTAGCCAACGACATTGCTACCAAATACGACCCGAAGAACCACGTATTGAACTACTGTATGTCCAGCAACATCAGTGGTGTAATCGGCTCCGCTGTAGCTGCCGGTGTACTGATTTCGTTCTTGCAATAAATATTTCAGAAGGTTCAAAGTTCAAGGTTTAAGGTTCAACCCCCTCCTTGAACTTTGAACCTTAAACTTTAAACCCTAAACCCTAATTATGAAAAAAACATTTCTATTTTTCGCCGCTATCATGCTCTGCCTCCCTACCATAGCGAAAACTGAGGCAAACGAACCCGTTGAGATTACCAAGGCTTTTGAAGAAGCCAAGAAGATTGAAAAGAGTATCAAACAGACCTCTTTCCCTGCCAGAGTCTATAATATTACAGATTTCGGAGCCAAGCCTGATACTCCCGAAAATCCTTGTCATGATGCCATCAACCTGGCCATTATCCGCTGTAACCAAGAAGGGGGCGGCACAGTGCTCATTCCTAAAGGAACCTTCTACACCGGACCTATCACCCTGAAAAGTAATGTCAATTTACATATAGAAAAGGATGCTGTATTGAAGTTTGACACAAACCAAGCACTCTATTTTCCACCCGTCCTGACTCGTTGGGAAGGATTGGATTGCTACAATGCCCGCCCACTAATCTATGCCTACGGAGAAACCAACATCGCTATCACTGGTAAAGGTATCATGGATGCTCAGGGAGATGCAGACCATTGGTGGTATATGGCTGCCGGTCGTTACAAAATTGACAACGGCAAACCGACTCAAGCCGATGGTGGACGCAAGCGCATGTTGGCTTTAGGCGAACAAGGCGCCCCTATGCATGAGCGTATCTTTACTCCCGAAGAAGCCATGCGCCCACAATTTGTCAACCTCTATCATTGTACCCAAGTGCTTATCGAGGATGTGACATTCCTTAATTCTCCTTTCTGGACCCTGCATCCTCTGATGTGCGAAAGCCTCATTGTACGTGGTGTAACGATAGAGAATGATGGCCCCAACGGTGACGGTTGCGATCCCGAATCATGCAAAAATGTTCTTATCGAAAACTGTATCTTCAACACAGGCGACGACTGTATTGCCATCAAGAGTGGACGAAACAACGACGGACGTAAATGGAACATCCCCAGTGAAAACATCATCGTTCGTGGATGTACCATGAAGAATGGGCATGGCGGTGTAGTCATTGGTAGCGAAATATCTGGAGGATACAAGGGACTTTATGTAGAAGATTGCTACATGGACAGCCCCAATCTGGACCGTGTCATCCGTATCAAGACCAGCACTTGTCGCGGAGGAACTATCGAAGACATTTTTGTGCGCAATATCAAAGTGGGGCAATGCCGCGAAGCCGTATTGCGTATCAACCTCAAGTATGAATCACGCGAAGAGTGCGAACGTGGCTACATCCCCACTGTACGTAACGTATGGATGAACAACGTGACTTCCAACGGCAGCAAGTATGGTGTACTGCTCATCGGACTGGACGACAGCGAGAACATATATGACATCAACGTGAGCAATTGTCAATTCAACGGTGTAACCCATGCCGGTGAAAACATTACAGGATTGACACGCAATGTCAACATCAAGGACTGCAAAGTGACAATGGCACCGAAAAAAGATAAGAAGAAAAAATAAGGGTGAAAGTTATTAAGGAATATGAAAAAGCAAATAGCCAATTTTTTCCTGGTGACAGCAGGTGTGTTGTGGACAATGGGCGTATCGTCCATTGGAGCACAGAATGTTATGGAAAAGAAGTCCGTAACCCGCCCGGTGTCGGAGACCTCTTTCCGTAATTTGGCGCGTGGTATGGACGATGCTTGGTATGGTACACGTGAGGCACGTGCTGTTGCCGATAGTGTATTGGCTTACCAGTTCCCCAGTGGCGGATGGGCCAAGAACCAGAGTTGGCACCAACGTCCTGATGCCAAGAAGTGGGCCGAACGGGCACTTATCCGCCAACAGATGAAGTCCGAAAGTGGTATAGGCTCTACCATCGACAATATGAGCACCACTCTTGAAATGCTTTTCTTGGCCAAAATGTATAAGGCCACAGGACGTAAGACCTATCGCAAAGCTTTCATGCGGGGCTTCGAATATCTGTTGGAGGCACAATACGACAATGGCGGATGGCCGCAATATTACCCTTTGAAGAGATCTGCTAAGAGTGGGCGTCTTGACTACTCGGCGCATATTACCTACAATGATGATGCCATGAGCAATGTCATCAAACTGATGCGTGACCTGGCCGAAGGCGATAAGGCTCCCTATGATGCTCTGAAATTGTCTGAAAAAGATAAAGCCCGTGCCAAAGTCTCGTATGAGAAGGCTATCCAGTGTATTGTCAACACCCAGATTGTCAAGGATGGCAAGCGTACGGTTTGGTGCCAGCAACACCATTATGAGACATTGCAACCTGTGCAGGCGCGAGCCTATGAGTTCCCCTCCTTCACCGCTGATGGCGAGACGGCCGACTTGGTAGAACTGCTCATGGGCGTGAAGAATCCTTCCCTCTCGGTGATGAATGCCATAGAGTGTGCCGTAGAGTGGTTGCGCAATCATGCCATCAAAGGATACCGTCACGAGATGTACAAGGATGCTGAAGGCAAGTGGGACCGTCGGTTGGTACCCGATGCCAATGCACCTCTCCTTTGGGCACGCAACTATGATTTGGAGACAGAGAAACCCTACTTTGGCGACCGTGATGGCAAGAAGCATGACAATTATGCCGAAATCAGCCGCGAGCGCCGCATGGGATACAGTTGGATAGGTACTGATGTGCAAGCGGTACTCGACAAATATCCTGCTTGGTACACCAAACATCATCCCGGTAACTATCAGACGGGCGATTACGGCTATCTCTATTGCCACATGAGCGGACGTGGTGAATGGACAGCTTATGCTCTCAGTCGCGATGGCCTTCACTTTCATGACCTCATCAATGGTGAGCCTGTTATGGATAGAACCGTACATGCCCGCATCGAAGGAGGACAGCGCGATGCCTACATCACTCGTCGGCACGATGGCAAAGGTTATCTGATGGTGACCACCGACATGCGTGTGAGCAGCTATAAAGAGTTGAAGAAGGCCGCTGAATGGGACAACTATGGTATTGACCTGCTCACTTCTGACGACCTGATACACTGGAAATCAGTTACTTTCGATTATCGCAAGGGCGCTTCCATTTTCTGTGACCCGCAATCGCCCGATGTCTATAAAGACTGGAGTACCATCAATCGTGTGTGGGCTCCCCAGATTATTTGGGACCGGAATTATAAGTGGCCCGATGGCAAGAAGGGCGGTTATCTGATTTACTACTCCATGTGGAATCGTGCCGAAGAGAAGTACGACCGTATGTACTATTCCTATGCTGATGAATCCTTCACCCGTCTGACCAAACCCCAATTGCTCTTCGATTGGGGATATGCCACTATCGATGCCGATATCAACTACCTGCCTTCTGACAGGCTCTACCATATGATGATCAAGAAAGAGGGAGGTACACCCGGCATCTTTACCACCGCTTCCAAGAAACTTACAGGGCCTTGGCCCGAACCCGTAGCCGATGACTATGTGGATTTCGAAGGAAAGAAGAAGTGCGAAGGCGCATCGGCTTTCCAACTGGTGGGTGACAGCACATGGCGTGTGGCCTATATCGAATATAGCAGCAAACCGCGTAATTACCGCATCTGCAAGGCCGACAAGAACTTGCGCAATTTCACTTCACCACAGAATATAAAGGGTGTAGAGGCTCCTCAGCATGGTTCCTTCATGCGCCTGACCCGCGAGGAATATGAGCGTCTGCAGGCATGGTCGGACAGTTTCAAAACTGAAAAGTAACAGGAAGGTGTCATAATGACGCCTTTTGTTTTTTAGGCACAGATTACACGGATAAATTATAACCGTTCGGATATAAAAGAAAATGATATATAAATCCGTGTTAATCCGTGTAATCCGTGCCTAAACATCCCCCCTTACAGAGAAAATTGCACTGTGTTCTAATCTTCTCTTATTTCATAAAGGCAAAATAGACTGCAGCAATCAAACAAAGGAAAGCCAAGGCATGATTCCAATGAAGTGTCTCGCCTTTGAAAAGAGTGGTTACAATAACAGTGAAGACCACCAAGGATACAGCTTCCTGAATAACTTTAAGCTGCATAAGCGAGAAAGGCCCTCCATTACCATTAAAGCCTATACGATTGGCCGGTACAGCCAAGCAGTATTCAAAGAATGCCACACACCAAGAAAAGGCAATAACGCCTATCAAAGGCCATGAGTTGCTGATTTTCATCTCCTGCAACTTCAAATGGCCATACCAAGCAAGGGTCATAAGCACATTGGACCCTACTAAAAGTAATACTGTATAAATGCTCTTCATCTTCAATTGAGTTTGTTCCTATAATTTTATATCTTCTCTGGCAGCAAATCCTCCTGCACATTCGTCATGCTTCCCCAAAGGCTGTATCGGGCTTCGGGATTGAGGCGTTCCAACTCTTCAAACATCCGCTTCATCTGTGCACGGTTGGATGTTTCCTCGTACGGACAATTCTTCACCTGCTTGCGATAGTTATGTAAAGAGGCCAACTCCTCCAAATCGCACTCATGCACCAAACACATTGGACGAATGATAGTCATATCGAACTTGCGCATCACCAACTTTGGAGGCATGGCACTGAATGCCCCTTGAAAAGTAATATTCATGAGCAAAGTTTGTAATATATCGTCCATATGATGTCCCAAAGCAATCTTGTTGCATCCCCACTCTTTTGCTACGGTAAAAAGGGCTTTCCTGCGATTCCACGAACAAAGAAAGCAAGGCGACTTGCGGGTATCGGTAGTCGGGTCAAATGAGGTCTCATACACTTGGAACGGCACGCCCAATGACTCGCAGAAAGAATGCAGATACTCAATTTCTGCCTGGTAAGGGATATTGGTCATACGCACATAAACCGCTTTTACCTGAAAATGCGGCCGATGGATACGGGCACGAGCTGCCAATAACTCCAACAAGGCCAACGAGTCCTTCCCCCCCGAAAGCCCAACCAGAATCACGTCACCATCATCTATTAACCGATAATTCACCACTCCCTTTCGAAAGTGTTTTGTGATACGACGCATCAGTAGTTCTTCAGTTGTAAACTTTGCCATAGTCTTAAAAAACGGGGCAAAATTACATCAAAAACTACATTTTAAGGAACATTTAACTAAATGATTTCATAAAAAAGGGATTTGTATTGAAAATCTTTGTACTTTTGACGATGTATTACAAATTTGAACAATGAAGAGTGTAAGATATATAATTCTGCTGTGTCTGTCAATGGTTGTAACTTTTGCAACCGGACAAAACCAGGAGCAGGCCAAGAAGCTGTTCAATGACGGAAATTATGCCGAAGCCAAACCTGCTTTTGAAAAACTGTTGAAACGCAATCCGAAGAATGGCAGTCTGAACTATTGGTACGGTGTATGCCTATACGAAACCGGAGAAGCAGACCAGGCGATACCATACCTGAAATATGCTGTAGAAAGGAAAGTACGCGAAGCCAGTCGTTATCTGGCCATGTATTACAGCAAGAATTACCATTTTGCAGAAGCAGAAGATTACTGGGAATCCTATTTTGAACAAATGGAAAAAGCCAAAAAACCGACAGAACCGTATCAAACAGAGTATGACTTCGCCTCGATGGGGCGCCAAATGATGCGAAGTGTCAAGGAGACAACCTTCATTGACAGTTTTGTCGTAGATAAGGCAAACTTCTTATCGGCTTACCACCTGAGTCCTGATGCTGGCAACCTGTTCACCTATGACCAGTTTTTCAATGAGAAGACAGGGACAGACGCCGTTGTATATCAGACGGAAATGGAGAATAAGATTTATTATGCCAAGCAGCAGAACGATACTACACTGCATCTGTATGAATCAGACCTATTAGGCGCCCAATGGGGAACAGGAACTCCACTAAAAGGCATTTCCACTACAGGAGAAGCCAATTACCCCTATATGCTGTCGGATGGCTCGACATTCTATTTTGCAGCCAAGGGAGAAGAATCATTCGGGGGGTATGACATTTTTGTCACCCGATACGATCCAGAAGACAACAGGTTTCTGGTACCGGAGAATATTGGTATGCCATTCAATTCACCAGCGAACGATTACATGTATGTAATTGATGAATACAACGAATTAGGATGGTTTGCTACAGACCGACGACAACCGGAAGGAAAGGTATGTATCTATGTATTCACACTGAAAGGAAAGGAAAATATCCTTAATGAAGAAGCTATCCCTGCACAAACCTTGCGGAATCTGGCCCAACTGAACTCCATCAGTGACACCCAAACCGATGACAATGAAGTGAGAAAAGGGAAGCAACGGTTGACAGCAACCAAGTATAATCGTCCGGAAGAAGAAAAAAAGAAAGATTTTGAACTGGTTATTGATGACCTGACCGTATATCACACGTTGGGAGAATTCCGTTCGAAAGAAGCAAAAGCGCTTGCCGCGAACTGGATACAGGAACGGAAAAATCTACAAACTCTTTCCAAGAAACTGGAAGAACAACGTACGCTCTATGCACGTTCAAATGCCCAAAAGCGTTCTGCCATGACGCCTGCCCTACTTGATTTGGAGAAACGAGTAGAAGAATTGGAAGAGATAGTAACCAAAACTGAACTGGATGCGCGTAATGCAGAAAATCGCCATTTAGGAAAGAAATAACAGAGAACTAACAACTAACACGTATAACAAATGGACATATTCATCATAGTATCGCTACTCATTGCAGGCGTTGTCCTGCTGTTATTGGAAGTATTCCTTTTTCCAGGTATCAGTTTGGCCGGAATTGGAGCTGCGGCCTGCCTGATTTATGCCAATATCCATGCATTCAATGAATTGGGTACATGGCCGGGAATTATAACCCTGGCTGCCTCTGTCGTTTGTTCTGTCCTTGTATTCATTTGGTTTATGCGCTCAAAATCGCTTGACCGCTTGGCTCTGAAAAAGGATATAGACTCGACAGTGAAAAAACCCGAAGCCTATACTGTCAAACCCGGTGATACAGGCATTGCCCTTACCCGCTTGGCCCAAATAGGGAATGCCCAATTTGGAGATTACATCATAGAAGTAAAAACTACAGGCGAATTCATTGATGCCAAAACGCCCATCGTTGTAGAACGTATCACTGACGGCATCATCATGGTCAGCCCCCAATAAATCATAATCAGTTCAAACACTGCTCTCATCTGTTTCGCAGTCACAAATCATAAATCATAAATCACAATTCATAATTCACAATTATTATGTACCTACCAATTATTGCCATTGCCGGAGCATTAATTTTCATCTCCGTGTTTTTCCATTATGTGCCGTTCATCCTATGGCTATCGGCAAAAGTATCGGGTGTCAACATCTCGCTCATCCAACTATTCTTGATGCGCATCCGTAATGTGCCTCCTTCGGTCATAGTACAGGCACTCATCGAGGCCCATAAGGCAGGATTAAGTACTATTACTCGCGATGAATTAGAAGCCCACTATTTGGCTGGTGGCCATGTGGAAAAGGTTGTACACGCACTGGTTTCAGCCTCTAAAGCCAATATCGAACTGTCTTTTCAAATGGCGACAGCCATTGATTTGGCCGGTCGTGATGTATTTGAAGCCGTACAGATGTCAGTAAATCCTAAAGTCATCGATACTCCCCCTGTAACAGCTGTAGCCAAAGACGGTATCCAGCTCATAGCCAAAGCTCGTGTAACAGTACGTGCAAACATACGTCAATTAGTTGGTGGTGCTGGTGAAGACACCGTATTGGCTCGCGTTGGCGAAGGTATTGTCTCTTCTATTGGTTCATCAGAAAACCACAAAAGCGTCCTTGAAAATCCTGATTCTATATCCAAACTGGTACTACGAAAAGGACTGGATGCCGGTACTGCATTCGAAATCCTATCCATTGACATTGCAGATATCGATATAGGCAAGAACATCGGCGCAGCCTTGCAGATTGACCAAGCCAATGCCGACAAGAACATTGCTCAAGCCAAAGCAGAAGAGCGCCGTGCAATGGCTGTGGCCAGCGAGCAAGAAATGAAAGCTAAAGCCGAAGAGGCGCGTGCAATGGTAATCCAAGCCGAAGCTGAAGTCCCCAAAGCTATGGCTGAAGCTTTCCGCAATGGGAATTTGGGCATCATGGACTATTACCGCATGAAAAACATCCAAGCCGATACACAGATGCGTGATAGTATAGCACATACTGAATCCGGATGCTCATGTGAACCTTTAGACAAATAATTCAATGCATCATTGACGAAGTACAGTTTATTTTGCCAAAGAATAAATTGTACTTCGTCATTATAGACCAAGCCATTAAAGAATCTAACTATCATGAAAAAAATCTTTTTCAATCTATGCATAGCCTGTTCTTTAGCATTAACTGCTTTAGCGCAAGAGTCAGCCCAAACAAAGAAACCGGCCACTCTCCGCTTTGATTTTGGTGGTGGAGAAGTTGCTGAAGGATTCATTGGAGTCACAGCCTCTACTGGTTATTCAGAAACACTTGGTTACGGATTTGAAGATGGGGCCAAAATTATAGAGACTGTCCGTACTCCCAAAAAGAAAAAAAACATCGATGCGCTAAACTATGACTTTATCACCAGTGAAGATGACACTCCTTTCCGCTTCTCAGTACAGCTGCCCGAAGGTAATTACAAGGTAACCGTTACCTTGGGGGATAAAGAGGGTACATCCAAAACAACTGTCAGAGCTGAAACACGCCGTCTGATGCTTGAAAGTGCCACGACCAACAAAGGGGAGATACGCAAAGAGAGTTTCAATGTGAACATACGTACCCCAAAACTATCAGCAGGCAATACCATCAAACTTGATTCGCATGAATGGGACGCCAAGACAGGTACAATCAAAACCCTTACATGGGACAACAAACTGACTATACAGTTCCACGATGAACGCCCTTGTGTGTGTGCTATCGAGATTGAGCCATTGGATGATGTAATCACTGTTTTTGTTATCGGTGATTCGACTGTCACCGACCAACGTTCTGCAGGCACATGGGCCCAATACCTGCCCCGCTGGTTCAAAAACAATGTCGTGATAGCCAATCATGCAGAATCAGGACAGACCCTCAAAGGCTTCCGCTTCCAACGCCGCTGGGATAAGGTGATGGAAAGTGTCAAAGAAGGCGATTACCTATTTATCCAATTAGGCACTAACGATGAGAAAAAGAAAGGACACGATCCCATGTGGCCTGCCGATGACCATGCTGGAGACTGGATACGGACACATTCCGATGCCGAAACCGACTATATTTGGGAACTTGCCATTATGGCTGTTGAAGCACGCCGCCACGGTGTAATTCCAGTCATCGTATCCCCCATGAGCAAATTTGACCGTAAGAATCTAGTTCCTACCCATGTCATGGATGCTTATGGGAAAAATGCCTCCAAAGCTGCCGAATTAGCGCAATGTGCCTTCATTGATTTGTGGGGAATGAGTATTGATATCATCAATGCAGTGGGAGAAGATGCCCTACACGTTTATTCTGATGGGACACATACCAACGATTACGGAGGTTACCTGTACTCACTCTGCATTGCTAAAGGAATCAAAGAAAATGGACTTGAACTGGCTAATTATCTGGTTGACGACTTGATTGATATCAATCCGAAGAATCCGACACCCCGCTATTCAGACTTTACGGTTCCCATTGAAAAGCGGGTAGCCCCTCGCCGTAAGGGTACAACATCTATGGAATTTGCGGCAGAAGGCTTGGCTCCGGGACAACGTTTTCCCGGTGACACCCAAGGCGAAGCAGAATATCGCGCGGCCCAGAAAGCCAAACAAAGAAAATAACAATCGTAAACTTGGATATCAACTCTAACAAACCAACTATGCTGAAATATTTTCCAGAGTCTGAGCTTATTATCAATCCTGACGGTTCGATATTCCACCTACACTTACGACCCGAACAACTGGCCGACAAAGTCATATTGGTTGGCGATCCGGGGCGTGTAACACTCGTGGCTTCACATTTCGAGACAATAGAGTGTAACATAGAAAGTCGTGAATTCAAGACTGTTACAGGCTTATATAAAGGCAAACGAATCACAGTACTTTCCACAGGTATCGGGTGTGATAATATAGATATCGTAATGAACGAATTGGATGCTTTGGCCAACATTGATTTTCACACACGGCATGAGCATCCAACCCATCGCACATTGGAAATTGTCCGCATAGGAACCTGTGGAGGACTTCAACCAAACACTCCTATCGGAACTTTTATCCTTTCGGAAAAGAGTATAGGTTTTGACGGGCTACTCAACTTCTATGCAGGACGCGACACGATATGTGATTCGACGCTCGAAGCAGCCTTCAAATCGCATGTTGAATGGCCTCTCTCTATGGGAAATCCTTACGCGGTTTCTGCTGATTCAGAACTCTCTACACGCATAGCTGGCACAACTGAGGAAATGGTACGTGGTATCACCATTGCTTGTGGAGGTTTTTTTGGTCCGCAAGGAAGAGAATTACGCATACCACTTGCTTTTCCTAGTCTAAATGAAAAAATTGGCACTTTCCAACATGCAGGATTATGTATTACCAATTTTGAAATGGAAAGTTCTGCTTTAGCCGGTCTATCCCTACTCCTTGGGCACAAAGCCACAACCGTATGTATGGTTATCGCCAACAGATTGGCTAAAGAGGCTAATGCAAATTATAAAAAATCGATTGAAAACCTCATCACCTTGGTGTTGGAGAGGATATAGGTTGGGTTCCAATTTGATGCACTTTGATTTTAAAGTTTTCCATACGGTCTCTTGTCACCTTGAACTTGCCGAAGGATCTCTGAGCACAGCAAGAAACCGTCAGAAAAACTCTGAGTTCCTTCGACAAGCTCTGGATGATAAAGACAGCGACATAACATGGTAATTCTAAATCTGGAACTTGAGTAAACTAATCAAAAGTAGGTACAACAAATTGGACACTCTAAGATATAAGTCTATAATTTTCGATAAATAGACCTTTTTTCTCGATAAAAAGCAGTATCTTTGCAGAAGAAAATATTAATTTCACAATTAAACCTATTGTAACTATATGGAGTTGAAGGACATTCAAACCTGTTTCAAAGGAAATCTTTGGAAAGAAGAAATCAATGTTAGGGATTTTATTCAAAGCAACTACACCCCTTACGAAGGAGATGACTCATTCCTGACAGGAACAAGCGAAAAG
Source organism: Bacteroidaceae bacterium (assembly GCA_017416805.1). Taxonomy (GTDB): domain Bacteria; phylum Bacteroidota; class Bacteroidia; order Bacteroidales; family Bacteroidaceae; genus Phocaeicola_A. The sequence continues at coordinate 96,896 of JAFQBB010000008.1, forward strand.
ACTCGTAAAGTATGGAACAAACTGACCGAACTCTTTATCATTGAACGTGAAAAAGGAGTGGTAGATGCAGAAACCCGTCTTCCCCAAAGTATTGACACCTATGGCCCCGGATATATAGATAAAGAGAATGAAGTCATTGTCGGTTTGCAGACCGATGCTCCATTAAAACGTGGCATATTCCCCAAAGGAGGAGTACGCATGGTAGAAAATGCACTGAAAGCATACGGTTACCAATTGGACCCCATGACAAAGGAAATCTTTACCAAATACCGCAAGACACACAACGAAGGAGTATTCTCGGCTTACACAGAAGAGATTCTGGCTGCCCGACATTCACATATCATCACAGGACTTCCTGATGCTTACGGCCGTGGCCGTATCATAGGCGACTACCGTAGGGTGGCACTTTATGGAACAGCGAACCTCATCGAGGAAAAAAAGCGTTTCCTCAAACGTTTGGATATTCAAGAGATAACAGACGAAATCGTACAACAACGTGAAGAGACATCCGAACAGATACAGGCTTTGAAGAGTTTTGAAAGGATGTGCAGTTCATACGGTTTTGACGTAACCCGTCCGGCCCAAAATGCATTGGAAGCCGTACAGTTTGTCTATTTGGCCTACTTAGGTGCCGTAAAAGACCAGGACGGAGCAGCCATGTCCATTGGCCGTATTTCGACCTTCCTTGACATCTTTATCGAGAAGGACCTGACGGAAGGCAAGATAACAGAAGCCGAAGCTCAAGAAATGGTCGATCAGCTTATTATCAAACTCCGTATTGTCCGTTTCCTGCGTACTCCTGAATATAATGACCTTTTCTCTGGAGACCCCGTATGGGTAACAGAATCATTAGGAGGACAAGGACTGGACGGACGTACGTTGGTAACAAAAACATCATTCCGTTTCCTCCATACCTTATATAATTTAGGACCTGCCCCGGAACCTAATCTTACTGTTCTCTGGTCGCAAGCGGCACCGGAGAACTGGAAAAGATTCTGTGCCAAGGTATCCATTGACACATCTGCCATCCAATACGAGAATGATGACCTCATGCGCCCAGACTATGGCGACGACTACGGTATAGCTTGTTGCGTATCGCCCATGAAGATAGGCAAACAGATGCAGTTCTTCGGCGCACGTGCCAATCTGGCCAAGTGTATGCTATATGCCATTAATGGAGGACGAGACGAACGTACCGGCGAACAGATTGCTCCTATATATGAGCCTATCAGAGGAGAATACCTTACATTGGATGAGTTCATGCCCAAATTCGAACAGATGATGCGCTGGTTGGCCAAAGTCTATGTAAACGCACTGAAGATTATCCATTACATGCACGACAAGTATGCCTATGAAGCATACGAGATGGCCTTGCATGATGGCGATGTGGAACGTATCCGCGCCACAGGTATTGCCGGACTTTCCATTGTGGCAGACTCCATTGCTGCCATTCGCGACACGAAGGTACGTATCATTCGTGATGAACGCGGTTTGGCGGTTGACTTCGAGCGCGAAGGGGATTATATTCCATTCGGAAACAATGATGAACGCACGGACATGATAGCCGTAGATATCACCGAACGCTTCATGGAGTATCTGCGTCAACACCAGACTTACCGGAATGCAACCCCTACCCAATCTATCCTGACCATCACATCCAACGTTGTATATGGGAAAAACACAGGTTCTACACCTGACGGTCGCCCAGCCGGTGCTCCGTTTGCTCCGGGTGCCAACCCAATGAATGGACGTGATGTCAAAGGAGCTATCGCCGCACTTTCTTCTGTTGCCAAACTACCCTTCCAACATGCACATGACGGTATCTCATATACTTTTGCCATCTCACCCGCAACTTTAGGAAAGACCCGTGAAGCACAAATAGCCAATCTGGTCGGACTTCTTAATGGATACTTTACTCCAGATGGCGGACAGCATTTGAATGTGAACGTATTCAATCGTGAATTGTTAGAAGATGCAATGGTACATCCCGAAAAATATCCCCAACTTACCATTCGTGTATCGGGATATGCTGTGAATTTCATCAAACTGACCAGAGAACAGCAATTGGACGTAATTTCACGAACAATCAACCATTCGCTTTGATGAGTAATGAGCTACAAGCTATGAGTGACAAGTTGCCACACGGTTCAAAGACTTGTAATCCAAAACTTGTAGCTCGTAGCTTGTAGCTCGTAACCCATAACTAAATGCTCGGCCGTATTCACTCCATTGAAAGCTTCGGAACCGTTGATGGTCCGGGAATACGATTCGTCACCTTCATGCAAGGATGCCCGCTACGTTGCCGTTTTTGTCACAACCCTGACACATGGAATCCGCAAGCATCATGTATGTATGAGATGACTCCCGAAGAGCTATTTGCAGAAGCTATCCGCTATCGTAATTTCATTATCAATGGAGGTGTTACAGTAACGGGAGGAGAGCCTCTGATGCAAGCAGCCTTCGTACGTGAATATTTTAGTATTTGCCAAAAGAATGGTTTACATACAGCCCTTGACACATCGGGCATACTCTATACACCAGAATCTTTATCAGTCCTAAACTATACTAACTTAGTACTTCTTGACATCAAGACCTTCAATCCTGCCCTGCATAAAATTTTGACAGGCGCTGAAGGGACAAACCCTCTTCATTTCCTTGACAAATTGGAAGAACGCAATATTCCAACATGGATTCGCCATGTCATCGTACCGGGATGGACAGATAAGGAGACAGACCTACATAGGTTAGGAGAATACATATCGAACTACCAGACCGTAGAAAAAATAGAGATTCTGCCTTATCACACCATGGGAGTGTACAAATACCAGGAATTGGGAATCCCCTACCCTTTAGAAAAGACTCCCCCCTTATCTATCGAGCAGCTTAATGTTGCCAAGGAGATCTTAAAACAATACAAACCTATAGAATAACGGAATTTGAAATTTATGAAGCGATTCTGTACACTGATATTCATACTTACCTTCTATGTAACAGCTATTATAGCACAAAACGAGACACCATGGAAAAATGGAAAATTGCAAGTCAGCGACAATAACCGGTATCTTGTTCATGAAAACGGAAAACCATTCTTCTGGTTAGGAGATACAGGATGGCTCATGCCCGAAAGACTCAACCGGGATGAAGTGAACTTCTACCTGAACCGCTGTGCAAAAGCCGGTTACAATGTGATACAAGTACAGACTGTTAACGGAGTTCCCGCCTACAATGCTTATGGCCAATCATCACATCCTTTCGGATACGACTTTACAGGCATAAACAACCTTGGGACATACGGCTACTGGGACCACATGGACCATATTATTAGAACGGCAGAACAGAATGGCATATATATAGGTATGGTCTGCATCTGGGGAGGACTGGTGAAAAGTGGAAAAATGAACGAAGAAGAAGCGGTCAAATATGGAACTTTTTTGGCAAACCGATATAAAGACAGTCCCAATATTGTATGGATTATTGGTGGAGACATACAAGGCTATATCAAAACAGAGATCTGGGAGACTTTAGCACAAACCATCCGGAATATAGACTCGAACCATTTGATGACTTTCCACCCACGCGGTCGGACATGTTCGTCACAGTTCTTCCCCGATGCCGAATGGATTGATTTTCACATGTTCCAAAGCGGACATCGCCGCTATGGGCAACGTATGGGGAATAAGGAATATCCCATCCCCGACAACACTGAAGAGGACAGTTGGCGATATGTCGAACAATCACTTGCCATCACTCCCCTAAAACCAGTTCTTGATGGTGAACCTTCATACGAAAACATTCCTCAAGGATTGCACCACGAGACAGAGCCTCGCTGGCAAGCAGCTGATGTGCGTCGTTATGCTTATTGGTCCGTATTCGCAGGTGCATGCGGACATACTTATGGATGTAACGACATCATGCAATTCTACCGGCCGGGTGTTCCGCCTGCCTACTTTGCCAATACTCCATGGTGGGAAGCCTTAGATTTTCCCGGGTTCAATCAAATGAAACACCTGAAGAACCTGATATTAACCTTCCCATATATGGAACGACTACCTGATCAGGAAGTGATAATCAATAAACTCACAGAGAAAACAGAGAAGGCCACCAATCCTGCAGAAAAATATAATCGGCTTATAGCAACTCGCGGAGATGATTATCTGCTGGTATATAATTATACCGGACGCCCCATGCAGGTGGACCTTACAAGAATAACCGGAACAAAAAAGAATGCTTGGTGGTATAGCCCCGTGACGGGCGAATATACTTACATCGGGGAGGTTGAAAATAAGGTCACTGAATTCTATCCTACAGGAGTTGGAATAGGAAAGGACATTGTTCTCGTTGTGACTGATGCCGCATCAAACTATAAGCTGGGGGTTACAACTGGAACTTTACAGAATAAGGACTACGAAGAGTAATCTTATCAATTACCCTATTTATTACATTATTGCATTAAAACATTATCTGAATAACCTCTTCACATCTGTCAAGAGATCTCTTCACAACTGTCAAGAGATGTCTTCACAACTGTCAAGAGATGTCTTCACAGATGTGAAGAGATCCTTTCACAACTGTGAAGAGGTTTAAAACCCAATACTTCTATCGCTATAAGGTATGTATTCTTATGCTTTAAAGGATTATTTAAGCTAAAACTCACTTGTAAAGTGGAAACGGATGTGCTCAAAATCATTCTGAGCCATTTGGAGTACATAACCGCTATCGGCCAAGAATACATCACGTCCTTCACGGTCCTTAGCCATATATTGATACTTACGTTTTTTGAATGCCTCAAGCTGAGCCGGATCATCACTTTCAATCCAACAAGCTTTGTAAAGGCTGACGGGCTCCCAACGGCACTTGGCATTATACTCATTCTCCAAACGGTATTGGATAACCTCAAACTGGAGTTGTCCTACGGTACCGATAAGTTTACGTCCATTAAACTGATTAACAAAAAGTTGGGCTACACCCTCGTCCATTAACTGATCGACACCCTTAGCCAATTGTTTCTGCTTCATAGGATCGGCATTCTCGATATACTTGAACATCTCAGGTGAGAAACTGGGAATGCCACGGAAATGGAGTTTTTCACCTTCTGTAAGGGTGTCACCAATTTTAAATGTTCCATTGTCCGGTAATCCGATAATATCGCCTGCCCAAGCCTCATCAACAGTGGTCTTACGCTGTGCCATGAACTGAGTCGGACTGGAGAAGCGCATAGTCTTGTCGTGGCGCACATGGTAATATGGAGTATTGCGTGAGAACTTACCGGAGCACACCTTACAGAAAGCAATACATGAACGATGGTTGGGGTCAATATTAGCCGTAATCTTGAAAATAAATCCCGTGAACTTATCTTCCTCAGGGTTCACCTCACGCTCCTCCGTTTTAGTAGGACGAGGACTGGGTGCTATCTCCACAAACGTATTGAGCAATTCTTCTACACCAAAATTATTCAGAGCCGATCCGAAGAATACGGGCGCTAACTCTCCCTTAAGATATTCTGTAGTATCGAATTCCGGATATACCCCTTCAAGCAGTTCCAACTCTCCGCGCAAACGGTCTGCCAAATCGTGCCCTATCTGATTATCCAATTCTTCTGTATTGATATCTACAGCAACCTTCTCGGCCACAACCTGTTTGGAAGGTTGAAAGAGATTAAGATTATGTTCATATAGGTTATAAACACCCTTAAACCGCTCACCGCTTTCAATCGGCCAAGTGAGAGGACGCACGTGGATATGGAGTTCCTCCTCCAATTCATCCAACAAATCAAAGGGGTCTTTGGCCTCACGGTCCATCTTATTGACAAATATGATTACAGGAGTATTGCGCATACGGCATACCTCCATAAGTTTGCGTGTCTGGGTCTCCACACCTTTAGCACCATCCACCACAATAATAACAGAATCAACAGCCGTCAACGTACGGTAAGTATCCTCCGCGAAATCCTGGTGACCGGGGGTATCTAGAATATTAATCTTATAATCATGGTAATCGAACTCCATCACAGAGGTTGTCACCGAGATTCCACGTTGTTTCTCAATATCCATCCAGTCGGAAGTAGCAGTTTTCTTTATCTTATTACTTTTAACAGCTCCTGCCACTTGTATCTGACCACCAAAAAGCAACAACTTTTCAGTAAGTGATGTTTTACCCGCATCAGGGTGTGCGATAATCGCAAAGGTTCTTCTTCTTTCTATTTCTTGATTCATACGTTTTTTTGTTTTAGGCACGGATTTCACGGATTACACGGTTTTCCATGCGGCACTGGGAATACACAGATTCCCTATACTATAATTATTATCTTGTCAGTATGTCAGTATTTTACGTTTAATTTCTGCACTTATTCCAAAATTCAGCAATAGCCCGACTTGAAGGTTTGTTGCCTTCAAATAATTAACCAATTGCCATTCGTGCTCCGGACGTAATGAGGAGACTGCTTTCAGTTCTAAGATGATGCGATTCTCTACAACCATATCCGCTCTATAAGTGCCTACTATTTCACCCTTATAATATACATTCAACTCCTTTTGGCATTCACACTTCATTCCACGATTCACCAATTCCTTGTACAATGCATTCTGATATACATTCTCCAAGAATCCGAATCCTAACACCTTGTGTACTTCGTAAAAAGCACCGATAATCTCTTTTGAGAGTTCTTCGTGTATCATATTCCTCTGTGTAATCCGTGAAATCCGTGTCTAAAAACTTACAACAGTCTGATGCACTCTTGCAGAGATTCTTCCCAATAGGGAATGTCGATGTCAAGTATTTCCTTTATTTTAGTTTTATCAAGCACTGAATAGTGCGGACGGGCGGCAGGAGTAGGATACTCCTCGGTATGAAGAGGACGTACCCGACACGTAGTAATACCTGCTATACGATGAATGGCACGAGTGAAGTCGTACCACGAGCAGACACCTTCGTTACTGAAATGGAAGATTCCTGCCGGTACCTCCTTAGCAATAGCAGCATAGATAGCACGAGCCAAATCACGAGCATAGGTAGGAGTACCCACTTGGTCAAAAATAACACCCAATTGTTCCTTTTCGCGACCAAGACGAATCATTGTCTTCACAAAGTTATTGCCAAAGGTAGAATAAAGCCATGCCGTACGGATAATCATTGTGCGTTCACACAGGCTCATAGCCTCCTGCTCACCGGCCAACTTTGTACGACCATAGACTGAATTGGGACACGTAGGTTCCGTCTCACGATAAGGAATATGATTTGTTCCATCGAACACGTAATCGGTTGAAACTTGAATCAAAGCGGCTCCACGCGAAGCGGCTGCCTTGGCCAAGTATCCGGGAGCTATATGATTGAGCTTGTCACAAAAGTCCTCATTCTCTTCTGCCTTATCTACAGCGGTATAAGCCGCACAATTGACAATACAATCAATCGCATTATCCTGTACAAAATTCGTCACCGCCTGCTCATCACAGATATCCAGTTCTTCTACATCAGTAAAGAAATAAGTATATTCTGGATGTTCGGTGGCCAACACTCGCATTTCATTGCCAAGCTGGCCATTGGCTCCTGTTATCAAAATATTCTTCATATACATATATAATTATAGTCTTGTAAACTAAGCTTTTATTGGTTATAGTGGCCATGCTCCACTGTTTTTTTTAGGACACAGAGACGCAGAGACACTGAGTTTCGTCTTTTTGCTACTCCAATTCCAACTCACCCGCTTTATCCTTTTTATAGTAGTCACTCAGGATTCCCAAAAACTGGCTGATAGCCTTAACGGCTTGAAGGGTTCCTTCACTGATTTCCCGTTTCTGCAGTTTAAGGAGCAAGACCCCGTAAAGAACCTCAAAACAGTTTTCCAGTTCGGAGAGATTGCGATTGTTCCCCTGAGTACGAAGTTCTACAATAAACGGAAGTGCTTTGTAATAAGCGGCACTATAGAAAGGATATTTCGTAGATTTAAGCAATTGAAGATGAAGATCTGTAAGCAGAGTGACAGTATTCTTGTTTATCTGAAGATGCCCTTTTTCTGAAACTCCCTCCAATCGCATCATCTCCACCAGATTCTCATACCAATCGGACAGTTCCTTTTCGCGTTCAGCATCCAACCTTGCTGGTGTGACAAGGGTCTCTCTGATACGTTCCATATCCATTCCGTTAGCCCGTATCATATCCTCAACCTGCCACATATAGAGCAGGTATTCGGCTATATTTTCTTCCTTAAGTTTTCTTGAAACAAACACGATATATGAATTATGAATTATGAATTGTGAATTATTAATTGTGACTGCGAAACCGGTGAGAACTGTGCTCGAACTAATTGTGAATTATGACTATGTAAGTTGATAGAGGTGCACTCGAAATATTTATTGTTGCCCCCTCTTGAAAAATCATAGGGGCAAACATTAAGGAGAAAGCCCTAATCTTCCTCAGTACAAAGTCTTTCCTATCAATGTAAAGACGGCACTGACCACCGAAGCCAACATGACAACAACACCAATGACCCGATTTAAGATTCTGATACCACGCAAATCGAACTTTGCACGCAACTTATCAACCAAATATGTTATAACAAACCACCATGCTAATGCACCACCGACTATTGCAAAATAGCCTATGCTCTGTTCATATAGAAAAGCTTCGGGTAGCACAAACGAGAATCGTGCATAGAGGCCGATAAACAACAGAATAATAAACGGATTGGAAAGAGTGACGAAAAATGCCGTCACAAAGTTGTGTACCAGACTTCCTTTGTTTGCCGAAACAGGACGTATATTCTGAGCCGGATTGCTACGGAACGTATATACTCCGAAACAAAAAAGCATGATGCTCCCTATCAACTGGAAATAGTACATGGTCTGTGGATTCTCAATGAATTCCACAACAAAACTCATACCATACCCTGTAATGAGAGCATAAATAATATCACTCAATGCTGCACCCAAGCCGGTGACAAAGCCATACCAACGCCCTTTGTTGAGAGTACGCTGGATACAAAGCACACCTACAGGCCCCATAGGAGCTGACACTACAACTCCTATGATAAGCCCTTTTATCAGCAAGTCAAGTACGGTTATATGCTCAAACCACCAATTCATAGTGCAAAGATGCCACTTTTTTATGACATGGGCAACAGATTGAATAAAAAAGTTATGAGTGAATAGAGACTAGTGCCAGCTACGAGCTACAAGTGATGAACTACAAGTGACAAGTGCCATGCGACACAAGATTCGTAAACTTGTAGCTCATCACTAATATTATGCCGCATGGCCACTAGTAGCTCGTAACTAGTAGCTAGTAACTAGTAGCTACTAGCTAATTAATGTCCAAGGATGAAGTTGACACCCATCATCACATTGGCATTCGAGTTCAAGGGGATGAATTGGGTATTGACATCGCTCAACATGCAATCGGTACCCACAAAGAAGTTGAATCCTTTGGGATGGAAATTCAAGAGCATACCGAATGAAGAACCGAATGTGGAGATTGCATAATTGACTCCAAGACCAAACCATTTGGTGGGGTTCACATTGGCAGAAAGGCGACCTTCTGTCCAAGTGAAAGGACCATCAATATAGGTTGACGAGAGCAGACCGAACTTCAACTTGTCGTACACAGGAAGGGGGTATTCGGCACCAAAGTTCAACGTTGCAGCCAGCATGGTCTTACGGCTACCTATCTCACCATCAGTCCTTACATTATACAGTTTCTCCAAATCATCGCCCAGGTCGTCCATCTGGTCTTCCAATTTCTTGCCATTACCATTATCATCGATAGCTATATCCTTGAAACCATCAAACATGAACTCTTCGCCATCATTGATAGCCTTTGCATTGTCCGACCAGTTGATAAAGCCCAAATCAAGCACAGCAGCCGAGAGTTTCAAGCCTTCCAACGGACCGTCTGTAAACTTGTAGGTTGCTCCCAAGTCAAGACCAAGTCCGAAACCACCAACGCCCGGTGACTCCACTTCAAGTCCGTCAACCTCTCCGTCTGCATCGGTAGTAAAGTAAGCACCCTTCAACGAGGCATTCACTTCGGCATTGGCCTTGATACGCCATGCGTTTTGCTTGAGGTCGATGTAAGCATCTTTGAGTGTAGCTTCAAGGTCGGCACCACCCACCAGAAATTTCAACTTGGCACCTATGGTCAGGTTTTCGTTGATAGGACGGGCATGTCCGAGGGCCAACTCTGCCCATCCGCGAGCACGGATAGAGAGGTCGTCCAACTGGTAGTTAGTATCGCCATACATGCCTCGCTTGGCAAACTCAAAGAGTCCGTATGGCAGGTTCAAGCCCATGTTCATACGAAGGTTCAAGCCTATGGTGTTGAAACCTCCGAATCCCTTGAATCCCATAGAGAAGATGCTGGTCTTCATGGTGAACATCAACTTGTTGTTGTCGGTCAACTCGCCGAGGAACTGGTCGGCCGAGATATTGGGATGGAAACCAGTAGTAAGTTCATACTTGGAAGTAGGATCCGGATGGGTGAAGATGAAGTTCTCCAAACCGAAATTCCCACGGAACCCGACATTGAACTGACCCAAAATAGGCATACTGAAATAAGAATCGTCCATATAGGCAGGGTTTGTTTCGTGGCGGTATGTGAAACCATCCATGAAATAACCCGAATTGAGCGTTTGTGCCATAGCTCCTCCCGCGCAAGAAGCCAACATCAGAGAAAGCGCGGTTTTCTTTATTATTGATTTCATAATGTTTGTCTGTTTTTAGGTTCTGTTTATTAGTTCATGTCCACAACAACACCACCGATGATTCCCACACTGATATTGTCAAGTTTGATGGTACTGTTCGAACGCAAAGGTTGGGCATTATCGGTTGTAACCTTTGCCGTAGCTTTCAGCACTACACCGTCAAGTATTTCCATCGCTCCCTCCTTGCAGGAAAGAAGAATCTCGATAGTCTGACCATTGCTGATATTCTTCAATTCATTTACGGTTATCAAATCCTTACCGATAGGAGCAGCTTCGATATCAATAGGAGTAATGTCAATATCCAATTTGTCGAACGGCATATTTTCACCCATGTCTATACGTGCTGTCATCTTCACACCTCCCACTTCAAAGTCTTCCAAATCCTCGCTCCATTCGGCAATTGTGTCAGAATAAACGATTACAGAACCTTTATCAAGTGCCAACGGGCATTCCAACTGGTACTGGATTGTAGCCTTATAATCCTTGTCAAGTTCAACCTTAAAATACTTGTTCACATCAACACCTGCATCGAAATTCATCTTGATTGAATCAGGCATCACCTTTACGATTTCCTGCAAATGCTCGGCTTTATGGTATTCATAGCCTTCCCATGTGGGTTTCACACCATCGTAAATGCACCAGTGTGAATTGCCGCCATCACCTACAATCAGTCTCTTATCTTCGCCCACTAACAAATCTTCATCACCAATCTTGACACTATTGAGCACAGTGTTCTCATTTCCTAAAGACACCAGACTTCCCCAACAATTCACGGGAGCCGACACATTGCCTTCCACATCAAGCCGGATGGCAGGTTCCTTCAAGACGAGGCTCACCTCATTCTCGGTCAAGAAATCAGGCAGATCGTCCAAATCAATCACTGTACTCTCAGCATCGATGTCGGGATTGGCTCTCACTGTTACTGTCTCTATTTTAGGAGCAGGCATGGTAATGTAAGCAATCAGTTCGTATGTATGTCCGGCCATATCCCAAAACTCTTGAGCCGTTGCCTTTACAAGCACTTCCCCAAACATCACCACATCTTCATCAATAACAATATGCTGGTCCTTAAGCCATTCGCCGTTTGCATCCTTTCCACGTTCCCAAGGCTTTTTGGTCATATCAATATGAATAAACTCCAATCCTACTTTGTAATAATCGCCTTTATGCAAAGGCACATCCAGAGGGAACTTGAACACATGCCGGCCTTCATCTTTAGTAGGTTCCCAAGTCCAATTTCCTCCTTCATGATACTCATCGTGCATCAATATGCCCGGGAACTCGGCATAAACGTCGTGAAGGTCCACAACGCCCTCCGCCATCGTGTGACGCAAACTGAATTCCGGCTTCATCGGATTATTAGAGAAGTCGATAAAGTTCAAGGCTACCAATTCGTCAGGCACACTGAAATCATAGTCAAGCACCTGAATAGCCGTATCCAGTTTGATAGGGTCGGACTGATATTTATTCATAGGATTGAAATTTGGATTCAATTCCTTGATAACATCAAAATTACCACCGGCATCAATAACCATTTGGGCTTCACGTTCTGACAGACCACCCTTTACCAAAAGTTCCATTTGGGTTGGTATCGTAAATTCCATCTTGAACTCTTTTCGTTCAAGCGCATCAACCTCAATCGGGTCAATTTTGAAACTGAACGAAGAAGGCTCGTCCGAACCTTTCATCAAATAATAGACTCCATCCCCATTTTCATCAGGGTCTTTTACCTTTACTATACCATCGTCTTCCAAATCGAGCAAGTCCTTCATTTTCATTTCCGACGTCGCACTGGTCGGGATAGTCAAATCGCCACCCACATTGATTGTCATATCAATGTCCTTGTTCAAGTCGTAGTCATCGTTCACGCACGATGGCATCAAGAAGAATGTGCTTGCTGCACATCCAATCAGTAACGAGAGTTTTCTTTTCTCCATAAAATCCGTGTATTTAAAGTTTATTAGTAAATTCTGTCCTTTTTCGCCTTCAGGTTACCCCATAGGGCGCATAAAATTTTAAAAACTTCGCAAAAATAAACAATAATAGAGTATCGGCAAAATATATTAACTATTTTCCTACCCTACCTGAAAAAATTTTTTCTCCGACGGAGAAGAAAAAAAAACGCAGAGATATAACAAGACACCACGAATATTCAAAAAAGCCAACAAACAGCTTACATATTGTCAGAAAAAGAAGAAAAATTTTCCAAAAATTATTTGCCAGTTCGGTTTTAAGTTGTACCTTTGCCCATGAAATGATAACATTTTATCATTAAACCTTAACATTTGAGCTATGAACATCCAGCAGATTATGACCTCTTTAGAGGCCAAGCATCCGGGAGAATGCGAGTATTTGCAAGCGGTGAAAGAGGTTCTTCATTCCATTGAAGAAGTCTATAACCAACATCCCGAGTTTGAGAAAGCAAGTCTGATAGAACGTCTGGTGGAACCTGACCGAATATTCACCTTCAAGGTACCTTGGGTGGACGATAAAGGAAAGGTACAAGTGAACTTGGGTTACCGCGTGCAGTTCAACAACGCGATAGGCCCCTACAAAGGGGGTATCCGCTTCCACGCGTCGGTAAACCTCTCCATCTTGAAGTTCTTGGGTTTTGAACAAACCTTCAAAAATGCCCTGACCACCCTGCCCATGGGTGGAGGAAAAGGAGGATCGGACTTCTCGCCACGAGGAAAAAGCGATGGTGAAATAATGCGTTTCTGTCAAGCTTTCATGCTGGAGTTATGGCGTCATTTGGGTCCTGAAATGGACGTTCCTGCCGGAGACATCGGCGTGGGAGGCCGCGAGGTAGGCTACATGTTCGGCATGTACAAGAAACTGACCCGTGAGTTCACCGGTACGTTTACAGGCAAAGGGCTGGAATTCGGAGGTTCACTCATACGCCCTGAAGCTACAGGATTTGGCGGACTCTATTTCGTTCACCACATGTTGGAGACAAAGGGCATTGACATAAAAGGCAAGACGGTTGCCATATCAGGCTTCGGAAACGTAGCCTGGGGAGCAGCCACAAAAGCCACACAGCTGGGCGCAAAGGTGGTGACCATAAGCGGACCCGACGGGTATATATACGACCCCGAAGGCATCAGCGGTGAGAAGATAGACTACATGTTGGAACTCCGATCGTCGGGCGAAGACATTGTGGCACCCTATGCAGAAAAATATCCCTCTGCCACATTCTATCCGGGACGACGCCCATGGGAAGTGAAGGCTGATATAGCATTGCCTTGTGCCACACAAAACGAACTCAACGGCGAAGATGCACATCGGCTGATTGCTAACGGGGTGACTTGCGTAGGAGAAATATCCAATATGGGATGCACCCCCGAGGCCATTGACGCATTCATCGAAAACCGCACCATGTATGCACCGGGAAAGGCAGTAAATGCCGGAGGAGTAGCCACATCGGGGTTGGAAATGAGCCAGAATGCCATGCACATCAGTTGGAGTGCCAAAGAAGTGGACGACCGCTTGCACGGCATCATGGAAGGCATACACCGCCAATGTGTGGCATACGGCACCGAACCTGACGGTTACATCAACTACGTGAAAGGGGCGAACATTGCCGGATTCATGAAAGTGGCCAAAGCCATGATGGCACAAGGTGTAGTGTGAACCTGCCAAAAAGGAAGAGGAAATTCTCATAATGAAATATCTCGTTTAGTTGTATTTGTATTTTGTATTGTAGTGTTGCTGCCTGCCTCCTGTGACTGGACGCGGGCAGCGTTTTTTATCTCCCACCTGTTAACGCGCGTTAACTTACAGAATAGATGCATCATTTTCAGCTAAAAATATTACTTTTGCACCGTCATTATCAGTAGAAATATAGAAAATATGAACAGTAAACGTACACTCATAATTGTCCTAATCGCCCTGTTGGCACTTGCTTTAGCGACAGTATCTTATTTCCTCGTACAAAAAAACAACGAAAACAAGGAAATGGCAGCCCTCTTCGAACTTGAAAAGGAGGAGATGGAAAACGAGTACTCCACCTTTGCCAACCAATACGAAGAACTCCAAATAAAGATCAATAACGATTCGTTGCAAATCAAATTGGAACGCGAAAAACTCAAGACACAACGTCTGTTAGAGGAACTGCGCCAGACAAAATCGACCAATGCCGCAGAGATTGCCCGATTGAAAAAAGAACTGCGTACCGTCCGGGCCGTCATGCGTAGCTACATCATACAGATTGATTCGCTGAACCAACTGAACGAAGCACTGACCTCCGAAAACAAAAAGGTCAAAGCACAATATCGTGCCGCCACACAACAATTAAACAACCTGGCCGAAGAGAAAGAGGCCCTGAACCAAAAAGTGGAACTGGCCGCCCAACTGGATGCCACCAACATCCGCTTGGAGATGAAAAACAAACGCGGCAAAGAAACTGAAAAACTGAAACGGGCCACCAAACTGCTTATCAACTTCACCATTGCCAAGAACCCCACGGCCACAACAGGAGAACGCGACATTTACGTACGCATCATGAAGCCGAATGGGGACATCCTCACCAAAGGGAACTACACATTCGCTTACGAAAACCGCCAACTCCAATACTCCATCCGAAAATATATCGAATACACCGGCGAAGAACAGAACGTCACCGTCTATTGGGACATCGAAGAATTTCTCGGAGCCGGAACTTATCAGGTATTCCTATTCTCGGACGGCAAACTGATAGGCTCACAAGAATTTGCATTGAAATGATGCAGAAGAGGAGTTGAACAGCGATTTGAAACAGGGAAACACGAAGGCACAGCCTTTTTGTAACTATTCAGCGAAAGACCTTTATGATAAAAACGCAGAGACGCAGAGTCGCAGAGGGGTTTCCCATTTGATAAAGAAGATTCGAGAACGCAGAGCATTGGCCGACAAGTCTGCCAATGGCACACCTCAGAAACGCTCGTAGGGCGTTTTACTCTCCAAGTCTCTCTTAAGAGTGCTGAGAGGCTACTAATCGCTATCCGATAGTCACTATTCACTCAAAAGAAAACTCTGCGCCTCCGCACCTCTGCGTTTAGAATAAAAGAATCGCAGAACAGTTACGTCTCTTTCATTCTTTAATTATTTCATTAATTAATTCTCACCTTGGAAACAACCTTCACCTTTACCCCCAACGCAGATAAAGCCACACGCTACAGAGAGTTTATCCCCCAACTCGCACTTCTCATTGAAGGCGAAACAGAATGGGTCAGTATATTGGCCAATGTCAGCGCAGCCCTCAAAGAATGCTTCGGCTGGTACTGGACAGGTTTCTATCTTGTACGTAACGACCAACTTATACTCGGCCCTTTCCAAGGACCAACCGCCTGTTACCGTATCCGCAAAGGCCGCGGAGTATGCGGAACCGCATGGCTTGAAGCACGCACACAGGTTGTCCCCGATGTCGATTTGTTTCCCGGGCACATTGCATGCAGCAGCCTTTCACGTTCCGAAATCGTAGTTCCTCTATTCGACAAGAAAAATCAAGTATGTGCAGTCCTCGACATTGATAGCGAACATCTGGCGACTTTCGATGATACCGACCGCCAATACTTGGAAGAGGTATGCCGCCTGATAGAAAAGAACCTGTCATTTGGCAATATGACATTTTAAATTCACTCCCCTACAATCTCATTTTCTCAGGTACGGAATCTCACAGACTCACATTCCTCCCGTTTTACCGCTCCTAAACATCCGCTGAAAAACTCCTAAACATCCGTTGAAGAACTCCTACGGTCCATTTGGTGCGCAGTTGCGCACGAATAGAAGAACTCCTAAACAACAACGGATGTTTAGGAGCGGTAAAACCAGACTTCCGCAACCATAGGATAGGAATATGGACTATTCAAATCTGCACTATGACTAGAACCCGAAAACATTTTAAATAGAATGAGGGCTGCATCTGTTAATTGATGCAGCCCTCATTTTGGGATTATTTCCTTGTTAATTTGTCAACTCATTAACTTGTCAACTCAAAGAAACAATTACTTCACAATAAACTTGCGGCCACCCTGGATGTAAACACCCTTCACAGGATTAGCAACCTGACGACCAGTCAAGTCATAAATAGGAGCATTGAGATCAAGAGTAGCGGGAGCAACTACCTCTTCTACCAAACCAGCACCACCGGCAACAGGCTCGATTTCGATAGAAGAAACCAAGATATTACCTGTGTTATTCCACTTCTTGAATGTGTGGAGACCACCTGCAAGACCAAACTTGATAACGTTGTTGCCCTCAATGGTGATATCGTCATAACCATACAACTCACCATCTACATTTACCATACAACCACGGTTGTTCTTATCAATTGTCACACCATCATCCTTATATGTATTCTCCTCCGCAATATTCTTGCAAGCATTCTTTGAGCAAGTTACGGTCACATTAACAGAGTCACCCTCAGCTACCAAGAATGTAAGGTTGTCACCTGCCATCTGGAGGTAAACTTCCTGACCTGCGGGTACCTGATACTGTGCTTCCTTAACAGCTTTGAAAGCAGGAGCATTGGCAAATACAGTAGTATAAGTATCTGCACCGTTTACAAGCACCTTACCGTCTTCCACCTTATATACAGTCTGTCCGTTGGGGTCGGCAGCAGTAGCCTCAGGATCCTCAACAGCAGTTCCGCTTACAGTAATGACTGTCTTTTCCTTGATGGGATCAAGCACGTAGATAGGAGAAGATACAGGAGCAGAAGTCCAAGTAGCGTGACTACCATTCTTGATTTCGGTATAAGCAACGATAATTCCAGAAGTAGTAGCAGTATAAGTATCGCTGGCAATAGAATCACCACCATTGAAACTGTAGTAGTTGGTAGCATTCTTGTACTCTGTAGCGATAGTAGCATTTGCACCATCAACTGTCAAGGTAGGAGCATTGAAGTTGAACTCAACAGAAGCTTCGTTGTTGGCACCGGCGCAAATTCCGAACTGATAATAAGCCTGGAATCTTACAGTCATATCCTTATAGCACTTGATAGGATTCTCATACTTTGTGCTTTGGTCGGTAGGCTCAGTTCCATCAGTGGTGTAATATACTGTGGTAGGAAGTGACATTCCATTCATTGTGAAATCGTTAGGAGTACAAACTACTTCTTGGTAGTAAAGTTTCTCCGTTTCATCATAAACAGTGCTATTTACCTCAACAGAAGGAGTACCTGCAGGTTCGTTGGCCTCCACAATGATAAAGCTGAAGAAAGCATCACCATTGTAAGAGCCAATGTACAGAACATCGCCCTCAACCCAACTAACGGGGACAACATACTTGTAACAATAAACACTTGAATTAGGATATGCATCGGTAGGAGCCTCATTCAAAGGATTCTCCAACTTTTCATCAGTAGCAAACTTTGGAATACGAGCAGAAGCACCTGCCTTATTATTTCCTTGTCCAAACACATAAATTACAGAACCTGCAGTAGGTTTCAATGCAATAACATCCTGTGCATTCTTCAAGCGAAGAGAGTTCAAATGGGAACCATATTTGCCATATTTGAGTGCCAAATTGGCGGTATCAGCTTCTGCACCACCATAACAAACAGAATAAGTCGTAGGATCACCAACATTTACAGAACCCTTATTGGTTGCGATACTACCACCCGTTACATCCAGAAAATAGTTTCCTCCAAAAAGAGAACCTTTCACACGAGCCACAGAACCTTCACCGGTATAGTTACCCAACACGCACGCATAGCTATGCTTCATGACCTTGATGTCATCTACAGTAGCAGCGTTGATACCCATTGCCAAGCCAATCATGGCAAACAAAGTAGTAAACATTTTTTTCATAAACACTAATTTTTAAGTTAATAATAATTTGAATAAAGTTTTATCATTGACGACTGCCGTAGGGGCGAAGACCCTATGTCTTGCCTCCACGACAGTCTCCATTTTATTTCACACGCACCAAATAGGTTTGAGCGGGAGTGTCACCAAAGTGAACCACCGTCAGCATGTCGCCATGGGCAGAACCACAAACAGCCACACCTGTAAAAATGGAAACTTTTGACTTGTTTCCCTTATCATCCTCCACCTCATTGAGCACTTCCAGCACTCCTGTCACATTGGAGTAGGTGTATTCATAGCGAGGATTCTTCGGAGTATTGGAATCATCCACTCCCATTGTACCCTCAGTCGTACCCTGACTCATCTTCACTATGACAGAGTCCTTGGTGATGAAGTCCATGCTTTCCACATAGCCCTGAATCTCCTCGCCATAGGCATTGTACTTGATTCCCTCTCCACGTACCCAGGTTTGTTGGGCAAGCGAATCAGGATGGGCAATCTCAAGCGAATCATTATAGCCATTCACCCATGAAGGATTACTGGCATTAAAGTCATCATATTCGCAGGCATCTTCGCAAGATGAGCAGAAACCAGCCATCAGGCCAAATGCCAAAACGACTCCGCAAATAGACTTATTGAATAGTTTCATAATTATATTGTCTTTATCATTAATACGGTTTATTTATTTATTTGTTTCCTTCTCTCCAACGGGCAGCACCTACATTCATCAATTCGCTTGGATATTGTTTGAAATAAAGGTTCACGTTGTACTCCGTAGTGGCTGTACCATCCAATGCATCGGCACGGTGCATGTTGCGATCCTCGGAAGTCTTGGCCACATGGGGTGGACAGGGCTGAACCATCAACTCGGTAGCCGAAACAGTTGCCACATTCACATCCAATGTTCCATTCAAGGTGGCCAACTTATCCTTCACCAAAGTTCCAAAATTATTGCTGGTAGTACTCCATGCATTACCCGTAAATATTTGACCGTTCGTCAAATCGTTGTTAGTTGACCAGTTATTATTGAAATTGAGAGTCACAGAACCAGCAACCCCTTGTGCATTTTTGTTTGTGCCACGGATATCAGCTCCCTTGAAGTCAAGTACACGCTGGTCACCGGGTTTCTTGCAAAGCACCATCAGGTTGTTCTCCACATTGAAAGTAGAGCCATCGGGCAACAAACGCATATTGAATATTTTACCGTCGCGGGTATTGAAATTAACTATCGTATTGTTAGAGAAAGTAATATGCCATTCAATACCAGCCTCCCAAGCCAACTCACCTTCTGGCTCATTGAAGAATGCAGGGAAAGGACTGTCGTAGAAGGTGTTCTCGATACACTTGAAGTCGGCATACAAATTGGATTTACGATTGTTACCCGAACCTGCAATCCAAGGATAGCCTCCACCCTTCTGGCTATAATAACCACAATCCATAAAGAGGTTATTCTTGATAAGCACATGATTCCAAATTTTGTAGTTCACACCCTGCTCACGAATGAATCCACGGACAATGCGTTTGAAAGTACAGTTCTCGATAACCAGACTATCAAGCGTCACAGCCATACCGTTTGAGAACATATTGAAGAAATAGTTACCGGTAGCATTACCAATCTTGGCTGCCTGATCACCATAGTTGTAACAGAGCGGATTGTCGAAATCAATATCGTAGAAAGCCAACTTCTTCATATAGATTTCACCACCTTCACCAGCTTCAGGCGAACGTCCGAAGGTAAATATAGAATAAGGACATCCGTTCCACTGCTCCCCATTGGTCGCCTGATCGAAACTGGAGTGTTTACCAATACCGCAAATGACACGTGCACGCTTACCGGCGGCCAAATCCTTCGGATCTGTGCGAAGCACAAATCCTTTACAGGTAATTAGGTTTCCATCCACATAATAGGTTTTACCACCTTCAAGCAAGAAGGTCTGTCCCTCGGCATAATTGGTATTTGAAATAAAATCCAAAAGAACCGGGGTAATAGGAGCCGCATTGAACATTGTCGCCTTTTCACCAAAAACATCAGCACGGTTGTAAGGGGAATCTTCTGATACCAATTCGTTAGCATACGTAGCAATCATATCGGCATGTTTCAACAAAAGGGGAGCACCAGGAGTTCCATCGGTACGTGCTGTACAGGTATTATACTTGGCATCAATAAGAACTGGTACAGCAGGATCAATCACATCAATCACATATACTGAGTTTTTCTGCAACCCATCCACCACGATGCATCCTTTTTGACGGTCAGCATCAGTAATCACATAATTTCTCCATTTGTCAGCTACTGGAGCATCAGGATTGTTAGGAGAGGGTTTGACTTGCAATATCTTGTAACCAAAATTACCATCGACATCGATATTAAAATTCTCGCGGTAACTTTTCTCGTTCTCTTCGTCTTGAGTTGCATCGCCCGTTGCAACTTGAGAAAGATTGGTGTTAAGATATACATTCATCGTCTTTTCCGTAGTCTCAGCCTGATTTACGTAAACCACGAAAGGAGTCGGATAACGGTCATTGGTGGCAATACCCAAATACTCCTGCCACTGGCGACCATTTCCATGACCATACCACTTGGAGGCATGAGAAAAGTCTGTGATATTATTATCCTTCTTGGAAAGGGCACGAATGGCAAAACGGTAGTCGGTAGAATACTGAAGATCCTTGAGAAGGAGGTCAAGTACATGAGGACCAACAATAGTATCGACCAAAAGGTCATCAGTACCCTGAATACGTTCCCATGCAGCCGCACCACCAGACACCTTAGGCTGCAAAGCCATCTGAATCTGATAACCCGCACAGTCGTTTACTCCGTACCAGTAAAGATGAATGGTGTTACCATGAGGATAGGAAGCATCCAAACCACTATTATAAGGATAGTCTGCTCCTTTACCGCGTGTATTGTCTGTAATGAACATGGTCATAAATTCACGATCGGTAGATGCACCAGCCACATCATCGTCATCATCGCAGGAAGAAACGAAAATTGCGGGACATGCCATCAATACGAGAGCCATGCAACTGAATATCTTTTTCATATATATATGCTTTTAGAATGATTAATAACCGTAATAATTCTTATAAACTCCAGAAGAACGCTTTATAGCCTCTTCGGGATAAGGCAAAATATATCTTACAGCAGGCAGTAATTCTGCTGAGGGAATAGCCGAAGGGAGTTGTTCGGGAATACCGTCACGAATCAACCATATATTACCATTACTGTCTCCACGAACATAGCCGTAGAAGGAATAGAGACACTGATTATTGGGCATACCGGCATCTGCATTTCCCCACTCAAAGAAACGGACATTTGACCAGTTCTTAGCTGAAAATCCTGCGATAGAGATTTCACCAGCCATTGGTTCATCAACAGAATTGTAAGCATTGTAAATACGCAAACTCTGCAAATCCTGATTGGGATATTTCTTGAGAACAGCAGTCTGAGAAGTCTGATAACCATAAAGTTGATTAGAGAAGAAAAACAAGCCCATTTCATTTATCTCTTCAATATTGTAGGTATGATAATATACACGACCAGGCAAACGATCGATATACACACGACCATCATGTTCGTTAATTGCATCTTCGTAATTAGTATATCCAACTGCTTTCTGATAACCGGCTGAAAAATAACGCAAGAAACTATAAACAAGTTCTTCGCCATAGGTATTGGTTCGAACCAAATCGCGCCAACGGATATTCTCACCGGCAAACTCCCACTTACGCTCATTAAGGACAGCCTTCAAGAAAGCGTCCTTACCTGCTTGTGCCTCGGCGATAAAGGTTGGGTCGCCATCGACAAAAGCACGACTATGCACCTCTGTAAGACATTCTACAGCCTTAGGGGTGGGAGCTTCATTCAATTCATTGGCAGCCTCGGCATACATCAACAACACATCAGCATAACGCATGTAGGGGAAGTTGATACCTGTATTTCCAGCAATCTTGCTACCCAAAGCATTTCCAGTAGAGGTCCAAAGCTTAGACCACTTGTTGTTATGCACAGTATAATCGTTACGGATATATACGGTGTCACGCATTTGACCATAGGCATCTGTAAAGTAAGAATAGTACCAGAGTCCGTTCACAAACTCGCGACGCAAGTCGTTATCGCGGAAAAGGAAACGATAGAAAGCACTCAAACGGGCATTACCTTTGGCTTCACCCCATTGGCCTACGGTTTCGCCTTCATACGCACTGTAAGTAGGTCCTTGAAGATAACCGGTATTACCGGAAGCCTGCTTGGCAAATGGAAGTTCAAATATAACATCATCACCATTGACAACCTGATAATTACACTGATTAACAAACACATCCTGATAATCCAAAGAGAGTTTGTGCGAATTGGAAAGGATTACAGAATCGGCATGAACCATTGCAATCTGATAATAATCCTTGTAGTTCTCAGGACGAACCATTGTACCATAATTCCTCACATTCTCTTTATCAGGACGAAGTGAATAGCCTCCGGCCGTAAGAGCAATACGAGCAATGAGAGCATGAGCAAACTCGCGCGAACAACGCTCCACTGTCACAGACTTGCTGGAAGACATATAAGGAGCGATAGATTGCAAATCCTGAATAAGAGTGGTCTGAATAACCAAGCGATCTACTACAGGAGGAATGTAATCAGCTCCATGTTCATCAGTAGGGGCAAACTTGAAGGGTACATCACCAAACATGACTACCAAATCATGGTAGGCCATGGCACGGAGACACTTGGCCTCGCCCACTTGCTGCATCACTTCGGTATCACCTTCCTGAAAGAAAGTACTTGCTTCTGCATTACGGACAAACTTATTGGCATATTCAATCAAGCGGTATGCTGCAGTCCAGAACTTACCGATAGCACTACCACGTTCGTTACAGTCGAAACGGGCATAACCATCATTAGCATGCGCATCACTTGAATTAATTGACATCTCGACATCACTATTATAGATAAAAGTACTTTGGTAAGCATTGCCATAAAGATCTCCGGAGAGGGCTTGCGCATAGACTCCATTGAGGGCACGATTAATCTCAGACTTCTGACTGTAAATGAAATCATCGGTGTAAGCCGAAGGAGCCTCGACATCCAAATAGTTATCGCACGAAACCAACGCTACGGCAGAAAGAGCCATCCATAAAATATTCTTAAGTTTCATATCTTTTTCTGTTTTTTGATTTAGAATGTAATGTTAGTACCAAACACGAAACTGCGGTTACGCGGATATCGGTTGTAGTCAATACACGGAGTCAAACCAGTCTGAATATCCACTTCAGGATCGTAACCAGAGTAACCGGTAATAATAAAGAGGTTGGTAGCCGACACATAGAAGCGAGCCTTAGAGATTCCCCACTTCTCGGTCAGATTCTCAGGAATAGTATAACCTATAGTGATATCATTACAACGCAAAAACGAACCATCCTCAATAAAATAAGAATGAGTAAGTTTACGGGTTACATCAGTAGGATTCCATAAAGTACGTCCAGCATTAGCTTGTTTGTAAAGATCCGTTCCACCATCCACATAATAAAGTTTGTAAAGGATGTCACCAGGAGTTCCGGTAATATCACCACTGATATCATTGTACAACCACCCGTTAGAGAACTCAGACAAAACATTATAGAACTTGTTCTTGTTATCAACAGAAGATGAAAGCATATATGCAGTAGCATTATTGATATCAAAATCAACCATATAGGTAAAGTTGGCAACAAAATCGAAATTCTTCCACTGTCCGCTAAGGCCAAAACCTCCTTGGAACTTCGGAGTTGTATTACCAATAACAGTACGGTCAGCTTCTGTAATGCGACCATCACCGTTCAAATCCTTAAATTTCACCTTACCCGGCAAGGTTGCAATACCAGAGTTTGACTTGTCAGAGATTTCATTGATTACCGTCACATAACCATCGCCACGAGGAGCCTGATCCTTAGTTGTTCCATTGTCGGCCTTACTTGAACCCCAAGGAACAGCATGATAGTTGTTCAACGGATCGAAATAGAACTCATCGAACCCATAAAGCCCGTCATAAACAAATCCATAAATCAAGCCGACATCATCACCTTCGCGAAGCAAGTAGTCATTCAAGCCCGAATCCCAATCATCACCTTCAATTGGTTTCTCAGTAAAGGCTCCATTCAACTTGTCCACTTTCATCCTATTTGCACCGAATGCCACATGAGCAGTCAACACATAATCCTTTCCACGGAGGATATCACCGCTAAGGGTAAGTTCAACGCCCTTATTTGTCACCTGACCAATATTCTGCTGCTGGCTGGTATAACCAAGCACGGAAGCAATATCTGTATCATAGAGCATATCCCGGGTTGTATTCCAATAAATTTCAGGAGTAATGGTAAAACGACCGTCGAAAAGCTGGATATCAGCAGCCAAATTTCGAGTCACAATGGTTTCCCATTTAATGTCCTTGTTAGAGAATTTCTTATCACTGGCATTGGCATAATATTTCTCGCCATAAGAAGTCGCCTCACCAAATCCGGGACCGCCAGTTGACTGAATGGCATATAGCTGACGCCACAAATCATTCTTCACACGATTATTACCTGTAAGACCAAATGAAGCGCGGACTTTCAACTGATTCATCCAATCAACATTCCACCAAGGTTCTTCAGAGATTACCCATGCCCCTGAAATAGCCGGGAAATACCCCCATTGGTTTCCTGGAGCAAACTTAGTACTACCATCTGCACGGAAAGTTCCGGATATAAGATAACGATGCTTATAGTTATAGTTAATCTGGCCAAAGAAAGAAGCAGTACGCTCTGCCGTTGAAAGTTCAGAAGTCGTTTCCCATGGCTCACCGAAAGCCATATTATTCCAAGCATCTTCAGACTCGAAAGCACGAGGGAAATGGATATTCTTCACATAATCCAAACGTTCCTGGCTATGATGAATTTCTTGGCCAAGCAAGAATGAGAAGTTATGTTTATCTTGCAAAGAAAGATTATAGGCTGCAGTATTGGTCCATACATAATTCAACTTTGAGCCATTAGTAATTTCTGCTACAGGCTGCGTGTCATTATCCAATCCTTCTTTGGTTAAAGCGCCATAAAAGCGTTTCTTGTCATTCCAGTTCAAACCAATGGTAGCCTCTGTACGAAGGGTTAGCCCACTAACAGGTTTCCACTCTATAGCCAATGCATTGGTTGAAGTATAAGAATGTTTCTTCAATTCATTGAGTGCGATATCATTCTTCGGGTTGGTGTATTGGAACATTTCCTCCTCATCAGGGTCCGCATACGCAGGATCTATATAACCATACTCACGCAAGCCATTGGTAGGACGATAACGCAACACATCAATAACGCCACCTGTACCAATATGGCTACCACCTGCACCTTCATCACGACGGTAAGTGAATTTAGGATTGAACTGAATGTTCAACTTGTCACTCAGTTTGAAATAGGTCTTGATATTTGCATTTGTACGACGAACACCAGACCCCATAATAATTCCATTATCTGCACTCTGCGTCAAAGAAACATTGAAACGAGCCTTTTCAGTTCCACCACCAATGTTTACATTTGCCTGATAATTGATTGGGGTCTCACCCATAACCTCGTCCTGCCAATCGTGAGAAGGTAGCGTACCATACATATCCAAATCATAAGGATTACCGAAGTTTGAACGATAAAACTTTCCATTATCTGAACGTGTTCCATTGCATGAATGCCATTGATATTGGTATCTGGCAAATTCTTCTGCATTCATCAAATCAAGTTCCTTAGAAAGATGGCTGACACTCAACTGTCCATTGAAAGATACTGTAATCTTGCCTTCACGGGCACTTTTTGTTGTAACCACAACTACGCCATTACCACCTTTTGAACCATAGATAGCAGTCAACGATGCATCTTTCAACACATCAATACTGGCAATGTCTGAAGGAGGTATGTCATTAATGTTCGCCACTTGAAAGCCATCAACAATGTAAAGAGGCTCATTGCTCTGAGTAACGGACGAGCCACCACGCACACGGATATTTACATCAGCACCAGGCTGACCATCAACCGTAGTGACTTGTACACCAGAAATCTTACCTTGGAGAGCCACTGCTGCAGACGAAACCGGAACTTGTGCCAAACGCACACCTGAAATCGAGCCGACAGATCCTGTCAAATCCTTACGAGCTTTACTGGTATAACCAATTACCACCACATCTTCCAGACTGGAGTTATCATCCTTCAAAACGATATGTTGGTTAGATTCTGAAACTGGAATCTCTTGCGAAACCATTCCGATATAACTAACCACTGCTACTTTTGAAGTTTTCAACTCCAACATAAAGTTACCATCGAAATCTGTAGCAACACCGTTGCTTGGCAACCCTTTTTCCACAACAGCTGCACCAATAATAGGCTCACCTGTGGAATCTACAATAGTCCCTTTGACTACACCCTGCGCATTTATCCACAAAGGAAAAAGCATCAGAGCAACAAGAAAAGACAACCTACACAGTAATTTTTTAGGTTTTTTCATTCCATTATAATTTTAAGTTAGTAAAGTTTTTATTTCTCAAATCACCTTTAAAGAAAAAAGCAAGAAGCAGGAAGACTGTAGCAACTGTGACCATTCAACAAGTCACACATCCCAACCCTATTCTCACATTAATTTTGCAAAAATAGATAAATAATTTCAAACATGAAACAAAAAAGATAAGAAATGAGACAAATAACCAATGTTAATTCCCCGACTAAGTTCCAACAAGAACAATAAGGATATAGAGCCAAAAGACAACAAGATATGCACCAACACATTAATATTCAATTAATTAACATCAATAAACCCATATACAGAATTGTTATCTCCATCGCTAACAAAACGCAGGATTCATACAACAACTAAATTTCGTTAACGATAACAGAATTTATATTTCTCACTTCAGTAACCGAACACTCTTATACGTACGCACCTACCTGTTGGATATAAATCTCAACTTATCAAATCATTCTGATTTTTATCCTTCCCTTACTTCTACTCCACCAACCAACGGTCTATGTTTTTAGTCTCAGGACTGAAGTTTACACCTATCTTATATAGGGTACGTGGGTCCTTCTCAAAGGGGAGTGCTATCCTTTCTCATTGATTTGCTGCAGGGCCTCTCCAGCTGTACCATTCTGTTTGAATTCCATGACATATACATAGTCCGAAGCCTGAAGGACAAGGTCTATACGCCCGTTACTGGTATGATACTCCACCTGGGTATAGAAACCCATCAGCTTGAAGACGATATAGAGAACATTGAAAAGTGTTATTTGAATGGGGCAGCGTATTTCATTGACAATTGTAACCTTTCTGAATAAATTCGACTGCCATAAAAGAAAAAAAGTGTGTGACGAACATATTCGTCACACACTTTTCTGCGGAAAGGGAGGGATTCGAACCCCCGGTGCCTCTCAGCACGGCGGTTTTCAAGACCGCTGTAATCGACCACTCTACCACCTTTCCAAATCCCCTTTGGAGGAGAGCTTTCGTTCAAAAGCGGTGCAAAGGTACGTCAAGTTTTTGAATCTTGCAAATTCTCGAGCTTTTTTTTGCACAAAAAATACAAAAAACGTATTTTTGCACACAGAAAGAGCTAAAGGAAGGGGGCAAACCTAAATCTATGCTTAAAAATAAGCAGTTGTTGTTTAACTCTCTCTATTATATAATAAGGTATAGGAGAAACATGATCTATCCACAGAACTTCGAACAGAAAATAGGTTTTGACCAGATAAGAAATCTGTTAAAAGAAAAATGTCTGAGCACTCTTGGCAAAGAAAGGGTTGAACATATAGAATTTACGGACTCTATCCCCAAAATTGAGGAAGAATTAGACAGATGTATGGAATTTGTCCGCATCATTCAGGAAGAGGACGAATTTCCGGAGCAATATTTTTATGACTTGCGCCCATCATTGAAACGCATACGTGTAGAAGGTATGTACCTGAATGAGCAGGAACTTTTTGACCTTCGACGCTCTATAGAGACCATCAGCGGCATAGTGCGTTTCTTACAACATAAAGAAAACGAAGAAGAAAAAGAAGCATCGCTCTACCCTGCCCTATGGAATTTGGCGAGCGGTATCACAGTTTATCCACAACTGTTAGGGCAAATAGACTCTATATTAGACAAATACGGAAGGATAAAAGACAATGCCTCTGCAGAATTATTACGTATCAGACGTGAACTGAGCCATACGACAAACAGTATTTCAAGAAGCCTGAACAATATTCTAAAAAATGCCCAATCAGAAGGAGTCGTAGAAAAAGATGTCACTCCCACCCTACGTGATGGCCGTCTGGTCATACCCGTAGCACCTGGATTGAAACGGAAGATACGCGGTATCGTACATGACGAATCAGCTACGGGTAAAACGGTATTCATTGAACCAGCCGAGGTAGTAGAAGCCAATAACCGGATCCGAGAATTGGAAGGTGAAGAGAGGCGTGAGATTATCCGCATCCTGACAGAATTCTCCAACACGTTACGGCCATTGGTTCCCGAAATCCTGCAATCGTACGAGTTTTTGGCCGAAATAGATTTTATCCGGGCCAAAGCATACTTTGCCATACAGACAAAATCCATCAAACCTGTCATAGAAAAAAAACAGCTGATAGACTGGACTACAGCAGAACATCCATTATTACAACTTTCATTGGCCAAACATGGAAAGAAAGTTGTACCTTTAGATATTGAGCTGAATCAAAAGCAACGCATCCTCCTCATTAGTGGGCCGAATGCGGGTGGAAAATCTGTATGTCTGAAAACCGTAGGATTACTGCAATACATGCTGCAATGCGGATTGCCCATTTCCGTACATGAACGAAGCCATGCCGGCATATTCAGCCACATTTTCATAGACATTGGCGACGAACAAAGCATTGAAAATGATTTGAGCACCTATTCATCCCACTTGCTGAACATGAAATACATGTTGCGCTACTGCAACAATCGAAGCCTATTGCTCATCGATGAATTCGGAAGTGGGACAGAGCCACAAATAGGCGGTGCCATGGCCGAATCCATATTGAAACGATTCAACCAACGAAAGGCATACGGGGTCATCACTACCCACTATCAGAACCTGAAACATTTTGCCGAGGAAAACGAGGGTATAATAAATGGAGCTATGCTGTATGACCGACACCAGATGCAAGCCCTTTTCCAATTGCAAATAGGCAATCCGGGGAGTTCGTTTGCCGTAGAGATTGCCAGAAAGATAGGATTGCCAGAGGAGGTGATTGCTGATGCGTCCGAGATTGTAGGAAGTGACTATATACAAAGCGACAAATACCTGCAAGACATTGTGCGCGACAAACGGTATTGGGAAACCAAACGGCAACACATCCGCCAGCAGGAGAAGAAGATGGAAGAGACAATCGTCCGCTACGAAACAGAATTGGAGGAACTGAACAAAAACCGCAGAAACATTCTACGCACAGCTAAGGAACAAGCCGAACAATTGTTGTCAGAATCAAACGCAAAAATAGAAAACACCATCCGCACCATTAAAGAAAACCAAGCAGAAAAGGAGCGCACACGTCTGGCGAGAAAAGAGTTAGCGGATTTCCAAAAAGAGTTGGCAGAAAAAGAAAAAGACGAAAAGGAAGCTGCCATCAATCGTAAAATGGAAAAACTGCGCGAGAAGCAGAACCGCAAGAAAGAAAAGAAGAAAAAATCAGATAATGAACCTGCACACACGCCTATTACTGTCATTCCTAAAGTACCTGTCATTGAAGCCGGATGTCATGTACGTTTGAAAGGGCAAACATCCATCGGGCAAGTAGTGGAGGTCAGCGGAAAGAATGCTACAGTAATCTTCGGCATGCTGAAATCTACCGTAAAAACAGAACGGTTAGAAGTAACAAATGCTCCGAAAGATAATAGACAAAAGGCTGTAACCTTCGTAAGCAAACAAACACAAGACGAGGTTTATGAGAAGAAACTGAATTTCAAACAAGACATTGATGTACGCGGAATGCGAGGCGATGAAGCCCTACAGGCTGTAACCTATTTCATTGACGACGCTATCCTATTAGGCATGAGCCGGGTACGCATTCTGCACGGAACCGGGAATGGAATTCTTCGGACTCTCATCCGCGATTACTTATCTGGCGTTCCAGGCATTTCCCATTTCCACGATGAGCATGTGCAATTCGGTGGGGCAGGCATCACTGTGGTGGAAATTGAATAATATTGATGCCCGGTAAAACTGGGAGTGTGTCAAAATGCCTTCTTTTCATTTTGACACAGCTCCTATCAGGATGGCATCAATCGTCCAATCGGAGGAAATTTCCTTGATTGTCAAATTCTACCTCCAACCCGCTATTGAGTTTTAGTTCATACCCCCAACGCTTATGCTTGATACCCTTCACACGATAACTGTTGTAGTTTTCTTTCAGATATTTCTGAATTACATCAGGAATGATACCTGCAGGAACTACAAGGCCTTTACTTTCAACATCTGTCCATTGTCCTTTCCTGTCGAATTCAAGTTCTGTCCCATCTGAAAGACGTACATCATAACCTTCAAGACGAAACATATTCTTATCCACTTTCAGGTATGAGACAGAAGATTGTGGAAAATACTGTTTGATAAACTCTCTTGCTTCAGTAGGAAGCATACTTTCGTCACGAGTCACTTTATCCTTTGCACATGCTATTGGAATCATCATCAGCATGCCACAAATCATGGTCAATAACTTTTTCATCATTCTTTTCTTTTTAAGTTTCTTGTCATTCTCCATAACACAAGAAAGACGAAGAATGTTCACGTTTCTTATCAAGAAAAAAAAGAGATAAGAAGGAAGTAGAAAAAAAAGGGACTGTGTCATAATTCACTTTTCATCCGCAGATTGCGCAGATTACGCAGATTATTCCTTCCTATTATACTCGA
This sequence comes from Bacteroidaceae bacterium, assembly GCA_017416805.1. Taxonomy (GTDB): domain Bacteria; phylum Bacteroidota; class Bacteroidia; order Bacteroidales; family Bacteroidaceae; genus Phocaeicola_A. The sequence goes on from JAFQBB010000008.1 coordinate 128,263, forward strand.
TAGGTTATAATTTATCTGCGTCATCTGCGTCATCTGCGGATGAAGAATTAAATGGAGGCATTTTTGACACAGCCCCCCCCAAAAAAAAACTCTTATCCTCTCATTACCGGTTTCCACCAAATCTGCCTTGCCCACCGCCAAAATCACCACGGTTTCCACCACGTTCACCTTGTCCACGGTTTCCTTGTCCACGACGACCTTGCCGTTGCTGTTGCTCTTTCTGCATTTTTTCGAATTCAGCATACTGCTCAGGTGTAAGAATGGCTTTTGCCGATTTCATATAGTTCTTACGCGACTCCTCCGTCTGAGCCTCACGCTGTTTACGGCGTTCTTCACGCTCTTCACGGGTCAGCACTCTATTCTTTTCTGTCTCCTTTTCTTTTGAAACATCAGTTGATTGACGGCGTTCACCCATCATCCCATTAACCAATGTCCCATTAAGTTCTTTCATTTTTGCAGCCTGCTCGTCGGTAAGTTTCAAGCGCTCAACCTGACGCTTCGTCATGTTCTCTACCATTTGCTCCTTATTCATTCTGGGAGCATTACCACGACGCATACCTCTACTACGATCATTGTTTTGCGCTAAAGCGACTACACTCATTGCCATAAAGGCGAACAATACCAATCCGATTTTCTTCATAACAGTTTTCATAAATTGTATTTTTTAATTAAAGCTGTATCTATGACAAGAAAACTCGGAAAAAGTTTAAGGGTGGTTCTATAAATTAGTTCTTATTCATTTCGACAATTTGAGTCGGTGCCTGATTGGCATTACGCAAATTTGTCTGCTCTACCACATTGGCCGCCAACTGAATGAAAGCACGCCCAGTGATACTATTCTCATCGAGTGCTACAGGCAAGCCATTGTCACCTCCTTCACAAATGCTTTGAACAAGGGGTATTTGCCCCAATAAGGGAACATTCATCTCTTCTGCCAGATGTTTGGCACCTTCACGTCCGAATATATAGTATTTGTTCTCAGGAAGTTCTGCAGGAGTAAACCATGCCATATTCTCGACCAGACCCAATATGGGGACATTCACTTTATCATTGGTAAACATATTGATACCCTTTCTGGCATCGGCAAGGGCCACTTGCTGAGGAGTACTTACAACAACCGCTCCGGTAATAGCCAGATTTTGTACAATTGTCAGATGAATATCGCTGGTACCAGGAGGCAAATCTATCAGGAAATAATCAAGTTCACCCCAATTTGCATCAGCTATCAGTTGTTTCAATGCATTGCTGGCCATACCTCCACGCCACAGAGTAGCCTGATCGGGATCTACAAAGAAGCCTATGGAAAGCAACTTCAACCCGTACTTTTCCACAGGTATTATCAAATCACGTCCATCAATAGTCTCTGCATAAGGACGTGCATCCTCCACTTGAAACATTTTGGGCATACTAGGACCAAAAATATCAGCATCCAACAAGCCCACCTTATAACCGGCCTTGGCCAAGGCTACAGCCAAGTTTGCAGCTACTGTACTCTTGCCCACTCCGCCTTTACCTGACGAAACAGCAATGATATTCTTCACCTGAGGCAACATACAACCAGGTTCCGGACGCGCTTGCTGGATGGTTTTCACAGAAATGTTCCCCTTAATATCTACGTCTTTGCTAACATAAGTCAGAATAGCAGTTTCTGCAGCTTTTATAATGGACTTCATAAAGGGGTCTGTAGATTTTTCAAATATCAATGAAAAGGAAACTTTCATTCCTTCTATACGGATATTATCCTCTACCATACCTGCTTCTACTATATTTTTTCCTGTGCCAGGGTAACGCACCGTTGCCAATGCATCGAGTATCAATTTGGGATATAATGTCATAATAATTATGATTTATGATTTATGAGTTATGAGTTATGATTTATGACTGCGAAGCTGATGAGAGCTGTACTTGAACTAATTATTAATATTTATGATCTATTTAGCTATTTAGTGCACTCATCACTCGTAGCTTGTAGCTCGTCACTTATTCATTTACTTGTCTGTAAGCCACTACGTTTGCTACGATTATAGCTACGATAGTCGTCTAATTCTATTTCTACGTTCGGTTCTTCCAACACACCTTCTTGTGGCAAATGGAATTTCAAGTACTTGATGTTCAATCCACGGTCAAGCCATTGTTGTTCGTAGTATGTGCGGATACTGAGGATATCATCCACCAATCCGCTATGATACAGGTCATCAGTTATGAAATCAACAGGCAAATGGTTATGTTCTACCATATATTTAGTATAAGTGAACATAAAGTTACTATCTGTTTTCAAATGGATGAGCCCGCTATCTACCAAGAAATGACGATACCTGTTCATAAAGTAGGTAGATGTCAATCGCTTGGTTGCCTTTTTCATCTGTGGATCACTGAAAGTCAACCATATTTCACTCACTTCACCTGATGCAAAAAAACGGTCGATAATTTCAATATTGGTACGCAAGAATGCCACATTTTTCATTCCCGCATTCAAAGATTCTGTAGCCCCACTCCACATGCGGGCACCTTTGATATCCACACCTATGAAGTTTTTATCGGGAAAAAGACGACCAAGGCCAACGGTATATTCTCCACGGCCACATCCCAATTCCAATACGATAGGATTGTCATTCTTGAAAAAATTACGATGCCAATGACCCTTCATTTCAAAAGGAACATTCTCTGCCACCGAAAAAGGATATTCAAACACATGAGGATACTCCGCCATATCGGCGAATTTTGCCAATTTTCCTTTACTCATAATTTAGTTATTAGTTACGAGCTACAAGTTACAAGTAATCATGCTGATGATTGCCATTCACTTGTAGCTCGTAGCTCGTTACTTATAGTTTTTTATTCCACCAGTGTAACCCAACCATGCGTGTCAGGCTCGTCACCGTATTGGATTGCACGCAATTTGGTGTAAAGTTTGGTACTGACAGGTCCCGGTTTACCGTCTTTAGAGATTACATAAGAGTGGTTGTTCTCGGGGTCATCGATGCGCTCAATAGGACTGATAACCGCAGCCGTGCCACATGCACCAGCCTCCTCGAAAGTTGTAAGTTCCTCTTCGGGAATAGCCCGACGCTCCACTTTCATACCCATATCTTCAGCCAATTGCATCAAACTTTTATTGGTAATAGAGGGTAGGATACTGGTACTAAGCGGAGTAACATAAGTATTATCTTTGATACCAAAGAAGTTGGCTGCACCACATTCGTCAATATACTTTTTCTCCTTGGCATCCAAATAGAATTCCGCTGAATAGCCAGCCTCATGTGCCTCTTTGCTGGCACGAAGGCTTGCGGCATAGTTTCCACCAACCTTGTAAATACCAGTACCAAGGGGCGCCGCACGGTCATACTTACGGGTAATGACGTAAGGAGTTGTAGCAAATCCACCTTTGAAATAAGGACCTACAGGAGTCACAAAAATTAAAAAGAGATATTCTCCAGCAGGTTTCACACCAACCTGTGGCCCAGTACCGATAAGCAAGGGACGTATGTATAACGATGCTCCACTCTCGTAAGGAGGAACAAAGCGCTCATTCAGTTTGATGACTTTCTTCACCATTTCAGCAAATAGCTCGGTAGGCATTTCAGGCATCAGAATACCACGACATGTACTTTGCAAACGGGCCGCATTTTCATCAAGACGGAATACTCTGATTTTACCATCCTTTCCACGGAAAGCCTTCAACCCTTCGAATGCCTCCTGGCCGTAATGGAGACAAGTCGCCGCCATATGTAAGGGAATTGTTTCTTCACTGCATACTTCAATCTCACCCCATGCGCCATTACGATGATAGCAACGCACATTATAATCGGTCTTCCGATAGCCAAATGACAGATTGGCCCAATCAATTTCATTCACTTTTTCCATATCTTCGGATATTTAGTTTCAAATTGGCAGCAAATTTACTAAAAGAAATTACACCCTACAAACTCTTTGACAAGAAACTGCATCTTCAGGGAGTTTTTTATTCTTTAGGAAAGAAGGAAAAACCTCCAGCATATAAAAAAAAGGAATGAAAGTTTGTAGATTAAAACAGAAATGAGTTATTTTGCATGCAAAAAGAACACTTTTGTAGATTTTATCCCCTACCATAAATAATTTGCATTAACTGAATGTCTCAAGATTTAAAAATCGCAGTAGCCGGTACCGGTTACGTAGGGTTGAGTATAGCCACCCTACTCAGCCAACATCATCAGGTAACAGCCGTAGATGTCATCCCCGAAAAGGTAGAGAAGTTGAACAACCGTATCTCACCTATCCAAGATGACTACATCGAACAATATCTGGCAGAAAAGCCACTGAACCTCACCGCTACACTTGATGGGGCATCAGCATACAAGGATGCCGACTTTGTTGTCATTGCCGCACCCACCAACTATGACCCGGTGAAGAACTTCTTTGATACCCACCACATTGAAAATGTCATCGATTTGGTGCGTAGCGTGAACATTAAGGCTGTCATGGTCATCAAGAGTACCATCCCCGTAGGTTATTGCGAGAGCCTTTACCGCAAATATGGAAAAGAATTGCGTCTGCTCTTCTCGCCAGAGTTCCTTCGTGAGAGCAAGGCACTGTACGACAACCTTTATCCCAGCCGTATCATCGTAGGTCATCCTTCCGCAGACATTTCCAACCATGCCTCTGAACTGGCCGAAGCGGCCAAGAATTTTGCCGCCCTGTTGCAGGAAGGGGCTATCAAGGAGGATGTCAATACCCTCTTTATGGGACTGACTGAGGCTGAAGCGGTCAAGTTGTTTGCAAACACCTACTTGGCCTTGCGTGTCAGCTATTTCAACGAACTGGATACCTATGCTGAAATGAAAGGGTTGAACACTCAGGACATCATCAACGGTGTATCGCTCGACCCACGTATCGGCCAGCATTATAACAATCCCAGTTTCGGTTATGGCGGATACTGCCTGCCTAAAGACACCAAGCAGCTATTGGCCAACTATAGCGATGTGCCACAAAACATGATGAGTGCCATTGTAGAAAGCAACCGCACCCGCAAAGACTTCATTGCCGATCGCGTGCTCAACATGGCAGGCTATTACGACTATTATAACAGAGGAGATTTTGATGCCACACACGAGAAAGACTGCACTATCGGAGTTTACCGCCTCACGATGAAGAGCAACAGCGACAACTTCCGCCAAAGTTCAATCCAAGGCATTATGAAGCGTGTCAAGGCCAAAGGGGCAACAGTAATCATCTACGAACCCACCCTTGAAGATGGAAGCACCTTTTTCGGTAGCCGGGTAGTAAATGATCTGGAAACTTTCAAAGTACAATCGCAAGCCATCATCGCCAACCGCTACGACAATTGCCTGGACGATGTACAGGATAAAGTCTATACACGCGATATTTTCAAGCGGGATTAAGTTTCTTGAGTTGGACAATTCTGTTACAAACCATTTCTAACTCGGTATCTTCTATATTTCAAAGCGCAAAATAAATATTTCAGGCCACAAAATATATATTTCAAACCACGAAATATATATTTCGTGGTTTGAAATATAGAAGATATGTAACTTCAGATGATTTATAATGTTAGTTCACAACTTATTACACATAAGTCTAACATTTGGCAATCCATCTATAACTATTCAGCAGAAGTTCTTTATGATAAGAAAACGCAGAGTCGCAAAGTTTTCAAGAAAAAGATTCGCTGAACAGTCACCTCCCTATCTTCCAGACCGATAGAGAAAAAAAACGATTCCGATTACTCCGACTCTTTCAAGATACCATTTACCTGAATTTCTGTCTGATACAACTTGTCACGACACATTTTAATCAACATCTGTGCCTCTTTCAAGGAGATGCCTAACTGATCAAGATTCAGTTCATTATTTTCCATCTTGCCCACAAGTTCTTCCAGGCGGGTTATGGCCTCTTCGTAGGTCAGTTCTTTTTCTTCCATCTCTTCAATATCTTTTTTGTTATACCTTATTATATATAAGAAGTGAAACGGCTATTGCAGGTGCTCATCCATCTGCAAGTTCCCGACTTGCGAGGTTACCTCCCCATTTCCCAAACGGGTCACAATCGTATCGCCCGGTGAGAGTTGTGACACATCAGTGACCACATGTCCATTCTTCAAAGTCACACTGAACCCTTTGCCCAACAAGCGCCGATAGTCACATCCCTTCAAGCGTTGCCCCAAAATCTGCAATCGGTGTTTCTGGTCCTGTAGCCTCCTCTCAACAGCTATAGCCATACGCTGACGCAACAACTCCAACCGTTGGTCCTGACGGACACGTTGCAATGCCACCAAACTCGGCAAGCGACGAGCCAATTCATCAATTCTGGATTTTTCACGTTCTAATTTTGCCTGTACGTATGTATAAATGGAACCAGAAAGCACTTCCAAACAATCTGCGGCCTCACGCAACCGGTTTACCAAGAAACTGGCTGCCGCTGTAGGAGTTTTCACACGAGTATGTGCCACGAGATCAAGTACGGTATCATCCCGTTCATGACCAATACCTGTAATAACAGGCAAAGGAAACTGAGCACATGCTGCAGCCAGCAGATAAGTGTCAAATCCTGACAAATCACTGGTAGCTCCCCCACCCCGGATAATGACTACCATATCCCACTCCTGTACGGACAAATGAATCTTGTCAAGAGCTTCAAGGATGGAAGCCTCAGCTCTGTCTCCCTGCATAATTGCAGGGAATAATACGGGGAAGAAACGAAAGCCATAAGGATTATTCTCAAGTTGGTTACAAAAGTCACCATACCCTGCAGCCGTTGAGGAAGATATCACAGCTATCCGCTGGGGAACAGCAGGAAGTGGAAGTTCTTTGTTAAGAGTCAGCACCCCCTCCTCTTCCAACTGGCGAAGGATTTCTCTCCGCTTACGCACCAAATCGCCAACAGTATATGAAGGATCTATATCGGTAACGACCAACGAGTAACCATATAATTCATGAAAATCGACTCTTACTTGCACCAAGACCTTGATGCCTGCCATAAACAACTGCCCTGTTTCACGTTCAAAGTATGGCCGCAACAAACGGAATATATTACTCCAAATTGTACCGCGCGCTTTCGCAACAAGTGCATTACTACGAGCATCTTTCTGAACAAATTCCACATAACAATGCCCGGCAGAATTCACATGCACTTCACTCAGTTCCGCCTGCAACCAGCATTCATCAGGCAACGACCGGGTCAAGAGTGACCGCACACGACGGTTCAGTTCATAAAGAGACAGATAGGATGACATTACAACTTGGACAAGAATTCATGACTATAATTTAGTCAAAGACTCGCATTCACTGATACTCCTCAACAACTCAAGCCTTTGTACCGGTTTGGAGAAAAAAGCATTACACCCCGCTTCAACAGCATGGTTACTATTCACCTCAAAAGCTTCAGCACTGACTGCTATGATACACGTATCGATTCCATGTTTACGTATTTGCCTTGTTGCCTCCAAACCATCCATAACAGGAAGTCCTATATCCATCAATATCAAATCAAAGTCCTCACGCAGCGCATACTGTACGGCATCCGCACCGTTCTCCGCACGACTTATCCGCGCTGCGTACCTCTTCATCATCCGCTCTAACAACAAATAGTGATTGTTGTTATCCTCGACAATCAACACATTCAATCCTTTCCGAATCAGTTGCTCCAGGTCCTTTTCCTCTTCATTCTCACCGACCAACAATCCATCTTGACCATCATTGCAAATAACCAAATCCGGACATGGGAACCAAGCCCAGAAAATCGACCCTTTCCCCAACTCTGAATCCACACCAATACGCCCTCCCTTGGCATCCATAATAGCCCGGCAAATACTCATGCCAAGGCCAAAACCTTGTGCAAAATCATTCAACTTATAGAAACGGTCAAAAACTTTTGCCTGTTTCTCTTTTTCAATACCAATACCCGTATCTTCCACAAAAACTCTGATTCCCCCATTATCAACCTTATACCCCATGCAGATATGGCCTTTATTGGTAAACTTGATGGCATTTGTGACAAAATTCGTAATCACTTGGCTCATACGGTTCCTGTCAAGTGTCACCATACAACTTGTTTTTGGAATATCCAATAACAAAGCCACATCAGGCGAAGAGATACGCTGCCTCATAGATGTGTGAAGTTCTGTAAAAAGCACTGACACGTCAAAACGTTCCGGACGCAACTCTATCATCCCCGATTCAATCTTCGAAAGGTCAAGAATATCACCAATCAACCTTAACAGCAAGTCGTTATTCACGTGTATAATATTCCAATATTCTTCCCTCTCTTCAGGAAGTTCGGCATCCTTCAGCAGCTGACTGAATCCTACAATAGCATTCAACGGAGTACGAATTTCGTGACTCATGTTAGCCAAAAAGGCACTTTTCAGTTTGTTACTCTGTTCAGCCTGCTCTTTGGCTACCGCCAATTGTTCATTACTATGTTGTAAGATACGGTTCATTTTTCTGTTACGATAGAGAAGCCAAAATACGAGAATCAACAAACAGGCAAAAATCACAGCAACCCCAATGGCAACCCAAAGCAAAGTCCGATAATATTTGACTTGTTCATCAGCTCCGGTCAACACAACGCTCCCTTCTGGCAAATTCTGTTCCTTGAGACCATACTTCTCCAGCATCTGACGACTGAAGACATAACTGTTGGGATTGTACACAAAACGCGATTCGGGCTCTTGTTCTGTATTATAAGCATGTATATCATCAACTATATGGTCAATATTCCATTCGTTCTGAGGAATGTAACCACCAATAGCCCATGTTCCCAGCCCTACACCCGTCATCGTAAAAACAGGAAAATTAAAGTCTTCCGGAAACAACTCCTTAATGGAACTTTCCGGATAATAACGCCCCGACTTATCCACACGCCATGTACCTAAAAGAATGACAGTATTTGAGGTATTGTCCACCAAATGCCGCATACGGACACGTATCTGTGGGATAGCATAACTCAACCCACGCAACGAAGCCAAATTCAATTCCGGATATTTTTCAACAACCACTTCACGCATCAATGTACCCAAAGCCGCACCTTCATACGAGTTGTCTGTAATAAAGGCAATACGCGTTGTTTCGGGATAGAGCCGTTTTATGAGTTCAATGTTAGCCTCTACGTCATAACGGTTCATAACTCCTCCCGAATGACCGGCCTTTCTTGCAGCCTCCGCAAGATCCAGTTTCTCAGGATACCAATAAAGAAAGTCTGGCATATTTTCAGGAATAGGTACACCGAACTCATTTACATAACAGCCATAGAAAGGGATATCCGGAAGAGTCACATCCGGTTGGAGATATGAAATCCAAGCCTCGTGCCCCAATAGGACAACGGCGGCCAACTCTTCCTTTTCATAACCATCCAAGACATCTCTCATTTTTTTTGTCCATCCCTGACAATCTTCAAAACCGAGATAACCCATATAGGCGATATGACAAACATAAGGATACTTCCGTTCGTTAAGCAAACGTTCGAAGTTCCCCATAAACTCTGCAGTACGCTGAGAATCGGATGAATAAGAACTGATAACCAAAACCACTTTTGACAACGTTGACGCACTTTGTGCCCGTACTTCTGTCCAAACTGTCATTAACAGAAAAACAAACGTCAAAATAAAGTATATACCTTTTTTCATAGCATTCTGGAATATCAATATTTCCCCATAGAATTTTATATACAAATAACGGAGCAAAGATATGGATTAATCACGACTTGAGCAAACTTTTACATTCAATATCTAACGTCTGCCCCGCAGAAGGACAAGAAACACCACCGGCACACCTAATAAAGGAGTAACAATACCCAAAGGAATAATTCCCCTATCACCTGGCAAAACACACAACAAGTTGCAAAGCAAAGCTACAGCCGAACCAACAAGTAAAGACAACGGCATCAGGAAACGATGGTCAGCCTTATGCAATATAAAACGCGCTACGTGAGGAACTGCTAATCCAAGAAAAGATATAGGGCCGCAAAAAGCTGTCACCGTAGCCGACAAAAGCCCTGTCGCCAATAACAACAGCATACGGACACGGTTTACATTAATTCCCAAATTCTTCGCATAATTATACCCCAACAGCAACGCATTCAACGGCTTCACCAAACTTATCGCAATCAAGATTCCCATCCCCAAGGAAATGGACAACCAAAACAATTGGCCCATGGATACACCTCCAAAGCTACCCATTCCCCATACCATATAGGAATGCACCCCCTCAGCCGTTGCAAAAAAGTTCAGTAAGGAGATAACGGATGAAACAGCATAGCTTATCATTACACCTGTGATAAGGAGCATAACATCACTTTTCAATAATGTTGAGAAAAATAGCAAAAGAGCCATCACCCCCATAGCTCCGGCAAAAGCTGCTGCCGTAGTTGCAAGAAATCCTCCCAAGCCCCATGAAGAGGCCACCATATTACCTCCACTGAGCAACATGACTAATGCTACTCCCAAACTGGCCCCGGAGTCTATACCAAGTATAGAAGGGCCTGCCAACGGATTACGAAAAACTGTCTGCAACATCAGACCACAAGCCGCCAAAGCCGCGCCACATAACAATGCTGTCAGTGCCTGGGGCAGACGCGACTCCATAACAATAAAATATGATGAAGACACCTCAGGTTCCCTTCCTAATAAAGCATCAACCACCTGCATGGCCGGCATATCCACCGAGCCAAAAAACAGATTCAATGCAAACAATACAAGAACCAAAAAAGCAAACAACACCAAACAACTCTTTTCACGAACCATTGAAGCTTCTACTCTTTCATTACAATTCCAATTCTGCCGCAAAGATACAATTTTTAGATTATCAGAAGAACAATACATCAAACTTTCGGAAAGAAAAAAAAGACCCGCTATATCGGCAAAGCATACATATCCAAGATTTCAGAAGGCAGATTGATAAAAAATAGCTAACTTTGCACAAAATTTGAATTCAAAACAATTATGGAAAATCAGAAAGAGACACATTTGCTCATTGAGACTTCAAAAGGTAATATCACCGTAAAGCTCTATAACGAGACACCGAAACACCGCGATAATTTCATCAAGTTGGCCAAAGAGGGATTCTATGAAGGGACACTCTTTCATCGCGTCATCAAGAACTTTATGATTCAAGGCGGCGACCCAGAATCCAAAGGGGCACCAGCAGGCAAAATGTTGGGTACCGGAGATACCGGATACACTCTGCCAGCAGAATTCGTTTACCCCAAATACTTTCATAAGAAAGGTGTACTGTCTGCTGCCCGCCAAGGGGATGAGGTGAACCCCGAGCGCCGTTCATCGGGATGTCAATTCTACATTGTGACAGGACAGGTATATACCCAAACACAAGTGGCCGGTATGGAGAACCAAATGAACCAAATGAAACTGAAAACGGCTTTTGACACACTGGCCCGCCAACACATGAAAGACATCTACAAGATGCGCAAAGCCAATGACATAGAAGGTCTTCAAAAACTGCAGGACAAGCTAATAGCCGAAGCACAGGCTCAAGTGGCAGATGAAGCACCGTTCCGATTCACTCCCGAACAGATCGAAGCATACACTACCGTAGGAGGTACGCCACATTTGGACAACCAATACACCGTATTCGGTGAAGTGACAGAAGGCATGGAGGTGGTGGATGCGATCCAACAAGTGAAGACCAATCGTGCCGACCGTCCGGAAGAGGATGTGGTGATACGTAAAGTGACCGTACTGGAATGATTGCCATCAACCGACATATTCTGCCCAACGGGTTGCGAATCGTACACAACGAGGACCGAAGTACCCAAATGGTAGCCATCAATGTGCTCTATGACGTAGGTTCCAGAGATGAGGACGAGGAACGGACGGGGTTTGCACACCTATTTGAACATCTGATGTTCGGAGGGTCAGCCAACATCCCTGACTATGACACACCGGTACAGGAATCCGGAGGAGAAAACAATGCCTGGACAACCAATGACCTGACAAACTACTACATCACCCTTCCCCGACAGAACATAGAAGTGGGCTTCTGGTTGGAATCTGACAGAATGTTGGGTCTGGCTTTCTCACCAGAAAGTTTAGAAGTGCAACGACAGGTGGTCATGGAAGAATTCAAGCAACGGGACTTGAACCAACCCTACGGAGATTCCAGCCACCTGACCCGCAGCATGGCTTACAAGGTACACCCTTATCGATGGCCTACCATCGGTAAGGAATTAAGCCACATAGCCAATGCTACGTTGGATGATGTCAAAGATTTCTTTTATCGTTTCTATGCACCGAACAATGCCATTTTGGCTGTAGCCGGAAATATAAGTTTCGATGAAGTGATCAATCTGGCCGAGAAATGGTTCGGCCCTATTCCACATCGGAAGGTACAGAAACGAAACCTTCCTGCTGAACCGCATCAAACGGGGATACGCCGTATGGACGTGACGAGAGATGTCCCCCTCGACACCCTCTACATGACCTTTCACACCTGTGACCGACTGCACTCCGACTATTATGCCACAGATATGCTGAGCGACCTGTTGGCCAACGGACGGTCAAGCCGCCTGACACAGCATTTGGTAAAAGAACATCAGGTATTCAGCCAAATTGACGCATACATAACAGGCAGCATAGACGAAGGGCTTCTGCAAATTTGTGGAAAGCCATTGCCTGGCATTTCCCTGCAAGAAGCTGAAGAATGGGTATGGAAGGAATTGGAGCTATTGGCACATACGACTCCTGATGAAAATGAACTGGAGAAGGTAAAAAACCGGTACGAAGCGGAACAGACATTCAAGAGTGTCAATTTCCTGAACAACGCTATCAACATGGCTTACTTCGAACTCATCAGTCGTGCCGAGGATATGAACGACGAAATCTCCCGATACCGGAGTGTCAGTCCTGAAGATATACGAAATGTAGCCGGCAAAGTGTTCAGGAAAGAAAATTGCTCGATACTATACTACTTTGCAAGGAAAGAAAAGGACTAAAACAATTTACATATGTGAGTAATTGAAATTTATTTAATAAAGTCAGGCGCGGGTTTTCACATGATAATCCGCGCCTGACTTTATTAATAATCAACATCTCCAAATTACAATGAATCACCAAAGTCTTCCTTGAACTTGGTGACAAGTTCTTCTTGCCAATGGCCGATTTCCTTCAGACGACCGAAGAAGAAACGAAGTACGGCAGGCTCTTCCACCCACTTGAGACCACCAATGATCTCGCGGTTGTCCCACAACCACTTCACACGGTCTGCCACATACTTGATCTGTGACAAGGTAAACACACGACGAGGAACAGCCAAACGCATCAATTCAAGTTCAGCAAAACGCTCAGAACCATCGGGTTCGCGCTGCTCGGAAAGAGTACCACGTTCCATACCACGGATACCACCAGCAATATAGAGAGCTGTAGCTACGGCTGCTGCAGGATACTGGTCATGTGGCATATCGGGTACGAATCCCTGACAATCGAGGTGAGCACCGAGACCACCAGCAGGCTTGATCATAGGCACTCCATAATCATCAAGTTCTTTTACCAGATAGGCGATGAATTCAGGGCCATGACTCAAGTAGTCCATATCGAGTGATTCATACAGACCTTCGGCCATTGATTCGATAGAACGTACGTCAATACCTCCGTATGTAAGGAAGCCTTCGTAGAGGGGGATATACTCCATCATACTCTTGATCAATTCAGTGTTGTGGCTGATGATGGCACCACCGCGAGCAAAACCAAGTTTACGGGCAGAGAAGTAGATGATATCCATCTTGTTGGCCAAGAGATGGTAGATTTCCTTCGGGGTCATGTACTTGCACTGTGCCTCACGAGTCTTCATGAAGTAGATATTGTCCTGAAGCAATGAAGCATCAAGAATGCTTGGCACGCCAAAATCATGACAGATGTCAGCTACAGCCAACATATTCTCCAAACTTACGGGCTGTCCACCGATGAGGTTTGTACCGGCCTCTACACGTACGTATGCAACCTTTTCGGGACCAACTTCGCGGATGACACGCTTCAATTCGCGTAAATCGAAGTCTCCTTTGAATGGTTCGTCACTTTGAGGAACAAGTCCTTTCTTGTGAACAAGCTCCAACACCTCACCTCCACAACGTGTAACGTGTGCCTTGGTGGTAGTGAAGTGGAAGTTCATGATAGCAACCATACCCGGTTTCACGAAGCGTTCGGCAAGGATGTTCTCGCAAGCACGTCCCTGATGAGCAGGAAGCACATTGTCGACACCAAACACCTCTTTCATCGCAGCCTTCAAGCGATTGAAGGTTTCACTACCTGCATAAGCATCGTCAGCAAGATGCATGGCAGCCGTCTGACGATCAGACATAGCATTGACACCAGAATCGGTAAGCATATCCAGATAGATATCTTTATTCTGGAGCAAGAATGTATTGTTACCTGCCTGTTGGATAGCACGAAGACGCTCGTCAACGGGCAAAAGATTGAGTTTCTGTACCACACGTACCTTATGCATTTCCAAAGGTACCTGGTTTTCCGGTTGATAAAATTTTACGCTCATGTTTTAAATTATTAATTATAAATTCTGACAACAATACTTACAGCCACAGCCAACCCGGTTCGCGACTTGTCATCCATGCCTGCAGTTTTTTTGGAGTTGCAAATATAAAGTATTTAATCCGATTTCACGTACATTTGGAAAGTATTTTTCTTTATCTTGATACATTTTTGTAAGCGCAGTGTGCCTTTATAGCCATTTCTTCTCCTGAAATCACCAATTCTTTTGATAAAAGTTAAAAAAACTGTCAGCATTGATACAACTTCTATTTGAATTGTTTACCTTTGCAAACGCCAATTATCAAGAAAAACCATATACACCTATTTATTATATACATAACAACATTGAAAAAAATGACATGCCAGCACTAATTGGACATATTTCGCAAGTGATAGGACCGGTAGTGGACGTATCTTTCGACAAAGAATCAACCACCGGGCCATTGCATTTGCCCCGCATACACGAAGCATTGAAAGTGACCCGTGCCGATGGAAGACATTTGACCTTGGAGGTACAGCAACACATCGGCGAAGACACCGTCCGAACTGTGGCCATGGACCGGACTGACGGACTGAGCCGGGGTATGAAGGTTTTTCCTACGGGAAGCCCCATTACCATGCCTACGGGTACTCAGATAAAAGGACGCATGATGAACGTAACGGGCGACAGCATTGACGGCATGTCCGAACTTGACCGGACAAATGCTTACCCTATCCATCGCGAACCGCCCAAGTTTGAGGAACTCACCACCAAACAGGAGGTGCTCTTCACGGGTATCAAGGTGATTGACCTGTTAGAGCCTTACATGAAGGGAGGAAAGATTGGGCTTTTCGGAGGTGCCGGCGTTGGAAAGACGGTGTTGATTATGGAAATGATCAACAATATTGCCAAGCGTCACAATGGATTTTCGGTATTTGCCGGAGTTGGAGAACGTACACGCGAAGGCAACGATCTGCTTCGCGAAATGATTGAATCAGGCGTTATCCGTTACGGTGATGCTTTCACCGAAGCTATGGAACGTGGCGACTGGGATCTTTCCCTTGTTGACCCTGAAGAACTCGCAAAATCGCAAGCCACCCTCGTCTATGGGCAGATGAACGAACCGCCAGGCGCACGTCAGAGTGTAGCATTGTCAGGACTTACCATTGCCGAGGCCTTCCGCGACCAAGGAAAAGAAGAAGGAAAGTCGAGCGACATACTTTTCTTCATTGACAACATTTTCCGTTTCACCCAAGCGGGTTCTGAGGTGTCTGCATTGCTCGGTCGTATGCCTTCAGCCGTAGGTTACCAACCCACATTGGCAACGGAAATGGGACAGATGCAGGAGCGTATCACCTCTACAAAATATGGTTCCATCACTTCGGTACAAGCCATTTATGTGCCTGCCGATGACTTGACCGACCCTGCACCGGCCACGACCTTTGCCCACCTCGATGCCACCACGGTGCTAAGCCGCAAGATAACGGAATTAGGCATCTATCCGGCTGTTGATCCTCTGGATTCCACATCGCGCATACTTGACCCACTCATCGTAGGCGAAGACCATTACAAGACGGCACAACGGGTGAAGCAGATACTCCAACGCAATCAGGAACTTCAGGACATTATCTCCATCCTTGGCATGGACGAACTCAGCGAAGCTGACCGTCTGACAGTAAACCGTGCCCGCAAAGTGCAACGATTCCTCTCACAACCCTTCCACGTAGCCGAGAAGTTTACCGGTGTGCCCGGTGTGATGGTTTCCATTGAAGACACCATCCGTGGCTTCCGAATGATACTTGATGGCGAGGTTGACCACTTGCCCGAACAGGCCTTCCTCAACGTAGGCTCTATCGAAGATGCTATCGAGAAGGGGAAAAAGCTGATGGAAGGATAAACAAAAAAGAAGAATAAAAGGAGAAAAAGAAAATTGCAAATGAACATCCATCTCCAAATCCTATCGCCCGAAAAACGGTTGTTTGACGGACAAGTGAGCAAAATCTCTCTTCCCGGCACAAAAGGACGGTTTACTGTATTGCCGCGCCATGCGGCACTCGTCTCGTCGATCGACAAAGGGGTGATAAACTTCTCTGAAGTAGGCAACCCAGACAAACCTCACGAAGGGGTGGAGCACATCCAACCCATCCTCCGCGGATTCGTTGAAGTGAACAACAACGAAGTGGTAGTGTGTGTGGAAGTGGAAGAGAAGTGAAGTGTGAAGAACAACTAAAAGACAATGAATAATCATACGATACGGACATATTTGCTGACAGTATTGCTTTGTCTGATTGGAGCATGGCTGCCTTTGCACGCATCATCACACGCTGAGGAGGAGGAGAATGCATCCATAGACATCAAAGAGATTATCTTTGACCATATTGGCGATGCCTACGAGTGGCATGTGGCAACCATTGGCGACAAGCATGTGAGCATACCTTTGCCCGTGATAGTCTTCAGCAAAGAAAAAGGTTTTCATGCCTTTCTCTCCCACAAGTTACATCATGGAGAAATATATAATGGTTTTCATATTGCCACCAATGGCGACCACAAAGGCAAAGTAGTAGAATCCCTTTCGACAGGTGAGGTGGTACGTCCGCTGATTGACCTCTCGCTCACCAAGATAGCGACAGGCATTCTCATAAACAGCCTGTTGCTGGTGAGCATCATTCTCTTCGTCAGCCGTTGGTATAAGCATAAAGAGGTTTACGACAATGCACCACGTGGCTTCATCGGAGTGATGGAAATGCTCATTATGATGGTTTACGACGGTATTATCAAACCCAGTGTGGGCAAGGACTACGAGCGCTATACGCCCTATCTGCTCACCGCCTTCTTCTTCATTTTCCTCAGCAACCTTATGGGGTTGATACCCATTTTTCCCGGAGGAGCCAATGTGACGGGAAACATAGCCATCACACTCGTCCTTGCCATCTGCACGTTCATAGCCGTCAATGTGTTTGGCACACGTGAGTATTGGCGCGAGGTGCTTTGGCCCGATGTGCCCATGTGGATGAAGTGCCCCATACCATTGATGCCGGTCATCGAGATATTCGGACTCTTCACCAAACCTTTTGCCCTGACCGTCCGTCTGTTTGCCAACATCATGGCTGGCCATTCAGTAATATTGGCACTGGTATGCATCATCTTTGTCACCCAATCAATGGGTCCCTTATTAGGAGGGAGCATGACGGTAGTGTCGGTTCTTTTCACCATCTTCATGAACTGTCTGGAATTGCTTGTTGCTTTCATCCAAGCATACGTCTTCACCATGCTTTCGGCAGTATTCATAGGCATGTCAAGGGTGGAGCATCATGAGAAATAGAAAATAATTCATAATTAATAATTCATAATTTAAAAAGAACTATGTTATCATTAATCGCATTACAAGCAGCCGCAGGAGCTGTCAGCTTAGGAAAAATTGGTGCTGCCATCGGATCAGCCATAGCAGTAATTGGTGCTGCTTGGGGCATCGGCAGGATTGGCAGTTCAGCCATGGAAGCCATTGCCCGCCAACCCGAGTCGTCTGGCGACATCCGCACCAGCATGATTATCATTGCCGCATTGATAGAAGGTGCCGCATTGTTTGCCATCGTAGTGTGTCTGCTTACCATAATATTATAATCCTTTCAGGGTATGGATTTGTTTACCCCCGATGTAGGATTGCTCTTCTGGATGCTCCTCTCATTCGGCGTAGTGTTCTTTGTGTTGGCCAAGTGGGGTTTCCCCGTCATCACCCGCATGGTGGATGACCGCAAGCGCTTCATCGACCAGTCGTTGGAGGCTGCCCGCAAAGCGAACGCCAAGTTGGAGGGCATCAAGGCCGAGAGTGAAGCCCTGTTGGCCCAAGCCCGCGAAGAGCAGCGCCTGATACTGAAGGATGCTGCCAACACACGCGACCGCATCATTGAGGAGGCACGCGAAAAGGCTCGGACTGAAGGTGCTCTCATGTTAGAGGAAGCCCGCCAGCAGATTCAGCACGAAAAGGAGAATGCCATACGCGACATCCACCGGCAAACGGCTGAAATGGCCGTCGAGGTAGCTGAGAAGATTATACGCACCAACCTCACTACCGTGCGTCAACAGATGGACCTCGTCGAGCGCTTGTTGGATGAGGTGGAGAAGAATTGAAGGCAAGCCTCCTCAATTCCCCCCCCAAAAAAAGGAGGGAAGAGGAGAGATACAAATGAAGAGTAATTTGTTGAATTCATAATTAATAATTCAAAATACATAATTAAAAAGTGTACATAGGACCCATAGCCAAACGATACGCCAAAGCGCTGCTTGCCTACGCCATCGAATGCAAGGCCGAGACAGAGGTATATGAGCAGGCGTTTGCCCTTTGCCGCACACTGATGCAAGTGAAGGAGTTGCAGCGTGCCATGCTTAATCCAGTGCTCGACCGCACGGCCAAGGTCAATCTGCTGCGTACAGCTTCGGGCGGAGCCTTCCATCCCGTGTGCGAACGCTTCATCGGATTGCTCTTCCAGCAGCGTCGCGAGCGCTACCTGCTCTTCATCCTTGCTTCCTTCATCAGTCTTTACCGGCGCGAGAAGGAGATCTATGTAGGACAACTCACCACGGCTGTACCTTTGGACAAGGCCACTGAGGAGCACCTGCGCGCCATGGTTGCTCAAGCGGTGAAGGGTACCGTAGAGTTCGACCTCAATGTGGACGAAGAGATTCTTGGTGGATTCATCCTCCAGCTCGACAACCAGCGCATGGATGCCAGTGTAAAAGGACAGCTCCGCCAGTTGCGTGCAGAGTTGCTGCGCTGAGACGTTGAAAGCCATAGCAAACCTCTTGGTTCAGGATTCCAAGTTCAAGATTCAATGGCACACGGATAAAACGGAGTGAACAGATGAACACGGAGAAGCAAGTTGACAAGCTACAAGTTGACAAGGCCGTCCGACACTGAATCCTCGTTAACTCGTCAACTAAGAAAACTCTGTAATTCTCCGTAACTTTCGTGTACTCCGTGTACCATCCCCGAAGTGAGAGAACAGAAACTGTACATAGTAAATGGTAAATTGTAATTGAATTGTACTTTGTAAATGGTAAATTGTAATTGAAATTATGCCTGAAAACAATACAATAAAACCCAGCGAAGTCTCCGAGGTGCTGCTCAAGCAACTTCGTGACATCAACACCGACTTGAAGTTCAACGAAGTGGGTACCGTACTCCAAGTGAGCGATGGCGTAGCCCGCCTTTATGGTCTGAACAATGCCGAGGCCGAAGAACTCCTTGAGTTCGAAAATGGCGTGATGGCCATCGTGATGAACCTCGAGGAAGACAATGTAGGAGCCGTGCTCCTTGGTCCTACCGATCTGATTAAGGAAGGTATGGTGGCCCGCCGCACAGGGCGCATAGCCAACATCCTGGTGGGTGAAGGAATGCTTGGCCGTGTGGTCAACCCTCTGGGACAACCCATTGATGGGGGAGATGCCATTGATGGGAAACTCTACGAAATGCCTCTCGAACGCAAGTCGCCCGGCGTAATATATCGCCAACCCGTAAACGAACCGTTGCAGACGGGCATCAAGGCTATTGACTCCATGATTCCCATCGGACGCGGACAACGCGAACTCATCATCGGCGACCGTCAGACGGGCAAGACCTCCATTGCCATCGACACCATCATCAACCAACGCGCCAATTACGAGAAGGGCGAACCCGTCTATTGCATTTATGTGGCTATCGGACAAAAAGGTTCCACTGTGGCCAACATCGTCGAAACATTGCGCGAACGAGGCGCTTTGGAATACACCATCGTTGTAGCCGCCACAGCCGCCGACCCGGCTGCCATGCAATACTATGCCCCCTTTGCCGGAGCCGCTATCGGTGAATATTTCCGCGACACAGGCCGCCATGCCTTAGTTGTGTACGACGACCTCTCGAAACAGGCCGTAGCCTATCGCGAAGTGTCACTCATCCTGCGTCGTCCATCAGGGCGCGAAGCCTATCCGGGTGACATCTTCTACCTCCATTCACGCCTGCTCGAACGGGCAGCCAAGGTTATCAAACAACAAGAGGTAGCCGAACGCATGAACGACCTTCCCGAAAGTCTGCGTCCCATCGTCAAGGGTGGAGGTTCACTCACCGCCTTGCCCATCATCGAGACCCAAGCGGGCGATGTGTCGGCCTATATTCCTACGAACGTCATCTCTATCACCGATGGCCAGATATTCCTCGAAACCTCGCTCTTCAACCAAGGATTCCGTCCCGCCATCAACGTAGGCATCTCAGTTTCCCGCGTGGGCGGTAGTGCACAAATCAAATCAATGAAAAAAGTGGCCGGCACACTCAAAATTGACCAGGCACAATACCGCGAACTGGAAGCCTTCTCAAAGTTCAGCAGCGACATGGACACCGTGACGGCTCAAACCATTGACCGCGGACGCAAGAACAACCAATTACTTATCCAACCGCAATACGCCCCCATGCCCGTAGGCGAACAAGTGGCTATCCTCTATTGCGGCACACGAGGCCTGATGGCCAACATTCCCGTGGAAAAAGTACGTGAGTTTCAAGACTCTTTTCTCGACATTCTCCGCAGTAATCATCAAACAGACGTTATTGACATACTTGCTTCAGGAATCATCAACGATGCAGTGACCGACCTCATTGAGCAAGTGGCCAAACAGGTGACAGATGGGATAGGAAGATAAGAGAATCATAATCAGTTAGAGCACAGCTCTCATCAGCTTCGCAGTTATCAATTCATAATTAGAATAGTGGCCTCACTCAAAGAAATAAAAAACCGTATAGCTTCTGTCAAGAATACGCTGAAGATAACATCAGCAATGAAGCTGGTAGCCTCGGCCAAGTTGCATAAAGCGCAAATGGCCATTGAAAACATGCTTCCCTACAACGAACGATTGACCGGGATTGTCAACGATTTGTTGAAGAGCGAAAGCCTTACAGGCACCTTCCGCTCTTCACTCATGGAAAAGCGGGAAGTGAAACGGGTAGCCCTTGTAACCATAAGCAGCAGTGCGAGCCTTTGCGGTGGTTTCAACAACAACCTCATCCGCCTCACCCAGCATGTCATTGACGAATATAGGGAGCAGAATACGGACATACTACTCATCCCCATAGGTCGCAAAGTGGCACAGGCATTGGCTGTTGACAAGGAAGAGCCAGACAAACTGACAAGGCCATCCGGTAGAGTTTCCTCATCAGCCCGCCAACCAGCCAACTTGTCAACTGAATCCGCCTACGTCTCCATCGGTGAAAAGCCGGCCCATACCGAAGCATCAGCCCTCGCCACCTACCTGACAAAACTTTATCTGAACAAGGAAATTGACCGCGTGGAACTTCTTTACACCCATTATAAAAACATGGCTGTACAGGTCCTTATGCGCGAGCAATTCCTGCCCGTAGAAGCTGACAAGTTGACAAAACCATCCGTCCTCTCCCCCTCATCAACTCGTCAATCTGTCAATTCGTCAACCGAAACCGACTACCTCATTGAACCTTCTGCACCCGAATTGCTCAACAGGCTGTTGCCCCAAGTTCTGGACATGCACATGTTCACCATGCTGCTCGACTCATCGGCAGCCGAACATGCAGCCCGCACCTTTGCCATGCAACAAGCTACCGACAACGGCGAGGGATTGCTCCAAGAACTCAGTCTCCAATACAACAAAGGCCGCCAACAAGCCATCACCAACGAATTGCTGGACATCATGGGAGGAACCCTAAGATAACGTAAATCCGGATAAGAAAAACAGAATCCATATTGCAAGAAATGGGACTGTGTCATAATTCACTTTTCATCCGCAGATGACGCAGATTATTCCTTCCTATTATACCCGATAGGTTATAATTTATCTGCGTCATCTGCGGATGAAGAATTAAATGGTGGCATTTTTGACACAGCTTCATTTCTTGTTGAAGGTCAAGGTAATTTATAATACCTCCCTTAATTATTCAATCGACTTATACACTTCCATTGTTTTCTCGGCTATCACATCCCAATAACAGCCAAGAAGTATAGCGGTTGACAAACATTCTTGCTCATCATTATATCAGTCTTTATTCCAAAAAAAGCATGATATTTTTGGAGTCGATTCCAAAAAAAGCATGATATTTTTGGAATTGTCATCTTTTCTCTCCATATTTGCACTCAAAATAGGAAGGTTCTACAAATTAGCTTGCGAAGAGTGGCTTCGAAGTTTTGAGAATTTCTCTCCTTATCTGCGAAGATGCGTAGCGGGCTACGTATAAAAGACAAGCAAAGCATCCAAGCAGAGAACCAACCTGAATAAACGTAGAAACTAATTTATAGGACCTCCTAATAATTGTTTGTATGATTGAAAGAACTATCAAGAATAATATCGTTCCTTTGTTGGATGGTCAAAAAGCCATTATCATTATGGGAGCACGACAGGTCGGGAAATCCACTTTGCTTCACCAAATATTTGACTCTCGTCAGGATGTCTTATGGATGAATGGTGACGAATCAGACATTAGGGAACTGTTCAGTGACATTTCTTCTACCCGTATGCGTGCCATACTTGGAAATCATAAAATACTCATTATTGATGAAGCCCAACGTATTCCGGATATAGGTCTGCGCATCAAACTCATTACAGATCAGATTCCCAATGTGCAAGTTGTGGCCACAGGAAGCAGTTCTTTTGAACTTGCCGCCAAGGTCAATGAATCTCTCACCGGACGTAAACGCGAATTTCAGATGTTTCCACTGACTTTTGGTGAAATGGTCAACCATACTAATTTTATAGACGAGGTCCGTATGATACCCCACAGAATGGTTTACGGCTATTATCCCGAGGTTGTTTATAATTCAGGAGACGAGCGGGCTATTCTGAAAGAACTTTCCGAAAGCTACCTTTACAAAGACATTCTCTCTCTTGACAGTATCAATAAACCGGACAAATTGGTACGCCTCTTAAAAGCCCTTGCATTGCAAATCGGAGGTCAGGTGTCATACAATGAAGTTGGCAATCTCGTCGGGCTTGATTCAAAGACCGTAGAACGTTATGTCGACATATTGGAGAAGTCATACATCATTTTTCGGCTTACCACCTTTTCACGGAATCATCGCAATGAACTAAAGTCCAGTCGTAAGATTTATTTCTGGGATCTCGGCATCCGCAATGCCATTATCGGAAATCTCGCACAAATAGAGAATCGCACAGACGTAGGAGAATTATGGGAGAACTTTGCCATATCCGAGCGTATGAAGCAGCATGTTTACACGAGCAGTTATGCCCAAACTTACTTTTGGCGTACCCGTTTGCAACATGAAATAGATTTCATCGAAGAGGAAGATGGTCATCTGCGTGCCTTTGAATTCAAATGGAATGAGAAAAAAGCCAATGCAAAGTGTCCGATGTCCTTCAAATCAGCCTACCCCGACGCTGAATTTAGTGTGATTACCCCCAAGAATATCGAAGAGTTTTTGGGCTTATAGAACATTTATTTTCCAAAGAACTGGAGTTATTTATCTTCCATTACTTTTTGGAACAACTTATTTACTTGGTCATAATGTACATTTGGTGAATAATCCGTTTCCCCCCTGTTCATTCTCCCTCCTCCATGCCTCCAGCAAGCGGTCGAAGAACTCCAGGCGTCGCCTGTCGTCGGCAAACTCGGGAGAGTCCATAGCAAATACTGCCACTTCATGTCCATGAGCCTTCAGCAGTTGCTCCAGATTGAGCATATAGATGCAATCACCGCCCCGGCGGTAATAGAATTTGTTGGATAGTAGGATTTTCATAAATGAAGGACTGTCCCTTTCCGAGGAATGGAAAGAGTTCTATAAGTCAATCAAGGTTTTAAATGAGGGAATTCTCTCAAACAGACAAATTATCGGGGGAAGATTATAGTTCCTATCTTAGAGTTATCAGTTCTGACATCTTTTTCAATAGGTTTTCAGTCGGTTCAAATAGAGGATGTATATCCGCTTCTGTCCAATCAAACCAATCATCATAGTCACCAGACTGTCTCATATTCTGCAACCGTGAAACCAATCTTCCGTCATCATGAGTCAACAGTCCCTTTGATACAAACTCTTGGCCAAGAATACAAATGATTCCGCTGTGTGTCTTTGACGTGTAACCTTTATCGACCAACAGAGCCGAAGCCATATGAAACAATGAATAATACAAACGATTAGCAGCCAAACTCCAATGCTTCATGTCTGCATTATCCCGTGCTTCAATCATCGTTTGTCTGGACTTCTCCACTCGATAAGCGATGATGGCTCTCTTCTCATCCGTTGTCAGTGCCATAGTTCTATCTTGTCTTTTTGAACATTCTTATAAAATGGGGTAAAGCTACGCCTTTCCCAATCCGCGTAAGTATAAAGAATAGGATTGATTTCTATGCCAAGCCTCCAACCCAACTCTACAATCGGATAAGCCACCGCATCAAAGTCTGCATTCTTGATTTTTTCCTTGTCCAACAAAATCAAGATATCCCAATCAGAAGAATCATTAGCATCTCCCCGTGCTTGAGAACCGAACAAGAGCATACGGCCGCCCTGCGGCATTGAATCTTTTGCCACATTACGTATTGCTGTGATTATGCTATATCTTTCTACCATAAGTCTTGTTTCATTTTTTCTTCTGCAAAAATACCTCTTTCCTCTCAAATAAACAAATTATCAAGGAAAATTCTCTTTCATAGGGATAGACAGGAAGCCGTTATGCTTTGGACAGTTCTAGCCACTCACCGACTTTGTAGTCCCATTCGTCAGGTTCGAAGGGTACTGCAAAGGAAACTATAGACCTTCAGCAATGCTCAGAGCCCCTTCGACTATCGCTCAGGGTGACAAGAGACATCATATAAACAATCACACATAACCGACTTTACCCATCAACGAGCCTAAACCCTAAACCTTACACCTTAAACCTTAAACCTTCAACTTTGAACCTTGAACTTTGCCCCCACTATTCATTAGCCACTCACCCCCACCATCTCCTTAACCGGTTGGAACTGTTCAATAAAGAAATCAATGAATCCCTGATTTTTATTGACCAACTCGTTTGGATTGTAGCGTTTAAGGGCCTGCGCTACATTGTAAGCTTTGCGGTTGCTACAAATCTGTCCGATAGCATTTCCGAAATCAACCCCGGAGCACTGTTTGTCTATAAACTCCAATTTTACGAAAGCCTCCCTGACGTGTCCCCAGTTCTTCCCGCTTTGTCTTGCAATATCAGGTTCACAAGCCCGCAATGTCTGCACAAAAAGGTTGACCGCCTTCACATGATGTCTGAGGTTGGGCGAAAAGATTACAGAAATTTCCATCTCCAAGGCCTCCTCACGAGGCAAATCAGGGCTGGTCGCCAGCTGCTGCTTCTTCTCCTTCTTTTCACTTTTCAGACGGCAAATCTCATTGTAGTAACAAGCCAGCTTATGACATCCGGCCAAGATTCCCCCCACCTCATCCTTGGACAATTCGCAGCGATATTTGTAGATGAATTTCCCAGCGTCCGTCCCTTCTACAAATCGCCCGATGTCATCAGGGTCAAAATAGGTCTCCAGTCCCTCCTGCCATTTTCCGGAAAAGAACTTCTTTTTCTCTTTCTCAAACTTGTCCTCAAAAGCCTTAAGCCGACGGGATATGGATGTAGGTGCAAAACTCGACCAACGTCTAAAAGAATCCATAGTGTCATTAATCAATTCGCCATAAAAGACAAGCGACAACCGTTCGAACAGCGCCTTGTAAGCCTCCTCTGGAGGTGTCAGTAAGGTCCGATAAGCCTGTTCAAGTGACGAAGACAAGTTGCCCAATGCCGCAGTACAGACATCAAAGAAATTGTTGTCATCACAAATATGCCTCAATGTACCCCCAACATCTTCCGCCTGCTTTGTTTTCAAGCAGTACACATCCCCCTCCTTCAACGCATTTTCAAGGTCAGGAATTACAGCCTTGTCAATCTCCTCGCCACAGCACATCCAATCACATTCCAATTCCCCTTTAAGTTCACAGAATCTGCGGTTGTATTCCTCTACGTCCGCTATTTCATAATAGGGCTGAACAGTTTCACCCTCAATGAAGAGCTGGTTGATTTCACCACGCACTTGATAGAACTGGTCAATGTAATAATCTGTATTCGGGAGAAAGAACTGTATGTCCGTTTGCTCCGTGTAATACACCTCCTCACTGATGGCATCAATCCAACTGTCAACTTTTTTATGCCACATGGAGAAATCCACATCACATGCCTCTTTAAACGGCAGTTTGTACATCCAGCGCTTGCTTGCAAGCCCTATCTTAGTGGCAAGCGCCTGAGCCTCCACAGCCAAAGCAAGACTCTGCACCTTGCTCGAAATCCCGTTAACAGAATACCTGAGACAGCGAAACATCTGTTCCAGATTCTCCAACACTGTAAGTATATTTGTCTTGTCACGTTCCTTCATAAATTTTCTATTTTTCTGTTCACGCTCCAAAGATACACAGATTACAAAAATGTACAATTATTTTTTCACCTTTTCTTCATATTTGTACCTATTATGTCCCGATATGCGTACCTACGTACTTTGTTTGAACCGGTGAAAGTACTTCATATAATAGCCCTTTTTCACCTTGTTTTCATTCAATATCTTTGTCCCAAAGAAGAAGTTGAACAACATCTAAAGAGATTCTATAATATAATAAGGTATAGCTATGAAAGAACAATCATTCCGAATTTCACCCTACACAAAAAGGGAACTGGCCAGGCTCTATTTCCCTCGTACAGAAAATGTGGAAAGCGCTGTAGCCAATTTGCGCAATCTGTTCAAACGCAACAAAGAGTTGATGGATTCGCTCCAAAAGTCAGGTTATAACCCTCATAACAAGTGCCTTACACCCAGACAAGTAAGACTCATTGTGGACTATTTGGGTGAACCTTAAAAAGGGTACTCAAGTGAACTATAGTTCATTTGTCAAGCCGCTTATAGTTCACTTCCCAAGCCGCTTATAGTTCACTTGGGGTAGCCGCTTATAGTTCACTTGGGTAAGCCGTAAGTAGTTCACTTGACAAGCCGTAAACACCCCCCTCTACAAGCCATAAACAGTCCCATCCACATCTCATCTACAACTCCCTCCGGAAGCCATCTTAAATTGAATTGGCAAGCCTCATGAAGGCAACCGAAAACCAGAAAAAAGGATTAGAAACGCCTAAAACGAAACAACCCGAAAGAAACTGAAAGCATCGGAAAATGGCTATTTCCCTATTGCTACCTTTGCATCGTTCAAAGGCCTTGGACAAACAAACCGAAGTATTAACCAATTAAAAACTGTATCATTATGGCACAACCATTTTATGCACGCAAGACCGACCTGAAAGTAGGTCCCCGCAAAGGGCAGACCGTCTATTCTGCCCAAGTATGTTACTACGGAGTCATCAGCACCAAGCAGATGGCCCAACAGATTGCAGAGGAGGCGTCGCTGACGCGAGCCGATGTCATCGGAGTGCTTGAACGTATGGCACATTTCTGCCGCACCCACATGGGCTTAGGCTACAAAATCAAGCTGGACGGCATTGGCACCCTGTGCAACGAGTTCGTCACCAGTGGCTCTGTAGCTACCGAGAAGCTCGTCACTGCCAAGCTTGTCAAGTCTGTCCGCCCGACCTTCCATCCGGAGTACACCATTGTAAACGGTTCGTTCCGCTATGCCCTACTGCCCGAAAAGACCGAGCTCGAAAAGGTGACACACAAAGGAACTCTCATTGAGAAGGAGGAGGAGGAGTCTGACGAAGATATCACCCCCGACGGCAGTGAATCCGGCAGCGGCACAGAAGGCAATCCGCTGTAAATTCTTGGAGTTCAAGAGTAGGGAATTAAGGAGTTAAAGGAGTTAGAGGAGTTAGCACTCACTTCGTTCGTTAGGAGTTAAAGGAGTTAGAGCCGATAGTACCGCCTGCATTCTCCCTACTCCCTACTCCCTAAACCCTAAACCTTGAACTTTGAACCTTGAACTTTGAACCCAGTTCACTCGTAGCTCGTAGCTAGTCACTCGTAGCTGATTGACCCTACACCTTAAACTTGAACCCCAGTTTACTCGTAACTTTTAATTTTTACCACAATGAACCAGACAAAAGAACCTAAAAAGATCACGTGGGTCGACATCGTGAATGCCATCATCCAAGCAGCCATTGCAGCACTGACGGCATTGGGACTCACCAGTTGTGCACCCCTCATTCAGGCCCTGCTATGATTCAAGAGGTGTATCCCATGACTATTGGCGAAGAGTTGGTGCCCAGCGAGCGCCAACTCCTTGCCGGAGTGGAAGCAGGCGACAGCATGCATCCCGAACAAGTGCGTTACCTGATACTTCACTGCAGTGCCACCCGTTGCGACCGCCCTTACACAGCCAAGCAACTCATCCGTGACCACAAGTCACGCGGGTTCCGTACCGCAGGTTATCACTTCTATGTCCGCCGCGACGGGACGATGACCCAACACCGCCGTTTGTTGGAGGTCGGGGCACACTGCCGTCCGTTCAACCGTTGTTCCATAGGCATCTGCTATGAAGGCGGACTGGACCCATCTGGCCATCCTGCCGACACCCGTACTCCCCAACAGACCGAGCGTCTGTCACGTCTGTTCCAGAATCTGCGTCGTCTTTTCCCACAGGCCCAGATACGTGGTCATCGTGACATGCCCGGAGCAGTCCCCAAGGATTGTCCCTGCCTGGACGCCCAACGTGAGTTCGGATAAGAAAAGCAGCGTCATATTACAAGAAATGCGGTGTCCCGTCAGTTGGGGCACCGCATTTCTTATTGAAGGTAAAGTTGTTCTATTGGAAGAAGATTATTCATCTTTTGAACAAAGCTCCCACATATTGTGGAACCTTCCATAACATTTTTTCTATCTTGGTAATTGTAGGATTCATACCATGTGAGTTATACATCCTAATATCTTCTTTCCACATTTCGTTATAGCAGGAGATGATAATTGATATTTTCATTTAACTAAATTATTTTTAGTGTCTACTTTTCTAAGTTGCTACAAGTTGCTACATGTCGTTTCTGAAAATTTTCCATTTAGTGCAGTTATGATATCTGATAATTTTCCATTTAGTGCAGTTATGACATGCAAAAATTTTCCATTTGGTGCAGTTTGTTTGCTGATTTTATTTGTATATGTCCGTCTAAAAGTGTACCTTTGCACACAAATAAAAGCAATATGGATACAAATTTAGAACGGATATTAAGAGATCAACGCGATGAACTATTGACGATTGACTACTCCCGGTTTATAAGCCGAAGCGAAGAAAAACAGATAGAACTTGACAGTCACCTTGCTCAAATAGTCATCGGAGTGAGACGTTGTGGTAAGTCAACCCTTTGCCAAAAGGTGTTGGTTGAGAGTAAAGTTCATTTTGCATACGTAAATTTTGATGATGAAGAATTGGCATCTCTACGTACTGAAGAACTGAATGATGTGATACAAGTCCTTTATCGAATCTATGGTTCATTCACACATCTTTTCATGGATGAAATTCAGAATGTTCCCAAGTGGCACTTGTTTGTCAACCGTCTGTTACGCCAAGGTATTCACATTGTACTTACAGGGAGCAACGCCAATTTGTTGAGTGGTGAACTTGCTACCCATCTCACAGGACGTTACAATGAAATCCGTCTTTATCCTTTTTCATTCTCTGAGTATTGTGTGGCAAAAGGCATCCGTTCCAATGCTCAAACCACGAAATCTATGGGGCTTCTTTTAAATGCCCTTGACAGTTATTTGCAGCAAGGCGGGTTTCCGGAAACCTTTTTTCTGTCTCGTCAAGACAAGTACATCACATCGCTCTTGACTGCAATTATCACTAAAGATATTTGTCATCGGTACAAGGTGCGCTATAAGAAAACCCTACAGGAACTGGCCAACGGAGTTCTTGATCATTTCTGCCAAGAAATATCTTACAGTCATCTGCAAGACACTTACCAATTGAACAGCATTCACACCTCTAAAAATTATGTTTTCTATTTGGAAAATGCCTATCTGCTCCGTCTTGTTCCTCGCTTTTCTTTTAAAAGTATAGAACGTCAGACCATGCGCAAAGCCTATTGTATAGACAATGCTTTTATCACCAATCACGATGATGCCTTACAGACTGAAAATCTCGGTTGGCGGCTTGAAAATGTCATAGCCATAGAACTGTTCCGTAGAATGGAAAATGAGATGCAACAATTATACTATCTTCGTCAGCACAAAAGCTACGAAGTCGATTTTGCCATTGTAGAACGTACTAAAGTCAGAAAACTTATACAAGTTACATACGATTTCAATCACCCCAAGACCAAACTTTATAATCGTGAAATTGGAGGATTGCTGAAAGGTGCTGCAGCAACCGGATGTACAGACTTGACTCTTATTATGATGTCGGGCGAAGAGGGAAATATCGAAATCGACGGCTTGACCATCCATAAAGTGTTGGCAATCCATTGGCTTATCGGGTAGGAGCCATCCTCCTCTCCCTTACCTTCACTGCCGGATTACCTTGATAGATACCGTATGCCTCCAAATCTTTTGTAGCCATAGGGTTTACGGTGAGTATCGCATGAGAGTGTACCATTACCCCTAGGCATACCACATTTTTGGTAAGCGTCCAAAAATGACGTGTCTATAGGAAACGGTACATTTGAGCACCTTTTTCGCAAGGCACACCTATTTTGAAGGACGTTGAAGACTTTTTGAATTTAGTCTTTAAGATTATTTATTGACAACTTGGTTATGATTACTAAGTCTAAATGTACGGCAAAAGTGGTACAAACCAAATGCAATACAAATAAGTGTACTTAATATTATTGCTAAGGTGCAGCCCATTTTATCTATAAGAAGTTTTTTTAATTGGTGGGGCAACACGTCATTTTTAGATGCTTACTTTTGTTTCGAAGGATTACCAACTGCCGAAGGCATTTCAACGCAGTTCCTCTGCTATTAACTTTTAATTTTTAATTCGCAAGGTCGTGGCCATCGTGACATGCCCGGAGCACTCCCCAAGGATTGTCCCTGCCTGGATGCGGAGAAAGAGTTCGGCTAAGAGCAGCGTCATATTACAAGAAATGCGGTGTCCCAACTGACGGGACACCGCATTTCTTGTGGAAGGGCTAGTTGTTCTATAACAAATTCTCACGTTTTACATTCAAACCATGTTTTTTGAAGAACGTACATAGACTTTTAAAGTGCATAAACATTTTCTTTCCAACTTTATTACTTGAGCGCAAATGGTTGTGAATCATTTTAGATTCTGGTACATAAATAATAGGCCTATTCATTTTCCAAGAGCGCAGACACATGTCTTCATCTTCCATATAAAGGAAATAATCCGTATCAAATCCTCCAAGATTGGCATACATGTCTCTTGACATGAAAAAAGCAGCTCCAATAGCCCAATCAATCAGTTGAGGAGTGGTTGAATCTAAATCTTTGCACAAATATTTGGCTACAGTCTGGTCATTTGTAGAGTCGTTACCACGTGACAATACACGCTTTATAAACATATTGAGAGTAACAAACCTTCTCACAGAATATTGAATGCTCAAATCCAAATTTAGCAATTGCGGCACAAATATTCCATATTCGGAATGTTCCTCCGCATAATGGTATAGCTTATCAATGCTTCCTTCTTGTAAAACAATATCCGGATTGATTATGGCAATATATTTTCCAACCGAAGCTAATACTCCCTTATTGTTATTTTCACCAAATCCTAACGGCTTTTCATTTCGCAATATCTTCACTTGCGGATAATTCGTCTGGATATACTCTACAGAACCATCTGTGGAGCAGTTGTCCACGTATATCATTTCAAATGGGACTATGGAAGCATTTTCTTCATACAAAGAAGTCAATAAAGCCTTGAGGTATGAAAGGTGATTCATACCTACAGTAATGATTGAAACCATAGAAAACGATTAAGTT
Organism: Bacteroidaceae bacterium; assembly: GCA_017416805.1. Classification (GTDB taxonomy): domain Bacteria; phylum Bacteroidota; class Bacteroidia; order Bacteroidales; family Bacteroidaceae; genus Phocaeicola_A. Next base: position 160,618 of record JAFQBB010000008.1, read on the forward strand.
TAAGATTACAGTGTTGTACAAATAAGGATTAAGGCTGTAATCATTTTGTTATTACTTTTTTTATTTTTCTAAATACGAACATGAATATAAGAGGGAATAGCATCCCGAAAGCAAGAAACCAGATTAACAGAAATACAGAACCTCCTGCAGGTGCTGTAAGTGAATGTATCTGTAATTCATATCCCATTAGGTTACAAATCATACACCCTATCTTAAAACCTACAAAGTGCAGTGCCATGATATAAAAACTCTCGCGTCCACAATAGGCAAATATATGCCCCAATTTTGTATTTTCTATTCTTTTAGAAACAAAACATATTACATATAATGCCGCAACAGAGGTTACAGATAGTGACAAAACGTCATGATATCTATTTATATTTAAATCTACCCCCCCCTGTATAGTGGCAATATGATAACATAATATGACAGAAAACAATGCTGCCCACTTGTTATCAAATTTGATGTCCAATTTATGAATTAATATATACCCCACATAAATTAGCCACATCGCAGTAAGAGAGTTACTAAATCTAGGTATTGTAATATCCAACAATTGAGTTGCGGTACATGAAATGACGCAAATAACAAATAATACGATTGCTCTTACCCATTCGTAGCTGGCATTATTTTTATCATTCGTCTCACACCCCAACTCACAATGGAAAAACCACATAAGGCAATAAACAACACATATACAAACCACATGGCCCCCAATATAGGTTCTCTTCCAGCAAGACATATTGTCATCAGAATATTTTTCAGTATATCCATCGTATCCCAGTGTGTCATCAACTTTCCACTGTATTCGCCCGCATACCAACCCATGTCGATGAAAACATTGTGAAACAGAACTGCAGGAATATAGAAATACAAGATTAGTAGATATAGTGATTTCACTTTTCCTTTGATGAAGGGAATTGGTTGTAAAAGTTTCTCTTCCTTGATAAAGAATCCTCCTAAGAGAAAAAATATCGGTACATGCCACAAATAGCCAAATAGTGCCCTCACAGGCATCCATGTGGAATTATGATAAGCATATTGTATATGGAATAGTACAATAGACAGGATTGCAAAACCTTTGGCAATGTCAATCCAACGATATCGAGATATTTGTTTTTGCACCATATTGTATTAAGCAAAATTGTTTACGTAAATCTTTGCCACCTTATCATCTGTCAACTTTAATGCGGTTTGACGAGCATTCTGTGATATTATGGAAAGTTCATCGTTCGACATTTTGTTTATTCTATCAATTATCGCAGCCAATTCTTTTTCGTCTCCTGCTTTACACAAAAAGCCATTCACTCCATCTTCTATAATTCCTTCCATGCCTTCATTTCGAGAAGCAATAGTAATACATCCCATCGACATGGCTTCCAGATAAACGAGACCGAATGTTTCCTCCTCACTTATCATAATGAAGCATTGTGCCTTTGCGATATAATTAGGCACCTCTTCACGGTTAACAAATCCATGGAGTTTGACCTGATTCTCTAAATGGTTTTCAGTGATAAGACTCTCTATTAAATTTCGATTGGCGCCATCACCCACATAGTCAAGTCTAAAATCATCAGCAACGGTGCTTTGAAGAATTCCTTGAAGAACTTTCTCCGGGAATTTCCGACGAATAAAAGAACCCACATAGACAAATCTATTGATTGGGAGAGTAATGTTGCATGTTTCTTTTCGATGCAGAAAATGTGCAGGAATACCGCTATAACACATAAAATAGTTTTTTGGAATAACTCCTGTATTCTCTTCAAATTCACGTTTTAAGGGCAAAGAACGATATCCCCAAACATCCACTTTTTCTATTTCATTTTGATAGTCTTTCCCACAATATTTCAACATTTTCCAAACTTGTTTATGCACTACTACACATGTCTTTGCATTTGGATAATACATTCCTTTCAATAGGTTTACCATTGGCATGTGCGGATAATAATTATGCGAAGATATGATATCTGGTGTAAAATTGTGTTTGCAGCAATATGCAGCAATTTTTTCTATTTGTCTAGTCAGATACTTGGTTGGAACTCCAAATCTAGGTAATGGTTTGAACAATGGCATTCTTACCACCTTTACACCATCCATATCGAATTCAACATCTATATTTTGATATATGGATGTCACAGAGGTATTAAACCTACTTGCTATAATCTTTTCTGCAAATCCTGCAATCCAATGGAAAGGCCTAAGATAGATGGGATAATTATGTATGACTAATACTTCGTGTCCTTGCTTTACCCATTCACGCGCAAAATAATGTACAACATTTGTGTTATTGGAAATTTGAATGTCTGTGGCAGGGTAAATAGTTGTCAAAAGAAGAATTTTCTTTATTTTATCTTCATTCATAATCATTATGATCTACAGAAAATAAAACATTAAAATGTAATTTTATAGAAAAGCAAAGACTTTGGAATAACGAAAAATATCTTTTATTCATTTGAAAAGCTTCAATAGGATTATATCCCAAAGGAGAATATAACAATTTGAATCTTTTAAAAATAGAATAACACTTTCTTCGAAACAATGGAATAGGGTTATTATGTTCGCAATATCCATAATAACCTGGTGCTAGATAATTTATCAACCCATTTTTTGTAGCTCTAAAGCCATATTCTACATCGCCAAAAGAGTGACGAAATGTAGGATCTATTATACCTATTTTTTTATACACACTTTTAGGTATTAAAACAATATTCCCATTAAATGTCACACATTCTTTCAATTTTTTTTGGTCTGGCAATAATGGTTTTTGCTTTATTCCACCAGTTTTTCCTCCATAGGAAAAATCTCTATTTACTTCATTAGCCAACGTAGATCCCACTATTATAGAATTATCATTTACTATAGAAGACCAATATAACATTTTTTTTATTGAATCTATTATCAGTTTGGTATCATCGTTCAACCACAATATAAAATCATAATCATCGCAATTCAAAGCTTCCAACCATGCTTGATACATTCCACGATTCCAAAATAGAGACCCATCTCCAGAAATCACTTTAACTGTTGGATATTTTTCAATCACAGATTCTGGTGTACCATCTGTACATCCATCATCGGTCATAAATACATCCATCTTAAAATTATCTACTTTTTCTTGAGTATAGAGCAAGTCCAAACAAGATAAAGTTTTTTCCTTTCGGTTGTGAACCGTCAATAATACTGCTATTTTTCTTTCAATCCCATTCATAATATCTAATCAATTCATATATTCTCGCATTCCACGTATCGATATCGGGTTGATTTCGAGTAAACATTTTAGTTTGTTCATCGTACATTAGTCTATTCTGCACTTCACATAAATAGTTAAAATCCACATCTTTAAATTCACATTGTTTTGCCACATATGGATATTCGAAAGCAAATGAATTATACGAATAACTATAAGGATTAAACTTTCTATTTTTGTTTAAGGCATCATATATTCCGTTATTTTTTAATATATTACAAATATCCTTTGCATAATCAACAGCTTTCATGTATTTAGATGAAGAGAACAACGACATATATCCATATTTTTCTTTCAAAATACAGAACCCATACAAACTAAAAATATGATATGCATATTCTATAAACTTATAATCGAATTTTTGAGGATTTAGGAATTTTATGGGTGAAAAAAACTGTTTTATTATTCTTTTATATTTTGTTTTATATAAGATTGGTGAATTTATAGCCACATGATGACAAAGAAGTCCGTCATCATATATTTTAAAATCACGTTCTGCTCCAAGCGTTAAAAAATCCGTTATAATTTTGTGAACGGTGTTATCATTACAATAATTATTAAGTTTATATGCACATGCAGCAAACCAAACATGATGATTATATGTTGGATCTATTCCAATATCTCTTCCGTCCAATTCTATTCTATGCCAAAGATGTTCTTTCCAATTATAAGATTGTGAAAAAAATATGGATTTAGCAGTTTGAAGACATCGTTCATCATTTGAAAGCTCATAATAATATAATAAAGCTTCAATCACCCATCCTTGTCCTATTAATCCATTCAAGTGATCAAATTTATCACTTAACATGCAATGTACAGCACCAGACTTTGATTTTTTCTGCAACGCCATTAAATAATCAGCAAACTTTCGAGAAATTTTTAGATATTTCTCATCATGTGTTTTTTTATATAAAAAACAATAGATTATTAAATAATGTGACGTATTTCTAGCAGGAGTATCTTCATGCCCATGTGGACCATTATGTCCTGCTGTTGCATAAGATTGGTTATAAAACAAATCATAATTATCATCAGCGATTTGCTTCATATAATCAAATAATATCATAATCCTTATTTTTTAATGTTACATTTTTTATATATTTAGCAGGATTACCGGCCCAAATCTCATTATCTGGGACACTTTTAGTAACAACACTTCCTGCTCCTATTATAGAATTTTCACCAATTATAACCCCTTTTAAAATTATACTATGTGCACCTATAAAAGCGTTTTTTTTAACTAATATTGGAGAATTTACTTTATATTTTTCATCATTAGAAGTCATTCTTAATTTAGGATTTAACGAATGAAAATCCGAAGTATACAAATAAACCCCTCCACCAATTTTAACATTATCCATTATTGTAATGTTGTCATATGCAACTAAAGTCGCATGAGAAATACCCACATCATTTCCTATTATTATAGAAGCGTTTTCTCCAACAAAGAAAGTACATCGTTGTGGACATCCTATCGAATTGTATTTTAAGCCATTATTCATTTTAAATCTTTTTCCAATGATACATTTACTTTTATATTTGACATCTATAAAAGGAACTCCCTTAGTGCTAAATGTGGAAAACTTTACCCCATTGCCTAAAAAGACATGAAGTGTTAATAATTTATCAATTTTAAATTTAAAATAATGATAAATTCTTCTAATTATTTTATATATAAAATTGTACATCAGGTATTTACTATTTAATTAATCCTCTGACCCAATACTTAAATTCCTTATTAGTCATATTCCTAAACAATGGAGAATAACACATTGCAATCATTGCCCATAAATCAATATCGGATATAAGAAAACGATTAGTATCTTCAATCCAACCAAAACTCCATCTAAAAGCAATAAAGCATGCTAAAATTGGTAGATAATCATTTCTACTTTTATAAACAGCCAAATAAGTAGGTCGCATATATAACAACGCATATATAACTAATCCTATAAGCCCCGTCCATGTAAAAATATTAGCATGCAACATTTCATTTCTCGCACGCTCATTTTTATTAAAAATATGCTTTCCATCATAGCCATGTTCAAACAACATAAATGAAATACCTATTTCGTTACCACGCGCAGGAGTATGACCACATAACCAATAATTATGAATAAATGCAGAATTAAATACATCGTAATAGATAAGACTTCTAGTATCTTTACTTAGAGTTTCTCTGTGTTTATGATTATATATAGCATCATCTTCTGAAATTTTCCCCAAAATAAGTCCTGAAGCATCAGATAAAATAAATCCAAAAAGAAGAAATGTACTCAAATAACCTATAATATGTCCAAATCGAACAAGTTTTACAGATATTTTATCAACAAAAAGTATTGAAATTCCTACTAACAAAGAAAATCCACCTTTAATAAATTGTGCACGTGCATTTTCTGCATCAATAAGAGTATAAATAATTCCCATAAAAAAAATGAGAGTTGCCCATCTTCTTTTTTGTAGAGAAAAAAAACAAAATAGGATTAATAGTGGAGATAAGAAAAATTGAGTTGGTCCACAGACCCACAATATAAACACAAAAAATGAGAACATTCCCCATTTATACCAATTCCTAAATATATATTGTGTCACATCCGGTCTACAAAACAAAAATAAGAGTAACGGGATAAATAAAGCCAATCCATTATCAATCAATTGTTTATATTCTAAATAATTTTCAGAAATAAATAATCCTCTCAACAAACAGAACGCAATCCAATATAAATATAGATTCAAGAGACTATAACCTTCATCAATCGGAAATAGGTATTTCTTATAACGAATGATTGCAACAATAAGTACTATTTTCAAAATCCACTCAAACCATAAATTTCCAATAGGAAGAATACTCCATTGATTTACAGAAATTAAAGATAAGAAAATAATTATAATTGAAAACAAACTTTTTATTTTCATACAAAATAAACCTAATTAATCTCCTATTTTTTGATAGATCAAATCATACCATTTAGGAGTATCAATATATTTTTTTATAGAATTGACAATATGTTCTCGCATAGACTCACGCTCGGTTTTATTCATTCCATATATAAAGTCTATTCCCTCCTTTAAACTTCGAGAGTCCTTATATTTCGCTAAAAAACCTGTCTTTTTGTGCTTTATCAATGTTCGAGCAATTCCTAAATCAAATGAAACAACAGGAACACCCAACATAAAAGAATAATTAACCATCATAGGGCCTGAATCCGCAATCGTAGAACTCAAAAAGACGTCACAAGCACAAAAAGCTTTGCACATGCCCTTCTTATCTAAGAAACCAGGTTGAATTACCCTTACATTGCCAAATAAAGACGCATCTAAATATTCTTTTCCACATATAAGAATTGCGACATTTTCTTTTCCTTTGGAAAATAGTTTTAATGCATCCAAAGAATACTCTAATCCTTTACGTTTATCATGTAAATTACTAGCTCCAACAAATATAACAAAATCTTTTTCATTTATATTAAAATCTTTTCGAGCCACATCACGAGGAAATTCTATAACGTTTGGGCAAGGAACAGAATTAATTATATCAGCATTTTTATACACTATGGTTTCTTTCGCTTTTTCCATATCATATGGAGAGCCTATTATTGTCATTGGTATATCAGAAAGGTTAGCAATTTTATTCTGCATTTGGATATGGGCAATTTTTTTCCCTCTTTTCAAAACTGGACAATTTTGACATTCAAATAAATATTGTTCACAATCACAATGATAGTGACAACCTCCAGACAATGGAGCTTCATCTACAAAAAAAAGTACAAAATGAGCCCTTGTTAGTTCATACAAATCTCGTATTGTTTTAGAAGAAACAAAACCTGCAACCCAATGTACACTAATAACATCAGGAATAAAATCTTTACATTTAGCTAATATATTATTTGCATTTTTACACTCGTCATCAAACGAATAAAAACAAAATTCGGATTTATTTTTATCTACAATTGTACCAAACTTTACCCATCTAAAAAAGGAATGAAATTTTAAAAACATTTTTTTCCTTATTTTATACCAAAATGATTCTCTATAAAAAAAAGCATAAGGTTCCTTTTTTTTACATGATTCTAATACAATCATTTTTTTTTCAAATAAATCTTCCGGAACTCTATTATAATTATCCATGACATGACCTGCAAGATGGATATCACGAGTTCCCAACATCAATATTTTTATTTTTCTTTTTTGATGTTCCATATTATTTATCAAAAAACTCAACTATATTTGATATAACCTTTTTTACCTCTTCATCCTTCAACTCATAATACATAGGTAATCTTACCAAACAGTCTGCATAATGGTCACATTCAAGGAGGTTGGGGATTTCTGTATTATTCGCTGTGTAATAATCACTCAAGTGAAGACTCAGATAATGGAACACAGAAAGGACACCATTTTCTTTAAGGTATTTAATCAATGCAGTACGTTCTTCCAATGAACGGCATACGAGGTAGAACATGTGAGCATTGTTGGTGGCATACACTGGAATTTCAGGAAGTCTGACCAGACCTTTCTCTTCCAAGTCCTTCAATCCTTCGTGATATTGTTCCCAAATGGCTTTACGGCGGTTCTGTATCAACTCCATATTTTCCAACTGTGCCCAAAGGAAAGCTGCTATCACTTCAGAAGGGAGGAAAGAGGAGCCAGTATCTACCCAACCGTATTTGTTCACCTCACCACGGAAAAACTCGGAACGATTGGTACCCTTTTCCCAAAGGATTTCTGAACGGCGGATGAATCGTTCATCATTGATGGCCAACAAACCACCTTCACCTGCAATAATATTCTTTGTCTCATGGAATGAGAAAGCCGACATGTGACCAATGCTTCCCAAAGGACGACCTTTGTAATAGGAGTCGATAGCCTGTGCGGCATCTTCCACCACAAGGATATTGTACTTGTTGGCAATCTCCATGATTCTGTCCATATCGCAAGCTACGCCTGCATAATGAACGGGAACAATAACCTTTGTCTTTGGGGTTATCAATGCTTCCAACTTTTCTGCATCAATATTGGGATTGGATGCCATACTGTCAGCAAAGATAATCTTTGCTCCCTGACGAACAAAGGCCAATGCGGACGATACAAAGGTATAAGACGGAACTATGACTTCATCACCCGGCTGTACATCGCACAGAATGGCACACATTTCCAGTGCATCGGTGCATGAAGTGGTCAACAGTGCTTTCTTGAAACCATACTTTTCTTCAAAGAATTTCTGACATTTCTTTGTAAATTCTCCGTTACCAGACAGTTTCCCGGTATATACTGCCTGATACATATAATGTGCCTCCTTACCAGTAAGGAAAGGCTTGTTAAAAGGTATCATAAGAAATTTTACTAAAATCTACAAAATACTATTCCAATTGTCGATATCATGTCCAGCATATATTGTTCTATTTTGTGATAGTTGCAATATACGCTCTAAAGATTTCTTTGCCTGTATTTTATTACCCCCTGGTAATCGAGAGACCAACTTTGCTCCAGGAATGAAACT
>JAFQBB010000009.1 GCA_017416805.1 Bacteroidaceae bacterium
ATAATTCACTTTTCATCCGCAGATTGCGCAGATGACGCAGATTATTCCTTCCTATTATACCCGATAGGTTATAATTTATCTGCGTCATCTGCGTCATCTGCGGATGAAGAATTAAATGGTGGCATTTTTGACACAGCTTCAATAGAAGTTGGCAATGCGTTTGTGGGCACCCACAAGGGGATGCCCCTACGGTGGGTATCGTGCCGCATGGTCCAACTTTAATCCGTGTAATCCGTGAGATCCGTGCCTAAATATTATCCTTTAACCTCCTGATCGCTTCCTCGGCATCGGCCTTCAGCTGTGTGGCAAGGGCTTCGCGCGAAGGAAACTTCTGTTCGCCCCGTATGCGGTGTACAAACTCAATGCACAGGCGTTGGCCGTACAAGTTGCCATTGAAGTCGAACAGGTGTACTTCGATAGTGCGGTGGCGGTCGTTGTCTATTGTGGGGCGGCATCCTATGTTGAGCATTCCCTTGTAGCAATTATCGTCCGTCCGGACATAAACGGCATAAGCCCCATCGGCAGGGATAAGTTTCAGGGTGTTGTCCACTTGCAGGTTGGCAGTAGGGAATCCCATAGTGCGTCCTATCTGTTGGCCACCGGTCACGTGGCCGGTCAGCATATAATTGTAGCCCAAACAGTTGGCCGCTTCTGACACTTTCCCTTCGTTCAGCAGAGTTCTTACGACGGACGAACTGACATTCCTCCCTTCCCATTTGTAGGCTTCGGCCTGTATGACCTCCATGCCCAGCCCGGCGGCATGGCGCAGATAGTCGTTGAAACCTTCGGCGCGGTTGTGCCCGAAGCGATGGTCGTGGCCAATGACAAGCAGGCGCACGTTCAGCAGGTCGCGCAACACGTGCTGCATGAAGTCGCGTGCGGACAGCAAAGCCAACTCGCGGGTGAAGGGAATTGAGGCGCAAGCATCCACACCTGTGTCCGACAGCAGGGAGCATTTCTCGTCAAAAGCCGACAACAGGGATGGCTGGTAGCTGGCCTGCATCACTGCCCGCGGATGATGTGGGAAGGTGACTATAAGCGAGTTGAGTGAATGCTCCCGGGCAGCCTGCATCACTTGGCCGATGAGGAAGCGGTGTCCACGGTGTACTCCATCGAAAAAGCCGATGGTGGCCACAGAGGGGGGGAGTGGTCTTTGTTGTAGCTCGGATATGTCTGTAATGAGTCTCATCTTTTCTGTTTAAAGGTGGGTTCTATAAATTTGCTTTGTCGGATAAACCCCGATTTTCCGACAAAAAGATTAAAGCGCTCACCATCGTTAATAATCTGTGGGAATTTATAGAACCCACCTAAAGTTCAAAGAGCTTTCTCCAATCCTCGCCCGGTGCAGGCTGGTAGGTCTGCAGGCCGAGCGTACGGGCAGTCTGGCAATTGGCCGCAGCGTCGTCAATGAAGAGAGTCTCTTCGGGAAGTATGCCCGTTTCGGCAATTACTGTGCGGAAGATGTCTGCTCCCGGTTTGGTCTGATGCAATTCGTAGGAGAGGAATATGCGGTCGAAATAGTCCTTTACCTTCCATCCGTTGTGAGGGAAGAAGTCAGAGGCTGCATGTTGCCAATGCACTTCGTTGGTGTTGCTCAGCAGGTAGATAGGGTAGTGGTTGCGCAGTTCCATCAGTGCTTCCAGTTTCCATGTGGGTATGCCCACGAGGAAAAGATTCCAGGCCTGCCATATTTCTGCATCGTTAGCCGGGCAGCCGGTCTGTCGGCGCACCTCATTGCAAAAGTCGGCAGGAGTGATAGCACCCTCTTCCAGCATGGCAAAAATCCCTTGCTGGCAATAGGCATCAATCATTCCGGCAGCTTGCGGGAAGCCTATGCGGGCGAAAGCCTCGAGGCAACGGGGCTTGTCCAACTCCACCAAAACGCCTCCGAAATCGAATATCAGGTTCTTTATTTTATGCATCACAGATTCTATTATGTCTGCAAAGATACGGCATTTTGATTGATTTGAATGAATGTGACTTCCAAAAAAAATGTAATTTGTTTGCGTATGTCACCAATAAGCTGTATCTTTGCAGAGCAAATCCGAACAAAGGGTTGTGCACGGGCTTTTAGCTCAGTTGGTTAGAGCAACAGACTCATAATCTGGAGGTCCTTGGTTCAAGCCCAAGATGGCCCACCTCGAAAAAGAGAAAGCGGAGTTGTATTAAAGCAGCTCCGCTTTCTTTTTGGCAAGGAGTTTGGCCTCAAGAATCGAATTTGGGAGTCAAACTCCTTAGGGGCTTTAAGATTTTTAGGGACCTTAAGGACTTTAAGGACCTTAGGGACTTTAGGGACTTTAGGGACTTTAGGACCTTGAACCTTGAGCTTTGAGTTTTGACCTTTGAACCTTGAACCTTGAACCTTTGAGCCTTGAACCAGCAATGGATAATCTGTTAAAATAAATAATGTGTACCCCTCTGAGGGTAATCTGACATAGGTATGAAGAGTATAAGACTGACAGGAAAGACATTGGCTTTTATCCGTGAACATGCAGCGGACAATGTGCAAACTTTGGCTTTGCGTGCTTCCCGCTTTCCGGATGTGGAGATGGCTACGGCTATCCGTCAGATAGCGGCCAGGCAGGCTGCGCGTGTCAAGTTGCCGACGTGGTGGGCTACGGAAGGGGTGTATTACCCCAATCACTTGCCAATGGAACAATGCTCGTCGGAGGTGACGGCCCGCTACAAGTCTTCTCTGATTCCTGAAGAATTGAGGCAGGGTGGTATGCTGACTGACCTTTCGGGTGGGTTCGGGGTCGATTTTGCCTGTATGGCAAAGGGCTTTGCGGGTGCTACTTATGTGGAGCGTCAGGAAGAACTCTGTGTGTTGGCTGTCCACAACTTGCCTTTGTTGGGCATTTCCAATGCGCGGGTGATGAATATGGATGCAGTGGAATACCTGAAGGGGATGTCCCGGCAGACAGTTATTTTCATTGACCCCGCCCGACGTGACCTCAAAGGGAAAAAGAAGGTGGCAATCAACGATTGCGAACCGAACGTGGCCCGTCTGCATGACTTGTTGGTGGAGAAAGCGGATAGGGTTATTGTGAAACTGTCACCTATGCTGGATATCGCTCAGGCAATGGATGTGCTGCCATGTGTCCGCGAGGTGCATGTGGTGGCAGTGGGTGGCGAGTGTAAGGAACTGCTGTTGGTGATGGAGCAGGATGCCCATTCGGCCGATGCCCGTATTGTCTGTACCAACCTGCCGGTAGCTGTTCCGGAAGAATGGCCTGAGCCATTTGTCTTTACCCGTCAGGAGGAGGAAGAGGCAGATTGTCCGTTGGCCGAAAGGTTGGATGCCTATCTTTACGAACCCGACTCAACGCTTTTGAAAGCCGGTGCTTTCCGTATGGTGGCTCTCCGTTACGGATTGAAGAAGTTGCATCCGAACAGTCATCTTTATACCAGTGAAAAGTTGGTGACGGATTTCCCCGGGCGCTGTTTCCGGGTGATTGACAGTGGCGGATTTGCGAAGCACGAGGTGAAATATCTTCAAGGATACGGAAGTAAGATGAACCTGACAGTGCGTAATTTCCCATCGACTGTGGCCGACCTGCGCAAACGCCTGAAACTCACGGATGGAGGAGATGATTACCTCTTTGCCACTACCTTATCCAATGGCGGAAAACGTTGGGTCTTATGCCGGAAGGTATAAATAGGAATTAGTTCGAGCAAAGTTCCTGTCAGCTTCGCAGTTGCCCCTCCCCTCCGACTCCTCTTGAGGGGAAAACAGGATAACTCAAAACTCAATCCCCGGGCACCCACAAGGGATGTCCCTACAGAGGGACGGCACTCCTTTCACCTTTCACCTTGAACTTTAGAACTCACAACTCATAACTCATAATTCATAATTCATAATTCAAAATAGTGGATACATTATTACTTATAGCAGGCTTGCTGCTTATTTTGTGGGGAGCCAATGCGCTGACTGATGGCGCTGCATCGGTGGCCAAGCGGTTCAATATTTCCAATCTGGTGATAGGCCTTACGATTGTGGCCCTTGGAACTTCGGCACCGGAGTTTGTAATCAGTTTATTGTCTTCCTTGAGCGGTAGCGCCGGGTTGGCTATCGGTAATGTGGTGGGAAGCAATATCTTTAATACCCTGATGATTGTGGGGTGTACGGCCATTGTGGCCCCTATCCCCATAGGTAAAGGAACATTGGCCAAGGAGATACCGCTGTGTGTGCTTTCAGCTTTGATGCTTCTTGTTTGTGCCAATGATATCTTGCTTGATGGTGGGGCTGCTAATGTCATCAGCCGTACGGACGGATTGATGTTGCTCGGCTTTTTTGCCATTTTTATGGGCTATACTTTTGCCATTGCCAAGAATGGCGATGGAGAAGAGGGTGGTGAGATACGCAGTCTTCCCATGTGGAAGTCTGTCCTTTTTATCTTGTTGGGGCTTGGAGCACTCATTGGTGGCGGGCAACTCTTTGTCAATGGTGCATCGGGTATTGCCCGCTCATTGGGCGTGAGCGAGTCTGTCATCGGCTTGACTCTGGTTGCCGGTGGTACATCGCTTCCCGAATTGGCCACATCTGTTTCGGCAGCACTGAAGAAGAATCCCGGTATAGCTATCGGTAATGTCATTGGCAGTAACCTGTTCAATGCATTTGCCGTGTTGGGGGCCAGTGCCACTATCAATGATTTGCCTTTGGGCGGCATCACGAACTTTGATTTCACGACACTTGTTGTGGCCAGTCTGTTGCTCTGGGTCGTAGGTTTCTTCATGGGCCGTCGCATCATTACGCGTCCTGAAGGTATCTTATTGGTGGCTTGTTATGTGGCATATACCACTTACCTGATAATGCAACAGTAAGACAATTACCAGCCTTGGTTACTGCCAACGTCTTGGCAACCTTCTGCCAATGTTGTGGCAGTCTTTTGTCAATACCGTGGCAGAGTCCTGCCAATACTATGGCAGAGATGGGAGAAGGAATGAAAAGAGGTTAAAGGAGTGTATGTGATTCAAAAAAAAGCGTTAACTTTACCGCGGAAAAGCATTTGGGCGGAAGCCGTGGTGTTTTTGTAAATGAAAACTGAAATGGTAACTATAAAGAAAGTAACGACGAAAAAGGAACTGAAGACCTTTATCCGTTTCAACTACGAACTGTACAAAGGTAATCCCTATTCCGTACCCGATTTGTACGACGATATGCTGGCCACCTTCGATAGCAAGAAGAATCCGGCCTTTGAGTTTTGCGAAGCAGACTATTTCCTTGCGCACAATGAAAAAGGAGAAGTGGTGGGCCGTGTGGCTGCCATCATCAACCACCGCAGTAACGAAACGTGGGGGACGAAGAATGTCCGCTTCGGGTGGATAGACTTTGTGGATGATGAGGAGGTGAGCTGTTCCTTATTGGATGCGGTGGCGGCTTGGGGTAAAGAACGAGGCATGACGGCCATGCATGGCCCCTTGGGATTTACCGACCTGGATGCCGAAGGTATGCTTGTCGAGGGATTTGAGCACCTGAGTACCATGGCTACCATCTATAATTATCCCTATTACCAGAAGCACGTGGAGCAATACGGCATGGAGAAGGATGCTGATTGGGTGGAGTTCAAAATCAATATTCCTGATGGTATTCCTGACAAGATGCGGCGCATTGCCGACCTTATCAGCCGGAAGTACGGCCTTCATGTGAAGAAACTGAAGGATATGAAGGAGGTGAAAGCCGGGAACTACGGACAGAAAATCTTTGACCTCATCAACGAGGCATATTCACCCTTGTACGGATATTCGCGCATGAGCCAACGGCAGATTGACCAGTACGTGGATACCTATCTGCCAATCCTTGACTTGCGGATGGTGACCTTGGTGGAGGATGCCGAAGATAATCTGGTGGCGGTAGGTGTTTCCATGCCTTCTATGTCGAAAGCCTTGCAGAAGGCAAAGGGAAAGATGCTCCCCTTTGGGTGGTGGCACCTGTTGAAAGCCTTGAAATGGGGACGCCCTCAGACGCTTGACCTGATGCTGGTGGGAGTGAAACCAGAATATCAGAGCAAAGGGGTGAACTCGTTGCTCTTTACCGACCTGATTCCCGTATATCAGTCATTGGGCTTCAAAGATGCCGAGAGTAATCCTGAACTGGAGACCAACAACAAGGTGCAGGCCCAGTGGGAATATTTCGACACCACCCTGCACAAGCGGAGAAGAGCGTATAAGAAGAGTATATAAGTGACGAGTGATGAGCTACAAGCTGCAAGTGGTTAAACTTGTTTTCCAACGGGTCACAAGTAGCTCGTAGCTTGTAACTAAAAACTGAAATATAATGGAAGAACTCAACCTTAACCTGAACCCTGAAACTCCCATGGTGGAGTATAACGAAGAGAACATCCGTCACCTGAGCGATATGGATCATGTGCGTACCCGCCCCGGTATGTATATTGGAAAGTTAGGCGATGGAAGTCATAGCGACGATGGTATCTATGTCCTGCTGAAAGAGGTCATCGACAATAGTATCGATGAGTTCAAGATGAATGCCGGCAAACGTATTGAAATTGACATTGACGAGAATCTGCGCGTCAGTGTGCGTGACTATGGTCGGGGTATTCCTCAAGGCAAAATGATTGAGGCGGTCAGCGTGTTGAACACGGGAGGCAAGTATGACAGCAAAGCCTTTAAGAAGAGTGTCGGACTGAACGGTGTGGGTGTGAAGGCCGTAAATGCTTTGAGCAGCCGTTTTGAGGTGCGCAGTTATAGAGACGGTCAGGTACGATGTGCCACTTTTGAGAAGGGGGTATTGCAGAGTGATACTACTGAACCCACTCAGGACGAGAACGGTACCTACATCTTCTTTGAACCTGACAACACTCTGTTCAAGAACTATAGCTACCGACAGGAGACGGTGGATACCATGTTGCGCAATTATACTTACCTGAATACCGGACTTGCCATTGTCTATAATGGTCGTCGCCTCATTTCGCGCAACGGGCTGATGGATCTCCTCAAGGACAGGATGACTGCCGGGGAACTCTATCCCATCATACACCTGCATGGCGAGGATATAGAGATAGCATTTACGCATACCAATCAGAATGGTGAGGAGTATTACTCCTTCGTCAACGGACAATATACTCCGCTGGGAGGTACGCATCAAAGTGCCTTCAAGGAGCATATAGCACGCACCATCAAGGAGTTCTATAACAAGAATCATGAATATGGTGATATCAGAAACGGTATTGTGGCCGCTATTGCCTTGAATGTGGAGGAGCCTGTATTTGAGAGCCAGACAAAGGTGAAACTCGGTTCGCCCACCATGTCGCCCGAAGGGGTAAGTGTGAACAAGTATGTGGGTGACTTTGTAAAACAAGAGGTGGACAACTACCTGCACAAGAATGCAGATGTGGCAGATGTAATGCTGCAGAAGATTACCGAGTCGGAAAAAGAACGAAAGGCCATAGCCGGTGTCACCAAGCTGGCCCGCGAGCGTGCCAAGAAGGCGAATCTGCACAACCGCAAGTTGCGTGATTGCCGCATCCACCTTAACGATACGAAGGGAGAGAACCGTCAGGAGAGCAGTATCTTTATCACTGAGGGAGACTCGGCCAGCGGTTCCATTACCAAGAGTCGCGATGTAAATACACAAGCTGTGTTCAGCCTGCGCGGTAAGCCACTGAACACCTTTGGACTGACCAAGAAGGTGGTCTATGAGAACGAGGAGTTCAACCTGTTGCAGGCGGCGCTTAATATTGAAGATGGCATTGACGGTTTGCGCTACAACAAGGTGATTATTGCTACCGATGCCGATGTGGATGGTATGCATATCCGTCTGCTGATGATTACCTTCTTCCTGCAGTTCTTCCCCGACCTCATCAAGAAGGGGCATGTCTATATCCTGCAGACTCCCCTTTTCCGTGTGCGTAACAAGCGGAGCAAGATAAAGAAGAAGGCCGCGAGTGACGAATTGCAGGCTGTCAATGAGAAGGGAGGAAAGAGCAGTGACTTCATTACCCGTTATTGTTACAGCGAGGAGGAACGCGTAGCTGCCATTGAGGCGCTTGGTCCTGATCCTGAGATTACCCGATTCAAAGGACTTGGTGAGATTTCGCCCGATGAGTTCAAGAATTTCATAGGCCCTGAAATAAGGCTGGAGCAGGTATCGCTCCGCAAGAACGACTTGGTGGATGACCTGTTGGCTTTCTATATGGGAAAGAATACCATGGAGCGTCAAGGTTTCATCATTGACAACCTGGTGGTAGAGGAAGACAGGGCGGAAGAGTAAACAGTGATGAGCTACAAGCTACAAGTAACAGCGTTTGTTTTTCGGATGTTCACTTGTAGCCTGTAGCTTGTAACTAAGAACTAAATATATGAAACGAGCTATATTTCCCGGGACATTTGATCCCTTTACTACCGGCCATGCCAGCATTGTGAGGCGGGCACTCACCTTCATGGATGAGATTATTATTGGTATTGGTGTGAACGAGAAGAAGCGTACTGTATTGCCTACGGAGAAGCGCTTGAAGATGGTGCGTGACTACTATGCCGATGAACCTCGTATCCGTGTGGAGGCGTATAGTGACCTTACCATTGACTTTGCCCGTAGGATGGAGGCTTGCTTCATCATCCGTGGTATCCGTTCGGTGAAGGACTTCGAGTATGAGGAGAGCATTGCCGACATCAACCGCCAGTTGGCCGGGCTGGAGACTGTCCTGCTCTTCACCGAGCCGGAACTGACCAATATCAGTTCCAGTGTGGTGCGCGAACTGATGAGCTATGGCAAGGATGTTACACCGTTCTTGCCTGAAGGTATGAAGTTGGAGGACTGAAGCTACGCTCTTTGGCTCTAAGGAACTTAAGGACTTTAAAGGCCCTAAGGATTTTAAGGGCACCAAGTTCAAAAAAGCTGCAAGTTCAAGATGTAGGGTTTAGGGGAGCAATAGTGTCGTTCAATCTCCTTCGGAGCCCCGTCGCACAGGGTACTGTGCTCCCCTCGCTTCGGCACAGAAGCACATTTAGTGCTTCTTTCTGCGAGCCTTGCTACACCTAAGCGAAGCGTCACTCCTGCCTCCTGCACTTCTAATAAATATAATAAGGTATAAAAGAGAAACGATGAAAAGAATCAATACATTGATAGTCCTCCTCCTGTCCTTCTGCATGGTGCAGGGACAGAACAATCCTCAGAAGGTTGTCAACACTCCTATGCGTAAGTTGCAATTGGCAGAGTTTGCCATAGCCAACCTCTATGTGGATAAGGTGGACGAGGAGAAGTTGGTGGAGGATGCCATCCGTGGCATGTTGGAGAAACTGGACCCTCATTCGGCCTACTCCAATGCCGAGGAGGTGAAGAAGATGAACGAGCCTCTGCAGGGCAACTTCGAGGGCATTGGGGTGCAGTTCAATATGGTGGAGGATACACTGTTCATCATACAGCCCATATCGGGAGGTCCTTCCGAGAAGGTGGGTGTATTGGCTGGCGACCGTATAGTGACGGTCAACGATACTGCCATTGCCGGTGTGAAGATGAGCCGTGAGGAGATTATGCGCCGTCTGCGTGGTCCGAAGGGTACGACGGTCCGGTTGGGCATTGCGCGTCGGGGATTTGCCGAGTTGCTTGCTTTCGATGTGGTGCGCGACAAGATTCCTTTGCATACGCTGGATGCTGCCTACATGATCCGTAAGGGAATCGGTTATGTGCGTATCAGCAGCTTTGGGGCTACGACTCATGCGGAGTTCCTGGAGGCTGTGGGCAGATTGAAGAAGCAGAAGATGAAACACCTGATATTGGACCTGCAGGGCAATGGGGGAGGCTACTTGAGTGCAGCTGTTGACATTGCCAATGAGTTCCTTGAGGCTGGCAATCTGATTGTCTATACCGAAGGTTTGCGACAACCACGGCGCGACTTCAAGGCTATGGGCAAGGGGAGTATGCGCAAGGGGCAGGTTGTGTTGCTCATTGATGAGTATTCGGCATCGGCTTCCGAGATTGTGAGTGGTGCTATACAGGATTGGGACAGAGGGTTCGTTGTGGGACGTCGCAGTTTTGGTAAGGGACTGGTACAGCGTCCGCTCGACTTGCCTGACGGTTCTATGATACGTCTTACCACAGCCCGTTACTACACACCTTCCGGGCGTTGCATACAGAAACCATACGATGACAAGAAGAAGTATAAGGAGGACTTGAACGAGCGTTTCAAAAAGGGGGAATTCATTCATGCTGACAGCATCCACTTCCCTGACTCGTTGAAGTACCAGACACGCAAGTTGGGACGTACGGTCTATGGTGGTGGAGGCATTATGCCTGACTACTTCATTCCCTTGGATACCACCCGTTACAACAAGTATCACCGCGACCTCTCTGCCAAGGGATGTATAATCAATGCCAGTCTGAGGTATATTGATGACCACCGTGACGAGTTGGCCTCGCTCTATAAGGACTTTGATACTTATAACCTGCGCTTCGAGGTCTCTGCCGAGTTGTTGAAGCAGCTTGTCGAGAGTGGCGAGAAGGAGGGGGTGAAGTATGATGAGGCTCTCTATCAGGAGGCACTGCCCATGTTGAAGTGCCAGCTGAAGGCTCTCATTGCCCGCGACTTGTGGGAGATGAATGAGTATTTCCGCGTGATGAATGAGACCAACGAGAGTGTCATGAAGGCAGTCGAGTTGTTGGAGTAGGGCTTCCTGCCTACTCCTCCATCTTGCGAAGTGGGTGGCAGATACCAGATTAGTATAGATATCTTATAGGAGGGTGTCAAAAATGCCACCATTTAATTCTTCATCCGCAGATGACGCAGATGACGCAGATAAATTATAACCTATCGGGTATAATAGGAAGGAATAATCTGCGTCATCTGCGCAATCTGCGGATGAAAAGTGAATTATGACACAGTCCCCTTCGTTGTCAGGGGGGAGAGATTCTTTTGTCGTATCAAAAAAAATATCTACCTTTGCACCTTGAAATGAAAATAGAGCAATGATAACAATTGAACAACTGAAAGACGTAAAGACGCGAACCGAGGCTTTGAACCGCTATCTCGACATTGATGCCAAAGTGATACAGGTGGAGGAAGAACAACTCCGCACACAGGCTCCCGGATTTTGGGATGATGCCAAGAAGGCTGAGGCTCAGATGAAAAAAGTGAAGGGGCTGCAGGCTTGGATTGATGGCTACAAAGAGGTGAAAACTCTGACCGATGAACTGGAGTTGGCTTTCGACTTCTGCAAGGATGAACTGGTGACCGAAGAAGAGGTGGATGAGGCATATGCCAAGGCTGTTGAAGCAGTTGAGGCATTGGAACTGAAGAACATGCTTCGCCAAGAGGCAGACCAAATGGATTGTGTGCTGAAAATTAACTCAGGTGCCGGAGGTACCGAAGCGCAGGATTGGGCCAGTATGCTGATGCGTATGTATATGCGCTACGCTGAGCAGAATGGCTATAAACTGGCTATCAGTAACTTGCAAGATGGTGACGAAGCCGGCATCAAGACGGTGACGATGGAGATTCAAGGCCCTTATGCTTACGGATACTTGAAGGGTGAAAACGGTGTGCACCGTCTGGTGCGCGTCAGCCCTTACAATGCACAGGGAAAACGTATGACATCATTTGCTTCGGTCTTTGTCACTCCGCTTGTTGACGACTCTATCGAGGTGGTGGTCGAGACGGCCCGTATCTCGTGGGATACTTTCCGCTCGGGTGGTGCCGGAGGTCAGAATGTGAACAAGGTGGAGTCAGGTGTTCGTCTCCGTTATCAGTATAAAGACCCTTATACGGGTGAGGAAGAGGAAATCCTCATTGAAAACACCGAGACACGCGACCAACCTAAGAACAAAGAGAATGCGATGCGCCAATTGCGTTCAATCCTATACAACAAGGAGTTGGAGCACCGTATGGCCGA
The DNA here is from genome assembly GCA_017416805.1 of Bacteroidaceae bacterium. Classification (GTDB taxonomy): domain Bacteria; phylum Bacteroidota; class Bacteroidia; order Bacteroidales; family Bacteroidaceae; genus Phocaeicola_A. The sequence continues at coordinate 11,845 of JAFQBB010000009.1, forward strand.
ACAGGCTAAGGTTGAGGCTGGCAAGATGAAGATTGAGTGGGGCTCACAAATCCGTTCTTACGTTTTCGATGACCGTCGTGTGAAAGATCATCGTACCAATTGGCAGACAAGTGATGTCGGTGGTGTGATGGATGGTAAGATTGATGGCTTCATCAAAGCCTACCTGATGGAATTTGCCGGAGAGGGAGAGTAACTTCCCGCTAAGAACTCTATGGTTCTAAGGTCTTTAAGGACTTTAGAGATTCAGAAAACCTGAAACATTAACTTAAAAATATCACAATCATGGGAAAAAACAGACAAATGCAGCGTCAAGAGCGTCGTGCGCATCGCGAAGAAGAACAGGCGCAGAAGGTTATGAAATGGATGTTCATCGGATTAGGAATATTGGCCTTGGTCGGTATTGCTTGGGCATCATTTTTGTAATTTATGTCTCAAGAGATTGAACGAAAATTTCTGGTGGAGGATGACAGCTATCGGATGATGGCATCATCCTCCAGCCGTATAGCGCAAGGTTATATTTGTCGCACGAGTGGACGGACAGTTCGTGTACGTATTCGTGGCGACAAGGGGTTCCTTACCATTAAAGGCCCCTCGGCAGATGGGGGATTGAGCCGCTATGAGTGGGAACATGAAATACCTGTTCAGGAGGCAGAGGAGTTGATGCTCCTTTGCGATGGAGGAATCATTGATAAGGTCCGTTATATGGTGCCCATAGGTCATCATACTTTTGAGGTTGATGAGTTCGCTGGTGATAATGAGGGACTTGTGATAGCAGAAGTTGAGTTGGAGTCTGTTGATGAGGATTTTGATAGACCTTCCTTCTTGGGACAGGAAGTGACCGGAGACCGTCGTTATTATAACTCCTGTCTGGTATCACATCCGTTTAAAGATTGGAAGAAGTAGGCTCAGTTTTTTTGTTTCATCCATCGTGGAAAAACAAGATATCCCAATAGGGCGGCTAAAATGACTCCTATGCTGTTGGCTATCATGTCGGCCCAGTCACCGCTACGGTTTACGGTAGCATATTCCTGTAGTAATTCCATCGCCCCACTGAGCAATAAAGGTAATAGGATTGCTCCTACAAATGTCCGCCATGGATTTATGGCTTGGTGTATGCGCAGGTATTCTATCCAAAGTATGAGACATAATCCTCCATACATGCAGACATGAGTCCATTTGTCAATATAAGGGACATCTCCTAATGGCGGATTTTCCAACGGATAGAGGGATAAGACAATGATAATTGCAACGAGGAGCAAAGACCATTTGTAATGTTTTAAATAACGTTTCATGAATAGAATAGATGCTAATCGGGTGCAAAAGTAGGAAAACTTTTGTATTTTTGCGGCATCAAAATAATAATTTGAGGTGGGTTCTATAAATTCGCTTTGTCGGAAAATCGAGGTTTAGCCGAGATATTTTTGTCAGTCGTAGAGGAAGTGTAGCGGGCTACACGACCGATACGAGTGGCAAAAAGAGCCGGATAAAGCCGATTTGGCGGCAAAAAGATTAAAGCACTCACCATCGTTAATAATCTGTGGGAATTTATAGAACCCACCTTGAGTTTTGCATGTAGATTTATCATGCAGCCTCTGTGTCATCCTGAGCTTGTCGAAGGATCTCATAGTGTAGTAAATGGTCAGTAAACCTCTGAGACCCTTCGATAAACTCAGGGTGACACTGGCCGTCTTTCTCAATAAAAGAATAAGATTATGAAAACAAATCAAGAACGAGTGAACTTCGGTAGCAAGATAGGTGCCATCTTGGCGGCGGCAGGTTCGGCCGTAGGGCTTGGCAATATCTGGCGTTTCCCTTATGAGACAGGAAATCATGGCGGTGCAGCCTTTATTCTCATCTATCTGTGTTGTGTGTTTTTTATGGGCCTTCCCATTATGATTGCCGAGTTCTCAATTGGTCGTCATTCGCGTGCCAATACGGCAGGGGCTTATAAAGTGCTTGCTCCCGGTTCTCCGTGGCGCGGATTGGGCTATATGGGCGTGTTGGCCGGATTCCTCATTCTCAGCTACTATTCGGTAGTGGCTGGTTGGACATTGGAATATACCTGGCAAGCTGTCAACAATGGCTTCGCAGGGATGAATGCTGATGGATATACCCAGTTCTTTGCCGAGTTCTCGGCCAATCCATGGCGTTCCCTTTTGTGGATGGTGGCCTTTATGCTGATGACACATTGGGTCATTATCATGGGAGTGAAGAAAGGTATTGAGAAATCAGCGAAAATTATGATGCCCATGCTCTTTGTCCTCATCCTCGTATTGGCCGTTTGTTCGGTGATGCTTCCGGGTGCAGAGAAGGGGTTGGAATTCTTATTGAAACCTGATTTCAGTAAAGTCACCCCCGATGTTTTTCTTGGAGCTATGGGGCAGGCGTTCTTCTCACTTAGTTTAGGTTTGGGTTGTCTTTCCACCTATGCCTCTTATTTCGGGAAGGATACAAACCTTTCCAAGACGGCACTGAGCGTGGGTATCATTGACACTCTGATAGCTATCACTGCAGGCCTTATCATTTTCCCTGCAGCCTTCAGTGTCGGTGTTTCTCCTGATGCTGGTCCTTCCTTGCTTTTTATCACCTTGCCCAATGTCTTTCAGATGGCATTCGGTAATGTGCCTTTCTTGGCTTATATCTTCTCGGTGATGTTTTATGTCTTGTTGGCCTTAGCCGCTTTTACCTCCACAATTTCCATGCATGAAGTAGTCACTGCTTTTGTTCATGAGGATTGGAAATTGTCGCGTACAAAAGCTGCTTGGTGTGTGACAATTTTCTGTACCTTGTTGGGCGTTTTCTCTGCTTTGTCGTTTGGCGTGTTGGCAGATATGAAGATTCTTGGCCTTACTTTCTTTGACTTCCTCGACACATTGACTTCCAAAATTATGCTCCCCTTGGGTGGAATGCTTATATCTGTCTTCACAGGTTGGTATCTGGACAAGCGCATCGTGTGGGAGGAGATATCAAACAATGGTAGCCTGAAAGTACCTTTCTTTAAAATCTATATCTTTATTTTGAAGTACTTGGCACCTGTCGCTATCGGATTGATATTTGTGAATGAATTGGGATTGTGGTGATGTCATACGGATTGGATGTTTAAGGACTTTTTTTACTTCTCAAGGGGTGACCGTAGGGCAATTCTGATTTTGTCGGCTTTGTTGTTGATTGGGATTTTCTGCTTGTGGCATTCCTCTCAACGGCCAATGCAAGAGGAGAATTTTGTGGTTGCAGATACTGCTGTTTTGCAAACCGTTGAAGATTCTTTACATATCGCTTACGAGAGGAAAAAGAGAAATTTTGATGCCCCATCTATAGATAAAAGTAAAAGAATCAGCATAAATTCTCCTCGTGCGACTACGGATGTCAGGAAAGGAAGCATCAAAGCTGCTCCTTCTTGGCGTGATGAAAGGGTGCGTAAGTTTCGATCTGATACTCTGCTTGATTTGAATACAGTCGATACTCTATTGTTGAAACGTGTGCCTGGCATTGGCTCGTGGCGTGCACGTCGTATCGTACAGTTTCGTGATTATTTGGGAGGATATAGTCGGGTTGGTCAGTTGTTGGAAATAGACGGAATGCCTGACTCCGTACTCCGCTGGTTTGTTATTCATACTCCGGTTTATAAAAGGCTGAACCTTAATCTCGCCACAGTCGATGAAATGGCCGCTCATCCCTATCTCACTTACAGGCAGGCTCGTGTTATTCTCCGCCATAAAAAGAAACATGGTCCTTTACGTTCGCTTAACCAACTCTCTCTTTACAGAGAATTCTCAAAGGATACATTGGAATGGTTGGAGCCATACGTCATTTTTTGAAATGAGTTAAGGTGGGTTCTATAAATTCGCTTTATTCGCCATCGCTCATCGAAAACCTCTTTTGATTCTTTCATTAAGGTATGGTGTCGGAAAATCGAGGTTTAGCCGAGATATTTTTGTCAGTCGTAGAGGAAGTGTAGCGGGCTACACGACCGATACGAGTGGCAAAAAGAGCCGGATAAAGCCGATTTATTCGCTATCGCTCATCGAAAACCTTTTTTTGATTCATTCATTAAGGTGTATGGTGGCGGCAAAAAGATTAAAGTACTCACCATCGTTAATAATCTGTGGGAATGGGGCTGTGTCAAAAATGCCACCATTTAATTCTTTATCCGCAGATTGCGCAGATGACGCAGATAAATTATAACCTATAGGGTATAATAGGAAAGAATAATCTGCGTCATCTGCGCAATCTGCGGATGAAAAGTGAATTATGACACAGTCTCATTAGTTTCTATGTTTATTCAGGTTGGTTCTCTGCTTGGATGCTTTGCTTGTCTTTTTGGCCTTTTTCTTCTTATTTTCTTGATACGTAGCCCGCTACGCATCTTCGCAGATAAGAAGAAAAAATCTCAAAAATCCGAAGCAAATCCTCTCAAGCGAATTTATAGAACCCATCTTAAACTTTTACCCCTCAATATTTCCCACTTCCACATCCTTTACCTTGCGGAGCAGGTCGCTGGCAAAAATGAAATTGTTGAGCCGTTCGTTGGTAGAAGTGAATACATCGTTTTTGGTGCCTTCCCATTCTTTGTGGCCTTCAAAAATGAAAGAGATTTTATCTCCGATGCCCATGACGGAGTTCATGTCGTGGGTGTTGATGATGGTGGTCATGTTGTATTCCTCAGTGATGCTGTGTATAAGGTCATCGATGACGAGCGACGTTTTTGGATCGAGACCACTATTTGGCTCGTCGCAAAAGAGGTATTTGGGATTCAGCGCAATGGCTCGTGCGATGGCTACACGTTTCTGCATACCGCCACTGATTTCGCCAGGGTATTTGTCTTGAGCATCAATGAGGTTTACGCGGTCAAGACAGAATTGTGCACGGCGTACCCGGTCACGATAGGTATAGCCCGAAAACATGTCAAGAGGGAACATGACGTTTTCCAACACGCTCATTGAGTCAAACAATGCGGCACTTTGGAAAATCATTCCCATTTCGCGGCGCAATAGTTTTCTCTCTTTCTTCTTCATGCTGACAAAATCCCGTCCGTCGTACAGAATGTGTCCCTCTTCTGGCAAAAGCAGGCCTACGATGCATTTCATCAATACGGTCTTTCCGCTTCCGCTTTGTCCGATAATCAAGTTGGTTATGCCATTCTCAAAGGTGCTGCTGATGCCTTTTAGCACTTCTTTCCCTTCGAAAGATTTATGGATGGATTCTATCTGTATCATTCTGTAAGTAATTGGGTCAAAATCAGGTCCGAAAAAAGTATCAGGATGCTACTGTGTACGACGGCATTCGTGCTGGATTTTCCTACTTCAATGGAGCCGCCTTCAACCGTGTATCCGTAGAAAGAAGAGACGCTTGCTATGATGAATGCGAAGAAAAGGCTTTTGATGATGCCGCACCAAACGAACCACTCGGTGAAACTGTACTGTAGTCCGTAGGTCAAGTCTTCTGGATTGATGACGTTGGCAAACCACCCCGTGGCATAAGCACCGATAATGCCTGCCGCAATACTGAATGTGACAAGGAAAGGTATCATGGTGACCAAAGCTGCGATTTTTGGAAGGATGAGGAAGTTGGCCGAATTGACTCCCATGATTTCGAGAGCATCAATCTGTTGGGTCACACGCATGGTGCCTAACTCTGAAGCGATGTTGCTTCCCACCTTTCCTGCTAGAATAAGACACATGATGGAGGATGAAAATTCCAATAGCATGATTTCGCGGGTTGTGTATCCCGTGACAAAACGGGGCATCCATGGAGTCTGTATATTCAACTTGATTTGTATGCAGATGACGGCGCCGATAAAGAATGAGATAAGCAGGACGATGCCGATGGAGTCCACTCCCAATTGCGACATCTCCTTGGTGTATTGTTTGAAGAAACTCCTCATGCGTTCGGGACGTGCAAAGACTTTTCCCATAAGCATCAGGTAACTACCGAATGTGTTGATTGATTTGGTGATAAACATGAATGTTGTTTGTTAATTTCTGCAAAGGTAACTCTTTTTATTCAATAAATAATGTACACTTAAAATAGTTTATGTCAATAATAACCTTTTTTAATGAGGAAAATTTGTACTTTTGTACCCAAAATCTGAGTTTATGACAGATAAGAACAGTATAGAGGAAATTCAGGACAATGTGCCCGTAGGGACAGAAGAGCGTATGGTGCTCCGTTCGGAAGGGTTGGTCAAGCGCTATGGAAAACGCACGGTGGTGAACCATGCTTCGTTCAATGTGAGACAAGGTGAGATTGTAGGATTGCTCGGTCCTAATGGTGCGGGTAAGACTACATCATTTTATATGACTACCGGTTTGGTGGTGGCCAATGAGGGACGTATATTCCTGAATGATTTGGAGATAACGAAATTTCCGGTATATAAACGTGCCCAACATGGCATTGCCTATCTGGCGCAGGAAAACAGCATCTTCCGAAAGATGAGTGTCGAGGACAACATCGCTTCGGTGCTGGAAATGACACCAACCACCAAAGAATATCAAAAAGAGAAGCTGGAAAGCCTGATTGCAGAGTTTCGCCTTCAGAAAGTCCGCAAGAATCTTGGCGACCAGTTGTCGGGTGGCGAAAGACGACGGACGGAGATTGCACGTTGTCTGGCTATCGACCCTAAATTCATTATGCTGGACGAACCGTTTGCCGGGGTGGACCCTATTGCTGTTGAGGATATCCAGCACATTGTGTGGAAGTTGAAAGACAAGAATATAGGAATCCTCATTACTGACCACAACGTGGGCGAGACACTCAGCATTACGGACCGTGCGTATATGCTGTTTGAGGGTAAGATCTTGTTTCAAGGTTCGCCCGAAGAGTTGGCCGAGAATCCTGTAGTACGGGCAAAATACCTCAGCAATAGTTTCGTGTTGCGTCGTAAGGATTTCCAGCAGAACTAAGAGGCCGTTTTTATTGACTTTTTCTCTTAGTAAAGATCCGTATCTTGGTGTACAAAGAACCGTATCTTCAAGCCGTAAGAACCGTATCTTCAAGTGAATCCGAAGGCAGACTTGACACACTTTCAACTTGGGTAAAGACAAGCTGTGGGTGATGAGCTGCTTGCCGCCAAGCCGCCTATATACGTGAAATGTATATACGCGTGTGGGCGCGAGAATTTGAGAAATTTAACAGTTTCATTCTCGCGCCCACACGCGCGTATCACAATTATTACGTATTATAGGCGGCTCGGCGGCAAGGTTCAATACGGTTTGTGAATGTGAATGATGGTGTAAATTTGGCAGGAATAACTCATAAAGATATTGTAATTTAGGACTTTTTTGTCTGTTGAGTTTGTAAATTGAAAGATTAATACTAATTTTGCACCCTCAATTCGGGATAGAGTCCTCTCTATCCGGGAAATTATGGAGTAAGAATAATTAATAAATTCATTAAAAATAAAACTGTCAGAAATGAATATTTCATTGCAAAACGTTGACAAGGTGAGCGCAAAGCTTACAGTACAGCTTGAGAAAGCTGATTATCAGGAGAAAGTAGAAAAGGCTCTGAAGACATTCCGTCAGAAGGCCAATATGCCGGGATTCCGTCCGGGTATGGTCCCCATGGGCATCATAAAGAAGCAGTATGGTACAGCTGTAAAGGCTGAAGAGGTAAATAAACTCTTGCAGGAGAAGGTTTATGAATACTTGAGAGAGAATAAGGTGAATATGTTGGGCGAACCTCTCCCGGTTGAAAATCAATCTATCGATATTGTTGCACAGGATGATATCGAATTTGTGTTTGATATTGCGTTGGCTCCGGAGTTTGAAGTGGCGTTGGGTAGCAATGATACTATACCCTATTATAATGTGGATGTAAATGACGAACTCGTAGAGCGTCAGGTAAGCATGTACACTCAGCGTGCCGGTAAGTATGAGAAAGTTGACTCATATCAGGACAATGACATGTTGAAGGGTCTTCTGGCTGAGCTTGATGAAAACGGAAGTACCAAAGAAGGTGGTATTCAGGTAGAGGGTGCCGTAATGATGCCTTCATACATGAAGAATGACGATCAGAAGGCCGTGTTTGCCAATGCCAAGGTAAACGATGTGCTTGTGTTCAATCCCAATGCCGCTTATGACGGAAGTGAGGTTGAATTGGCTTCATTGCTGAAAATTCAGAAAGAAGAAGTTGCTGCTCATGCCGGCAATTTCAGTTTCCAAGTAGAAGAGATTACTCGCTTTGTATCCGCAGAACTTTCACAAGAGATTTTTGACCAGGTGTTTGGCGAAGGTGTAGTGAAGAGTGAAGAGGAATTCCGCAGCAAAGTGAAGGAATCACTGCAGGCTCAGTTTACTCCCGATAGCGATTATAAGTTCCTGTTGGATGTACGCGAGTATCTTACAAACAAGATTGGTAAGTTGGAATTCCCCGATGCATTGCTCAAACGCATCATGCTGATGAACAATGAAGAGAAAGGTGAGGAGTTCGTAAACGAAAACTACGATAAGAGCATTGAAGAACTTACATGGCATCTCATCAAGGAGGAACTTGTCAACCAGAATGAAATCAAGATTGACAATGATGATGTGATGAACATGGCTAAGGGGGCAACACGTGCCCAGTTCGCTCAGTACGGCATGATGAATGTGCCCGAAGAGATGTTGGAAAACTATGCCAAGGAGATGTTGAAGAAGAAAGAAAGTGTGGATGGTTTGGTGAACCGTGCTATCGAGGCCAAACTCTCGGCAGCCTTGAAGGGAAAGGTTTCTTTGGATGAGAAAACTGTCTCTTTGGACGAATTCAACAAAATGTTTCAATAAAGAAATAGCAATTAATTGCTAAAACTTCCTAAAAGGGAGGCTTCGGGCTTGTTTTTTTTGTATTTTTGCTTTGCTAAAATACAAGATGCCCGGTGCCTCCCTTGGTTTTAGGGTGTAAAAGGGTAAAAAGTTGAATGAATAAAGATTAGGAATATGATGGATGACTTTAGAAAGTATGCTACTAAACACTTGGGGATGAACAGTATGGTCCTTGATGATGTGATTCGTTCGCAAGGCGGTTATTTGAATCCTTATATATTGGAAGAGCGTCAGCTGAACGTGACCCAGTTGGATGTGTTTTCACGGTTAATGATGGACCGTATCATTTTTTTGGGTACTCAAGTTGATGATTATACTGCCAACACATTGCAGGCCCAGCTCCTTTATCTGGATTCCGTAGAGCCGGGCAAGGATATCTCCATTTATATCAATTCTCCTGGCGGTTCTGTCTATGCCGGGTTGGGAATTTATGATACAATGCAATTCATCAACAGCGATGTCGCCACTATTTGTACAGGTATGGCCGCTTCGATGGCTGCTGTATTATTGGTGGCAGGAGCAGAAGGAAAACGTGCGGCACTTCCTCATTCACGTGTGATGATTCACCAGCCGATGGGAGGAGCACAAGGACAAGCTTCTGATATAGAGATTACAGCCCGTGAGATTCAGAAATTGAAAAAAGAACTCTACACGATTATTGCTGACCACTCTCATACGGAATTTGATAAAGTATGGGCGGATTCTGATCGTGATTATTGGATGACAGCAGTAGAGGCAAAAGAATATGGCATGATTGATAGCGTATTGTCGCGCAAAGGATAAGGTATGGCAGGAAAGGTAAAAAGAAAATGTAGTTTTTGTGGCCGGACGGATAGTGAAGTGGCACTTCTTATTACGGGTGTAGATGGATTCATCTGTAACGAATGTGCCGAACAGGCTGTAGAAATCACACGGGAATATTTGCGCGATACAGGGAAGAAAAAACTGGAGGACAGGAAAAAAAATCTTCCCAAACCTAAGGAAATAAAATCGTTTCTTGACCAGTATGTCATAGGTCAGGACGATGCCAAACGTTTCTTGTCGGTTTCTGTATATAACCACTATAAACGTTTGATGCAAGCGGACAGTGCAGATGAAGTTGAGATTGAAAAGTCCAACATCATTATGGTGGGAAGTACCGGTACCGGAAAAACCCTATTGGCGCGTACTATTGCGAAATTGCTCGATGTACCCTTCACGATTGTGGATGCTACGGTCTTGACCGAAGCGGGTTATGTGGGCGAAGATATAGAAAGTATATTGACCCGTTTGTTGCAGGTCGCTGATTATAATGTGGCCGAAGCGGAAAAGGGAATAGTATTTATTGATGAGATAGATAAGATTGCCCGTAAGAGTGACAATCCGTCTATCACCCGTGATGTCAGTGGAGAAGGTGTTCAACAGGGCTTGTTGAAACTCTTGGAAGGCTCTGTGGTGAATGTTCCTCCTCAAGGAGGGCGTAAGCATCCTGACCAAAAGATGATACCTGTCAATACAAAAAACATCTTGTTCATCTGTGGAGGAGCTTTTGACGGCATAGAAAAGAAAATCGCCCAACGGTTGAATACTCATGTCGTGGGTTACAATGCGGTAAATAATGTGAGCAAGATTGACAAGTCCAATATGATGCAATATATAGCACCGCAAGACTTGAAAGCTTTCGGACTGATTCCAGAAATTATAGGCCGTTTGCCCGTGCTCACCTATTTGAATCCGTTGGATCGGGATGCATTGCGCAGTATCCTGACAGAACCGAAGAACTCCATCATCAAGCAGTATGTCAAGCTGTTTGAAATGGATGGTATCTCTTTGACTTTCCAATCCGAAGTGTTCGAATATGTCGTGGACAAGGCTGTCGAGTACAAACTGGGCGCTCGTGGGTTGCGTTCGATAGTGGAGACAATCATGATGGATGTCATGTTTGAACTACCCTCTTCAGAAGGAGCAAAGAGCTATGAAGTGACGCTTGATTATGCAAAAGCGCAATTGGGGAAGGCGAATATGTCGCGGTTGCAGAATGCATAAAAGAGGTGAAAATGTATCTTTCTTCGTTTTTTTTCAAAAAAAATAAGAAGAAAACTATGGATATATGAGAACTTGTTTGTAATTTTGTTCTTCAGCTACATCCCGAAGAGTTGTGGAGCGATGCAAAAACACTAATAAATCCTATTTTCGTATGGCAGAGAAAATGATTTTGACGAACTGTTTGAAAAAGTATTTCGGCTTTGATACCTTTAAAGGAGATCAGGAGGCCATTATCCGTAACCTGCTTGATGGTAATGACACCTTTGTCCTGATGCCTACAGGAGGTGGCAAGTCGTTGTGCTACCAGCTTCCATCTCTTCTTATGGATGGGGTCGCCATTGTCATATCCCCACTGATTGCTTTGATGAAGAATCAGGTAGATGCTATGCGTAATATGAGTGAAGAAGATGGCTTGGCCCATTTCATAAACTCTTCGTTGAACAAGTCTGCCATAGATTTGGTCAAGGCTGATATTATGAGCGGCAGGACCAAGTTGCTGTATGTGGCTCCAGAGTCACTGACGAAAGAAGAGAATGTGGAATTTCTCCGTTCTATAAAGATTTCGTTTTATGCGGTGGATGAGGCACATTGCATATCGGAATGGGGGCATGATTTCCGTCCCGAATATCGCCGTATCCGTCCCATTATCAATGAAATCGGAAAGGCTCCTTTGATAGCCCTTACCGCAACTGCAACAGACAAGGTGAGGACGGACATCAAGAAAAATTTGGGAATGATTGATGCTAAGGAGTTCAAGTCTTCTTTCAATCGGTCGAATCTGTACTATGAAGTGCGCCCCAAAACGAAAAATGTCGATAAGGATATCATAAAATATATCAAAGCCAATCCTGGAAAATCAGGAATCATTTATTGCTTGAGCAGGAAAAAGGTTGAAGAACTGGCCGAAGTCCTTCAAGCTAATGACATCAATGCCCGTGCTTATCATGCGGGAATGGATTCTGTGACTCGTACAACTACGCAGGACGATTTCTTGATGGAGAAGATAGATGTGATAGTTGCCACGATAGCTTTTGGTATGGGTATTGACAAGCCTGATGTGCGTTATGTTATCCATTATGATGTACCTAAAAGCCTTGAAGGATACTATCAGGAGACAGGGCGTGCCGGTCGCGATGGAGGCGAGGGTGTCTGTCTGGCATTCTATTCAAATAAAGACCTTCAGAAACTTGAAAAGTTTATGGAGGGGAAACCTGTAGCCGAACAGGATATTGGCCGCCAACTATTGCAGGAAACTGCTGCTTATGCTGAATCTTCTGTATGTCGCCGGAAATTGTTATTGCACTATTTTGGCGAAATTTATACGGAAGAAAATTGTGGAAATTGTGACAACTGTTTAAATCCTAAGAAACAAGTGGAAGCAAAGGAATCATTGTGTACAGTGATAGAGACTATCCTGTCAGTAAAAGAAAATTTCAAAACTGAATATATTATAAATGTGTTGATGGGCAAAGAGACAACGGAAGTCTTGGCTCAGAAACATGACGAACTTGAACTTTTCGGAGTAGGATCAAGCGAAGAGGACAAGTTTTGGAATGCCGTTATCCGCCAGGCATTGATAGCGGGGTATCTGCGTAAAGACGTAGAGAGTTATGGATTGTTGAAAGTTACTCCTGAGGGACATAAATTCTTGAAGTCTCCCAAGTCTTTCAAAATTACAGAAGATAACGAATTTAATGAGGAAGAGGAAGACACTCCGGTACGTGGCGGTGGTTCGTGTGCTGTGGATCCGGCTTTGTACTCTATGCTGAAGGATTTGCGTAAGAAGCTATCCAAACAACTTGAGGTTCCTCCTTATGTCATTTTCCAGGATCCGTCGTTGGAGGCCATGGCTACTATTTATCCCGTCACATTGGAGGAATTGCAGAATATTCCTGGTGTTGGAGCCGGTAAGGCCAAACGTTATGGCGAGGAGTTCTGTCGGCTTATCAAACGTCATTGCGAAGAAAACGAAATTGAACGTCCGGAGGATTTGAGAGTGCGTACTGTGGCAAACAAGTCCAAATTGAAAGTGTCCATTATCCAGAGCATAGACCGCAAAGTGGCTCTTGATGATATTGCTATGGCGAAAGGAATTGACTTTTGTGACCTGTTGGATGAAATAGAGGCCATAGTCTATTCCGGCACCAAATTGAACATAGACTATTTCCTCGATGAGGTAATGGACGAAGATCATTTGGACGACATCTACGAATACTTCAAGGAGTCAACCACAGACAGTCTGGACGAGGCAATTGACGAATTGGGCGATGACTACACTGAGGATGAAATCCGCCTTGTGCGCATCAAGTTCATTTCCGAAATGGCAAACTGATATATTGAAGGTTTAGGGCTTAGGGCTTAAGGTTCAAGGTTTAAAGTTCAAGGTTTAAGGTTTAAGGTTTAAGGTTTAAAAGCACTTTTTTTGAACCTTGAACCTTGAGCCCTTTTTTGAACCTTGAACCTTGAACCTTGAGCCTTTTTTTGAACCTTAAACTTTGAACCTTGAACCTTTTATTAAGAATCCGTGCCTAAATTTATTGTTTTCTTCCGCTTTCTTTGTGCAAATTCAAGAAAATGCGTAAATTTGCACGCAATAAATTTTAAGGTGGGTTCTATAAATTCGCTTTGTCGGAAAATCGGGGTTTAGCCGAGATGTTTTTGTCAGTCGTAGAGGAAGTGTAGCGGGCTACACGACCGAGATGAGTGGCAAAAATAGCCGGATAAAGCCGATTTGGCGGCAAAAAGATTAAAGCACTCACCATCGTTAATAATCTGTGGGAATTTATAGAACCCACCTTAAAGCATTATAACCTATGTCATTTATTGCAGATAAAATCGTGATGGACGGATTGACATACGATGACGTATTGTTGATTCCCGCTTATTCCGAAGTGTTGCCCCGTACGGTAGAACTCTCTACCAAGTTTTCACGTAACATCGATTTGAAGATACCTTTTGTGACAGCCGCTATGGATACTGTCACTGAGGCAAAGATGGCCATTGCCATTGCCCGCGAAGGTGGTATAGGTGTTATCCATAAGAATATGTCTATCGAAGAACAGGCTCGTCAGGTTGCTATTGTCAAGCGTGCAGAGAATGGTATGATTTACGACCCTGTCACAATCAAACGTGGTTCTACAGTGAAGGATGCTCTTGCTTTGATGGCTGAGTATCATATTGGAGGTATTCCCGTGGTTGACGATGAGAAGCGTCTGGTTGGTATCGTAACCAATCGTGACCTCCGTTTCGAACGCGAGATGGACAAGCATATTGATGAGGTGATGACCAGTGAACATATCATTACTACTCATCCGGGTACTGATATGGAGACGGCTTCGCAGATTCTGCAGGAGAATAAGATTGAAAAACTCCCCGTAGTCGATGCTGATGGCAAATTGGTTGGACTTATCACATACAAGGATATCACTAAAGCCAAGGACAAGCCCATGGCTTGTAAAGACAGCAAGGGGCGTTTGCGTGTAGCTGCAGGTGTGGGTGTTACAGCCGATACTTTCGACCGTATGCAGGCGCTTGTTGATGCAGGTGCTGATGCTATTGTTATAGATACCGCTCATGGCCACTCAAAAGGGGTGATAGATAAACTGAAGGAGGCTAAAAAGCGCTTCCCCCAAATAGACATCGTTGTTGGTAATATTGCTACAGGCGAAGCTGCCAAGATGTTGGTCGAGGCAGGAGCCGATGCCGTCAAAGTTGGTATTGGTCCCGGTTCTATCTGTACGACTCGTGTCGTAGCCGGTGTAGGTGTACCTCAATTGTCGGCAGTATATGATGTGGCCAAAGCATTGGAAGGAACCGGTGTGCCCCTCATTGCTGATGGCGGACTCCGCTATTCGGGCGATGTGGTGAAGGCGCTTGCTGCTGGAGGTTACAGTGTCATGATTGGCTCACTCGTAGCTGGTACAGAGGAGGCTCCTGGCGACACCATTATTTTCAATGGACGTAAGTTCAAGTCCTACCGTGGCATGGGTTCGCTCGAAGCTATGGAGCACGGCTCGGCTGACCGCTATTTCCAAGGTGGTGTGACAGAGGTTAAGAAGCTCGTGCCCGAAGGTATTGCAGCCCGTGTGCCTTATAAGGGAACTCTCTACGAAGTAATCTATCAGCTTGTAGGCGGTCTTCGTTCCGGTATGGGCTATTGTGGTGCTGCCGACATCAAGCAGTTGCATAATGCGAAATTCACCCGCATTACCAATGCCGGTGTCATGGAGAGTCATCCTCACGATGTGGCTATCACCAGTGAGGCGCCCAATTACAGCCGGCCGAACAATTGATAGGTATGATGGAATTAGTAATAAGGGGATGTACTTCGGTATATCCCTTTTTCTTTGCTGTCGAATAGAAAAAAACGAAATTATTTTGTTGTTTCCTTACTTTGAATTATCTTTGCCCCGTCTCTATATAGTTGCTTCCTGTTAGAGGGGGTAGTAGAGTAGGGACATGACATAATGGAAAAGGCGTTTACTTGGACGCTTTGTTTTAACGATTCAAGAATCTCGCAAGTTCAAAACTCTGTTAAAAGCAAAGCAACAGTGGATGCCCCTTGGATGTGTTATATACATATCTTTTGCCTTGTCGTATGGATAGCCATTGGTGTACCCTCGCCAGTGTTGGTTCATCGTATGGGGCATAGTGGATGTTATATATACATACATTCGGCGTGGGGTTTTCGCGTTGCTCGTTTCAACAGAGTTGGGCAATGCGAGAGCCTTTGAATCGTGGGACGAGTAGCAGGTAATGACTCCCACGTCTTTTTTTTATACTGACAAATAGATTGTGATGTGACCGTATAGGGAGTTAGACGGTAAGATTTTTTAGACGTTTAACCCTAATACTGTACAGCAATGGCAAAACTTCAATTCAGTGCTACGCACAGGTCGCGTGTATTTTCTCTTTTTATTATTATTGCCTTGTCAGCTTCATCTTTTTGTGGCTGTTCCAAATCCGAAGAAGATATTTTCTCTTCTGTATATGGCATTGTGACCGACTATGAGACCGGTGAACCTTTAGTAAATGCTTCGGTAGTGCTTTCACCCACTAATGTCACCAAACATACAGGTGCGGATGGTACATACCGCTTCGATGAACTCGATGCGCAGCAATATACCATTACGTTCCAGAAAGCCGGTTACCAACCTAACCGTAAGTTGGTGACAGCCATCAGCGGTGAGAGCTTGGAAGTTAACATGCACCTGAAGAAGATTAATCAATAAGTTCTATATTATGAAAAAGCATCTTTTGTTGTTTACTTTACTCCTTGCGTGCCTTGGATGCGCAAGTGATTTTGAAGAGGATGGGAATACGGTAACTTTTTATGGCTCTGTCATAGACTTTGAAACGGGGAATTCTATATCCAATGCCTCCGTAGTCCTCTATTATGGATTAGCTCCGGATTGTTTAGGGGCTTCGATTTCATCAGCATATACCGGGACGGATGGAAGTTTCAGCTTCAATAGCATAGAGATTAGAGAAGAAACCGGTTTTGTTTTAAAAGCGGAATGCGCCGGCTATCAGAAAACATGGCAGACATTATCGAAAATCTCGGGCAATAAGGCTGAAGTACAGATAGTAATGCAAAAATCAAAATAAATAAAACATTATGAAACGACTAATTTACACAATGCTGGCAGGCTTGCTGTTTGCGGCCTGTGCTGAAGACCTCAAGGATGAGATACCCGTCGGGCGTATTTCTGGTAGTGTGTCAGACAAAAATACCGGTGAACCTGTAGCTACGGTGAATGCAACCCTCTCGCCTGGTGGAAATGCTACGGTAACGGGAAGCGACGGCTCCTTTGAATTTATTGATCTTAGTCCGGGGGAATATAGTGTCAATATCAATAAGGAAGGTTACAATGGCAACAACAAGACTGTGACGGTAGTGGCCGGGCAGACCACACAGGCCCATTTGCTCATCGAACGTATCCCTGCCGTGATTACGGCCGACCGTACGGAACTCGATTTCGGAGAGAACTACAGTGTGAACACCCTTTCGTTCAATATCGTGAACAACAATTACGAAAAACTGTCATGGGAGATGGTCAACAATTGCGGATGGATTACCGATGTGTCGCCCAAGAGCGGTTCGCTTGATTACGGAAAGACGGGTACCATTATCGTGAAGATTGACCGCGACCTCTTGTCTGACGGTGACAATACCACCGTGCTCGTGTTGAGTACCGAAGGGGTAGGTAGTACGGAGATTACCGTCCGGGCATACGGGAAGGCCAAGAAGAAAGCTGTACTCAACACCTTGGAGGTGTCGTCTGTAACAGCAACGACAGCTGTGCTTAACGGCGAGATTGTAGACGATGGTTACCCGAAGTATTACGAACGTGGTATTGTGTTGAGTGAGCAGGCAATGCCCACCACGGAACAGAAATTGCAGCAACTGACGGCAACAATGACCGATGACAGTAAATATTCCTGCCAAGCCGTAGGGCTTACGTTAGGCAAGACCTACTATGTCCGTGCCTATGCCGTCAACGATGCCGGTACGGCATACAGCAGCAATCAGGTGTCGTTTACGACAGTGGCGGTAGGTGGCAAGGTCACAATGAAGGGAATAGACGACATCGACCTGAATGCACATACGGCTGTAGCGCATGGCGAAGTGTTAGAGGTGGGCGACCCTGCCTACACGGAACGTGGATTCGTATATAGTCACACCAATTCATCACCTACCATATACAATAGTATTGTGAAGGTGGAGGGTACAGGCAAAGGGACATTCGATGCCAAACTCACCAATCTGGAACGTGAGGCCACCTGCTATGTGCGTGCTTATGTGAAGAATGAAGCAGGTGTGACATATAGTGAAAATACAGTCACTTTCAGTACAGGTGAGACTTTGGCTACCGTAGAGACTTTGGCTGCAACGGACGTTGACGAAAGCACCTACTCTGCCGTGTTGCATGGAAAGGTGACTTTTGCCGGCAGTCCTTCCTATACAGAGCGTGGCTTCGTATATAGCACAGAATATAGTACCCCCACGATTGATGACAGCAAGGTGGTGGTCAGTGGTGTAGGATTGGGTGAGTTTGAGGCACGTGTATCTGGATTTTCCTCGGAGAAAATAACTTATGTTCGTGCTTATGTCACGAATAATAAGGGGACTTCGTATGGGGAAACAGTACAATTGTATGATCCAAGTTATATTAACCTTCCAGAATTGGGGATTGCAGTGCAACGTCAGGATATCGGACATGGGGATAGAAACTCGATGTTTTCGTTGTGTGAGAATTCTTCAGTTGGTGGATTTACAGATTGGCGTTTACCGACAATTGAAGAGTTGGCAGCATTGTACAACTTGAAAAATAAAATAGGAGGATTTAAAGATGCGTTTTATTGGTCTTCATCTTATACGAGAGATTATCATTATAATAATTATTATTATTATATTGACATGAGAAATGGTGCGAAAAGCGATATCAGCTATAGTAGTGAAAAATTCTATGCTCGTGCCGTCCGCACCCTCACCAAATAAACCGAATAAATCTATTTACTTTATTGTTTAACATAAAAATTTTTTGATTATGAAAAAGATTAATTTATTGGTAGCTTTAGTTTTAGTGGTATTATTGAGTTCATGTGGAGGCTCAAAGCAAGTCGCAGATGCGGGATACTATAACAATCCTCAGGGATATGTGAAGCCTCAACAACAGACACGTCAACGCCGTACGGTAGATCCTACTTACACATTAGCAAAACAAGAAGGCGAAAGGATGCGGGCGGCACAATCGGCTACTGCATATCTTGAAGATGTAGCCTTGGAAAATGCTGAAAGTGCAGCGGCACAGGCTCTTGCTGCACGTTTGGAAACCGCAGTTGTTGGTGTTCGCGATCGTTATAATAAAAATACACAGGTCAATAAGAAAACGATGACAGAACAGGATGCACAAAATTCTATAAAAAACTATTTTGCTCAAAAGATTTCTTATACAGTTATAGGGGAACCTTCAATCTACGATAATCCGGATGGTACTATTACCGCTTATGTTTGTGTAGAACTGAGGGATAGGACAGAAGATTTGTTGAGTAAAGCATACGATGAACTGTCACGTGATGAGGTTATAGCGGTAGAATTTGATAAGAAAAAATTTATTGAAGAAAATAAAGATGAATTGAAGAAGCTACAGGAGCAAATTGGGTTATGAGAAATTTAATATTAATGTTAGTGGTACTTCTGTTTGGAAGTACCCTAACTATTCATGCGCAAAAACCTGCATGGGTGAATAATACTCCAAAAGAACAAAACCGTACATATAAGTTTGTAGAGGTGGTTTCATATGGGAGTAATCTTGAAAATGCACGTACAGAAGGACAAAAAAAATTGGCTTCAAACGAACAGCTCATAAAGCAAGTGACAGTTGTTGTTGACCGCGAAGGAGAACAGCGAGTAAAGCAAACTTTCAACAACGGGCGTTTGAATGAGGTTGTTGAAAAAGTCTTCGATGTAAAGACCTCCATCCGTGGTAAAGAGTTTACTTTACAAGCCGGTACGGTAGATGAATATGCAATTATGGAAAATGGTGTGTGTAAATTGCATACGCTATATATGGTGGCTGTGGATTCAAACCCAGTCTTTGATAATGTATATCTCACTACTAAGTATGGCTTCTCTGCTCGTGCGTTAGTTCCCGGATGGGCGCAACTATATAAAGGAAGCACAGCTAAAGGTTTGGCGCTTCTTGCTGCTGAGGTTGCAGCTATCGGTGGAATTATCTTTACAGAGAATGAGCGTGCGAGCTATGCTTTGAAAATGCGTACCCAGCATGCTTTTGCCAAAGAATATAAAACTAAAGTAGATAACTATGAAACGGCTCGTAATTGCTGTATAGGTGCTGCCGTGGCTATATATGTCTATAACTTGATAGATGCTGTTGTGGCACCAGGTGCCAAACGAGTAGTTGTGAAACCTCACAATTTTAATTTTAGCCCTGTGGCATCCAAAGAGTTTAGTGGCTTAACTTTAAGCTATAAATTCTAATCACAGAAATTTTGCCTATTATGTAATCAGAGAACGTATATGAAACACAGCAGTAATATCATACTTCTTACCGTATTGATTGCCCTCAGTAGCGTTGCTCAAGATGTTCTGGCGCAAAGCCGTGAAGAGTTTGATGCTTATGCCAAGCGGCAAAGGGAGGAGTTTGCCAAGTACAAGGATGAGCGCCAAGCCGAATTCAATCGCTATCGTGAACAGTACAACCGTGAGTTTGCAAAATATCTGAGGCAGGCATGGAAGCAGGTCAATCCGGAAGAAAAGGTGGCTCCTCCTCCCCAACCAAAACCGTTTGTACCTAAGCCTGTGATTGATGATGATGTCAAACCGCTCCCTGTTGTGCCGAAGCAAATGCCTATATTGGAGATTGTCAAGCCTAAGACAGTTCCGCCTGCACCAAAGCCCATTGTGATTGAAAGGCCCAAAGAGGATCGTTCGCAGAAACAGATTCGCTTGGAGTCGTTCTACGGTAATGATTTTACGTTGCGTTGCAGTGAGGTGGTTAAAGTTTCTGTTGCGGACAATTCCCAGTCTTCCATAGCTGAGGCATGGGAAAAGGTGGCGACTGCAGAACTCGACCCGTTGGTTTACGATTGTCAGCAGGCAAGAGAGGAGTATAATTTCTGCGACTGGATGTATTACCTGTTTGTGAAAGAGGTCGCCCATGTGGCCACACAGACAGCCGAAGGTTCCAACGAAGAGACTCTTCTTATAGGTTACATCTTGGCACAATCCGGAGTTGATTTCCGATTTGCCCGTAACGAAGGCCGTTTGTTGTTGGCTCTTCCGTTTGATACTCAAATTTATAAATATTGCTATTTCTCTGTAGGAGGCAAGAATTATTATGTCGTGGAGAAAGATGTTCAGACGGCTTGCTATTTGATGGATCGTAGTTTTAGCAAAGAGGCATCTGTGTTGACTCTTCGGATTTCTTCTCCAATGAATATAGGATATTCCGGGGACGGGTCGAAGGTGCTGGCCTCCAAGAAATACCCGGAAATGCGTGTGGAATTGGCAGGGAACAAATGGCTGATGGAGTTTTATCACAGCTATCCCCGTATGGATTGGATAGAATATTCGTTAGCTCCTATGAGTGGGGGGAATACCGAATCCATCGTAGATGCATTTCGCCCATTGATTGCAGACAAAAGCGAGCAGGAGGCAGTGAATATGATCCTCAATTTTGTACAGACAGCTTTTACTTACGGTTATGACGACGAGATTTGGGGAGGCGACCGTCCTTTCTTTGCTGACGAGACACTTTACTATCCCTATAGTGACTGTGAAGATCGTTCCATCCTGTTCGCTCATTTGGTGCGTAAGTTGACCGCTCAGGATGTGGTTCTTCTTCACTATCCTAACCATTTGGCTACAGCGGTGCGTTTTAGTACGGATTTACCGGGTGATTACGTAATGGTGGACGGACAAAAATATCTTGTTTGTGATCCCACTGGCTATAAACCTATAGGTAATGCGTATGATAAATTTAAAAGTGTTCAAGCCAAAGTGATAAAGATTTGATAGAATATAATTCATATAGTTTATAAACGGGTGCGTTGGTGCGTACCCGTTTTTTTTTGCTTTATCGGATATCGATAAATTATAACCTGTCGGGTATAATAATCAAGAAAAATCCGCGTCATCCGCGTCATCTGCGTCTAAAAAGTTAATTATGACACGCCCTCGATAGGGGTTTGCTATATATTAGAGGTGTCCGGTAAACTGCTATAATGTTTATCGGGCACTAATATTATATTTATTGAGTCGGGCAATTCGGTTACAAACCATTTCCAGCTCAATACCTTCTATATTTTAAAGCACAAAATAAATATTTCCAACCACGAAATGAATATTTCCAACCATGAAATATATATTTCGTGGCTTGAAATATAGAAGGAATATAATTTCAGATAAATTATAAC
>JAFQBB010000058.1 GCA_017416805.1 Bacteroidaceae bacterium
CTTTACCATCGATGACACGTCTGTTGGTAAGCATGGAAAAATTGTGGCCGGATTGAATTGCCAAAGCATAATACATTGCAATACTGATAAAGTATATTTGACCGTAAATAACGGGACATTACATGCTGCTGAAAGTACTACTTCAATCATTGAATGTCCCCAAGCATATTCCCTTGCCATCAATGGCGGAACCTTTATGGGTGGCACTTATGCATTGAAAGGCACTGCAAATTCCCTATTGATAACGGGAGGCTGTTTCACTGGTGCAACATATGACATCAGTATGGGTGATAAAACTGGCTATCTCTCTTACAATCCAGAGACAGGTATAGGCGCGACATTCACTGATGGCCTCAGCATTGAAGGTGGCTCTACACTCAAAAATAGTGCAGCTGCTGATGTAGGTTATTTTGCAGAGGATGGTACTCAGACAATAGTCACTGATGACCAGACTGCAATCAATGGTACAGTGATAGTGAAGAAAATAGAGACTAACGAATAACCCACCACAGGGCAGGCGGGCCTGACCGCCCTCCTGCTCACCATCGCCCTCCCCTTGGGGTGGAGGTGCAAAGCGTTCTCTGACATACTGAAGACAAGACGAAAGAAGAAAAGACATGGGAGTTTCTTTGGTCAATTCAAACAAGAATACTATATTTGCAGTCGAAAAGGTGGCTGTTTGGCCACCATTTATGCAAATATATAGAAATCATGAAGTACTTGACTTTAGAAAAAGCCTTGGAGGCATGGCAGCAATTGCAGCCGCTCACGGAAGACGACCGCAACCGGCTGAGCCGACGATTTACGATTGACTTCAACTATAACAGCAACCACATCGAGGGCAATACGCTGACCTACGGACAGACGGAGATATTGCTGCTCTTCGGTAAGGTGATAGGCGAAGCCAATGTAAAGGATGTGCAGGACATGACAGCCAGCAATGTGGCACTGAAGATGGTGAACGAGGAGATACAACTCAAGGAGATGCCCCTGACGCAACACTTCATCCGTACCCTGCACCGCACGCTGTTGCGTGAGGACTACACCGTATGGCGCAACCTGCCGGGCGGGGCACAGACCAGCTACACCGTACATGCCGGACAGTACAAGACACGTCCCAACAGTGTCATCACCCGCTATGGCGACCACTTTGACTACGCATCGCCCGAAGAGACACCGGCACTGATGACCGACCTTGTGGACTGGTACAACCAGGCCGAGCAGGAGGGCAAGCTGTCGCCTGTGGAACTGGCCGCACTCTTCCACTACCGCTACATCCGCATTCACCCTTTCGAGGACGGCAACGGACGTATAGCCCGACTGATGGTGAACTTCATCCTTGCCCGCCACGGATACCCGATGATTGTGGTACGCAGCCGCAACAAGAGCGAATATCTCGAAGCTCTGCATTCGGCAGACCTTGTGGTAGGATCAGAACCGAGCAAAGGAGCACATGCTTCGCTGCAGGAGATAGGTCCTTTCATGAAGTATTTCCGTAGTTTGGTAGCTCGTGAGGTATATACCGATGTTTGTTTCCTCACCGAGTCCGACGAACGGCTTTGGTGGTACGATGGTGAGCGTGTGGAGTTCCGCACACCCAACTATCCGCATCTGCTCCGGCTGATGCTTTCCGAACCGGTGCTTACATTGGAGGAAATGCAGAAAAGATTAGGAGTCAATATGTCGGCCGTCAAGAAATTGGTTGCCCAACTCTTGAACAAGCACTACATAGAGCGTGGAGCGGCCGAAGGCTCTTGGCGAGTCTTCCTCACCCCCTCGGTGTAATGACATCCCCTCTCCCCACACATTCTTTTCTTCGTCCCGACAGACAAACTGAAAAATTAAAGGTGAAAACGGAAAAGTGGCATTCACCTTTCACCTCTGACCTTTCAGTTTGCTCGTTCGGGACGTTTCGTTTTCCGTCGTCTTGTCTTCAGCTTGTAGAGAGCGTCCCCCCTTCCGTGTCATCCTGAACGGAGTGAAGGATCTTAAAAGATAAAGAAATTATTAATTAAAAAGAAAGACGATATGAGAAAAATACTAATCTATGCAGCCTTAGCCCTACTGACATTGGGCTTCACTGCCTGCCAGCAGGAAGAGGACTTTGCTCTGCAGGAGCAGGAGATTAATCTCAACATTACCGCTGGCGGTGTACAGACTCGTGTGAATACACTTGAAGGCGGTAATGTGTGGGAGAATGGTGACGAACTTTACTTCTGTAGAGTATCTAAGGATAATCAATGGGCAGAATACTCCCTTACTGCGACTGTAGCCGATGAGGTTACTACATGGACACCTGACAACAAACTCTACTGGGATGATAATGGTGAGCACCAATTGGTTGTCAGTTATCCCGTAACTGGCTATGTGTGGGATACGTGGTATGTTCCTGAAGACCAGAGTACACTTCCAAATCTCAAGAAGGCCGACCATATGAATGCAATGTGGAAAGGCACTCCAACAACGGAGTCAATCAATCTCACTCTCAAGCACCGTTTGTCAATGGTTACAGTTACCTATACCCTCGCCGAAGAGTTTGAGTCAACAGTTGAAATCACCCCGGAAGTGTACAGCTACACTCAATATCTCTTGTTTGATATACATACTTTAGAAAGAAAGGATGTTACTTGGGAAGAAGGTCATGAAATTTGGGTCAAAGCCTATAAGCACGAGGAAGTCGATGCAGACGGTAATGTGGTGGCAAAGAAGTTCACCGCCATCGTTTCGCCCGATGCCTACGCTGCAGGCGACGAGTTCATCCGCGTTACCATTGGCGACCAAGTGCTGACAGCCAAGATGCAGGAAGATATCACTTTCGCCGAAGGCACTCACTATACCTTCGACCTCAAGGTGGGTAAGGATAAGGTGAC
>JAFQBB010000010.1 GCA_017416805.1 Bacteroidaceae bacterium
AAAACAAAGAAATATGAAAGCGTTTGTATTCCCCGGTCAAGGGGCCCAGTTTGTAGGCATGGGTAAAGACCTCTACGAAAACTCAGCTTTGGCTAAGGAACTGTTTGAAAAAGCAAATGATATCCTCGGATATCGCATTACCGATATTATGTTTGAAGGCACTGACGAAGACCTTCGTCAGACAAAGGTGACGCAACCTGCCGTATTCCTCCACTCTGTAATTTCTGCCCTCTGCATGGGCGATGACTTCAAGCCCGAGATGACCGCCGGTCACTCTCTTGGTGAGTTCAGCGCATTGGTTGCCGCTGGTGCCCTCTCTTTCGAGGATGGTTTGAAACTCGTTTATGCTCGTGCTATGGCTATGCAGAAGGCTTGTGAGGCTCAGCCCTCAACCATGGCCGCTGTGATTGCCCTTGGCGATGACAAGGTAGAGGAAATCTGCGATCAGGTGACTCGCGAAGGCGAAGTGGTGGTAGCTGCCAACTACAATTGCCCGGGTCAGATTGTTATCTCTGGTACTATCGAAGGTATCAACCGTGCATGCGAACTGATGAAGGAAGCCGGTGCCAAGCGTGCTCTCCCCTTGAAGGTAGGTGGTGCTTTCCACTCTCCACTGATGGATCCTGCCAAAGTTGAGTTGGAAGCCGCTATCCAGGCCACCCAGTTCAACACTCCCAAGTGCCCCGTTTATCAGAATGTGGATGCACTTCCTCACACCAACCCCGAGGAAATCAAGGCTAACCTCGTGGCCCAGCTCACCGCCTCTGTACGTTGGACACAGACAGTAAAGAATATGTTAGCCGATGGTGCCGATGACTTCACTGAATGTGGCCCCGGAGCTGTTCTTCAGGGACTTATCAAGAAGATTGACAAAGAAGCTAATGCCCACGGCATTGCATAAAATTTTATAGTCAGAACACAGAGACACGGAGACACAGAGTTTTTCTTTTGTTCATAACATCGAATTAAGAAAAAACACTCTGTGTCTTTGTGTCTCTGTGTTCAATATAATTAAGAAAGTATGCAAGACAATAAATTCGTCATTTATCAGGTTTTTACCCGACTTTTCGGAAACAACAATACACGTCTCACACCCAATGGTGACAAGGCTACGAACGGATGCGGACGTATGGCCGACTTCACCACCAAGGCATTGGAGGAGATAAAAGCCCTTGGTGCCACACACATCTGGTACACAGGCATCATCGAGCACGCCACACAAACTGACTATCGTCGCCATGGCATCCGCCCCGACCACCCCGCCGTAGTGAAGGGAAAGGCTGGTTCACCCTATGCCATCAAGGACTATTACGACGTTGACCCCGACCTTGCCACCTCTGTGCCCGAACGTGTGAAGGAGTTCGAAAACTTAGTGAAGCGCACCCATAAGGCAGGATTGAAGGTCATCATGGATTTTGTGCCCAACCACGTGGCGCGTCAATACGCCTCGGATGCCAAGCCCGAAGGTGTCATCGACCTCGGCGAGGAAGACAACAAGGATTGGGCCTTCTCTCCACAAAACAATTTCTACTACATCCCTGGCACTAAGTTGGAGGGGCACATCGATCTCGCTAAAGATGCCGCTGAGCCTTACGTGGAGTATCCCGCCAAAGCAACGGGCAACGACCGTTTCGATGCATGGCCCGACGTGAACGACTGGTATGAAACCGTGAAGTTGAACTACGGAGTGGATTACCAAGGCGGACGCACCTGGCACTTCGACCCTATCCCCAATACCTGGGTGAAGATGCGCGACATCCTCCTCTATTGGGCCGCAAAGGGTATCGATGGCTTCCGTTGCGACATGGCCGAGATGGTACCTTGTGCTTTCTGGGGATGGGTCATCCCGCAGGTGAAGGAGCAATATCCCGACCTCATCTTCATTGCCGAAGTCTATAATCCGAACGAATACCGCAACTACATTTGGGGAGGGAAGTTCGATTACCTTTACGATAAGGTGGGCCTCTACGACACGTTGAAAGCCGTCACTTGCTATGGTCAGTCAGCCGCCGCCATCACCGGATGTTGGCAAAGTCTCGAAGGCATTCAGACAAACATGCTTAACTTCCTCGAGAATCACGACGAGCAACGCATCGCTTCCGACTTCTTTGCCGGAAATGCCGAAAAAGCGCGTCCGGCCATGATTGTCAGCGCGTGCATGAACACCAATCCCGTCATGGTATATTTCGGACAAGAGTTTGGCGAGCGCGGCATGGACGAAGAAGGCTTCAGCGGACGCGACGGACGCACCACCATCTTCGACTATTGGACAGTAGATACCATCCGTCGTTGGCGCAATGGAGGAAAGTTCGATGGCAAACTCCTCACCGACGAGGAAAAAGCCCTCCAAGCCTTCTACACCCGTGTGCTCAACCTCTGCACCTCAGAGAATGCATTGGCCGAAGGCACTTTCTACGACCTCATGTATGCCAACTACGACAATCCGCGCTTCAACTCCCATCGCCAATACACCTTCCTCCGCAAGCTGAAGAAGGAGCTTATCCTCGTGGTGGTGAACTTCGACGAAGCACCTGCCGAAGTGGGCATCAACATCCCCGCCCATGCCTTCGATTTCCTCGAGATACCCACGAAGGAAACCGTCAAAGCCACCGACCTTTTGACGGGCAAGCGGGAGGACATCGCCCTCTCTCCCACTCTCCAAGTCTCCACACGCGTTGACGGATTCAGTGGCAAGGTGTTGAAGGTGAAGTTGTAATCTTTTAGGCACGGATGACACGGGTTATATCATATCAAGAATCCGTGTTAATCCGTGCCTGGAATCTTAGAAATATTACTTTTTCTTCTCATTTTTCATATCATTTCGCAAATATCAGTTATCTCTGCGCAAAGTAAGTGTAAAGATGGCGATATAGGATTGGTATCATAAATCTATATCTCTATTGAAGGTTCTATCTTCAATGATTTCATCTGCACTACGGTCGTCTTTCCAACGCCCAGCGAACGTCAATGCCCATTTGTCTGCATTTTCTTCTACCGTATCCTTAGATGTAATTAGCGATGCAGACAATTTGCTTATCTACTCCAATTTTATGTCTTTGCTCAATCCTTTCAACATGCTCCAATAGATATTGCTATTCAGATGTGTATTGGTATTTGAAGAAAATGCATCCATAACGTTTCATTTTATTTTATATGCAAAGAAACAATCTTCTTTTTATTTTTCCGAGGAATCACCCTGTTTTTCATTTATTTCCCCTATATTTGCATCGGTAATCGAGTATTAACATCAAAAACATATATTGCCGATGAAGCATAGCGTATAATCAATACGCACATTTTGAGACATATTGGAAAAGCGTTTTAGCTTTATTCTGTTCATTCGGAAAGTTTGGCGACTACATGAATATTAACAGGAATAATGCTAAATGCTCACGTTATAAGCGTGAGCTTTTAGTTGTTCTGTTGATAGGTATGCCAAACACCTCCGAATGAGAATACACTAAAAAGTCTCGCGCTTTTTTTGTGTGCGTAATTCTTAAGAGGGACAATGGAGAAACTTGAAAACCGTAAAATGAATAATTCACAAATTTAACATCATATAAAAATGAAAACGAAAGATTTATTACTGCTTGCCACAATGATGGCTTCGTCAGCGATGGGCCAAAACACAATTGTTGAGAATTACATGGCTTTAATGGCAATACCTCGCCAATTCTCTGCTGAAGACAAACCGATTCTTCATTTTGAGGAAGACAATGATGGAGGACACTCCATTGCCTTGTACAATGATGATATTGAAAAAATCAATGCAATCAATATCAAAGACGGTACATTCAACTATACTTTAAAATATAAGGATGAAACTCGTGAAGTTAAAGAAATTACTAAGAATGAACTGTATAGAGATCATTATCGCGATTTGGATGAAAACTACACGTTTGAACAGTTTCTGGAAGAAGAAAGATCGAGAGGAGAGGTTGAGGTTCGCATAGAAAACGGAGACACCATCGTTTGTACAAGCAATCCTTATTATAACACCCGCATGAGTATGTCTGAAGTCTTCTTCGGTTTCGATTATTTCGGAACAAGATACCCCATCAGCTATATCTTATGCAAAGACAATGTGCTGTATCAAGTTCGTGTCGATTATGAAGCAACATACACCGAGTGGCAGGTTGTTGGTGAACGGACGGAAGAATGCTCGTGTGAGATACCTGTAATTTATCTGGATTACATTAACTTCGATGGAGGTTCAAGCAATGACAATTATGAATTCATTTTGTCCCAAACTCTCTTCAACGATGATGAAAAGTTCGAATATATTGTTCCTAAAATGACATTGACCGATATAAGTGATTGGAGCAGCATTGTTCCTGGAGATGGTAGAAATGAACTAAGACTGACACATTCAACGTTAATTTCTGACTATGCATATCCTGCATGTCGGGGTGTCCAGATTCTCTCATCTGACGGTACTGTAATCTATGACATAGATTTTGGTAATGAGTTTGAGGCTGACGAATACGATTGCCAATATATGACAATTATCACCATTGGAGGAAAGACTTATCTGGTTGTAGAAGGCCACTCTAAAATTGATGATGACAACACCGATTGCACCATGTTCTATCGAATAGACAAACAGACACATAGCATCCAACAAATCAGCAATGTTCCTGTAACAATGAGAGCAAGACAGAAGAACTCTACCATAAACATACAACTTTCTGACACTTCCAAAGATTCTGAAATCATTATGAGTAATCCATCAGGAACTACCGTTGCAAAAACATTTGTCCCTGCTGGTGAGAATACCGTATCTCTAAAAGCACGCATTCCTAAAGGCATTTATAATATCACGCGCTTTCAAAAAGGAAAAAATGTGGAAAATGCAAAGATTCTTATAAAGTGACCAAGTATTTCTGATGCTCCAAAATGAAAAAAGCGGATGTCCCTTTGATGGGGTTTCCGCTTTTTATCTCATATCCAATGCAAAACCTCCATTGGGTCATCAATGTCTCACCCCTTCGCACTACGGCTGAAGTTTACCATCATGACACCGCCGAAGACCATGAGGGCAGCAAGAATCTTCTGCCAACCGAGGGTGTCCATGCCGAGGCAGATGCTGATGGTGGTGGCAATGATGGGTTGTACGTAGGAGTACATGCTGACCAAGGTCGGGCGGATGCGCTTCTGTCCTACAGGGATGAGGAAATAGGTGACGAAGGTGGCGCAGATGATGAGGTAAGCAAGCTCGGAGAGGAAAGTGCCCGAGAGGGCGGCATAATTGATGGTGGCTATCTCGTGGCCGGCAAAGGGAAGCGACATGAGGGTGGAGAAAAGGAATATCCACTTCATGAACGTGACCACCGGATAGCGGGCTATGAGAGGTTTGAAAAGCCCCAAGTAAAGCGAGAAACTGAGGCAATTGGCAATGATGAGCAGGATGCCCACAAGGGTTGTCTGACGCGAAGCATCGGAGACACCCACACTATTGAGGATGAGGAAGATAATACCGAAAAAACTGATGGCCACACCGCCTGCTTTACGCAAAGTTATGGGTTCTTTCAAGGCAAAGGCGGCAATGAACATCGTCAGAATGGGCGAAATGGCGCTCACGATGGAGCAATCCATGGGAGTGATGTCGGGGATGGCAATCAGGAAAGTTATCTGTGTAAGGAAAAAGCCAAGCACAGAGGCAAAAAATATCTTCACAAAATCTTTCCGCTCAACTGTTCCACCAGGAGTGAACAGGGAGATAATCCAAAAGAGCAACCCAGCACCGATGGAGCGCAAGCAGAAGAGTGCCATGGGCGAGATAAGGTGGCTGCTCGTCAAGTCTTTGCAAACAATGATGTTGATGCCAAAGATGGAGTATGCGATAAAACAGGCCAAGTGGCCAAGAAACTTTGAGTTCATTCCTTTTTTTGAGTTCCGAATTGTGAATTCCAAGTTCTGCACTCAGAATTCACAATTCTCATCAACAATCATCTTACAATGAATTTCTTTCCATCACGGATATAAATACCTGGAGTCGGATTCTCTACACGGCGTCCGCTCAAATCATAAATCACTCCGCTTGACTGGCGTACCGGTATCATATCCATTTCTGCATTTCTGATGCCTGTAGCCTGCCCCATATCAAAGACGCGGTTCATCACTTGTTTCAAGGCCTGAATCTCCAGAAGTGACAAGATGCGGTTATGCACCACTACATCATCAAAACAGGCATCAGGGCTTCCCCAGAAGGATCCATATCCAAACGTAAGCCGGCTACACTTTACGATATGGTCTATTATCAAATTATAATCAAAAGCTGCTCCACTGGAAATGGTTGTCCCATTGAGTGAACCATTATAGTCGTAAGTCGAAACACGTACTCCGTCAATATAAACCTTTATACCGGCGGTAGCCTGACGGCTGACAGTAATTGTCACCAAATGCCATCCACCAGTAGCAATATTCACCTTGCTATATGTTGCAGGATGGTTGATGTCTATCCAGTTTCCTTTATTGTTGTTATAGCCGATATAAGTACTTCCGGTCATGTAGAAACGTTCTTTTGAAATTGTGTTGTAGAAAGCGAACAAAGCATCCCACACATTATTGTCCGTCCGTTTTGTCCAGAAAGAAATGGTAAATCCATCTTCTATTTCAGCATTAAGTAAAGGGTTGGGCATACTGACATAACTCTCGTTTCCGTTTCCTCCGAATGAAAGGTGTACATATTGTCCATTTCGTACACCGTCAGTCTCTTGAGTAGGTTTGGAATTTGTTCCTGCCTTTGTCAAGAATGCCTGTTGCGACGGATTGACACTATTCAGGATTGCAGTACTGTCAAAATCGTAATAAGCTACAATTCCAGACATCCAATCGGCTACCGGCATACTTTCAGCTTTGGCATATACCTGATAGTCCTGTGTCCAATAATAGTTTCCTGCGGACAAGCGAAGATTCAAATCCACAGAGACATCTTCTGTCAATCCAGTCGGATTATATCGACCACTTTCGGAAATGATGTCAGGGTGACTACTGCTCCACTCCATATCTACAAATTTCGTAACCTGCACTGAATTCAGGTCAATATTTTGTGATATGTTTTTACCATTGGTAACGGGTATTGTCTGATTGTTCAACTGATAAGCCAATGCATAATCTGGACGCATCTTATATCCCCATACATGTACACCATTCGCGGCGCAAGCCGTAAAAGTGTAAGCACGGATATTCTTCACATCCATCTGTTCTTCGGTAATGACACCTTGATAAGTGACACTTCCCAACTTAATGGTAAAATATCCTGTACCTTCTTCCCTACTCCAAGTTCCTTGGTAAGTTCCTGACACCGTTCCGTCAGCATTCAATTTAATATCAACTGGAGTAACAACCTCCCGATTGGCATGATCCAAATCATAACGATGTACCAACAAACTGTAAGCTCCCGGAATATCATTTGTCTCAACAATCGGTTTCGTAGCAATATCAGTATCAGTAGTTGTTCCTCCATTATATTCAAACGGAGAGGCCACCAACCATCCGTTTTTATTCAAATAGAGCTGATGAACCCGCACCTGATGTCCTTCTGTGCCATCGTTAAAACGAGTGTGATATACAAGATACGAGCGTCCGTCAGGAGCAGCAATCACACTATTATGCCCTTGCGCTAATTCTCCCAAGCTCATCAGTCCCCATTTGTCATAGGCCCCCATTATCAATTGGCCACGTGTATCAGCATTCAATCCGTAGTTCAATACATACTTGCCCGTAAATACGGCATTACGACTTTGTCCATCCACATAAGGACCATCAGGATTTTTCGAACGGAACACACGCATTTGGTATCCACCTACCGATTCCAATTTACCGTATGTCATAAAGAGGAAATAGTAACCACCAATATACTCAATATAGGATGCTTCGCCGGATACATAGTGTCCACCAGCTATCTTCTTGCCAAAATAGGGGTCACTGATACCATTTTTTCCTTTAGTAGCATAATCGCTTGTGTAGGTCACGTTGTAGTCGCGAAGCCCTGTATTCTCATCAAGTTCCAACATCCATATTCCGCCCGACCACGAGCCATAGCTCATCCACAAGCGTCCTGTTTCATCATAAAAGACACAGGGGTCAATACCATTCGGCCAATACTCTCCCCATCTGTCTCCTTGAGCATAGCGCGAAGGTAAAGTTGTCTGCTCGCCCAATACCACCTCAAGATCCGTTTTCTTCCAAGAGGTATTTGCATCACTTCCTGACTTGAAGCCCGTATATACAACGGGACCTTGATAAACGTAAGTGCCATCTATCTTATCAGACGTAAGCAATACTATGACACTATTCCATGACGGTCCGTTGACACTCATATACATACACCATTTTTTCATCGCCTTATTATATATCACATCAGGTGCCCACATGTTACCGTTGATATTATAATCTCCTCCGTATGCGGCAGCCCAATCATGAGCATTGAAGTTTCCAAAGGGAACAGATACACCATTGATGACCACGTTCTTCACTCCATGAGTGACAAAGGCTTCTGCATTGGAAGCATTTGATTTGATGCTACCATCAGCCTGTATAGCTCCCCATGGAGCACGAAAGGTCGTCCAATTCTGCAAATCAGATGTATAAGCCTGTGCCAGATGGCTACCAAAAATATAATACCGATTGGCTACAGAGTCCCACACTACGGATGGGTCGTGACAAGTAACCCTTCTTTTATTGACATTTTTGTAATAAGTCTTTGCTTGTGTAGTAGTCATTTCAATGAGCTCCTGAGCCGATGACGTCAGAGCAACGACCAACAATGTCCACAATAGATTCAGTCTGTTCTTTCTCATAGTGCTTAGTTCTTATTCTTATTTTTCAGATTTCTTATTATTTATTTCTCTTCACAAAACCTACTTTCAAATTGAGTTTGAAATAATAGAGATTATTCTCACGCTCCAGATAACCATATTTATCCTTTTCAAGCGGCCCTTTCTCCAAGCGGGTATGGTTGTAGAGGAAGTCTTCAAAAATTTGTCGGTCTGCCTTGTGATAACAAAGGGTACAACCCTCTGTATCGGTGTAGATGAATCCTTCAACAGCCGAGTCCGTACCATTATATAATTTAGCAGGGCGCATACCCATCGCCAATGCCAAAAGGAATTGCTTCACCTTGAACTCATAAAAGTGATGTTTAGTGATAAGTTCTGTTTTTATCTTCAGGGGATTGATTTCCTTGATGCGTTCGGTCAAGTCAGAGATACGGGTGATACCTTCGTAATACATAGTGCGCAACATCTCAGCCGCAATACGGGGGAAGTGGAGGTCAATCATCAGCAAGTTGCTACGGAAAACCTTGTCGGCCACATCGTTGTACTTCAACGTGCCACCCATACGCTCAATCATCAACATGCGATCGAGCACTTCATTGGGCGATTCCAGCCAATTGATTTTGTTTACCGTAGGATTAGGAAAACGTACACCCGTCTGTTCAAACTTGATATTTGCCGCGCGACCACCATCAAGCAGAGGTATCATACCGCCTAAGCGTGAATACGAACGAAAACCAACAAGTGGAGCATCCACGCTCCAAAAAGCCACATAAAAGTCTGTCCGGTCATCCGTCTTGGCCTCCAGATTATAAATGGCTACTGCATCGAGGAACTCCTCTACCCCATCGGGAGAAGTCAACTCCTCGTCACCTCCATTCCGCTTCAGCATATCGCCTACCAGCATAGCTACAGTAGCAAAATCTTCACGGGGGAAACACTCGTCCCGACCCTCTCCCACCATGTGGATGTTTTCACCTTCAATAATATATCGTCGTGTGCCATCGTGCTCTTCGCGTTGCACCATAGCTACGGCCAGTTTCTTATCTTCGTCCGGAGTTCCGTCAGCCTTTCCTGCGCACACATAGCCATCAGCCAATAAGCGGAAAAATGCGTACAACTCACTCCAGTCACGTCTTGATGCTTCGAATGCCATAATCTCTATTCCTTAATTTATATTGTGCTTTATATTGAGCGCAAAGATAGTGCAAAATCTGTGATTATCCATGAAATAGTTGGCTGTTTCGCTGATAATGGATAATTTTGCAACGAGGAACAGACAAAAGTCAAATTGTTTTTCTTTTAGACAGAAAAACATAAGTACAAAAGAGAAATATACAACCCTTATGTTCTTCTGCCGAAAAAAATGTTGAGCTTAAAAATAAACTTGTCAATATATGGAACAACCCATCCTTAACGACCACAACAAACAGGAATATCCTCCCAGCCATACGGCTGAACATCTGCTGAATCAAACCATGATAAGAATATTCGGATGCGAACGCTCGCGCAATGCGCACATTGAGCGCAAAAAGAGCAAAATCAGCTGGCCACTACCCGAATGTCCCACCGAAGAACAGGTTCAGGAGATTGAACGACGGATGAACGAAGTGATTTCTCAAGGTTTGCCAGTAACATACGAATTTGCCACACGCGATAATCTGCCCCCAGAAGTTGACACCAGCAAATTGCCCGACGATGCCAGTACCACCCTGCGTCTGGTACGTATCGGTGACTATGACGTATGCGCATGCATCGGTGCCCACGTAGAGAACACGCACGAAATAGGAACCTTCAAAATCAACAGTTGGCGCTACGACGAGCATGGTGTTTTCCGTATCGTCTTCAAGCTCGTCTGAACAAACCGGATATTTTTTTTGTTTTCCTGTCAGCATTAATCAAATAGATAAACTGACAATGAAAAAAGTACTGATTATGGCTTGTGTCGTGGCATCATTCATGGCATGCCAATCCAAACCACAAAACAATGTGGACGAAGTAGCCGTTATCGCCACAGATTCGGCTGGAGTGATGGATATTTCCGAAATCTATCAGGGCACACTCCCCGCTGCCGACGGACCAGGTATCAACTACATCCTGACTCTGAACGAAGAAATCAGTGGGAAAGACACCCTCTTTTCCCTCGACATGATTTTCCTCGATGCCGAAGGACCCGACAAGCATACCTCCTTCACCACCAAAGGAAAGCAACAGCACATCCAGAAGACGGTGAACAAGAAACCGCGCAAAGCCGTAAAGCTGACACTTGAAACAGGCAATGCGCCCATGTATTTCGTGGTGGTAAACGATACAACTCTCCGTATGGTGAATGACAGTCTTATGGAAATAACCACCGACCAGCGCTACGACATCATCCGGGTTGATGATAAGAAAAAGTGAATTTAGCCGGAAAATTGACAAGCTGACGAGTTGACGAGGATTTAATGCTATACGCTCTCCTTGACATGTTGTCAGACAGAAGAACATAAGTACAAAAGAAGAGAAATATATAACTCTTATGTCCTTTTGTTCTTATGTCGGAAAAAACAAGTAAACTCGTCAACTTAATTTTCAAAAACCACCCCTGAAAAGTTGCGTAAGTTTGCAGGAAAGGTTACATTTGCAGCTTTAAACCACAAACTCACGCAAACTTTTTTGTATTCATGAACAGAAAACTCCTTATATCACTGAGTGTTTCACTTCTTGTCATCTTCATAGCCATCGGTATAGCAGGCTATGTAGGGTATGACCGTTTCTTTACTCCGGCATTCAACATCACGGCCCCTGTACGCCTTTATATCGACTCCGACGACACCCCCGACTCGGTGACCCACAAGGTAAACTCCACGCTCGCCCCCAAAGATATAAAGGCATTCAAGTGGCTGATGAAGCACGAGGGATATACCCAAGTAAAAACAGGAAGCTACATGTTCAATCCTCAAGACGATTTACGCACCGCCGTACGCCGTCTCAATATGGGATGGCAGACGCCCGTCCGCTTGGTCCTGCCCAGTGTGCGTACCATTGAACGTCTGGCCCAATCCATCTCCAGACAACTGATGTTGGGAGAGGAAGAGCTGACCAACGCATTCAAGACAGCCATGTTGCCCGACAGTACGGGAAATGGCAATCCTGCCCTGCCTGCCCTTTTCATCCCCAACACCTACGAAGTGTATTGGAACATCCCGGTGGAGAAACTTCTCCAACGCCTTGAAAAAGAGTATGCAGCCTATTGGACTCCCGAGCGGAAATCCAAAGCCGCCGCTCAGGGACTTACTCCCATCGAGGTCTCCACCCTGGCATCCATTGT
The DNA here is from genome assembly GCA_017416805.1 of Bacteroidaceae bacterium. Lineage (GTDB taxonomy): Bacteria > Bacteroidota > Bacteroidia > Bacteroidales > Bacteroidaceae > Phocaeicola_A. The sequence continues at coordinate 12,091 of JAFQBB010000010.1, forward strand.
CGATGAAGAGACAGCAGTCAATGTCGAAAAGCCCATCGTGGCCGGTCTCTATCTCAACCGCCTGCACCGCGGTATGCTCCTGCAAGCCGACCCCACCGTGAAGTTCGCCACTGGCGACCCTACCCTACGCCGTATCCTGAACAAGCACCTCACCATCGACTCCCCCTACAATACCTATATATATAAAGGCCTACCGCCGGGTCCTATCCGCATCCCATCCATGGCTGCACTCGAGGCAGTACTCAATCCTGCCCGCCACAATTATCTCTACATGTGTGCCAAAGAGGATTTCTCAGGCACTCACAACTTTGCCACTACCCTATCCCAACACAATGCCAATGCCCGCCGCTACCAGCAAGCACTCAATCGCAGGGGGATAAGGTAATTCTCAAATACACCAATCCCCGCAACCCATGCCTCTCATGTGGAGTAACACAGGTTGCGGGGATTGCTTCATTCACATTATCGGTTTATCGGACAATCATCTTTTTGCCGTTTACAATGTAGATGCCGGCAGGAAGTTCCTCCTCAACGTTCTCTACAGGAATCTGACGTTTCACCATCACACCCTGCAAGGTATAGACATCAATGAGGTTATCTACCGTCGGTGTGTCTATTCCGTTCGGGTTCGTAATGACGAGCGTCTTATATATCCGAAGGGCTGCATGATAGTTGTGATTTCCTGATTGAAGTGCTTTGATGGTCACACTACCACATTTTGAACAATCCAAATAAACACGTCCGTTGGCTTCGTAGATGGAAACGATGTCGTTGTCTGCCAAGTCATATTCAACTGCAAGGCCGGATGTCGCCGTTGCTGTCAGTTCTAATTGAGTGCCTTGTGCTATATTGGACAAGTCTTGCTCCCAAACAATTTCTTGTGCTGCTTTTTCAATGGTCAGTGTTCCGTTTTCGTAGTCAAACTGGTAGTTGGCTGCTTCAGCCTCCTTAGCTATAATCTGATAGACTCCAACATCAGTCGTTTTGTCTGCTTCGCAAGTGACTGTTGGCTGTTTGGTAAAGACTGATTCAGTTTCATTGTTTACAAATCCCTTGTAGGTCAATTCAAACCTGGGGTTTTCTTCATTGTAAACTCTTGTGTGGCTGGATACGGAGACTTCCAACATCCGTTTGTTGACTGTCAGTTTTCCTGTTTTATAGGTGATGTCATAATTTTCGGCAGATGCTCCTTGAGGAGAGATTACATACTCGCCTGCTCCGCTTACTTTGGATGCAGCACATGAATAATTTGGAACTACGGTCAGCACCTTCTCGGTGTCATTGTTCTTGAAACCCTCGCCATGACACGTAAATTGAGGATTCTCTTCAAAATAGAGTCTGCTTGCATCGTTTGCAACGAGGAGCAATGGAGCTTTCTCTATGGTCAATGTACCTGATATGTATTCAGCAAATTCATAGTTGGCTGCCACACCTCCTTCGGGAGTAAGGGAGTATGTGCCGACAGGGCTAAGAGCGGTAGCTTCAGTCCGTATGTTCGGTGCGCTTGTGATACAGTTTGTCTTGTCTCCGTTGCGGAAGCCTGTATAAGTCAACTCTATTTGGGGATTTTCATCGCCATATACTTTTGTGTTGCTGACGGCTGTCACACTCAGCGGTGCTTTGGTGATGGTCAGTGTTCCGTTTTCATAAGTGATGGCATAGTTCTTGGCTGCTGCATCGCTGGGCACAATGTCGTATGTTCCAGCATAGTTTGTTTGGGATGCAGAGGTTGCCAGCGGTTTGGCTGTCAGGTTCTCTTCAGTCTCCCCATTCTTGAAACCTATATATGAGAATGTGAAAACAGGATTTTTATCACCATACATCCTTGATACGTCATTTGCCCGGATGGTCAGTGGGGTTTTCTCTATGGTCAGGGTACCATTTTCATAGGTGATGGCATAATTCTTTGCCGTTGCACCGTTAGGAGTGATGGCATAAGTACCTATTCCGCTGAAGGGAGTGGCGGCAGTGGTCACCGTGGGGAGTGTCTGCAGGCACGATTCCGTATCGTTGTTCTTGAATCCCGAATAGGCATATTGGAATGTCGGGTTCTCATCGCCATACTTGCGTACGGTACTTTGTGCGGTGATGGTCAGCGGTGCCTGCGTCACGGTCAACTCTCCTGATTGGTATTCGGTGAACTCATAGTTGGTAGCCACACCTCCCGACACCATGATTTCGTACGTTCCGGCATTGCTACGCTTCACCGCATCGGTAGAAAGGTTGAGGTCTGATGTCAGGACAGGAGTCGTTTCGCCATTCTTCAATCCGATGTATGTCACATCAAATTGTGGGTCTTCATCGCCATACACGCGTGTTTTGTCGTTGGCTTTTACGGTCAGCGGTGCTTTGGTGATGGTGTAGGTATAAGGGATATCTACTTCGAGTCCATTGGAATATGTTGCTTTCAATATCGTTTCATAAGTACCAGCATCTTTTTGAATGCCACTTATATCCATTGTCAAATTATACCTACTTAGGTTATTGGTGTATGAAACAGGAGGTATCTGCCCATTATAGCTGAAACTATTCCGATCGAAGTTGATGTATTCTACCAATCTTTCCGAATAAGAACTTCCCCATGCCATTTCTGCGTTCTGTTTGTTGACAACATAAATCAGAAGTCCTGAATGGGTAAGATAAAATATATCACTCCCTAAATCCGGATAAGTAACTCCTGTAAAATATATTTCTTGTAATTGGGAGCAATTTTCGAACGCATAATTTCCAATACTCGTCACACTATTAGAAATATCAATACTTTGCAGGGAGGTACACCTACGGAAAGCACTTTCTCCAATCGTTGTTACTGAATTAGGGATGGTGATGCTTGTAAGACTGGAGCAATCTTTGAAAGCAAAGTTTCCTATACTCGTCACAGAATTGGGAATAGTTATGCTTGTAAGACTGGAGCAATAACTGAAAGCAAAGTTTCCTATACTCGTCACAGAATTGGGAATAGTTATGCTTGTAAGACTGGAGCAATAACTGAAAGCAGAGTTTCCAATACTCGTCACAGAATTGGGAATAGTTATGCTTGTAAGGTCAAAGCATTTATAAAACGTATCATCTCCAATACTCATCACGGAATTGGGGATGGTAATGCTTGTAAGGCCGTAGCATCCCAAAAATGCACCAGGGGAAATACTGACAGTTCCTTTTCTAACTTCGATTAAGGTATTAGCAGGCATTTCACCCTTATACTTATACAATACGTCATTTACATATATAACACCATCAGGTTGTTCTTCTTCCCATGACGTACCAACGAACGCATCATCTCCAATGCTAGTCACGGAATTGGGAATGGTGATCTTTGTAAGGCCGGAACAACCATAAAACGCCCGATCTCCAATACTCGTTACGGAATTGGGAATGGTAATACTTGTGAGGTTAGAGCAACCATAAAACGCCCAATCTCCAATACTCGTTACGGAATTGGGAATGGTAACACTTGTAAGGTTAGAACAACTTTGAAACGCATAATTTCCAATACTCGTTACGGAATTGGGAATGGTGATCTTTGTAAGGCCAGAACAACCATAAAACGCCCAATCTCCAATACTCGTTACGGAATTGGGAATAATCAGATCTTTAATTTCTTTACCATTTAAGTATAAATGGTGAGCATAATGCAAAGGGTTTTCACCTGAATTGAAATTGATTCTACACCATGCTACCAAATCTGTAATATAAACAGCTTTAAGACTTGAGCAACGATTGAACGCCATGGCTTCAATGCTTGTCACAGAATTGGGGATGGTGATACTTGTAAGACTTGAACAACCACTGAACGCACCTGCTCCAATACTCGTCACAGAATTAGGTATAGTGATGCTTGAAAGATTAGAGCAACCTTCAAACGTATAATTTTCAATACTTGTCACAGAATTGGGAATAGTGATGCTTGTAAGGTTGGAGCAACCATTGAACGCACCTGATCCAATACTCGTCACAGAATTGGGAATAGTAATATCAGTAAGGTTGGAGCAACCAAAGAATGCATCACCGGAAAGACTGACAGTTCCTTCTCTAACTACGATGGAGGTATTGGTAGGCATTTCACCTTTATAACCATATAATACATTGTTTACATATATAACACCATCAGATTGTTTTGCTATCCATGGCGTACCATCGAAAGCATGGGGTCCAATAATTGTCACAGAATTGGGGATGGATATACTTGTAAGACTGGAACAACCACTGAACGCAGCAGCTCCAATACTCGTCACAGAATTAGGAATAGAGACGCTTTTAAGATTAGAGCAACCCATGAACGCAAAGTTTCCAATACTCGTCACAGAATAAATATTACCATTGTAAACGAGACTTTCAGGTAGCACAACTTTACCAGTGTATTCATGCAAATCTTGGGACCATGAGCTGCCTTGAAATATCACCTCCACCGTCAAATCTGTCTCCGACGTGATGTTGTAATAAATTCCGTCCACCTCAAAATCGTGGGCACTCGCTGAAATACTGCACAATAGCGCCGCTATTGTTAACAGTGTGGTTTTAATTGTTTTCACTTCGTTTAAATATTTAAATTGATATTTTGTCCATTCCTCGTCTTTCTTATATTCATTTTCTTCATAATATTTGAAGACAATAAAATAAGTTCCAAATGTGATTTTACTTTTTCAAAATAAGCATCATCACGCACATTTATAATAAATCCTTTTAAAGAATTCACAGGCAAATGGAACTCCTTATATAGAATAAAATCTTTATTCTGAATGCATTTCGTGTATATATTATGTGGAACTTCGCATTCACGTGCATTTTCGCCATCACCTACAGCCAAATTACAATCAAATGCGTAAAGCCTGTATTCATTCTCATTCGCAAATTCTGGTCGTTTTATCAATGGAAGAATTTCCCTTGCTTCAATAACAGGCTTATCTGTTGATGAAGTGGTATTATATAGCTCAGCAAATGCCTGGCGTTTTTCTTTTTTGCCTTTTGGGTATTTACATTCTCCCCAAAATAGTTCATCTTGACTTGCAATGCTGTTTTTTTCTTGTTTTGCATCAACCATTTTTTTAATGACTTCGGCATCAAATTCTATTGCAATTTCAGCTTTGTACATTCTCCACATATTAAAATCATCTTCAATTCTCGAGAATGAAACAACGTATGGATATATTTTGATATCCTCAAGTTCATTCTCGTTTACACTCTTTTCTTTTAGGAATTCTTTGAATTCTGGCAAAATGTCTTCTTCTGCATAAATGCAATCTGTTGGATCATTCAAAGAATCGTAACGAGTACCCCAAAGACAAATGTCTTTGTTTCGTAAAATACCTTTAACGGCATCCAAACTAGTGTAATGGTATACATTCATAGTATATTCCTTTTCTGCCTCTTCTATCTCCTCCGATTCAGCTTACTAAAGTTCTTGATTTTATTGATACCTCCATATACAAAAAAGACGTGGAGACCGTGCTTGTTGCTCGTTCCACGAAATAGAGGCTCTCGCATTGCCCAACCAATCGGAACGAACAACGAAGAAGCCCCACGCCGATACATATATATACCCCATCCCCTCTTCCCTTATTTCATAATAAGGAAAGACAGGCACAGGGGATATCTACATACCCATGGGACATCTACCGTTGCTTTGTTTCTGATTAGTTGAAGAACTTGCGAGATTCCTATTTCGTCAAAACCAAAGCGTCAAGTAAACGCCCTTTTCAATATGTGTCCCCACCCTGCTCCCTCCACGATAGGAGGGCATTCGGCGTGAAGATGCGGCAAAGATACACATTTTAATGAAAAGAGAAGAATGAAGAGTGAAGAATCTTCAAAATTGTCTTCATAAATATGAAACTTCTTAAAAACACTGTTCTCTGAAAAAGTATCTATTAAACTGAAAATCAACAGGCTGCAGTTTCCTGAAAAATTCCCTCGTAGGGAACGCGCGTTTCCTACGAAGGAAAAATAAGTGGAAACGGAGGGGATATTGTATGTATATAGAAAAGGCCGTACCAGTGAATGATGATGAAACTCCGAGTAGTAGGATTTGAGGGCCCGTTCCTCTTTGTAATCCGCCTAACCACGAAGGGGCGGCACGCCATTGATGAACGAAGCTGATCTCGGCATTTCAGTTTATTTGATGAGTTTCCCAATCTGACTGATACGGCCTATAGCTTTTTCTTTCGTAAGGCAAATATAGAGAGTTTTTGCGAGACATCCAAAGGATTGGGCAGGAAAATAAGCTACAGAAGGGCATTTTTCCTTCAAGTTACCCTCTTTGTTATCTCCACTTTACAAAAGAACTATTGCTATCCGATAATAAAAAAACAACGGCCCGCTTCCTGTTTGGAAACGAGCCGTATGTTATGTAAATCTGAAAATTCTTTTTCTTACTTTACTTTTGCTACGATAGCCTTGAATGCTTCAGGGTGATTCATAGCGAGGTCAGCCAACACCTTGCGGTTGATTTCGATACCAGCCTTGTGAAGGGCACCCATCAATGTTGAGTAAGACATACCTTCGAGACGAGCGGCTGCGTTGATACGCTGAATCCACAAAGCACGGAAAGTACGTTTCTTGTTACGACGGTCGCGGAATGCATAAGTAAGACCCTTTTCCCAAGTGTTCTTGGCTACGGTCCATACATTCTTACGGGCACCAAAGTATCCACGGGTAAGACCTAAAATTTTCTTTCTCTTAGCTCTTGAAGCTACATGATTTACTGATCTTGGCATAGTTTTTAAATCTTTTTGAACGTTAGCGCCATTGTTTTGAGTCTTCTGTTTTCAAATCCAACTTACAAACTCACAATGAACTTTAGTCAGCTAAACATCCGGTTAATAACTTTAATTAATTTCTTTACGCTTATTTCCTTTTCTTGTTGGAGAATTACTTCAGGCAAAGCAACTTCTTTACTGAATCTACGTTAGCAGCATCAACCAAACCAGAGTGGCAAAGGTTTCTCTTCTGCTTCTTAGTCTTCTTCGTCAAGATGTGGCTGTGAAAAGCGTGTTTTCTCTTGATCTTTCCTGTTCCGGTAAGAGTGAATCTTTTTTTGGCACCGGAATTAGTCTTAATCTTCGGCATGTTTTTTAAATTGTTTAAATTGTTATTAATAGTGTGGCAGCGCACTATACCGATGGCGCTACGCACGTTTTCATCTGTTTTCTTTTATTCCGCGTCAGCCTTTTTCTCAGCCTTCTTGTCATTCTTGGCTGGTTGGGCCGCATTTCCTTTCTTGGTAGCCATACCCTTTTTGGGGCTGAGGAAGATAGTCATACGCTTACCTTCGAGCACCGGCATCTGGTCAACCTTGCCATATTCTTCCAAGTCATTGGCAAAACGGAGGAGGAGCACCTCACCTTGTTCCTTGAAAAGGATGCTACGTCCTTTGAAGAATACGTATGCTTTCACCTTGTCACCATCCTGAAGGAAACCGATGGCATGCTTGAGTTTGAAGTTGTAGTCATGATCATCAGTCTGAGGACCAAAACGGATTTCCTTGACATCGACCTTCACTTGCTTGGCCTTCTGCTCTTTCTGACGCTTCTTTAACTGATAAAGAAATTTAGAATAGTCAATGAGTTTACAAACGGGCGGCTGAGCATTTGGTGAAATCTCCACCAGGTCCACTTCTCTATCTTCTGCCATTCTTAATGCTTGTGCGATAGGATAAACGGCCGGCTCCATATCGTCGCCCACAATGCGGACTTCTTTGGCACGAATCTGTTCATTAATTCGGTGTTGCCCCTTCAAATTGTCGTTTTTCATTCAAAAACCAAATGTTTTTTTTGAGTCTTTTTTTTGTTCTCTTATTCTAATTATTATTCCTTTATCATTCAACACAAAGCAACCCGAATTGTTGCCAATCCGAGTTGCTTACGCGTAAGCGGGTGCAAAATTAATATTTATTTATCATATTTTGAACTTCTTCGTTCAAAATCTTTGCAAAATCTTCAATTTTCTTGCTTCCTTGGTCACCTTCGCCCTGTTTACGGACTGAAACCTCGCCATTTGCAGCCTCTTTCTCGCCCACAATCAGCAAGTAAGGGATACGTTTCATTTCGTTGTCGCGAATCTTGCGGCCAATCTTTTCGTTGCGGTCATCAACAATGGCACGGATGTCCTGACTGTCGAGGTATGCCTGCACCTCCTTGGCATAGTCGTTGAACTTCTCTGAGATAGGAAGAACTACAACCTGATCTGGAGTGAGCCACAAGGGGAACTTACCACCGGTGTGCTCGATGAGCACGGCAACAAAGCGTTCCATAGAGCCAAAGGGAGCACGGTGAATCATTACAGGACGGTGCTTCTGGTTGTCAGAGCCCATATATTCGAGTTGGAAGCGTTCGGGCAGGTTGTAGTCAACCTGAATGGTACCCAACTGCCAACGACGCCCAATAGCATCCTTCACCATGAAGTCAAGCTTGGGACCATAGAAAGCAGCTTCGCCGTATTCAATCTTAGCGGGAAGTCCCTTTTCCTGACAAGCTTCGATGATGGCTTGTTCGGCACGCTCCCAGTTCTCTTCGCTACCGATGTATTTCTCGCGGTTCACCTTATCACGAAGTGAAATCTGAGCCTCGAAGTTCTCGAAGTTGAGAGCACGGAAGATGATGAAGATGATGTCCATCACGCGGAGGAACTCATCCTTCACCTGATCGGGACGACAGAAGATATGTGCATCATCCTGTGTGAAACTACGTACACGGGTCAGTCCGTGAAGCTCGCCACTCTGCTCATAACGGTAAACGGTACCGAATTCTGCCAGACGCAAAGGCAGGTCTTTGTACGAACGGGGCTGCCACTTGTAGATTTCGCAATGGTGGGGGCAGTTCATGGGTTTGAGCAGGTACTCTTCGTTCTCCTCCGGTGTATGGATAGGTTGGAAAGAGTCCTTACCATACTTGGCATAGTGGCCGGAAGTGACATAGAGTTGCTTGTTACCGATGTGCGGAGTCATCACCTGCTGGTAGCCGAAGCGTTTTTGGATGCGTTTGAGGAAGTCTTCGAGACGGAGACGCAAAGCGGTACCTTTGGGCAACCACATGGGGAGTCCCTTACCTACGGTCTCTGAGAACATGAAGAGTTCCATCTCCTTACCAATCTTACGGTGGTCACGTTTCTTGGCCTCTTCCATCAATGCCAGATACTCGTCAAGCATCTTCTTCTTGGGGAAACTGATACCGTAGATACGTGTCATCTGCTTGCGGTCTTCCTGACCACGCCAATAGGCACCGGCTACAGCAGTCAACTTAATGGCCTTGATTGGAGCAGTGCTGGTGAGGTGAGGACCACGGCAAAGGTCTGTAAAAGCGCCTTGTGTATAAGTGGTGATGTGTCCGTCTTCCAATTCTGAGATGAGCTCGCATTTGTAGGTCTCGCCACGGTCACCGAACATCTTCAACGCATCAGCCTTGGCAATGTCCTGACGTACGAGCACCTCTTTCTTGGCGGCCAACTCTGCCATCTTCTTTTCAATATCGGCAAGGTCGCCCTCCTTGATTGTGGCTTCACCCGGGTCAACATCGTAATAGAAACCATTCTCGATAGCAGGTCCTATACCGAACTGGATGCCGGGATAGAGTTCTTGCAAAGCCTCGGCCAACAGGTGTGCACTGGTATGCCAAAAGGCATGTTTGCCCTGCTCGTCATCCCATTTGTACAGGACGATAGAGGCATCGTTATTGATTGGACGCGAAAGGTCCCAAGTCTCTCCATTCACTCCGCATGCAAGCACATCCTGTGCCAAGCGTGAGCTGATGCTTTCTGCAATCTGCAGACCGGTTACTCCTTCGTTGTATTCACGAATCGAACCGTCAGGAAATGTTATTTTTATCATAATCTGTTGTATATTTTCGTCTTTTGAGCCGCAAAATTAGCTATTTCTTTTGATTTTCACTGTGTTTATGGGGAAAATTATTCAAAACAGAAGGTGTTTTTTCCCATCTTCGTCCCTATTCCTCTTTCTCTGTGTAGCGTTTGATGATATTGTAAGCCTTGAACAAGCCTAATTCACCCGCTTTACTCAAATCGGCAATCCCCTCCTTGTTATGCCCGAGAAAAATGTAGGTAAGCCCCCGGTTATAATATGCTTCAGCAAAGTTGGGATTATATTCGATGGCTTTGCTGTAATCGACTATAGCCGCGTGGTAATCGCTCTGTTGGCTAAGTATATTTCCCCGATTGTAATATGCGTATCCGAAATCGGGAGCCAATTCGATGACCTTATCAAGATCGGCGCATATCAATTCGTAATCCAAGACTTGAGGGGAGTCTGATATAAGTTTTGATTCACTCTTACCCGTTTCTTCCGCCTTTTCGGTTGCTTTTCTGTATTCTATTTGCTTGCACCGTATGAGCGAACGGCAGAAATAAGCGGGCACAAAGTTTTCATCGCACAAGATGGCTTGTGTCAAATCGTCCAATGCACTGGAGAAATCTTGTACCTGATAGAAATCCAATGCCCGTGCAAACCTCCACATGGCATTTTCAGGCTCTGCAACAATGAGTGATGAATAATTGTCGATTGAAGTAAAATGTTGCTTCACCTGCTCCTGAGTCAGGGATGCCTCCATATTGGTAATATAAAGGTGTTTCTGCAATATTTTTTCTTCATTGATGTCTTCTATAATTTTATGGAAGTCTATGCTACGGTTCACATCACTCTCCTTGCGGTAATAAGCCAATGCGTACATTGGCTCCAATTTTATCTCCACATTGCGGTCTTGCACCCGACCACGGTATTCATTCTTGTACTTCTGCTCTGCATCGTCATTGTCAGCAACTACAATCTTCCGATAGTTCTTGACATTCTTATTTGACCGTTTACGTGTTTTCTCTCTCTCTTCCTCTCCTTCAGCTTCTGTATAGTCTGTATCATCACCATCAACAAGAGCGTTTCGCCTGTCAATCTCAGCTTTTGTCAATATGTACTCATCCTGTTCAGCACCTTTACGGTCGCCAATCTTCCTGCGCGCCTCTGCCCTACACTGATAGCCGTACATAAACTTTGGATATTCATCAAGAACCACTGTAAAATCTTCGACAGCCCCCCGATGATCACCCGTCTGCGCACGTAACAATGCACGGTTGAAGACAGCCATCATATTGTCTGGCTCTGCACTGATGACTTTGTCAAAATCCTCAATGGCCCGATTATCATCACCCACTTGTGCACGAAGCAATCCTCTGTTGTATAATCCGATGATATTTCCCGGATCCCGTTTTATTGCCTCATCATAATCGGCCATTGCTCCCCGCAGATTGTTCTGATAGAAACGGGCGAGCGCCCTGTTTATATAATGTCCGGGAACATTTCCTGTAAGATAAATGGCCTGATTCAAATCTGTTTCAGCTTCGGCATACATGTCTTGTTTGAGGCGAAACATGGCCCGCGTACTCCATACGTCGGCATTGTATTTGTCTATCTGCAGAGCTTGCTCTATATCTTTTCCGGCACTAACAGTATCTCCTTGTTTCAACCTCACTTCGCTCCGCATCAAGAAAGCAGGCACATATCGTGGTGAGACGGCCAACATTTGTCCGATGTCGTGTCCGGCTCCATCATAGTCTTCTTGCCTCATGCGGCAAAGACTCAGATTATGCCACAATCCGATGTTTTCTGGGGCATGTACGAGCGCCTTGGTATAGTCATCAATGGCTTCTTGAAATTTCCCTTGATGAATGCGGGCCAACCCGCGTGCCTGATAATAGTCAACTACAAACGGATTTCGGTCAATAGCCTCTGTACAATCCTGTTCAGCACCTTGAAAATCTTCCAGATTGAGTTTGGCTACTCCACGAAAGAAATAAGGAGCATGCAGGTATGGTTTGGCATTGATTACTTGATTAAAATATTGGATAGAGAGCACATAATCCTCGAAATAGAGTGCATTGCGCCCTATCATCATTACCCTGTCGGTATTGATTTGAGCCATTGCCCCAACGAAGGAGGAAAGCATCAGCATGAGGATAAGGAGGAGTCGGTGCATTCTTTCCTGTTTTATTTCATATAAAGTATTGTTCAAATGGTGTAGTCAATCATTTTATATTATCATCCCTCCCTTCATAAAGAAGGACAAGGGGAGAATCCCTGTCTATACAAAATCATCACTTCACCGTCTTCACTCGGTACGAGCAACGCACATTGCCCTTCAGCATATTGTTAAGTTTCCCTTTTATCATCTGCTTGCGTAACCCACTCAAGTGGTCAATAAACATTTTACCTTCCAGATGATCAAATTCATGTTGCATACAACGTGCTTCAAATCCTTCCACCCACTCGTCATGCTCCTGCCAATCGGCATCGAAATATTTCACATGAATGCGTGTGGGACGCTTCACACTCTCATTGATACCCGGCAAACTCAAACAACCTTCATCTTTCGAGTCTGTCTCCTCTCCTACCTCTATGATATGAGGATTGATGAATGCACGGCGATAACCTTTATATTGGGGATAATCGTCACTCAACACATCGAGGTCAATAACCACTACCCGAACAGGCAATCCGACTTGCGGTGCGGCAAGTCCGCATCCGTCAGCACGATCCATTGTTTCGAACATATTTTCTATCAATTCTCTCAGATTCGGATAATCAGGAGTAATGTCTTCAGCCTGTTTCCGTAACACAGGTTGGCCATAGATATAAACGGGAAGTATCATTATTTAATTATGAATTATGAATTATATATTATAAGTTTTAATATTGACGGAGAAGGTGTTTACCACTTGCTTCTCATCGACTCCATATAGGTCTGTAAGATAATGCAAGCGCTTATTTCATCTACCAAAGCTTTGTTCTGGCGATCTTTCTTCTTCAACCCAGCTTCCAGTATGGTATGGTGGGCCAAAACGGAAGTGAAGCGCTCATCGACATACTCTATAGGCACATCAGAAAGTAAATTCTTCAACCTGTTCACAAAAGGAGTGATACGACGCATATTCTCTGAATATTCTCCCGAGTTTTGCCGGGGGAGTCCCACAATGATACGCTCTACCTGTTCACGTTTCACATAGTCAAGAATAAAACTTTCCAATTGTGGTGTAGGAACGGTTGTCAATCCATTTGCTATGATTTGTAAAGGGTCAGTCACCGCCAACCCTGTACGCTTCTGACCGTAGTCGATAGATAATATTCTGCCCATATCGGCCGCAAATTTACGCATTTTGCTTCAATAACACGACATAACGAAGAATAAAAGATGGAAAAGATTTATAACCTTTCAACAAAATAATGAAATCTCTTGTAATTTGGTTGAAATTAAGGGGAAAAATGGGAACATAAGTTCAAACGGTCACGAACATATGTTCGTTGGCACATGAACATATGTTCAGAGGCCATTGAACATATGTTCATTTTTTAGGTCTGTTTTATCTCATGGAAATAATTCCAACTAAATTGCAGAAAAGGCGATTAAGGAAACAAACATTGAAAGTTTATTTCTTACAAACACAAATAACGCGGACGCCACGAATTCAAGATTCGCGTTGTCCGCGCATTAAATATTTTCCAGATGAAATTCTCTTCACCCTTCTTCTATGATTTTTACTTGATATTGTAAAGCAACCAGGCTTTTTGGAAATCAGGATGTTCAGTATCACCAGCATAACGACCCTTGAAATCTTCACGAGCTTGGGCTGCAGATGCCTTATCTGCATACGTAGCAACAATTACCCGATACATGTTCTTCTCTGCATTGTATGCAACCACGGCATTGTAACCATCTGCGTCAAGTTTCCGTTTCAAACCTTCAGCATTGGCTTTCATGCCAAAACTACCACAAACAACACTAAAATCTTTCAACGCATTTCCACTCACTACAGTTACTTTCTCTTCGCGTACTACGGCAGAGGTTGAAGATACAGAAGGAGTAGTCTGAACCGGTGCGGCTTCAACGGGAGTGGTTACCACGGGGGTAACTTCCACGGGTTCGCTTACTTGAGCTTGGGCCAATTCCTGTTCTTTTGCCTTTTCGTAGGCTTTCTTGTAGGCACTCTCGCTACTTTTACAAGAAGTGGTAAATGTCATAATTGCACACAATCCGAAGGCCAAGGCCACATAGTTTTTAATTCTCATACTTATAACCTTTTATTATTACTTAATTTATTCTTTTACTTTTTCCTGTAGTTCTCTGCAATTTAGTTGAGAAACACTATTCGTCTTCAGCATTATAGGTTCACTGGCAAAGTATCTTAAGATACTTGCTCATTTATCTTAAAATAAACGGTCATTTATCTTAAGATACTTATTTCTCCTAATTTCAACTAAATTGTATAAGAACATATTTTGTTTGCAAAGTAACAAAAAAAATACTAATTACACGAATAGGCATATATTTTTTTTAGGTTTATTGCTACATTTCTATAAAAAAGTATTGCCAAAGCAAACAATTTGAAAACTAATGATGTTGTCAGGTGTAAAAAGTTAAAAATAAGGTGAACAATGTCCACGTTTGGAATTGGTAAAGAAATGGAAGAATTGTGTAGTATATGGAGACATGCCAAGAAGCACTTGATGCTCTATGGGGATTATGCCCGATTGGTACTGGCCGAAAAGATGATTGTGTTATTTTCGGGATTGATGCTGACTTTTGTTCTGATAGGATTAGGATTAATGACACTTTTCTACATCGGAGAATGTTGCGTACAACTACTGGCATTAATCACTGGAAGCCTTGCGATTGCCCATGCCATTGTGGCCGCAGGGTTCGTATGCATAGGTCTCATTATCTATCTGATGAGAAAACGATTGATAGTGGTTCCATTGACTAAGTTTATCAGCAAACTTATTTTAGAGAAAACTACTACATGACTTATATCTGACAGACATTAGCAAACTGTTACGCTTATTAGAAATCAAGATTATGAAACCAACAAACAGAATTGCACTAAATATGCCAAAGACATTAGCTGAAATCCGTCAACGGCGGATGGATGTTGGGCAGATGATTGTTAGCGAACGAACAACCGTCATACAAAAGCTCCATCGGCATTTCTATCCGATACTTCAGACAGAACGTGCACGTATGGATGTCTATCTGAGGTATGCTATCAGAGGAGTCGTGATGGCAGAATACGGCACAAAACTATTTCGCATACTCTCAGAAATAATCCGTTTTATTCGACGGTGACAGATTTAGCCAAATTACGCGGTTGGTCAACATCTTTCCCTTTACAAACAGCTATATGATAAGCCAAAAGTTGTAGTGGAATCGTGGTAATGAGCGGTTCGAAGCATTCAACAATACGGGGCAATTCTATCACATCATCAGCCAATCGACTTATTTCTTCATCACCTTCGGTCACCAAGGCTATCACTTTTCCCTTTCTGGCCTTTATTTCCTGAATGTTGCTGAGCACTTTTTCATACATGGCATTACGTGTGGCAATTACCACAACAGGCATTTCGGCATCAATCAAAGCAATGGGGCCATGTTTCATCTCAGCGGCCGGATATCCTTCGGCATGAATATAGCTGATTTCTTTCAGTTTAAGTGCTCCTTCCAAAGCAACGGGATAGTTAAATCCACGCCCCAAATAAAGGAAATTGTGGGCATAAGTGAAGATGCGTGACAATTGTCCAATGCGTGTATCCATTTCAAGCACCCGTTCCATCTTTTCCGGCACGGAAGCCAATTCATGTACCAAGTTCAGATATTCCTCCTCACCAATTGTCTTCTTCTCGTAGGCCAGACAAAGTGCCAACATGGCCAATACCGTCACTTGTCCGGTGAAGGCTTTTGTCGAAGCAACTCCAATTTCGGGCCCAACGTGAATGTATGACCCTGTATGAGTGTTTCGCGGGATGGATGAACCTACGGCATTACAAATACCGTAGATAAATGCCCCTTTACGTTTGGCCAATTCAACAGCAGCCAACGTGTCAGCCGTTTCACCCGATTGTGAAATGGCTATCACAACATCATTTTCACCAATAACGGGATTTCTATATCGGAATTCAGAAGCATACTCCACCTCTACAGGTATCCGGCACACGCTTTCTATCAGGTGTTTTCCTATGAGTCCTGCATGCCAAGATGTGCCACAAGCCACAATAATAAATCTCCGAGCACTGAGCAGGCGCTCCTTATGGTCAATGATTGCCGATAAAATTACATGATTGGCTTCCGTGTTGACCCGCCCTCGCATACAATCGTTCAGACAAGATGGCTGTTCAAAGATTTCCTTCAACATGAAATGCGGATATCCTCCCTTCTCCAATTGTCCTAATTCAAGATCCACAGTCTTCACTTCAGGGGTTATCACCACATTATGCAGGTTTACCACTTTCAATTCTTTTCCTTGGCTGATTAGGGCTATTTCCTCATCGTCCAAATAAACGACCTTATCTGTATATTCTACGATTGGCGAAGCATCTGATGCAAGAAAAAACTCACCTTCACCAATTCCCACCACCAAAGGACTGCTTTTACGTGCGGCAATAATCTGATTAGGCGTATTCTTGTCAATCACGGCAATAGCATATGCGCCAATAACCGACCGTAAAGCAATCTCTACAGCCGTCAGAAGATCAAGTTTCTTTGTTTCACGGACATAATCTATCAGTTGAACCAACACTTCAGTATCTGTCTCACTTTTGAAAGTATATCCCTTACGCTTGAGTTTTTCTTTCAAGGCGGCATAATTCTCAATAATACCATTATGAATCAAAGCCAAGTTACCCGAAGCCGAATAGTGAGGATGTGCATTCATTTGGCACGGTTCGCCATGAGTGGCCCATCGGGTGTGGGCTATACCTATACATCCGCTTATATCTTTCGAAGATACAGATTCCTCCAAATCGCAGACTCTACCCTTGGCTTTATAAACATTCATGGCTCCAGCCTTGTTAATCAAAGCCACACCTGCACTATCATATCCGCGATATTCCAATCTTTTCAGCCCTTTTATTAATATAGGGTAAGCCTCACGATTTCCTATGTATCCAACTATCCCGCACATAATTATCTCGTTCTTTTTTGCATTATTTCTTGTTTTGAAGATGCAAAAATACAATATTTCAGTTTGAACACAAGCAAATCGGCTATTTTATTTTGAATAATTTTGTTTTAGCCATGTATAAAAAAATAACCATTTATTTTCTATACGTCATTAAGAATATATTAGTTCGAATAAACATTTTTTCTTCCCTACCTGAGAAAAAAGACTAAAAGGTTGAAAAGAAACATTCACAGATTACACTTCAAGCAAGTATCTTATGAAAAAATATCGCCTACCCCCCTTCACATAAAAATCAGAGGGGGATAGACGATAAAATATAGGGAGGTTCTATAAAAGAATCGTTGGAAATACTTACATCAATCTTCCATCAACTTGCGGTAACGGGTACGTTTGGGCTCTTCCTGGCCAAGACGTTTCATCTTGTTTTCCTCGTATTCGGAATAAGAGCCTTCGAAATAGAACACATTGCCATCGCCCTCAAAGGCAAGGATGTGCGTACAGATACGGTCGAGGAACCAACGGTCGTGACTGATGATGACGGCACATCCGGCAAACTCGTCAAGACCTTCTTCAAGTGCACGCAGGGTGTTCACGTCAATATCATTGGTAGGCTCGTCGAGCAAGAGCACGTTACCCTCTTCCTTCAAAGCCATGGCCAAGTGCAGACGGTTACGTTCACCACCGGAGAGCATACCGCAGAGTTTCGTCTGGTCGGCGCCGGCAAAATTGAAGCGGCTCAGGTAAGCACGGGCATTCACATCGCGCCCCCCCATGCGGATAAGTTCGCTACCACCACTCACCACATCATAGACACTCTTCTCTGGGTCAATATCCTTGTGTTGCTGGTCAACATAGGCCAGTTTCACCGTTTCGCCCACCTCAAAGGTACCCCCATCCACTTGTTCGAGTCCCATAATAAGACGGAAGAGTGTAGTCTTTCCTGCACCATTAGGTCCGATAACACCCACAATACCGTTGGGAGGGAGCATGAAGTTGAGGTCGTTGAAAAGCACCTTGTCTCCAAAAGCCTTGCTCACATTGATTGCTTCGATAACCTTGTTTCCCAAACGGGGGCCGTTGGGGATATAGATTTCCAGCTTCTCCTCCTTGGCTTTCTGGTCTTCATTAAGCAACTTGTCGTATGAGTTCAGACGAGCCTTACCCTTTGCCTGACGGGCCTTAGGCGACATGTTAATCCACTCCAACTCGCGTTGCAGGGTCTTGCGACGCTTGCTGGCGGTCTTCTCCTCCATCTCCATGCGTTTGGTTTTCTGGTCAAGCCAACTGCTGTAGTTACCCTTCCAAGGAATACCTTCACCACGGTCAAGTTCGAGAATCCATCCGGCTACATGGTCAAGGAAGTAACGGTCGTGAGTTACGGCAATGACCGTACCCTCGTATTGTTGGAGGTGTTGCTCCAACCAATCGATACTTTCAGCATCAAGGTGGTTGGTAGGCTCGTCGAGCAACAAGATGTCGGGCTTCTGAAGAAGCAGACGGCATAAGGCCACACGGCGACGCTCACCACCCGAAAGGAATTTTACCAACTGGTCATCGGGAGGACAACGCAAAGCATCCATAGCACGCTCAAGTTTTGAATCGAGATTCCATGCATCGGTACTGTCAATCACATCCTGCAACTCGGCTTGGCGGGCAAAGAGGGCATCCATCTTGTCAGGGTCCTCATAGTATTCGGGAAGTCCGAATTTATTGTTGATTTCTTCATATTCAGCCAATGCATCCACGATGGGTTGCACACCCTCCATCACGATTTCCTTCACCGTTTTGTCAGGATCGAGCTGAGGTTCCTGAGGCAGGTAACCCACACTGTATCCGGGTGAAAATACCACTTCGCCCTGATAGCTTTTCTCAAGACCGGCTATAATCTTCAGCAAGGTACTCTTTCCTGATCCGTTAAGACCGATGATACCGATCTTGGCACCATAAAAGAAAGAGAGATAAATGTCTTTCAGTACTTGTTTGTTGGCTTGGAAGGCTTTCGATACGCCCACCATTGAAAAAATGATTTTCTTGTCGTCAACGCTCATGATTATTTTTGGGGAAAGTTAAAGGAGTTAAAGGAAGTTATCGGCTCTTCGAGCCTAAGGAGTTAAAGCCAATAGTTTTAGCAAGACATTTGGCTTTAACTCCTTTAACTCCTAACGAGCAAAGTGAGTGATAACTCCTTTAACTCCTAAAAATAAAATTAAAACAACTTCGCAGGATATTCACCGGCATCGATGAGAGCCTGAATCTTGTCAACCACACCCTGACGGTCAGCAGCATAAGTCACACCGAACCATTTGCTGGTAGTGTCGAGCACCTCTACGGTAGCGGTATTCTCGTTGATGAGTTTGTTCACCATCAATGGGATAAAGAACTCTGCCTTCAGATTCTCCATATTCTTCGGGTCACTCAAGAACTCGATGAAATACTCCTCAGAGTGCTTGAAGTAGTCGGGAGTGAATCCCCACATGTTCATTGATACGGGAGTGTTGTCTTCAACGGCAATCCACTGACCCTCCTCATCCTTGTAGCAAATAGGGCCGTCAACACGCATGATTTCGGTACGTTCAACCACAGTAGTCAGGTGTCCTTGCTCGTTCTTTTCGCAGATACCACGAGCTACAGAGCCATTCTCTGAGAGTGTATTACCTACGCGGAAGCCCACCATGCAATACTTATTCTCTTGTCCTTCGGGCAACTCACTCAGCCACTTTCCGATAACGGCGAAAGCATCGCGGCTATAGAAGTCGTCGGCATTGATAACGGCGAAAGGTTCTTTGATAACGTCCTTACCCATCAACACGGCATGGTTAGTACCCCAAGGTTTTACGCGCTCAGCAGGGCAAGTGAAACCTTCGGGCAGATCATCGATTGCCTGAAATACAAGTTCTACGGGGATATGGTTTTCATATTTACTGATAATCTTCTCGCGGAAATCCTGCTCAAAGTCCTTACGGATAACGAACACAATCTTTCCGAATCCGCCACGGATGGCATCGAAGATTGAATAATCCATGATAGTCTCACCATTGGGGCCCAGTCCGTCCAACTGCTTCAAGCCTCCATAACGGCTACCCATACCGGCAGCCAATACAAACAATGTAGGTTTCATGTCCTTAATTTATTTTATGTTTTTAATAGATAGAAGTAACAATGTTCTTTTTCACCCTGCAAATATACAGCATATTTTTCAAATGAAAGATAACAAAGTGGATTTATTCGAATTAAAAGTCCTTCAGAAAGGAAAAAGAGCTATCTTTGCAGCAGAAAACAAGCAACGCGACTATGACTGAAACCAAACATATACACATCAGTGAATACAATTATCCTCTACCAGATGAACGTATAGCCAAATATCCTTTAAGTGAACGGGATGCCTCAAAACTACTTGTTTATCGACATGGAGAAATCTCAGAAAACAGATTTACAGACTTGCCAGACTTCCTACCTAAAGGAAGTTTGATGGTGTTCAATAACACAAAGGTAATACAAGCACGCCTTCATTTCCGCAAAGAAACAGGAGCACTTATTGAGGTTTTCTGCTTAGAACCTATCATCCCTGCTGATTATGCTCTGAACTTTCAACAAACAGCTACATGCAGTTGGTTATGTATGGTAGGAAATCTCAAAAAATGGAAAGAAGGTACGTTAATACGTACACTGAAAATAAGGAACAAAGACTTGACATTGAAAGCCACACGAAAAGAGTGTCAAGGGACGAGCCACAGAATTGACTTTGAATGGGATAATCCAAACATCACATTTGCCGAATTGTTGGAAGCAGCGGGTGAACTTCCCATACCTCCTTATTTGAACCGGAGCACCGAAGAAAGTGACAAAAGCACTTATCAGACGGTATATAGTAAAGTGAAAGGAAGTGTGGCCGCACCTACGGCAGGACTTCACTTCACACAACGGGTAATGGAGAAATTGGACAAACAAGGTATTAAGCGGGAGGAACTCACCCTACACGTTGGAGCCGGAACTTTCAAACCTGTAAAAAGCCAAGAAATCGGTGAACACGAGATGCACACCGAATACATTGCCATAAACAAGCATACCATAGAGCAACTCATTGAACATCAAGGAGAAGCTACAGCCGTAGGAACAACAAGTGTACGTACATTGGAGAGTCTTTATTACATCGGAGTCATATTGAACAGACATCCCGAATCTACTGAAAAAGAACTTCATGTGTCCCAATGGCTACCCTATGACTATGCCGAGAGTGTAGCACAAAAGAGAGAAAAAGAACTGACCACAATGGAAGCCTTGAATTTGGTGTACAATTACATGATAAACAACCAACTGAAGGTATTGAATACCAGTACACAAATAATTATAGCGCCTGGATACAAATATCATATCGTAAAACGCATTGTCACCAATTTCCATCAACCACAAAGCACTCTATTACTCCTTGTTGCAGCACTTATCGGTGAAGATTGGAAGAAAGTATATGACTATGCACTCGGTCATGATTTCCGGTTTCTCAGCTACGGTGATTCAAGTTTATTGATTCCATAAGTTACATTCAAGTCTTAACAAAAAAAAGAATTCCTTATATGCAAGACAACTCTTCAGAAATGTTTCCTATCGTTGACGAAGAAGGAAATATAATAAGTGCTGCTACACGTGGCGAATGTCATGGAGGGAGCAAATTGCTTCATCCGGTGGTACATCTGCATCTGTTCAATACAAAAGGGGAATTATATCTGCAAAAGCGCCCTTTATGGAAAGACATCCAACCCGGCAAATGGGATACAGCCGTAGGAGGACATATAAGTCTTGGAGAAAGTGTAAGTCAAGCCTTAGTGCGAGAAGTAAAAGAAGAGTTGGGCATCATTTTGAACGAACCTCCTACCCCATTTGCCCACTATACCTTTGAAAGTGAGCGCGAACGTGAATTGGTTTTTGTCCACAAGATTACTTACGATGGAACAATATCTCCTACAGAAGAACTGGATGGCGGACGTTTTTGGACAAAAGAAGAAATCAACACGTACATAGGAAAACAGGTATTCACTCCAAATTTTGAAGACGAATACCTGCGATTTGAAAAAGAATGGTAAAAAACTCTGAATGTTGAATTATTCGAAAAGGTTCAACCGACGTTTGCGTGCCTCTTCCAATGAAAGAAGAGAATTTTCCTTTTTACCTTCTTGTCGTATAGTTGCATATTCGGCATTCAAAGTCTTTATATATCCATCGGACAACTCTTCATTCAATAATTGAGCAGCTACCAAAGGGTTTTGGGAAGCATCCTTCATCCAAACTACAGGTCCTTCATACATTGGAGCTATTTTCAAGGCTGTATGCAAAAGACTTGTAGTGGCTCCACCAATCATAAGTGGTACCCGTATGCCAGCTTTATTCAATTCACACGCCACACTTACCATTTCATCAAGCGAAGGGGTTATGAGACCACTTAGCCCAATAACATCAACACGTTCATCCATTGCTTTACGGGCAATTTCTTCGGCAGACACCATGACTCCCATGTCTATGACTTCATAATTATTACAAGCCATAATAACTCCTACAATATTTTTTCCAATGTCGTGCACATCACCTTTTACCGTAGCCAACAACACCTTTCCTGCCGATTTTACGGATTCTCCAGAATTTCTTTTTTCAGTTTCAATATGAGGTTGCAGAATAGATACAGCTTTTTTCATTGTACGTGCCGTCTTTACCACTTGGGGCAAAAACATTTTCCCTTCGCCAAAAAGTTTCCCAACAACACTCATACCCTCCATAAGAGGACCTTCAATAACATCTATTGCACGAGGATATACGGTAATGGCTTCGGCTATATCTGCTTCCAGGAAATCAACAACGCCCTTCACTAATGCATACTCCAATCGCTCAGCAACAGATTTGTTCCGCCAATCTGCCAATGCATTTGAGTGCAATGTTCCGGTATCCTTTTTCTTATCTTCTGTTTGCAGGATTTCCGTAGCTTTTTCAATCAATCGTTCGGTTGCATCTGTTCGGCGACATAGCAGGACATCTTCTATGACTTCCAATACATCAGGAGCTATGTCCGTATATAACACCGAAGTTGCAGGGTTGAGGATTGCCATGTCCATACCTTTATTAATGGCATGATATAGAAATACCGCGTGCATCGCCTCACGAATATAATTGTTTCCGCGGAAAGAGAAGGAAAGATTGCTTACTCCACCACTTACATGAGCACCAGGCAGGTTTTTCCGTATCCACTCGGTTGCCCGGATAAAGTCAAGCGCATAACTATCGTGCTCGGCTATGCCCGTTGCAACAGAAAGCACATTAGGATCGAAAATTATATCTTGAGGAGGAAAACCTACCCTATCCACCAAAAGACGGTATGCACGGGCACACACCTCTATTTTGCGTTCGTAAGTATCCGCTTGCCCTTTCTCGTCAAAAGCCATCACTACAACAGCCGCACCTAATTGGCGTATCTCACGAGCATGTGCAAGAAATTTTGCTTCTCCTTCTTTTAGGGAAATAGAGTTTACAATACTCTTTCCTTGTACACATTTCAAACCGGCCCGGATAACCTCCCATTTCGAAGAATCTATCATTATGGGGATACGTGCAATTTCAGGTTCGGAAGCCAATAAGTTAAGGAAGGTTGTCATCTCGCGCTGAGCATCCAACAATCCGTCATCCATATTGACATCAATAACTTGTGCCCCATCATCGACCTGTTTGCGTGCGATAGAGAGTGCTTCTTCATATTTCTTCTCGTTAATCAAGCGCAAGAACTTACGCGAACCTGCAACGTTACACCGTTCGCCCACATTCACAAAATTTGTTTCAGGAGAAACCTCCATCAACTCAAGTCCCGAGAGTTGCATCCAATTGCTCCGTCCGACTGGTGTGTGAGGAACACTTTCTTTGTTGGTCACCAATTGGGAAAAGTTAGCGATATGAGCATCTGTAGTACCACAACATCCACCGATAATGTTCACCAACCGCTCATCAATATATTCCTTTATTTGGGCGGTCATTTCCACTGGATTCTGATCGTATTCTCCCAGCTCATTGGGAAGTCCGGCATTGGGATAAGCCGATATGTAATAAGGTGCACACGAGGCTAATGTGCGTAAAAAAGGTTTCATTTGACTGGCTCCAAACGAGCAATTGAGTCCGACTGAAAAGATTTCGGCATGACTGATTGATGCGAGAAAGGCCTCCAATGTTTGACCGGAAAGAGTTCGTCCTGTGGTATCAGCTACGGTGACAGACAACATGAGAGGAACCTTTTTACCCACATTTGTCATTGCCTTCTGAGCCGCATAAACAGCTGCTTTGGCATTAAGTGTGTCGAAGATTGTTTCAACAAGCAAGGCATCAACCCCTCCTTCCAACAAGGCTGACACCTGCTCCATGTAAGCATCAACCAATTCGTCAAAGGACAAGGCACGGAAAGCCGGATTTTCCACATCAGGACTTATGGAGCAAGTTTTGTTTGTAGGACCTACCGAACCTGCTACAAAACGAGGCTTTTGGGGATTCTTAGCCGTATATTCATCAGCTAAGGTTCGAGCTATGCGGACGGCTTCCATGTTTATTTCACGACAAACGTCCTGTATGCCGTAATCGGCCATAGAAATCCGTTGGGCATTAAAGGTGTTTGTCTCTATAATATCAGCTCCTGCTTCCAGATAACGGCGATGAATATCAGCTACTACATCAGGACGTGTCAGACAAAGCAAGTCATTGTTTCCTTTCATCAATCCGGGCACATTGGCAAAACGTTCGCCACGAAAGTCCTTTTCCTGCAAACCATAACGTTGAATCATCGTGCCCATGGCACCGTCCAATACAAGAATCCGCTCCTTGACAAGAGCGGAAAGGGAATTGATAAGCCCCCCATTAATTTCTCCCGAAGGGGTGAAGGACTTGGATAGTGATTTCATCTCCTCTACAGTATATTATATATTAATTTTGCTCTTCCCCTATTTATAGCATTTTGGGGAAGCTTCCTTTACCTTTTGAACATCCTGTCCATTTCTCTGCGATCATCTTTTTCTTTCAAGGAATCTCGTTTGTCATATTCTTTCTTTCCTTTTGCAAGGGCTATAACTAATTTGGCCAACCCTTTTTCATTGATGAACAAACGGGTCGGAACAATAGTAAAGCCGGGAGTCTTTGTCGATTGTTGGAGCTTGCGCAGTTCCTTTTTGTTTAGTAACAATTTACGGTCACGACGAGCCGAATGATTATTGTAAGAACCGTAAAAATATTCGGCAATATGCATGTTCTTCACCCACATCTCGCCACGGGTAAAGAAACAGAAAGTATCGACAAGACTGGCTTTTCCTGCACGAATGGATTTTATCTCCGTACCTGTAAGCACTATACCGGCCGTATAAGTGTCGATAAACTCATAATCGAACGATGCTCTTTTGTTTTTTATATTGATAGATGATGGTTTCATTCTTATTTTATAAATGCATTTCCTTGAGAATATGTTTGCTTTATTCTCTTTTTCTTTTTATCCCTGTGTCAGACAACGTATTGGCTAATCCATTCAAACACCCCTCCTATCAACACTGGCGAAAGCAGGATAATGACCGACACGACGAGGGTGTACGACAACAATCGCTCTTCGGGAATCTGCAATAGTACTTTAGAGCCTTCCCATACAAGATAAACCAAGTAGAATTGAAAAATCCACTTGAGAATAAGGAAACTCGGGAAGAGTCCTTCAAAGATGCCAAGCACAAACAGGACAGACATGGAGTAACCAACCAGACGCATCACATCTCTTCGTTCGTCTAACGGACGTTCAGCAAAGCGATAACCATAATTTTCAATCAGATAAACTGACAGGAAAAATCCGCCGAACAAACTGACTATAATGCTACAACACCCTACCAACATCAGGTGCAAATTGGAGTTATCAATGCCCTTATCGAAAAAAGTACCAAAAAAATCAGCCACTCCACACAAGGCAATCATGGGGTAAACGTAACCCACTTGCACGTTGGTGGATTCTTCTTCCTTTTCGTACAAAATCTCTTCCCAAGCCTTGTAGGGGGCAGAAATCAGCAACCAGGTTTTTCTAAACAGTTCTTTGTAATTCATAACTTCATACAAACGTAAGGAACCTCTTTTTTTTTTGTACTATTCACTCACTACGTCCTGTTTCAATAGATAGGAGGAGTCAACCGATGGTTTTGTATCCAAAAAGATGTCGTATCAATGTAAGCAGAATCATGTCCGCCATTGAACCAAATGGGAGTAGTCATCACAATGAGCAGAGAATCGGCCGAGACAACACCCGGCTGACGGAGGAACTCAGGAATCTCTGCACTGACAGGCTGATAGACAAAACCTCCATTCCATGCCTCATTCCTTTCGGCACAATGCAATCTCAGGTATAAAGTGTCTCCGCCAAATTTCTCGCTATCATACGAAAGGCGCAAATCATAGCGTCTCAACGACTTGGATGTAACCCGAGCCGTGACAAATCCGCGATAGGCATCAAAACTGTAATATCCTTCCAATGTATCACTACCAAGTATGGATGGAAGTTTGTCCAACCCTGCCACATCTGTCATCTTGATTGTGTCAATCCGATGTACTGGTCCTCGGACAATGGTGGTAAAGTGTTCATCCTCCATTGACACTGGAAGGTCGCGATAGACAGGCAGGTCATAATTGAGATATACCCTTACGGCATTGCCCCACTCCACTGGGTCACTCTCGCTACTGGGAGTCACGATCCCCCGACCTTCATCCAAATAGAGACATACATTTCCGGCATCATCATGCGTCACGGTTGCAAAAGCTCCTGCCGTCACACGAAATTCATTTGCCACCTCCTCCAAACATGATGATACACACATCCCGATTGCCAATAGGGGCAAAAGATACAACTTCCAATATTTCCTCTCTTTCTTATTCGCTTTCATAACTTTCATTCTCTCATTTTTCTTGAAATATGGGGCAAATGTATAAATAAAGAATTACACCTCCACACATACGGCGGAGTTTTTAGGAATCTTTCAAGAATGACACATTTTTCTACCCTACCTGAGAAAAACATTTTTCAGGTCAGGAAAAAAAATAGTCAAACTATTCCACCACTTCGCCAAACTCTTCGATGTGTTCGTCCACATACGAAGCCAGAGTAGCCGTGACAAACTCCTCCATTTCCATAAATTCCTCCTCCAATTTGTCAAACTCCTCAAAATTCTCGTATGTGGCCATAAACTCCTCGTCTGTCTTCTCACGAGTCAGCTCAGCCTTATTCTCCTCGTACACCTTACGGGCACTGTACACCAACTTTGAGAACTCTCGCGCACCCATCAGGCGCATGGCCTTGGCAAAAGGATTCTCGAAGATGAAACTCCCATAACCGTTGTATATCAATTGTACGAATCCACCCTCGTTCACCTCCCGACGGAAATAGTGATAGGCCAGCAGACTTATTTGGTACCCGTTGAGCCGGGCCATGGTTTCGGCCGTCAGCTCTCCACCAATAGCCTCCTCATAAGCATCAATGAACACCTGCAGGAATTCATCCATCCCCTCCATCGCCCCCTTGCGCAGAGCTTCGTCTTTAATCTGTATCATGTTTGCCATTCAAAGTTTGAAGTCCAAAGCGGAAGTCCTGTTTGCTCATTTTCGAACCTTAAATTCTGCACCTTGAACCAAATTTAATTGTGCAAAGATACTTTTTCCCCATCATTTGTGCAACCTTTACATGACAAAAAGCCCTTAAAAAGCCCGAAAAATCAAATTTATGCAAAAAAGTGAGTGAAAGTTTACATTTTAAAAGAATAAAAACCGTACCTTTGTGTCGCATTATGGGCTGAAGAACACCTCTCCCCGTAGGCAATCAATTGGTTTACAAAACATTTATTTCATTAACTCATAATAATTAAAACAATTAAGAGATTATGACTTATTCACACGAAGTAGAACACATGTGTGTTGTAAAGAAGGGCCCCAATCACGGCCCGGCCCCCATTCCCGAAGAAGGTAAGTGGGTTCAGTCAAAAGAGATCAAAGACATCTCAGGTCTTACTCACGGTATTGGTTGGTGTGCTCCCCAGCAGGGTGCTTGCAAGCTGACGCTGAACGTGAAGGAAGGTATCATCCAGGAAGCCCTCGTTGAGACAATCGGTTGCTCAGGTATGACTCACTCTGCCGCTATGGCTTCTGAGATTCTCCCCGGCAAGACATTGCTCGAGGCTCTGAATACCGACCTCGTTTGCGACGCCATCAACACCGCCATGCGCGAGTTGTTCTTGCAGATTGTTTACGGCCGTACCCAGTCAGCTTTCTCAGAAGGCGGTCTGATGATTGGTGCCGGTTTGGAAGACCTCGGTAAGGGTCTCCGCAGCCAGGTAGGTACCCTCTATGGTACATTGGCTAAGGGTCCTCGTTACCTCGAGATGGCCGAAGGCTACATCAGCCGCGTGGCTCTCGACAAGGACGACCAGATCTGCGGTTACGAATTTGTTCACCTGGGCAAATTCATGGATGAGATTAAGAAAGGCACCGATGCCAACGAGGCATTGAAGAAGGTAACCGGCACATACGGCCGCTTCACCGAAGAGCAGGGTGCAGTTAAACACATTGACCCACGTCACGAATAATATAAGGAGGAAAGAACTATGATTAGAGAAGTAAAATTCGAGAGCCAAGACCGTCGTATCAAACAGATTCTTGCTGCATTGAACGAGTACGGCATCAATTCAATTGAAGAGGCCAACGAGATTTGCGACCAATATGGTCTTGATCCTTATTTGGCATGTGAAGAAACTCAGCCCATCTGCTTCGAGAACGCCAAATGGGCTTACGTGGTAGGTTGCGCCATCGCTATCAAGAAGGGTGTGAAGACAGCTGCCGAAGCTGCTGAAGCCATCGGTATCGGTCTTCAGGCATTCTGTATCCCCGGTTCAGTAGCCGACGACCGTAAGGTAGGTCTTGGCCACGGTAACCTCGCTGCTATGCTCCTCCGTGAAGAGACCAAATGCTTTGCATTCTTGGCAGGTCACGAGTCATTCGCTGCTGCTGAAGGTGCCATCAAGATTGCTGCTAAGGCCGACAAGGTTCGTAAAGAGCCCCTGCGCGTAATCCTCAACGGACTCGGTAAGGATGCCGCTCAGATCATCGCCCGCATCAACGGCTTTACATACGTACAGACTCAGTTCGACTACTACACTGGCGAGTTGAAAGAGATCAAGCGTATCGCTTACTCTGACGGTCCTCGTGCCAAGGTAAACTGCTACGGTGCCGATGACGTTCGCGAAGGTGTAGCCATCATGTGGAAGGAAGGCGTTGACGTATCTATCACAGGTAACTCAACCAACCCCACCCGCTTCCAGCACCCCACAGCTGGTACTTACAAGAAGGAGCGCGTGCTCGCCGGCAAGCCCTACTTCTCAGTAGCATCAGGTGGTGGTACAGGCCGTACACTCCATCCCGATAACATGGCTGCTGGTCCCGCCTCTTACGGTATGACCGACACCATGGGCCGTATGCACTCAGACGCACAGTTCGCAGGTTCTTCATCAGTTCCCGCTCACGTGGAGATGATGGGCTTCCTCGGCATCGGTAACAACCCCATGGTAGGTTGCACCGTAGCTTGCGCCGTTGACGTGGCTCAGGCACTCAACAAGTAATCAACTGATTACCTACTATAACAAAAACTCCCGTAACTATAAGTTGCGGGAGTTTATTATTTTCTATACCTTACAAAAAAAAGGAAACTCACTTCCCATACCACCCCTCACAAGGCATATAGATGGGATTGTGGGGTGTAGATACATTCTGAAGTTTTCCCTCTTCCAGCAACCGTCTGATGTGACGATAGGCTGTAGATGTACACAGATGGCATAAGTTTTGGAATTGGATACGAGTGATGACTGGATTTGATGCAAAATGTTCGGCCAACTTCTCATCAATGCCCTCTTCACTTATCTGTGCCGAATGCGAACCGACAGACGCACGCTCCATCTTGGCACGACGCATCTTCACCTTCAACTCTTCATCGACTCTGAACGTAATGTTCTTGAACATGACCGGCGCACGCTTCATGTCCTCCTTATTGCATATCTTCTTAGAACATTGCAGGCTGACTCCCATATAGCCAATCCCCTCCAGATGCACCTTCCGACCGTAACTCAAATGTTGCGCCAGTTTGTCTGCCAACGAGACAAGCACCGCTTTCACATCTGCCCGTGTCAGCGTACAGGCTTCCTGTATCTCTTTGGCCAATTCGTCTGTAGATACGCCACCGACTGATACCACACGTGGGTGGTACGTCTTGTCTCCCTCCCCTGTAGGGTTCGGAGTTTCAAAGAAATCATAAATTATTGCCATATCAATTATAGTATGTTTATGCGTACAAAGATACGACATTATTCATAAGAATGCAAGAGTTTATACCCCTTTCACAGATGTGAAGAGATTTCTTCACAACTGTCAAGAGATCTCTTCACGGATGTCAAGAGATGTCTTCACATCTGTGAAGAGATACTTTCACAGATGTGAAGAGGTTATTGAATATATACTTCAATGCTTATAAAAGATACAATGTATCTGATTCAACTTATACTTTTCGGTTATCATCCACTACGGCATCACCACTTTATTTACGCGTTTCTTACCGTTATCAAGCATATCCACACGGATGAAAATGCCTTGCGATGGCGACTCGACACGCATGCCCTGCAGGTTGAAGTACTGGGTCTCTACAACGCGGCCGGTATAAACCTCTGTAATACCATCGGCCTTGCCGTTGATTGCAGGTACGTATGTACCGTCAGCCTTGGTGTAGGCTGGATAATATTCTTGAACAGCATCGATAGCATCTGCATTACCGGCTATCATAATATCTTGTACCAAACTGTTCATATAGACTTCCAGATTGGTGTATATCTTCTCTGCATCAACAGTATAGAGTTTGCTGTCGTTCAAACTGGGGTTCAACCCATTGGCTGTTTCCCAATCATCGGGCATTCCATCCTTGTCTGTATCTGTCGGTTTGGTTTCTTTGTTAAGTACGGGCCATCCGCCTACATCATTTTGTGTGTCAATGATTCCGGGTTTTCCAGTTACACTTCCCGTATAGACAACTTCTCCTGTTTCGGCTTCCTGGGCATAACGTGCATCAACGGCATCTCTTCTGTATGAAGCACCTGCATAAGCCAATACTTTCTCGAAAGCTACGGTAGCACTATGGGTAGTCACTTCACCGGCATCTATAGGCTCTTCTATTTTGATGGGGATATTACCGGCTCCTTCGCCATAGTAGTTTTTAGAGTCGTTTACACACTTGACACCATTAACGGTAGGGAGACCGCTATCATAAACTACACCTTGCCAGTCGTAATTCTCAGCATTCTCGCCTGCGGCAGTAACATAGTTGCCATTGATGTAGTAGCGGCTGGTGTAGCCGGGGAATGGGTTGTCTCCACCATTACTGCTGTCCGACTTGGATATTTGGGTCACTCTCGTCTTGTTTGTTGTTGCCGGGCCCGCTTTGTAGTAATTGTTGACCATGTTGATGTATCCGCCTCCAGGACCTCCATAGCATCCGCCTGTGCCCCAATTGAACATGACGCAGTTGCGGAAGTCAACACGTTCGGCTTGAATGGTATTGGGGTATTTGGAAGTGTCATATCCACTCCAATCATATCTGGCTCCATTGAAGCGGGGGACACGGTTTTGCAAGTGTAGCAGGAAGTTGTGATGGAACGAAGCTTCCTTGCCTCCCCATATGCCGCCGTATCCATGTGCGCCCTTGTCGTGTCCGGCATTAGTCAGTGCTTCAGCTACGGTACACCATTGCATGGTGAATGTACGGTTATCATAGAACGATGCCACTTCGTCGATACTCCAACTGAATGAGCAGTGGTCGAGCATGATATTTTTTCTTTGACGTCCCCAAATGGCATCTGCCCCATCGTTGATGTTGACGGCATTGCCCCGTCGGAAACGGATGAAACGGATAATGACATTGTCGGCAGCTATCGTTACAGTATAGTTGGCCAAAGTAATTCCGTCACCCGGAGCTGTCTGTCCGGCTACGGTAACATCTCCCTTTGAAATCTTCAAGTCCGATGCCAGGTTGATAGTACCGCTTACATCAAAGACAATAGTTCGTTTCCCGCTTTTTCCTAATGCTTCGCGCAACGAACCTGTTCCTTTATCGTTAAGGTTTGTTACATGGTAAACGGTCCCTCCTCGTCCGCCAGTGATATATCTGGCAAACCCTTCTGCTCCAGGAAATGCCGGAGCCTGTGCAAATGTTGTACTTGCAAAGATTGTAGCTAACGCTGCGATTAGTTGTTTTTTCATGTGATAATATTTTGTGATATATTTTATTTGGTTTGCAAATGTAATACTTAATAAATAACAAATCACATAATATTCAAAAAAAATAACTATTTTTGCTCGCAAATAATAAAATACGAAGTTGTAAATTTGTTCAACGTTAAAATATTCAGAACCATGAAAAAGATAACTTTTTTATCGCTCATTCTCTTTCTTACAATGGGATGCGCAACACAAAATGGAACAATTGAAGATGATTTTATAAAAGGTGCCGACGTAGGTTTCCTTACCGGACAAGAGGCGCGTGGACAGAAGTTCTTCGATACGAAGGGCAACGAGCGCGAATGCCTGGAGCTGCTGAAGAACGATTATCAGATTTCGGCCGTACGTCTTCGTGTGTGGGTCAATCCGCGTGGTGGCTCGTGCGGTAAGGAAGAAGTGCTTGCCATGGCCTTGCGTGCCAAGAAATTGGGCATGGACGTGATGATTGACTTCCACTACAGCGACTGGTGGGCCGACCCAGCCAAGCAGCCTATCCCCAAGGCATGGATGGGACATTCGTATGAAGAGATGAAGCAAGACCTTCGCAACCACACCATCGAGGTGCTCACCCTCTTGAAAGAAAACGGTGTGGAGCCGCGTTGGGTGCAGGTGGGCAACGAGACGGCCAACGGTATGCTGTGGAATGTGAAGACCAACGAACGTGGCTGGGAGATAAAGGATGAAAAGGGCAACACCACTGTCACCTATTCGATGGGGCACATCGAGACTCATCCCGAACAGTATGCCGGTTTTATTGGTGCGGGGTACGATGCGGTGAAGGAGATCTTCCCCAATGCCATCGTCATTGTCCATCTGGATCGCGGACATCTGCCCGAACTCTATGACCACAACTTGGGCATCGTGCTCAAGCATGGTGGCAAGTTCGACATGATAGGCATGTCGCTTTACCCCTATTGGGCCATGCAAAGCGACTCTACGTTGCAAGCCGACCAGATAATAACCGATTGCATGGCCAACATCCGCCGCGTGAGCGAAAAGTTCGGGTGTGACGTGATGATTGTAGAGACAGGCTTCGAGGTTGATGAACGTAATCCCGAAGTGATGGAGGAAGGCCGTCGCCAACTTGCCCGCGTCATCCGCGAAGCACGCACCGAGACGAACGGACGTTGCCGTGGTGTATTTTATTGGGAGCCCCAATGTAATCCCCGGCAATACAAACTTGGAGCTTTCGATAGCAAAGGTACTCCCACCGTTATTATGGACGGATTTATTGAAAAATAAGTAGAATATGAAAAAGACCTTATCAACTATATTATTAAGTATTGCCTTCTCTCCCACCCTGATGGCACAGGGCGAAGCAAAGATTGTAACCGCATGGGGCGACCAGGGGAATGGTACTTATGTGAACCCCATCCTGAATGCCGACTACTCCGACCCTGACGCTATCCGCGTTGGCGACAAATATTATATGGTGGCATCGGACTTCCATTTCATGGGTATGCAAGTGTTGGAATCGACCGACCTGGTGAACTGGACACTGATTGCCCAACTCTATGAGCGCCTTGATTTTCCCAAGTGGGATACGAACGAACGCTATGCCGGAGGCTCGTGGGCGCCGGCCATCCGCTACCACGACGGAAAGTTTTGGGTATTCTTCTGTACCCCTCACGAAGGGCTCTTCATGACACAAGCCACCGACCCTCGCGGCCCGTGGACACCTCTTCACCTTGTCGAGAAGGTGGAGAAATGGGAAGACCCCTGCCCCTTCTGGGATGAGGACGGACAGGCCTATCTCGGACGGAGCAAGCATGGGGCAGGCCCTATCATCATCCACAAGATGTCGCCCGATGGAAAGCGCCTGCTCGACGAAGGACGCACGGTTTACACTGGCCCCGTGGCCGAAGGGACGAAGATTCACAAGCGAGACGGTTATTACTATCTCTCCATCCCCGAAGGTGGTGTGGAGAGCGGTTGGCAGACGGTGCTCCGTTCACGTAACATCTATGGCCCCTACGAAAAGAAAGTGGTGCTTGAGCAGGGTATGACCAACGTTAACGGCCCTCACCAAGGGGCGATGGTAGATACACCTGACGGTGAATGGTGGTTCCTCCACTTCCAACAATTCAACCCCATCGGACGTGTGGTGCATCTGCAACCCATGCATTGGCGCGACGGATGGCCCGTGATAGGTGTTGACCAGGATATGAATGGCATTGGCGAACCTGTGCCCGCTTGGCGGATGCCCGGATGGAAACTGGCAAAAAGTGAGACAGCTACGAGTGATGAGCTACAAGCTACGAGTGAAAGTGTTACGAGTAAAGTGTTACCCGCTACCAGCGATGAGTTCAACGCCCCTGACCTTGGCCTCCAATGGCAATTCAACCACAATCCTGTGGACGAGGCTTGGTCGCTCACCGAACGTAAGGGACATCTGACCCTTCATGCTTTGCCCAGCGAGTCGTTCAAGAAGGCACGCAATACCCTCACCCAAAAGTCGATGGGCTACACCGGTGAGTTTACCATCAAACTGAATGTTTCGGCTTTGAAGGATGGCGACCATGTCGGCCTTGCTTGTATGGGTAGGACAAACCATCAGGTGGGCATAAAAAAAGAGAATGGCAAACTTTATCTCTATGTCGGAGAGGATGAAGCCACGGCCAGCGACAAGTTCAGGAAAGTTACAAGTAATGAGCTACGAGCTACAAGTGAAGAGCTACAAGCTACACAAAACTCGTCACTTATCACCAAGACCACTATCTACCTGCGCCTCCATCTCGACGGCCTCCGCAATGTCTATAGTTTCTCCTATTCCTATACAGATAATGATAAATTATTCACCCCCATCGGTGAACCATTCCCCATGCGCTTTGGCCATTGGAAAGGTGTGCGCCCCGCTCTCTTCTGCTACACCACAGGAAGCGAAGGTGGTAAAGCCATGTTCGATTGGGCACGGTATAGGATAAAGGATTAAGCTATTTATTCAACACTTTTTTTCGATAATCTCTTGGTGTACAGCCATTGAATTTCAGGAAGGCGGTATTGAAACAACTGATAGAGTTGAAACCACAAGTGTATGCAATCTCAATGATGGGAGTATCGGTAGTCAGCAACATACGCTGGGCTTGTGTGATACGCTCTATGGTCAAGTGAGTGTTAAGAGTATGCCCGAATGCTTTCTTGAACAGAGCATTGGCATAATCAGGATGAAGCCCCACGGCCTTTCCTATGTCTGCCAAACGAATAGTCCGATGATAGTTGCTGGCAATGTAGAGTGTCATCTGCTCAATCAGGTTTGTCTCTCCTGCCGGTAGAGCAAGATTGACGGTTGTTTCAGCTGATACGTGAGCGGAGAGGCGTTGTAAGCGGCATTGCATTTCTAACAAAACGGTTTGCTGGTTAGCTGACGGAGATAAAAGGTCAGTGTACCAATTCTCCATCAACAAGCGGTCATAGTCGGCATAGCGTTCATGTTCTTCATCCATCAGGACTTCCCCTTTGAACACCCTTGTGGTAAAACTTTCAGGTAATCCCCAACTGAGAAAAATAGACAAAGGGATTGTGCATACATAATATTCAGATGGCGTATCAAAGTGCACGATACGATGGGGCACCAATCCCCAAAACAGGGCAATACGGCGAGGCGGGATTGTAACGTGTCGGTCTTGCAAGAAATAAGTGATTCCCCCTTCGGGAAAATAATTCAATTCTATCTCGTTATGACGGTCAAAGCGAGGCATGATGTCCGTCTGCCATTGTTCACACGTCACACCATACGGTTCAAATTCTTTTCGGGAAGCGTTAAAAGTCTTCATAATCTCGGGATTCCGTATATTTTCTTATCCAAACAGGAGGTTTTATATTAAAAATGGGTGTAAATTTGCATAAATTATTTCAATTAACCAACGAAACAAGAGAGATATCATGAAAAAGAGCCATTATTTCCTGCTTCTATGTATGTTAGCAGGATGTTGCATCCCTATGCAAGGCAAAAAAACGAAGGCGGATAACGACCGTCCGCGCGTATTGGTAACGACCGACGGAGAGATTGATGATGAGTGTTCAATGGTACGCTTCATGCTCTATTGCAATGAGTGGGATGTTGAGGGCATTGTCACCAGTAGTTCTGTCTATCATTGGCGTGGCGAAGGACACGGTGGCCCTCACAATTGGCCGGGCGACAACTGGCTGGAGCCTTATTTGGATGCATATGAGAAGGTATATCCTAATCTTGTAAAACATGATACACGCTATCCCACTCCGCAACATTTGCGTAGTGTAGCATTTTTAGGGAATGTAGATTATAAAGGAGAGATGGAAAAGATTACAGAAGGTTCGGAGCATATTGTAAAAGTGTTGCTTGACAATACTGATCCGCGTCCCATTTGGATACAGGCATGGGGAGGCCCTAACACCATAGCACGTGCTTTGAAGAGCATTGAAGAGAAACATCCCGACCGTATGGCTGAGGTAGCAGCCAAGATTCGCTTCTTCTTTATTTGGGAACAAGACGATTCGTACCAAAATTATATTCTTCCCGTTTGGGGAAAATACAACATACTCACCATCATCAGCGATCAGTTCGAAGCCATAGCCTATCGGTGGGAAAAAGCGCAACCGGATCATGTGCGTCCCTATTTTGAAGCCCCTTGGATGAAAGAAAATATTTTGAATGGACATGGTTCACTCTGTTCACTATACAAAGCACATGGTAACGGTAAATTCCGCTCTGAAGGTGACTCTCCAGCCTTCATGCACCAGATACCTGTAGGACTTCGTAATCTGGACAATCCTGACTGGGGCGGTTGGGGTGGACAATATATAAAGGTACGCGCGAACACGTGGATGGATAGTGTACCCATTAAAGGATTTCAACATCCAGCCAAATGGCACGACAAGACAGGTTGGGGAATCAATGCCCTGCGTAACAAAATTAAATCTACTCCAGAACAACGGAATGCTTACTTCAAACCAATATGGCAATGGGCCGAAGCTTTTCAAAATGATTTTGCGGCACGAGCAGACTGGTGTGTAAAGTCATACGGACAGGCCAATCATGCACCAATAGCGAAAGTAAAAGGAAAACTAAACATTACGGCCAAGCCTGGCAAACGCATCAAATTGGATGCGTCCAAAAGTTCTGACCCTGATGGTGACCAACTAAATTTCCGTTGGTGGCAATATGCTGAAGCAGGTAGCTATAAAGGTAATGTCGCACTTGATGGAAGCGACCAAGCACATGCCTCTTTTATTATCCCTGCAGATGCCAAGTCTGGCGACACCCTACACTTCATTTGTGACGTGACAGACAATGGAACTCCTGCCCTCACTCGTTATCAACGTGTGGTAGTGACGGTGAAATAATAAAGTGTAATAACAGAAAACATAACATTCAATATGAAAAGACAAAACAAGCTTTTAGTAACTGGCCTTATCGCCCTGCTACTGACAGGTTCGGCTTGTACAACCACCGCTAATGAACCGCAATTGGCTTTCCCTACGGCTGAAGGATATGGCAAATATACCCGTGGCGGACGTGGAGGAGCCGTGTATGAAGTGACAAACTTGAATGACCATGGGCCGGGCAGTTTGCGCGAGGCCATCGAAGCCGAAGGACCCCGTACCGTTGTCTTCCGCGTATCGGGCACCATTGACCTCGAACGTCCGCTCACTATCCGTAATCCTTATATCACCATAGCCGGACAGACGGCACCAGGCGATGGCATCTGCTTGAAGCGCCATCCGCTGAACATCGGTGCCGATGAGGTCATCATCCGCTACATCCGCGTGCGTTTGGGAGATGAAACGGGGCACGACACCGATGCCATCAGCGGACGCGGACACAAGAACATCATCCTCGACCACGTGTCGGCCAGTTGGAGCATTGACGAGACACTCTCCATCTATATGGGCGAAAATGTGACTATCCAATGGTGTATGATTACGGAAAGCCTCTTCGGCTCGAACCACGTCAAGGGTACTCACGGATTCGGAGGCATTTGGGGTAATAATTATTCTACCTACCACCACAACCTCATAGCCCATCACTCAAGCCGCAATCCGCGCTTTGCGTCAGGCGGAGGTTTCAATGACTATCGCAACAATGTACTCTACAACTGGGGATATAATAGTTGCTATGGTGGTGAAAGACAAGTAAAAGGCAAAGATTATGGATCTTCTGACATCAACATGATTGGTAACTATTACAAACCAGGGCCTGCCACCCAAAGCGGAAAGGTGAGCTATCGCATAGCCAACCCCAACAATCGTCATAATGGTGCAGATTATGGTAGCTGGTATGTTGAAGGTAACGTGGTGGAAGGTTATCCCGAAGTGACAGCCGACAACTGGGCAGGCGGTGTGCAAACCAGTGAAGAGATGCAGGCCAAAGTACGTCGCCACGAGCCATGGCCGGCCATGCCTATCCGCGAGGAGAGTCCGGCGGAGGCTTACGAGGCCGTACTCAGCCATGCTGGTGCCAGCCTGCCAGTGCGCGATGCCGTGGATAGCCGTATTATTGAAGAAGTGCGTGGAGGATATGCCACCTACGAAGGAAAGACTTACAAAGAACAGAAACGTCAACCCGACTTGTTGAAAAAGAGCGGCATCATCGATTCGCAAAACGATGTGGGCGGATGGCCGGTGCTGAACTCCCTACCCGCCCCTGTGGATAGCGACCATGACGGTATGCCCGATGAATGGGAAAAGGCGCAAAAGCTCAATCCCGACGACCCCGATGACCGCAACCTGACAGATAAGGACGGATGGACAAATCTTGAACGCTATC
This sequence comes from Bacteroidaceae bacterium, assembly GCA_017416805.1. Classification (GTDB taxonomy): domain Bacteria; phylum Bacteroidota; class Bacteroidia; order Bacteroidales; family Bacteroidaceae; genus Phocaeicola_A. Next base: position 51,119 of record JAFQBB010000010.1, read on the forward strand.
TGAACGGATTGACACATCCTCTACGTGAATAAAGACAGTAAGACGGTGAATTAGCTTTACATTCTGTCAGCCCTATCAATCACCTCAAAGCGTGTTTTGTTGCATTTTATTTATACAGATATTCAGACTCAATATCGTAGAAATGGGCAACAAAACACGCTTTTTTTATTTATTAACTTATATTTTTCCCGCTTCTCAAAAGTTTTTAGTCCCTTTGCAATAAATATCTTATTAACCAAATAAAACACTGCATTATGAAAAAGATTGTTTCTTTATTTGTCCTGATTCTTTGTGCCTGTACATGTATGGCACAGTATTATGTGGAATCCCCCAATCAGGAATTGCGAGTGACACTCCATTCAAATAGAGGAAGAAAGGGCTCAAGCAAATTCTTTGTACCTTTGAAGATGACGATGAAAGTATTCAGCCAAAGCGAAGTGTTGGTTGACGAGGAGATTGGCCTGACGGTGAAATCCAAAGGACGCAGGTATGCATTCGGTAAATCAAATATCCAGCAAGTCAATAAAACGGAAAGACAACTTGACCATCCTGACACTCGGGATGCCGGACTTTCCGACATGTCGGGCCGATACAACAGCCTGCTGTTGGTAACGGACAATGGGATGACACTGGAGGTGAGAGCCTATAACAATGGCATTACTTATCGCTACAGGGTTTCAGGATATCCCGAGGACTACAAAATATTGGAGGTGTGTGACGTGTTTCCCGATGAAAGCCCTGTTGCCATACTGGGTACATTTGAAGGAGACTACACCTCACCTTGGCACGTAATGAAAGTGGAGCTTCCCGCCAAAGCAGACAGGAGAGCTAAAGCCCAACTCTCGACAACAAGCCCCACCCGCCGTTTAGGAACCCGTATTATACCATGGCGCGATGCGCTTTCATCCATTAGCGTGGGTACAGCCATGAATATTCATAGTGGCGATACATGGGGAGACTTCAGCGACTATCACACATTCAGCGTGGATTTCACTTACAAGCACCTGTTCGGTGGCTTGAGTTTCATGCCTTGCGGCGAGATACAATATATCTATCTGAATGAAAGTTATTGGCCGTTCGAAGGAGTTGTAAAAGACATTAGCGCTTGGAATGTAGGGGCAAGAGCCGGATATTGCCTGCCCATACAGAATGGTTATGAAATATGGAGCTTCATCCCCTACGTGGCCACCACCTTGATGCACCTGCACCAGCACGGTAAGATTCGCGTTGGAGCAAAAGCCCTCTCCCACCATGCCCACTGGATGGTAGGCCCGGGTGTGAAAGTGCAATTGGCCGTGCGCGAAGGCATCACCTTAGGCGCAGGATATGAGTACCAGTTCTTCCTTGACAACAAGGCACCAAAGGGTATGCACGCCATATCGGTATCAATGGGAAAGACATTCTAACGAAATACAAAAATATAACAATGAAAGCAGGAAGATATTTCTTATTCGCCATTGCCGTGAGCATGGTATTGGAAGGATGTAAAGGATTTTGTGCCAAAGAGAACGGGGAAAAAACAGAGAGCCAGACTCCGCAAGAACAGATTATAAGCCGTATTGCCACAACAAGTTTCCCTGACCGGACGTTGGAGGTGACGGTGAACGGAGAGGATGCATTGAAGGCTCTGCAACAAGCCATCGACTCCTGTTCGTTGGCAGGTGGAGGAAAGGTGGTGGTAAAAGCCGGACACTATGCACTGGGCGGCCCCTTGAAGTTGAAGAGTAATGTAAACCTGCATTTGGAGGAAGGGGCTTATCTGCAATTCAGCGGACGGGCGGACGACTTCCTCCCCGTGGTGCTTACCCGTTGGGAAGGTACAGAGCTGTATGGCCATTCACCCATGGTGTATGCCTATCATTGCACCAACATTGCCATCACAGGCAAGGGTACCATCGATGCCCAAGGTGGCAAGGAGTTTGCCCCATGGGCCGCTCAAGAGGCATCTGACCGCGACCGCCTGCGCGAGATGGGCGACAAGCTGACACCGGTGAACGAACGTGTGTTCGGCAAAGGCACCATCCTGCGCCCTTCGTGTATGCAATTCCTCGGATGTTCACGCATCCTGCTTGAGGACATCACCATCAAGGATTCTCCCTTCTGGACAATTCATCCCGTCTATTGCGACAACGTCATTGTGCGCGGAGTGACCATAGACAGCCACTTCCCCAACAACGACGGATGCGACCCCGAATCGACCTCCAACGTGTTGATCGAGAACTGTACCTTCCGCACGGGTGACGATGCCATAGCCATCAAGGCCGGACGCGATACGGACGGACGAAGCATCGGGCGCCCGTCGGAAAACATCGTCATCCGCAATTGCCTCTTCTATTCAGAGTGCAACGGCTTGTGCATCGGTAGCGAAATGTCGGGCGGTGTGGCCAATGTCTATATGGACAACATCGAGATTGGCACGGTGAAGAATGCACTCTACTTCAAGTCAAACCGCGACCGTGGCGGATACATCCGTAACGTACACGTGAACGACATCACCATCGAGCGCGCATTGGGCGCCATCCTGCGCTTCGAAACCAACTATTTCGGTTTCCGTGGAGGCAACTATCAGGCACGCTACGAAGACTTCAAGATAAGCAACGTACATGCCCGCACGGCCGACCATTATGCCATCTTCATGGACGGCAACGAAGAGAAGCCTATCCGCAACATCGAGGTGACAAACTTCCATGTGGATAAGGCCGAGCGTCCCTACTACCTTATCTATACAGAGAATATCGCTTTCAAGGAATCGACGGTCAACGGAGTGGCCGTGCCCGAATATCCGGAAGAGAGTACGGAGCGTCAGAGCTGCGACGTGTGGTAAAACCTGAAAAATAAAGAAATATCAAACCGACTATGAAAAAAAGGAAACTGACAACAGCCGTAGCCGTTATTACGGCCCTGATTATGGCCGACAAGATGAACGCGCAAAGCGAACTCTATCCTCAACATTTCAATCTTGAAGAAGTGACATTGCTTGAAAGCCCTATGAAGGAGGCAATGGACGTCAACAACAAGTTATTGCTTGAATACGACACTGACCGTTTGCTGACCCCCTTTATCCGACAAGCCGGTTTGCACAATGTGGAAGGAAGTAAATATCATGGATGGACAACCACCCACCCATCGTTCAGCAATTGGGGCCTCTCCTCGTGGTCGCTCGAAGGCCATGTGGGCGGACACTACCTGACGGCCCTGTCATTGGCTTATGCAGCTACCACTGACGAGACGGTAAGGAGACAAATGAAAGACCGTCTTGATTACATGCTGCAAGTATTGAAGGATTGCCAGGAGGCTTACGAAGGCAACACACAAGGCATGGAAGGATTTATCGGCGGACAACCGATCAACCAGATATGGACAGGCTTGTATAGCGGAAACCTCTCCCCCTTCAAGCAATACGGCGGATGGGTGCCATTCTATTGCAGCCACAAGATTCTGGCCGGATTGCGCGATGCTTGGATATACACCGATAGCGAAGTGGCCAAACAACTCTTCCGTGGCCTCTGCGATTGGAGTGTGAATCTCATCAGTAACCTGACAGAAAGTCAAATGCAGGAGGTGCTCGGATGGGAGCATGGCGGCATGAACGAAACCCTGGTCGATGCCTACCGCCTGTTGGGCGACGAGAAATACCTGAAAGCAGCCAAACGATACAGCCATGCTTACGAAATCAACGGTATGCAGGGAAACGAGAGTACCTACTCGACCACATTCCTCAACGGCCAGCACGCCAACACGCAGGTGCCCAAGTTCATTGGTTTTGAGCGCATCTGGCAAGAGGACAACACAGCTACGACTTACCGCACGGCGGCACACAACTTCTGGCACGATGTGGCCACCCACCGCACGGTGTGCATCGGAGGAAACAGTGTGAGCGAGCACTTCCTGGCCCATGAGAGGAGTTCGGAGTATATGACAAACCTTGACGGTCCTGAAAGTTGCAACTCGAACAACATGCTGAAGTTGTCCGAAATGTTGTTTGACGAGACCCATGATGCCCGCTATGCCGACTTCTACGAAGGAACCATGTGGAATCACATACTCTCTACCCAAGACCCCGAAACTGGCGGATATGTATATTTTACCACCCTACGCCCTCAGAGCTACCGGATTTATTCACAAGTGAATCAGGCCATGTGGTGCTGTGTCGGTACAGGCATGGAGAATCACTCAAAATATGGTCATTTCATCTACACGCACAATGCGGACGAAGTGCTCTATATCAACCTGTTTACAGCCAGCACATTAAACAGCGCCACCTTTGCCCTCACCCAGGAGACAGACTTTCCATACGATGACCGGACAAAAATTACCATCCGCAAAGGAGGAACCTACACTATAGCTGTACGCCATCCGGCATGGACAACAGAAGGATATGCGGTACATGTCAACGGTGAACCACAAGAAACCGGAGTAACAGAAGGTACAGCATCATACGTACACATCAATCGCACATGGAAGGAAGGCGATGTGGTGACGGTCAACCTCCCCATGGAGTTACGTTACGAAACATGTCCGGGATATGACAGCTACGTGGCCTTCAAATATGGACCTATGCTACTGGCCGCACGCACCACTGCACGCACTCAAGCGGAAGCCGACTCTACAGGATTGGAGTACGAAGCCCTGCAAAACGAATATGCCGGCGAGGGACGCATGGATCATGCTCCGGGAAGCCGTGCCACATTGAAAGGATTGAACTCGGCCCCTCTGCTTATAGGCAAACGGGAAACTGTGCTTGACCGCATCAAGGCTGCCGACCTCACAAAACTTCACTTCACACTGGATGCACAATCAGAGGCTGGAAGCGGTAATTGGACAAGTCTGACCCTCGAACCCTTTTATGGCATCCATCACAGCCGCTATTCATGCTACTGGTATCAACAATCAGCCGATGCCTACGAACAAAGCGATATGGGCAAGGCTGATGCCGAAGAGAAAGCCCTGATTGAACGCACCTTGGATTTTGTTGCTACGGGCGAACAACAGAGCGAAGCCGGACACGATGCCACCTACAGCACCACCTCCACTACAGGCTCATACCGTGGCGAATACTACCGCGACGCACAAGCTGGCGGATACATCCAATACACACTGGAAAACACCAAGGGCGAAACCGAGGGGATGGCTCTGATGTGCCGCTTCACAACGGCCGATGCCGGACGCAAAGCCACCATCTATGTGGATGGAGAAAAATTGGTCGATGTGACAATCCCCTCCACACACAATGCCGCTGATGGCAATGGCTTTTACAACATTGAGTATCCCCTTACGCCCAACAAACTGACAGATGCCGACGGCAAGATAAAAGAACGGATCGTATTCCGCATCGTAGCTTCATCGTCCACCCTCTGTCCCGGGCTCTATTACCTGCGTCTGGTCAACGGATATGTAAGCAACGCATACGTTTTCCGCGCCAAAGACTGGACAACAGGCGATGCAGGACGCGTGACGCGCGACAAGTTCACCTATGACGACGAAAACAATACACTGACGGTGAAAGCCGGTACGGGCGACAACAATGTATGTCTGATGCTGGATTACCAGCAATGCGAATACACCGCCAACGAGAGCGACAAATACCTGGTGGTGAAAGGCAACAACCTGAGCACCGCTTCGGGCAAATCCTACCTCTGGTGGCTCAATGGTACAAACCGCGGAAGCAGTGTGGCACCGACCGTTGTCAAGCAGACCACCGATGGCGATATCGTCATTGCCTGGGACATTACCAAAAGCGGATTAGCCGACAATTGTGTGGGTGACCAGTACGACCTCTGCGCAGGAATGACCATTTTCGGACTTACCTCCACAACCGGCACCTCCTGCATCCGCCACATCGGATTCCATCCCTCGGTAGATGCCTACCTCGAAGCCGAAACCATTCGCCTCCCCACAACCCCAGTATCCGATAACCCCGTGAATGTTTACGCCATCGATGGCACCCTATTGAAAGAAAACGTTGCAACCGGTAAAGCTACCAATGACCTGAAACCCGGAATTTATCTTATAGGAAACACCAAAGTCAATGTGAGATAGCTACTAGCTACGAGTTACTAGTGACTAGCTACGAGCTACAAGTGATGAGTGCTGAGTGACCATATGGCCGTTCAGCACTCTATTATTTGAGTCAATCCGAAAGCCCGGTTGTAACGTCATTCGATTTGCCAAAATATTAGGTTTTTCTACCGTTTAGTAAAAAGTATGTCCAATACAAGAAAACAGGTCTAAAAAATGAACATATGTTCAAACGCCAATGAACATATGTTCAAGTGCCAACGAACATATGTTCGTGGCCACTTGAACTTATGTTCCTATTTTCTCCCTAATTTCAACTAAATGACAGAAAGTGTATGTTAACGATTTCCGTTGACTATTTTCTGTTCTATTTATAGTCTTGGTTGACTGGGTTAAACATTATTTTTAATTAGAGTTGACTTGTTTTTTACTTAGTCATAATATAGGTTTACTCCCATCCGTTTTGAACAAGCAAGAGGAGAGCAATTAGTATCTTTGCGCCAAGAAAGACAACCAGCCCCAAATAACCCAAAAAAACCTAATAGTTGTGAATTGCTTTCAAATTAGTATCTTTGCGCCAAGAAAGACAACGATGCCGCCGACAAAAAAGGACGAAATGACGTTGTGAATTGCTTTCAAATTAGTATCTTTGCGCCAAGAAAGACAACTTTGAGGTGAAGGAGTTTGAGCCAGAGAGTGTTGTGAATTGCTTTCAAATTAGTATCTTTGCGCCAAGAAAGACAACTGGAACTTCAACAGAATGGGTTCTTGGGGTGTTGTGAATTGCTTTCAAATTAGTATCTTTGCGCCAAGAAAGACAACTGTTTGATGATGATGTAGTGATGCAGTCAGTTGTGAATTGCTTTCA
>JAFQBB010000011.1 GCA_017416805.1 Bacteroidaceae bacterium
CATTTTGCATAGCCATCATTGCTCAAACAAGGATTATCATCGGTATCAAAGTAACACGCTTCTATCTGATTGCCACGAACATCGTACTTACACGTCCATTTTGCATAGCCATCATTGCTCAAACAAGGATTACCATCGGTATCAAAGTAACGCACTTCTATTCGATTGCCACGATTATCGTATTTTGCTGTTCTTTGAGCATAGCCTTCGTTAATCAAGCACAGATGTCCCTCTGCATCAAAAAAACAGTTTTCTATCTGATTGCCACGATCATCGTACTTACACGTCCATTTTGCATAGCCTTGATTGCTCAAGCAAAGATTATCATCGGTATCAAAGTAACACGCTTCTATCTGATTGCCACGAACATCGTACTTACACGTCCATTTTGCATAGCCTTGATTACTCAAACAAGGATTATCGTCGGTATCAAAATAACACACTTCTATCTGATTGCCACGAACATCGTACTTACACGTCCATTTTGCATAGCCTTGATTACTCAAACAAGGATTATCATCGGTATCAAAATAACACACTGCTATCTGATTGCCACGAACATCGTACTTACACGTCCATTTTGCATAGCCTTGATTACTCAAACAAGGATTATCATCGGTATCAAAATAACAAGCCTCTATCACATTGCCATCACTATTGACCTCGCAAACACTTATAGCATACATCAGTTCATTCAACACGAGGCTGTCTTGAAGATTGAAATATATCGTCTTTTGAATATTTCCATGCGGTTCATATACATAAGAACACCCGGCAACACCTTTTTTAGTACAAGCTTTTTCTCCTTCGAATCCCAAATACTCCACTCGGATGCGACGCCCCAAGGAGTCAAGGGTGTATTGCTTGCCAAAAATGCCGTCAGCATCGCTCACGGCACTCCGCGATAGCTGGTAGTCGTTGTTGGAATGATAGGTCTGCCGGACGATGTAGCCATCCGCATTCCGTTCATATACATAACGGACAATGCTCGCCTTATTCTGCCCAGAAGCCATCTCACCCATCGACAGACTGGAAAGGGAAGCTCCCACAAAGCCCGTCCCCTGCTGTTCGCGCGAAGCGATGAAATCAGCTACCGCAGCAGGCACTCCGTTACGTTCGGACAACACATGGCGCAAAAGTACCTTGCCCTTCACATCGCAAAAGTTGATGCGTGATGCCACTCCTGTCTCTTCGTTATACTCCATCTGCATGATGGGATAGCGGTCTTTCCATTCGGTTATAGTCACCTCTTGTGGACGCAATGCCGAATTGACATACGACACCTTGTTCACCCGCCACTTATAAGCATTAGGCTCACCAAAGGGAATACGTCGAAATTCAAAAAGGAAACAACGAGTCCTCTTCTCAACCTGCTCATCAGTCAATGGAATCACACCTTCAGGCACGCCATAACGGTCCACATAGTCGGCAAAGCAGGCATAGGTTGGCCGGTTGTAATCCCAAACAAACAAGCCTATCAAAAAGAGAAGCAGGGCTATCACTCCTACATTTATCCGACGATGTACAACGCGACGACGATGACGTTGCCAAAGAGTGTCAAAACGAAGTCCTAACAATGTGGCCACCAAACGCACCACAGCCATTTCCTTACCCACCTCTTGTACATTGATGCCCAACAACTCCTTTTCCTGAGGCAATTCTAACAAAGCTTTGGGAAAGCACTCCTCTTGCGGATTATCAGCATGAGGAATACCATCCACAATGAAAGGGACAATCTGCTCAGCGCGCCCTTCGTCAATGAAAGTCTGTACTTCCTTATTGACCCATTCAGATTCTGTAGCATGAGGCGAACAGACTGCGATCAAGAACTTGGAATTGAGTAATTCACTTCGTAACTGCTCAGAAAGCACACCACCTCCCAAATCTGTCTTGTCCCGAAACACCGGGCGGATATATTTGGGTATATCTGTATTCTCCTTACGGATGACAGCCGGCAACTTATAGTTTTCTAATTTCCGTTGTAACCATTTGGCCCATTTCTCGTCTTCTCGCTTATAGCTTATGAATGCGTAATATCCTTTGTGATTTTTCATAAAACTTCAAAATAAAATAACCGTCAAATAATCTTGCTACTCTTGCAACTATTTTAACCATCTTGTCAAATCTTTGCACAATTTCTCCATTCGTATATTCGAAGAAGCATCAATTTGCTGCTTTGTTCCAAACATCAATTCAAACCAATCCGTCAGTGGCGAACCATCAATATTGACAAATACAATTCTCTTCCTCTTTTTCTGAGCAAAATTAATCTCTCGTACAGTCCAATCTGTATCATAATCTTCTATCTCGGAATGAGCATGAGAATACATAAACAAAAATATTGGAGCATTATTGATAGCCTTTATTATCACATTAGCAAATTGTGCATCACTTTCAATACCATCAAGATCTATCCAACATTTTACACCTGTATTCTTCTCAATAATGTCTTTCAATGGGAATACCTTCTTTTCATCAACCCTCTTATACGAAATAAAAATACGAAAACTTGCATCCAAATTTATTTCTTCTGGAATAGGAATTGTTGCAGAAAGATATGTCCTGTTATTTACCTCTCTCTTAGCAATTGAACTTGGCAGTATTTCTTTTGAGAAATTCTCTTCATTCCTTCCTAAAGCACAACTGATGTCCCTTATAATTGTACCTTCAATATTAAGACTGCCTGAAAACTGCCAATTAACTATATGTATAGTTCCCAAAAGATTCTTTAATCTGTCAGGAAGTTGTGAGTTGTCCACCACAACAGGAAGGACAACTCCATCTGTTTTATTAAGAGCATATTCTAATTCTTTTATTACAAATTCTGAACTATATGAATTTTGGGACAATATACACAGGAACAATTTGCTATTATATATAGCATTAATTATTGATTGTAAAAAATCTAAACCTGTATCAAAACCTTGTCCGTCTTTAATGTAGGTAAATCCACCAGAATTCAACGCACTGACAATTCTATCTACAACAGCATAGTCTCTTCTACTAGCACTTATAAAGACATCATATCTGTAATCCATTTCAATACTCTTGTTTTAGGGTTCTAATAGACAATTCATACATCACCTCCAATTGAAGAATAATCATATGAGAGCAAGAACATGAAGGTCGTATATTTCATCACACCTCTTCCAGAAAATCATGTTTCATGCAAAATAGCAATTCCCGTGTGTATTCTTCAAGCAAGCCTTTGTAATAGGCGACATCCTTGTGGTTGGTTTTTGTAATACGTTCCCATAGGGTACGCTGTTGGGCATCGCGGTATGCATGAGCAATTCCCTCGCGGTCATCCTCGGTCATCATATCGCGAAGATGGTTCTTATCGAGAATCTCATTGAACGTACGTTTGTCATCAAGAGCTATTTCTGCCCAAAGTTCTTTGAGATACTCACGGTATTCCGCTTCTATGCGTAACGGTAATTCCGGAGTGTAGTCACCTATTGTTTCCGGACAATCAACGGATGCCTCTTTTACAAGGTTTCCGAAATATTTATTCAAAAGAGCATCAGCTTTTTGGGTACAGCGTTTTTCTATTTCTTTACGTTCCATACAACATAATTATAAAGGTTTGCCACACTCAAAACAGAATTTGGCGGATTCTACATTTTTTGTACCACAATTGGTACAGAACTTATAACCGTTAGACTTAGTAGATGTCGCACCGTTATTGTTATTCATATAAAGAACATCCTTGGCAATATCCAAAGCCTTGTCATCGAGCTTTGACTGTTCAACCATGCCCCAAATCTGAGTAATGAGAACCGGCCAAAAGAAAAGCATAGAGATTACTGTAGGAATTGCCTGCTGTCCCCAGATACCCACACCTGCCTCAAAGTGAATGTTGCTACCTTGAGGAAGCAATGTAACCTTCAAAGCGGTCTTCATTCCCAATACAGCCTTGAATATTCCGCCCTTAGTGATTGATATGTCATAGCCGCCACTACTCAACGCATCCATAGCGACTTCATAGCCTTCGTTCTGAAACTCTTCTTGAATGCGGTTTGCAATAGTAGGAATCAACGAAGATGAACCGTATAATATCTTTTTAGTGCTAAAAGTTGCCATAGTTCTTATTTGTTAAAGTTTTGGATGGAATGAAAATTATAGATTGCGTACAATACACTTGACTCTACAAGCAAGCTCTTTATCTCTGCAAGTTGCTCTTCGCTGTACTTTGCCTCCATATCGTGAAGCATTGCAACAACTTTATCTGACTGTGCTTTAATCTCCTCTTCGGTGATTACTCCATCTTTCATAATAGCCTTGAAAGATGCATTGTTGACGACCATTTCGTCAATGTTCAGGATTCCTTCTTCGTTGAAAAACATGATTTTTAATTTAATGGTGAAAATGGATTATAGTTTTGCTCCACAATATTTGCAATAAGCCCAATCCGCACACACAGACCTGTTGCATTCAGGACATTTCTTGCCTGATGCTTCTGCTTTCAGATTCTGCATTAGATTCCTGTACTGTGGGCTTTCTCCCCATTTGAGGATTTCACGTACTCGCACAGCTGTGAATGGATGTGATTGTCCGATTATGATAGAGAGTTGCAATGCTTTGTTCCACAAACCATCATTCTTTATCTTCTCGTATTTATCGGCTTGCAGTGCCCACTCCTGTATATTCAAATTGCTTGTTATAGACTTCGGACCACCTGATAAACGAGCCATCGAGCGAGCTACAATCTCAGGGGAGGTTATTATACCACCACATCTATCACACGATAACTCACTCTTTCTGTACCAATACAAAATGGCGTACTGAATAGGAACTGTAAGCGAACCTAAAATTCCCATGGCATCCGCACCGCTGAGAATATACTGAGCTATGCTATGATATAGCACATGGCGACAAAGAATATGACCACATTCGTGTGCGATTACCGCATCCAACTCCTCATCATTGAGCAGTTCTACCAAACCCGATGTCATGGTGATAAAAATTTTGGTGTCACCAAAAGTCCATGCATTTGGTACTGGATCCATTTGCAGATAGAACTCAGGCTCAGGGATGCCTAACTTCTCACAAATTGGCGGAAGGTGATTGTAAAGTTTGGGTAATTGAGTAGGAGAAAGACGGATTGCTGTCGCCATATTCATACCATACCGCAATTGTTCAAATCCCAATTCCATTATCTTCTTGACAAGGGCAGGAAATCCCGGGATGCTTTCTAACTGACGCAATGCTGCAGCGTCTTCTGGATGAATAAATTCTGCTGGTTTAATCATTAAAACTTAATCATCTTGATATTTTGTCCAATCAATATTCAATTTATGACCGCATGCATTGCAATATACATACCCTCTGAATATGGGTGTTTTATCGTGTTCTTTTGAACAATACGGACAATAAAGTTCTTCTTTGGCTGCACGGATACGCGCAAGCAATTCACGATAAAGGTCTGTATCTTCCCGTTTTACCAGATCATATCCAACTTTGCGCACTAATCTCAGCGTATTCATGGCCATCTTACGATCATATTCTTTCTCTTTTTCAGGCAACTGTGAATATGGAAGCATGCAAGGAGTTTCTTTCTTATTTTCATCACGTTTGGGACCATATGTCCAACCTTCAGCCTGACGGTCAACCGCCCAAATTTCATGGGCGTTCTCAGCAATGGCTTCACGCAATTCGGTCAAATCTCCATCTAATACGATATCCGACAAATCTATCGGTTTAGGATTGTAAGTCTTCATTTCTTTTGTGTTTATAGTTACTAAATAATTTTTCGAATCATTCCAGGCATCCATGAATTGTTCCAAAGAATATACATCTTTTGCATCCGGGGTATTGGGGTCATAAAGAGTGATTGTCTGTCCCTTTCTGTCAACCCCTAATACTACAACTGTATGGTCGGGAATTTCTCCAACAAACAAATCTTCCTTAATTTCATTCAAACGATTGTTCAACAATTCGCCGCCATCTACTGCAACTATGACATCATCACCTCTCAGTAACGCCTCTTCTATATCTGACAAAGATGTCTTATACCGACGCCCAACTATCAGACCTGCATATTCCAAATGTCGGCCTACATTATGTAAAGCAGTCCCGCCTTTTTTCAACCAACCGTTCCGAATAGCATTCTGGACAAGTTGTTCTTCATCAAAATTCATTCCCCTTCTACGAAGTATATATTTCTCACATTCCAAACAACAATGACATTCTTCACTGAAAGTAGCGGCCAATGCTGTCATCGGAAGGTGGTCTATCTCCTGTGGCATTATACCAAGTTCGGAATCTACAGACTGAGAAATATGCATCAGTTCCCTCAACGCAGCATCCTCAGAAAGAGCTTCAAATATTTCCAGACTCTCACGAGCAGTCGCATTACCGTCAAGGAATGCTGCCAATACTTCTGCCGATATGTTGCTGTCAACAAACTTTTTCTTCATACCTCTCCATGTCTTTAAGTGCCACTTGAGTCAATGCATCTATGGCACGTTTTTTCACATTGTACAAATTATCTACATTGGTGTCAAGTTCATCAGCCACGTCCTTGGGATTGGCATCCTCCAATACCAACCTTTGGATGACATAGACATATCGTTTGTTTGGCATCAACCGAAACAATCGCTCTATATCCATCTTTGCAGAAATCCTTCTCTCATCATCAACTGTATCATCCTGTCCGGCATTATCAAAAAGAGTTTCTTTGGATTCCATATCTATCATACTATCACGTTTTGCAACAAAGTAACGGATAGCGACAATCTTCATCCACTGATAGATGGAACTCCGCCCTTGGAACAGTCGAAGTCTATAAGCATCATTCTCCATGAGGTACAGGTAGAATTCATTTACAAATTCATCGTAATCAACCTCGTATGAAAACACATTGCGGATGATACTACTGAAAAGCGGACGGCAATCCTTGAAAAAGAATTGCAAAGTAATCTTTTCATCGCGAGCAATCAATGCCTCTATGAGTTGTTGGTCAGTCATCACTTAACATCTTTCCTTTTACTGTCAATCTCCGCAGTTCTTCGAAGAATAGTAGGAATGGCTCTGACAAGGTCCGTATCATAATTTACAGCCAATACATCTATACTTTTCAACTCTTCATACGGACATAAATCCAAATGGGCCAAAAGTTCCTTTTTCTTGTACTTCTTTTTCAAGTTATCCAAAGAGTCAAGTTCTTCATTAGAAAGTTGCTGGCCATTTTTTATCTTTTCACGATATATATCAAACTCTTTCCACTCGTTTGTTTTCAATGCTCTATAGTTTAGCAATAACTTTTCCATGTTCCATCTGTTGTGTTCTACTTTTGACAAATGGAGTTCCTTTTCTTCTTTAAGGATTTCTTGTTCCATTACCGATGGATTGATGTCCAGGTTCAATCCGATAGAACGCAACTTGCATGGAATGGAGTTCGCAAAATAGATATTTGACCATTTCAAATCAATAGACAAACTGTTCCAACTCTTTTCTGTTGCACTAAATTCTGCATTAAATTGTGGATCATCGTAAAAAGCATTCACAAACTTCGGCGCAGTTTCATCCATCAACCTCTCATCGTAAGCCAAATCTGTCATACCAAACGGACGTATCTTATTGAATTTATTCTGCTCTATCAACACTCCATTACTGTTCATTCCGGCTAAATCGTATACAATTTCTGGTAATTTGTGTTGGTATATCAATATCTGAAGTGCACGCTCCAACACAATGGGAGGAAGATAGATGCCTGTTGCTATGGATTGATAAGGCAACTGACGGCAAACTGCAACTGTCGTATATGCACTATTGTCTGTCACTGCTTTCTCCAAATATTCTCTTATTTCCGGACTCTCTATATTACCTTGGATGAATTCCCATTGTATATCCAAGAAACTTTCTTTCACATAAGAATAGTCTTCATTGTCTTTTACTTGGTCAATCCAACCATCATGGTCCAAATCATACAATTTAGATTTGTCATATTGTTTGGAATCAATTTCGCGAATACGAGAAAGTTCAAATAAAAAAGGATAACGGCCTTTCAGAAAATTCATCTCCCGAAATGCTTCAGAATCAATAAAAGTAATGGTTGTTCTCCATTTAGAATCACGCAAGAAATTTGGATAATGAGCAATCTGCGCAGTTTCAAAAGCCATAGCAACACCCATAGGTGTCATACCTATAATAATCATGTGCACCCGTTTGTCATCACTGTAACTTATGCCACAATTGTCTATTGGCTTATATGTTATTCTGCGATCTCTTATATTATTAAAACGAACCTCGCGGGTCATCCGTTGACGTAACCAATGTAGAATCCGGCCTGACAAGTTATAAACAAAAAAGTCTTCACGGGGAGATTTCAGTATCTGATAAGTTGGTTCTATAGATTCGTTCTTTACCAAGACCTTTTGAGCCCACATCTCATAAATGTTAAAGGGCGTAAAGATGATATTGTCCCTTATTTCTTGATTGACATCAGAGAACTTGAACATGGCATAAGTACTCTGATGTTCAAACATAACGTTGCATTTCAACTTCTTACCATGAGACACAACACTTATATAAGAGGCTATCAGATTCAAGCATTTCATATTCAAAGAATCATGATAATATTCTTCCGCACTCACATCTTCACTTTCTCCCAAGATATAGACTTCCGATGCCTTCTCAAGATGCAAATCTGCAATATCATCTTTTGAGGTTCGGTCCCCCTGATATATAATGGTCCTTTCTTCGTATTCTTTAGGCAAGAAGGACGTTAGTTCCGTACGTAATTTTTCAACATTCTGTTTGGTTTGAACCAATATATAAGGTGGATTTTTATAATAGAATATTTGTTTGACAAGAGTGGTTATAAAATCTTCACCTCCTATGATGACCACATGATTCTTAACAGTTACAGAGTACCTCAATTCTCCTTTTGCCCAACGCTCGCGTCGTCTTTCAAACATACTTATCAACATTGTAATCAATAAACCTGTCATTATAATACACCCTAAAACGGAAATAACGAATGTAATAAAACGACCACGTGAAGACATTGCCATGTGTTGATTGCCTGGGTCTATGAAATGATACAGTACAGTCCAAAACAAAGAGGGACTATCATGATTTATCCGTTCAGGGAAACCGTCCTTTTTCACAATGAATTCCCAAGACGAACCTGTATCTTTGTAAGAAACAATATCATTTGTCAATATTTTACAAAAGCTAAAAGAATCCTGTTCCATTACAGCTTGCCCCATTAGATCCAATTCTGTAAAATTGGTAGTACAAATATTCCTGTCAAGTATAATTTTTGAGAACAAAACAGAATCATTAACAGCATCCTTTGAAACCAAACTTACCGTATCGCCTTTTAATAAGGAATTCTTCGCATCCTCACTTAAAATGTTGTCTAAAGATATACGGAAAGTTCTTTTATCAGACTCAGTCTGCGAATCTGAATTTTGTTGTAATAAAGACACGGTGTAGAATCCCTGTTTGTCACGATATATAGCATCCTTATTTATACGTATTGTATCGTACAAAGAAGGATAAAGGTCTGAAGACCAAACCAGTTCTTTTGAATCTATCGTCTTTTCACAAAATGCATTCCCTACAATCCAAATAATCGCAGTAATAGCAAAAGGTGTTGCCAAGACGAAAGTCAAAATGCTTGATGCAAAATTCCGGACAATAATTCTATCACGCTTAACAGGCTTAAAAAAAGTATATAATACGACTACCCAATAATATACTAAGGCCAATGCACATGCTATCGATATTAAAATATCCAATGAAGTTAAATCCTTGGCGGAATTTCCTAAGAAAATAAATTCTGACATAATCTGTTTCACACATTCAGCAGACTCCCCAAACTGTGAAATGGTATTCTCTTTAAGGCATATATACAAAAAAAGCGGGGAGCCTGTACCCTTGCCCGTCCCGCTCATCAGAGGCTCTCGCATTGCCCACAACACCTGAACGAGCAATGCCGAAGCCCCACGCAGTATATATTCCTCACGTACCTATACGACACAATGCGCGTATAGATACAATGAGGGCTATAAACATACCCGAGGTCATTCACCATTGCAATGTCCGTGGCGCTGTTTTGAATTTGCGAGATTCTGATGAGCCAAGAACAAAGCGCTAAGTAAACGCCTTTTCTACATATGTCTGTCCCTTACCCGACCACCCTTCCTCGAAGAGCTTCGGCATGAAGACGCCGCAAAGATAAAGATTAATTATGAATTGTAGATTATGAATTGCGAAGAATTTTGTAAGATGTGTTGAAGAACACAATTCATGTACAATTGCCAATTGCAAGAAGATAATCCATTCTTTCCAAACAAGAGTCTGGAATCCTGCTTGTTCATCAAACTAATGAAAGTGGAAAGACTTTCCAATAGGGATAAATAAAAAGCCCGCCTCCCTAACCGAAGTTAAAAGAAGCGGGCACTCACCCCTATTTGTCTTATTTGTGTTGGGGTATATGGACTCGAACCATAAATGACAGGACCAGAATCTGTAGTGTTACCATTACACCATACCCCAATTTTGGCTTTTGCGCTGCAAAGGTAAGTCTTTTTATTTTTTCGACAAAACTTTTTGGACAGAATTTGTTCTTTAAGGGCAAAAATATAAGGGTAGGACTTGGGGTGGTCGTCTGATGTTGGCTGTTTTGTGCTGACATTCATGAAGAAATGGGCCCTTCTGCAATTTAGTTGAGACAGTGTGCCATAATTAACTTTTTAGACGCGGATGACGCGGTCCTTTCTTGATTATTATGCCCGATAGGTTATAAATTATCTGCGTCATCCGCGTCTAAAGAATGAAAAGAAGGCATTTTGACACACCTCCACAAACTCATAGCAAACATTTATCGGGCAACCGCAAGGGATTGCCCCTACAGGAAATGCCTTCATGGCTGAAATGTTCCATAAAATATGGTGGGAGTTTTACCGGAAACCAATATAAACTTATGTATAATGACCTGTGAATTAGTGTTGTAAATTATCTGAAATTATGTTTCTTCTATATTTCCAACCATGAAATGTATATTTCGTGGCTGGAAATATATATTTCGTGGTTGGAAATATTTATTTTGTGCTTTGAAATATAGAAGGTATTGAGCTGGAAATGATTTGTAACTGAATAGTCCGACTCAATAAATTTAATATTAGTGTGTCTGATAAACATTATAGCAGTTTACGTAACTGTTCAGCGTCTCTGCGTTTTTTACCATAAAGTTCTTTCGCTGAATAGTTATCAGTTTACCGGCACCCAATAATAAAAGAAGGATGGTGGTTTCTCACTCTTCGTTGGGATTCCAGTCGCGGACGGACCGGATACCGTTGACACCTGTCTGTCCGATGGTGGCATTGTTGTGGATAAACTGCCAGCTGGGGCTTTGTCCATCCTTTCCGTTACCCAACAGACCGTTGGAATAATAGGTGCTGACCATGGTGTATCCGTTCCACCAGTTGGTATTCTTACAATAGAGATACATCAAGGCTGCTTCGCGTACATTGGGCACACGGTATCCTTCGGCACAGGGGGAGTTTCCGGCTTCGAGTGCGGCCTTCAGGTCGAGGTAGCCCTGATAGTTGTTGGTTGAGCCATAAGAGGTGAGAGGGCCTGTCTCAAAGCCATAGAAGGTGCGGCTTATCTCGGAGTGTTCGTCGCTGGGTTCCAACTCACGGGTGGTGTAGAAACGGATGGACTTGTCATTGATATTGGTCAGGTCAAAGCGATAGACGGTATTCTGGTTTACCGTCCCCTCTGTCAGTTGGCTGAACTTGATAAGCGATTCGGGGGTGTTTGTCAGGATGCCGCTTTGGGCTTCTGCTTCCGAGTTGTAGTCCATACCCAGATTGCGTACGCAACGGATGGAGTAGGGGCCTTGCTTGCTGTAACCGATGTCATCGCGATAGGCACTGGTCGAGATTCCCTCCTCGGCCCAAAGTATCAGCGGATAATTGTTGCCGCTTTTTGTACTGGCAATGACGTGGTTGCGCCAAGGATCGGCCCCGGCATAGCCGCTTGTGGCTTGCGAACCTCGTGATGAGGTGTACAGACGGGCATCTCCGTTCAGTCCCTGCTCGCCCATGTATAGGCCGTAAAGTTGGTCAATGGAGGCAATGTACCATCTTAGTTCATTGGCATCAATAACTCCATTCCCATTGTTGTCGCGATTGCGCATCAATGGTGCATAGCGCAATACGGCATAATTGTCTTTCAGAAAATAAGTTTTCTTGTTTGCCGCAGCGGGATAATCATTCTCACGCTTGTAGTCAAGATAGGTGTCCCATCTTACGCCTCCGGTATAGCTCCCGCCGTTGACCATTCCCCACAAGCATGCGGTATTGTATAGTCCGTTGGTCTGCGAGTCGTTTCCCATGTTGGTTTGTGTGCCCGGACCTGTTGCGTTGCTCTCGCCGGTGGTGTAGAACCACATACTGCTGCTCTCCACTTCGTCCACCGTTTCGCATCCCCATGCCGTGGTCAGTGCCTCTTTGTTGATGTTGTAGGGTGTCTGTATGGAGCGTTGTACAATCGAGATGACGCTGCCGGTGGTGGTGCTTGCCCCGTCAAGGCTTACTTTGCTGTCGCTGAGGATATGCATCAGCCGGTTAGGCTGATTGACAAACTCCTTCCAGAGTCCTTCACGTTTTTCTCCTGTGATGGGGTCCTGTTCGTAGTAGAACTCATTGACAAATGCTGTCACGTAAATGCGGTAGCGGTTTCGTTCTTCTACGGGATAAGTGTTGTCCACTTCAGGTTTGAAGGCACTGGTTGCAGGATTTATGATCAGTTTCCTTTTCTCTTCTTTGACGAATCGGGTAAACTCCAAAACGTCCATAAGGCGGCTGTCGTCATCGCCCGGATACCATTGGTTCGCTTTGCTGTAGCTGCCGTTGGCTTCCACTTCGTTAACCATGAACTGTACCCACCTGTAGTCCATGCCGGTAGGTATCTCCACTCCGCCAACCTTTTCGGGAGTACCTTCGCGTCCGAAGGGGGTCTTTACGTACCAGGTAAGGGCTTCCGAACTGACCATTTCCGAGTCGAAGGGGAAGACCCGTTGGCCATAGTGGGCATCGAAGGTATAGACAGCCTCGCGGGCCATATATACCGAACCGGTAGCTCCCGGCTCGTGTTCCTGCACGTCGGCAGCCGTGCCGTTTGAGGTGTTTACCTCCAACTCAATCTTGTTTACCCCTTTGATGGTGATGGTATAGGTGTAGTGGGTATTCCGTTCAATGTCATAGTTGTCTTTTGACTGATTGATGTCGCCCAAATGGATGTAGTAAGTGACATTGGCCTCGAGGTGTTGTTGCTGCTGGCCGGTGACATCCACATCCATTTTTACAGTGCCTTTAATTTCGACATAGGTCCCTTCCTCAGGGGCATAGGCCCATTGGTCGCCGGTAGTGAGATATTTGCCGTCAGCTCCCTTTGTACGCATGTCGCGCATGTGATAGTTCCCACTGACGGTCTGTTTCATTGGTTCGCGGTTTTCCAGCATGTAGAAGGAGAATCCGTTCATCTCGGACGTGGCAGTTTGTGTGTTGCCCTGCTGGTCGGTATAGGTGAAGGTTTTCTCTTCTGCAGTCTCAAAACCGACAGCTTCGGAGTGGAAGTATCCTGCCTGGTCGTAGTCATAGTTTGTGGGATAGTCTGTGCGGTTGCGTTCCAGTACGTATGCGGCCTTGGGCAGGTTTACTACACGCCATGATTCGGGGATGAATCCTTGTAACTTCTGTAAGGTGGTCACTTCGCCTGTTGTCGTTGACAATTCGTTGCCTGTTGCCACCCGTACATAGACCTGTACCTTGGCATCCATGCGGATAAGGGTGGCTGTAACGGATGTCCCATCTTTTACCATCTCACCACTTTCCAGAATGTTCACCCCATCGACAGAGGCCGTCATAGGGAAGAAACCGTTCCGGCTGGTTATCTCTTGTCTTAAGGTGGCATCCAGAGCCCGGAGTTCATCCAAGGAACGTACGGTGTTGAGCTTCTCGGGTGAAATGTTTACCATGTCGGCATCAATGTTGGCTATCAGATAGAGGCTGCCATTGGTCAGTGTGGGAGCTTTAATGCGCACGGTTCCCGAGGTCTGCTTCCCTCCAACTTCTGTCATGTTGGCCACCGTCCAGCAGTTGGCATCTTCCAGCTGTGCCACACTCTCGTGCTTGTTGCTGTTGTCAAAGTAGTGGGAATAGATGCGTTCGCCGTTGGCAGAAAAGATATAGACAAAAAGATTCTGCACACGTGATTCGGGTACTTCGTTCAGTGTGGCACGGGTGGTCACTTCCACTTGATTGAAATCGGAATGTCCGAAGTTCAGGTCAACGGTCACTTCCGTAGAACCTACACTGCCTGTGGGTATCATGACATCATCGGTGCAGCCCGTGGTAATGCCAATCAGGAGTGTAACCCAAACTGCATATATATATAATAAGGTATATTTTTTCATAAGGTGTAAGGTTTATAGCTTAGGGTTTAGAGGGGTGATGGCATCTATTCTTAATTGAACTCTATATCTCCTTTTTTCTCTTCCCATGGATTGACGGTAAATTCAAATTCATCGTTTTCATGATTGTACGATACGGTTATCAGCACATCGATGAAATCGTTGCGGCGTATGCCGGTCACTTCAGATGCGCTTCCCGTTATGGGATCGATGGTGGTGAGGGTGATGGGTGAATCGTAACCAATGGCTCCTCCACTGATTGCCACAGGGTAAAAGCGGAAGCGGGTGCCTTGGCCCGTATAGCTTGCTCCTTCCACGTTGTAGCTGTTGTCCATAGATATGTAACGGGTGCCACTTCCGCTGGATCGCATGTTGATGCCGTTGTTGCTGGAGAAGGTGAAATAGACACTTTGCAGCGGGTCGAGCGGCAATGAACTGGTTGTAGGGTTGTCGATGTAGTACTCTGTTTCGCTGACAGTCTGCAGGTAGTATTGGTTGTTGCCATGCCTTACGAGCTTCCATACGTAGGCTGCATCTACTTCCATACCTTCAACACGGGTTCCTAATTGTCCGGCCGAAACGTTGTTTCCATTAGCCATCAGGTATCGGCTCCGGTTGTTGTTGAATATCAGGTACAGGCCACCGTCTGCGACCCCACTTGGTTGGCTGATATAGGAGGTACTGCTCAGGGTGTAGGCCTGTTGGCCTGTTTCGTATTCCATGTCCAGGGTGTAGGTGTATTTGTTTGTTTCATCCTTATTCTCCAGAATATAGGCGTCAAAAACTACTGCCTGATTATTGCTGTTGCCTACCTTGTCAATACTGAGAGTCTCGCTGAAAGGTACAATGGCGTCGGTTGTGTTTACTGATGGGCGGCCTTTGGCCAACGTATAGTCTTCACGAAAAAGGTAGGTATAACGTGCGGCAAAATTATTGCTCAAGTCGAGGTTCTTTACTAATAATGAGTGTGTGCCGCTATGGCTTTCCACTTCTATGCGGATACGGGCATAGGTCCGCACCAGTTGGGCCGAGACAGTGTTATCGCCCGGATGCAGTTCTATTTGCTGTACGAGTGTAAGGGGTTGGGGCGTACGTGGGGCTACGTAGTCAGTACCGGCATCAAGCCGGTAATTGTTCAGGGTGCTGCCATTGGCAGTCGTCAGGAAATTGGCTATTCCTGTGGTCGGGTTGGCTGTAAAGGAGGCCTTGATGTTATTGATGGCTGTCTCCAAATCGGTCAGCCCGCTGTAGGTGCGTGTGCCATTTGTCCCGTCGGTGGCGGTGTAGGCACTATAGTTGGCAACGGCCATCAGGGTGTAGGTCCCTCGGCCCAGGCGTTCAATGCCCCCGTTTTGTGGATGGTCGTAACGGAAGTTTGCAACTGCTGCTGTGCAAGTGGTGGCTGTGGTGGATACGGAATTGCCATCGGAGGCAAGAAAACCGTTGGCTCCGTAGTTGCTGTCGTCTGCCTGTAGATGGCTGCTGCCCGGATAAAGGTCGCGCATGGCGACTAATGTACCTTTGCTGTCGATGATGAAGAGGGTAATCCGATACATCAGTTGTCCGTCCACAGCTTGTTCCCACAGACTCCATCCTTCAGGTGTATAGGGAGAGTCGGCCACTCCGCGCGTGTGCTGCTCTATCTGCGGCTGCATCAGGTTGAGACTGAGGCTGGCAGGTTGCAGGCAGTCGGAGGGAGGCACAATGCCGTTGTCCTCCTCTTTGTTGCACGAGGTGGCGAAGTACAGGAGGGCAAGAAGTGCCAGTGCGGCAATGTATCTTAAAATCTTCATAATGCTTTGTGCGCTTATACGTTCAGGTCGATGTCGAACGATGACTTCAACAAGTTCCAGGGGGCAATGCTCAAATCTACTCTCAGGTTTGTCTCGGTGATGGTAATGGTATAGACGTAGCGGTGTCCGGGGAGGAACTGGCTACGGTTGATACCGGTTCCGGTTTCTTTGGGGATGGGTACGCGATAGACTGTATTGCCTCCGTTTCGGGTGGTAAAGCAGAGGTTTACCGTTCCATCCGAGGTTTGTGGGATGATGAGGATGTTGCCATTGTTTCTGGTATATTCCTGGCCTGCGGTGGTCCCGGCAGGCGTATAGGCTACGGCTACTGTGTCGGTCGAACCGGTGTGGCTGTCGAACAGCAACCCGCTGTTCTCCCAATAGTACATCCGTTGGGAAGCAAGTGGCTGGTATGCCTCTTGCCAGTTTATCTGGTTTGGGTTGTCGGCTGTACCATATATCAGCAGACCCACATTGGCAAAGTCCCGTGTTGCGCCATTCTGCAACCAGAAAGAAGTGAGGTGGTCGGTGTCTTCGTATCCTTTATCAAAGCGGAAACGGAACTGCAGGGCCGAAAGGGCATGCTGCATGTTCAGCTCAACGGGAATATAGAGATTGTCGAAGGTGGTGTTGACCCGTTTGTAGGCTACCAGGACATCTTCCTGCATCGAAGCGGTGTTGTACTCCTCAATGACAAAAGTTGTGGCATTGCTGGTTGAGAGCACATAGTCCTTGATGGAACGCGGGTAGTAGGCACGGAATCGATATACTCCGTAGTTCTCCCATATAAGCGGTTCGCCGGGATAGTTCCAGTAGCTGTCGGGGTTTCCGCCCTCCTTGTCCTGATAAATCAGCTCCACATCGGCAAAAATGTTGTATAGAGTGGATTCACCTCCGTCCAAGTCGGCCCAGATGCCAATGCTCTGTCCGCCAAGTCCCGGTGTACAAGCCTCTTGGAGCACCTCGTCGGCACTCTTGCCGTTGCCACCTTCTATCATGGCACGGCTGTCCATCATCCCTTCGTCCGACTCCACATGCCAACGGATGGGTACACCAACCTCGGGCAGTGCCGTTTCAGGGACATTGCTTTCGGTGCAGGCACATACAGTGGCCAGCAGGAGACACGGGACAAAAGGACTGAATTTCATCGGGTGATTGCAAGAGTGTGTGGACTTACTCATGGAGTGCTGACGACTCCAACCATATATTCAGGGTATGGCAGGAAGTCGCCAGCCTCTCTTTTCACGAGATTATTGGTTTCTTCTGATTAGTAATTGATGGTATATACGGCAGTTCCTCCACTTACCCATTCAGTAACTGTAGGCTTGAAGTAGATGTGTGAAGTCTCGCCGAAGCTGATACGATAGATGTATCGCTTACCCATTTCCCATTCAGTGATGGTTTGAGTGGAATTATCTACCAGCATGAATTCCTTCAACGGAATCTCTGCTGTATGCTCAGTTGTAGTTATAGGGGCAGTTTCTGTGGTTGCCTCGTACTCTACAATGACCTTGGCATCATTAGGGATATTTTGCGGAATCAGCAACATGGCAGATTCTCCAGCCGTGAAAATGGTGGGAGTGTTTGTTACGTTGATTCCTGCAGCGGGGATTTCAGGCTCGTAGTTGACGGTGGTACTGCCGCTTGTTGTCCATCCGGGAGTAGCCACATTTGTAGATTCATTCAGATTCTGTTTGAACGTTCCTGTTGGATGGATAGTTCCCGTAATTCTCAAATCGGTTATTTTATAGCTCATACCTTCGGCAGCTTCAGACGTAGAGAAAACTATGGAAGCTAATGCATGATGGAATGTGAGTGATACGTGGCTTTTACCATTATTCTCTTTGGTGAGGCCATATACGCGATCGCTGTACATCAGGTCGTATTGTTCGTCTGACGTAGATGCAGGGCTGAAATTAGTAATTGTCAATCCGTCGGCACCGTATGTAACGGTAGCTTCGGCATTCAATCTGGTCTTATCAGGCGAATAGGCTGCAAAAGCCAAGGCACGACCTGCAGACGGCCAATAGTGAAGTGTGGAAGTCTTCCAATAACTGGCATCGTGTGAAGCTTTCTCGCCATCAGCGGCAAAATAGTCTGTTGCAGTGTAAGTTCCATCTGACTCCCAGCCTTGGAAACCGCTTTCATCGTTGTAAATCCTGCAGAACACCTGGAATGATTCATCTGTAGGATATTGGACTCCAATAATCTCTCCATTGTAGGCTCTGGTTTGAGTCTTCAGTGTAGGAGCTTCGAAAACCAACGGTTCGGGAGCATCCATTGCGGTGTTGCTTTCGTCGTTCACACAGCCGGCGAGTGCTACACTTGCCAATGCTGCAAAGAATAAATGCTTTTTCATAATCTCATGTGTTTAAAATGTTAATAATGTTTCTTTCTGTTTCTATTCTATTTCTATATTATATGGTTATTTCTCCTTCCACTTGTTGCCATTCGCTTACACCGGGTCCCAGTCCGCCTGTGGCAGTTGAACCTTCGGGTGGGGTGATTTCGATGGTCTTGTCAATGATAATCCACTGTTTCTCCTTTACCTGAGTTGTTTCGAAGAGGTCTGTCACGCGGATAGTCTCGGTCTGAACCTTGCCTCCTGTGGTGTTGAACTCGAAGGTGATTTCTATGTAACCCTCCACGTCGGGCAGTTTGCCGAAGGTGTTGAACGAGGCGTAGGCCACATGTGTCTCTCCACCGCTACGGGCTTTGGTGAGTCCGTTCTGCAGGTTGAAGTAGATGCTGCTCTCCATCTCGGGAAGCATGGAGCGGTCGTGCAGGCGGACAGCTCCTGACATGCCTGTGATGAGTGCCACGGCCGAGCGTACATATTCCACTCCCTTCACATTTACCTGCAGGTAGTAGGTCTTTGTCACACTCTGAGCCGTGAAAGGCTCTCCGCTGAGGGTGCATAGTGTGTCGCCCATAGGGGTACGTTCGGCACGGATACCTTCGGCTGAGGCTACGAAAACATGGTCCGGCTCGTAGCGTACTTCGCCTGTCCGTGTGGCGGTTTCGCCTGCCCTTACGCTTTGCAGACGGCTTTTCAACGATTCGGCAATAGGGTTGGTATATACCGTCATGCGCGGATAGGAGTAGTCGTCGGCAATGTGGGTGGCTTCCGTATCGTAGTTGTAGGCCAGCAGGTTGTAGTGTCCCGGTGCGGCATAGATGTATCCGTGCAGGTAGTTGCCCCGTTCATCGTGTCCGCCTTCGGTGAGATGCTTTTGGGTAACAACCTTCCCACTCGCAGGGTCGCACAGCGCTACGCGTACTCCTTCGGGAGTCTTGTAGGTCGGCTTTTCTTTTGTCTCGTCATAGAATCCGTAAGTCACGTTGCGTATATTCTCATCCATATAGATGCGCACGTAGTGCATATCGGTATCGTCCACTAATTCACGGTGTTCGCAAGCGGTGACGCTTGGCATAAGGAGCAAGGCGCATAGCACCATTTGCCAAATGGCGCGTGTCCTGCCACTTTTCACCCTTTGTCCGTCACACTTCACTCTCATGGCTCCCCTCCTTTCCACTTGAAGGTTTTGCTGATGTTGATGGGAATGACGAGCGATATTTCAGCCTTCGTAGGGCCTATGTAGTGCCAGGTGCCGTGTTTGTCCGGGTCGCTCACAAGGAGGCTGTAATCGTCGGTGGGCCTGTAACCTCTGTAAGGAATGCTGGCATATCCGGCAGAGAGAGAAAACTCCATGTTGGCCCATCGGCAGACAGGCATGGCATAACCAATGCTGAGTCCGGCACTCCAGAATTCGCCTTGGTGACAGATGTCCCGTTTCCACTGGAAGTCCCACTTGCCCCCCATGCCATAGACTCCGGCAAACCAACCTGCAAGGCAGTCGCGCTCCGTACGGCTGACAGTTGCTGCATGGTGCTTGGGGTTGAACCACCAGCGCAGTTCGCCTCCCATGCTGAGGAAACGGATGCAGTATTCATTGTCGTTCTCTCCCCATGACCACCAAGGGAAATGCTGCTGATAGAGGATAGAGAATCTTTCACCATGGATAGTAAAGGGTACTTCGGCTGAAAGATTTACAATAGTGGCCAGGTCGTAGAGCAGGTTGGTCTTCAGTGCGAAGAGAGTGTGTTGTCGTGTCTGTTCGGTCGGAATGTATGGTAGCGGGTCGTTGGGAACGATGGCTGCTACTTTGGTGTCGGGCTTTTGCTGGGCCGAATGGACTGGTGCCCATACGGTAATCCACGTGGCATAGCGCAGGCGTGGCATGATGTGGCGCAGAATGTGACGCCAAGGCTTGCGTCCGTTCAGCGTCATAAGGCGGCTTTTCTTGTCGGCATCAGGCATGTCGCTGTCCAACAATGTCAACACTTCGTTGCGGTCGTCGCCATGGTAATGGAGGAACACCTCTTCGCGCAATCCCTCCCAGTTCTCGGCTTCGGGGCGCAGGTGGATAATTGATTCCGGAAACTTGCGGTCCTGCGGCACTTGGCTCAAGATGTAGCGCTTGGCCGTTTCGCCACGGCGTTCGGCCAGTTGTTTGTTGAAACGGTAAGGACCTTCGGGCGAGGCGTACGAATAGATGACAATGCTGTCAATGCGTGGCGAGGAGGCCAGGTATTCGCGAATGACGGCCAGACTGTGGCTGTTTGTCATGTAATCCTCGCGTATATCTGTCTTGTTGATAGGGTAATAAATGCGGAAATGGTGTACTTCGCTGCTGTCTGTGCGGGCCGTTATGCGGTGGCTCGAAGCGGAAACGGGCTGAGCCAAGCTGCCCAACCAAAGAAGAAATACAGTTCCTATGATTCTTACCAATTTCATAACGTTGCTCTTTCGCCTTCCTTACATTTTCAGGCCTGTTCTCCATCGCTCTTTTGAGTCTCCATACTGAGAGCCGACGAAGATATTTACAAAATTAGGTAATTTCTATGAAATAGAGGTGCTTTATTATGCTTTTTAACATAATTAGTCCAACGTTGTTTGGATTGAATTGCTATCAGCGGATGGAGAATCTATTTTTTTTACACCCTCCTGTAGCATGATAAGCTAACAAAAGATTGCAAATAGGGGCTTTACACTTTTAGAACACACGAAAGAGAGATTGCCTTACATTTTGTCAATTCATAAATGTATATTCTTACGCCGAAAATGAATAAACATACAAATTCGGCACCCTCTGTACACTCATTCCTGCATATTTATACAGAAAAAACTCTTTGTAAAGCCCTCTTTTTGTCCCTCCCGGTGGCAGAAAAAGGCAGAAAAACGTCTTTTTTGCCCTCCGACCTTTCACTCCATCCATATCATCCATCCCCGAAGGAGGCGATTCGTCTCCCCTAAACATCCGCTGAAGATATCCTAAACGTCCGCTGAAGAAATCCTAAACGTCCGCCGAAGTTCTCCTACGCACCTATATGGTCCGCAGGAGAGCTACTTCGGATGTTCTCCTACGCATCTGCGCGAGCGTAGGAGAACATGGGTTTTTACTCATCATCGTCACCATCACTATCCTTCTCATCACCCCGATTCCGGCCCATGCCGTCATGACTCGGATTTTCTATTTCAGGGAAAGCAAGAAGAGTATATCTCTTTGTCCGTCTGGCGATTAAAGATTCCTTAACTGAAATCCTTGATGCACACGCCTCCATTTGTCCCTTTGCCCATAAACAGAGAATCCTTGCGCGGCAAATATACAGAATTGACAAAATGTAAGGTCAATGATTGTAAATGCTTTGGGGCTCGCTGCATATTTCTTCTTCGAAAAGAAGCCCGCCATTGAACTGGTGTTTGTCAATGACGGGCATCCGGAAAAAAAAGGTTCCTCCCACAATTGTGTTGTGAGAGGAACCGTAAAGAGGTGAAATGTAGAGGTGCAATGTAACCTTTTTGCACCAATATGTTGACACTGCACAAATGTCCGTCAACAGGTGTTGGTCTTCTCTTACTGTGCCAACAGCTCTTTTACTTTGGCCGATATGGCACGTCCTTCGGCTTTGCCTGCCAGTTGTTTGGTGGCTGTGCCCATTACCCGTCCCATATCTTGTGGGCCACTGGCGCCCACGGAAGCTATTATTTCGCGCAGTGCCTGTTCCAGTTCTTCTGGAGCAAGTTGCTTGGGCATGTATCCTTCCAACACGGTCACCTGAGCCAGTTCATCAGCAGCAAGGTCTTCACGCCCCTGAGTCTGGTAGATTTCAGCTGCATCGCGTCCTTGTTTGGCCAACTTCTGGATGAGTTTCAGAGCAGTCTCATCGGTCAGAGTATCATTGGCTCCAGGGGCAGTCTTTGCTTCAAGGAATACTTTCTTTACATTGCGAAGGGTCTCCAAACGCACTTTGTCTTTGGCCTTCATGGCCTCTTTAATATCGTTGCTTATTTGATCGAATAACATACTATAGAATTATGATTTATGAATTATGATTTATGATTTATGAATTATGAATTATGATTCTGTACACCTAAGTTCCTCAACTGAATAAGATGACTCCTTCCCCGCTGTTGGCTGAGTTTGTGGGTGTTATGGGCTTTTCTGTGGTGGCCAAAGGGGTGCGTCCGGCTTCAAGCTCTGCCAGTTCGGTTGAAGTCCTTCGGTAAGCGGGGCTTGATTCAATGGCGCTGATTAGTGTGTCGTTGTCCAGGTCGGCTTCCTGCATGATGAAGGTTCGCACAATCCGTTTTACGTTCAGTTTGGATTTGCCGTAGAACTTCTCCACCATTTCGCGGTCTTCAGCTTCTTGACGAATACGTTCGCTTTCGCTCACCTCGCTTTCTTTCTGTTTGCGTTCCCTGATGGCTTCTGCCATGCCGGGAATGTTGTTCATACCGAATCCTGAGGCAAGAATAGTTATTTTGACCTCTTCGTCCAGTTTGTCATCCTCGGCAACACCCCAAATGACTTCAATGTCACTGGACTCGAAACGTTCCATAAACTTGTTCAGTTCCTCAAATTCCTCCACAATAAGCGGTTTTTTTGGACTTTGATAGATATTGAACAGGATTTTGCGCGAATTATAGATGTCATTATCGTTCAATAAGGGGGAATTGAGCGCATCGCTGATGGCAGCCTCCAAGCGCTTTTCGCCTGAGCCGATACCATCGGCCATGATGGCTACACCTCCGTCTTTCAGAATCTTGTTCACATCGCGGAAGTCCAAATTTATGATTCCTTCGCCTGTTATGATTTCGGCTATGCTTCGGGTGGCAACGGTAAGTGTCTCATCCACTACGCGGAATCCCTCTTTTACCGGTAAGTTGGGATATGTTTCCAACAGGCGTTCGTTGTTGATGACGAGTAGGGCATCCACGTGGCGGGCAATGGCTTCTACACCTTTCAGAGCCTGTACTATCTTGCGTTGGCGTTCGAACTTGAAGGGGATAGTGACGATACCTACGGTAAGGATATCCATCTCTTTGGCTATGCGGGCCACTACAGGGGCTGCACCAGTACCGGTTCCTCCACCCATACCGGCGGTGATGAATACCATCTGTGTGTCGTCGCGAAACAATCCCTTGATGTCTTCAATGCTTTCCTCGGCTGCCAATCGGGCCACTTCGGGGTCGTTTCCGGCACCAAGTCCTTTGGTGGTTTCTCTGCCCAATTGTATTTTGATGGGAATATCTGAGCTGGCCAATGCCTGACGGTCTGTATTGCAAAGCACGAAGGTGACGTCATGAATACCTTCACGATACATATTCTTTACAGCATTGCTTCCGCCTCCTCCAACACCTATCACCTTGATGATACTGGGACTTTCTGTAGGCAGGTTGATAGGGAGTATATTGTTCATTTCTTCCATAATTACATTAACGATTTATCAATTACAACTTATCGTGTGGCATCTTATTCATCTCCGTTCACTATATCATCGGCCAATTTCTTACCCCATTTCTGCAAACGGCCGAAGAGGGAACTTTCCCGTTTGCGTCGTTTCTCTTCTTCTCTTTTTGCTTGGCGTTCAGCTTCCAGCCTTTCTTCTTCTGCACGTCGTTCGGCGGCTTCCTGGTCAGCCTTTTCTTGGGCTATGCGTGCCAACTCGGCTGCACGTGCCGCTTCTTGCTCTTGGGCTATGCGTGCCGCTTCGGCTTTTTGTTGTTCCAGTAGTTGCTCTTTCTCAAGGCGCTCTTTATCTGCACTGGCCGAAGCACTCTCTCCATCTTCATCAAATAAGTTCCCTTTGATAGGTTCGGGTTCACGACAATTCTCCTGAGCTGCATGGAGCAGGCCGAGGAGGGTATTCATCCGTGCATTCTTTTCGAGCGGTTCGGGGCTTACGCTTTCAACTGAAGGGATAACGTATGTGGCTATTTTGAACTTTTCAAAGCCTGTCTTCTTGAGAAATGCAGTCTGCAATCCGTTCATGACAGACGCACCACCGGTGACGATGATACCTCCCAACAGTTTGTCTGCATAACCTGACAGATTGATCTGATGCTTTACGTTGATAATGATTTCCTCCATTCGTGCTTCACATATCTCATTCAGCAATTGGTCGGTAATGGTTGACTCTCCTGAACCGTAGGTATAGTTCATGGTGTGTCCGCCTTCTTCGGAGGGTTCGGTGTAGGCCGAAGCATATTTGATTTTCAGCTCTTCAGCATCAGCCTCTTCAATATTCAGACTGCAAATATCTTTTGTAAGGCTTGAACTTCCTAACGGGAGTACCGTAAGATGGCGTAGGATGTGGTCTTTATATACCTGTACGGTAGTTGTTTCGGCTCCGAAATCGACAAGGGCACAACCTGAACGGTATTCGGCATCGTTTAATACAACTTTTGCCATTTCGATAGGGGCAATGAAATAACCAGCAATGTTTGTACAAGCCAATTCGAAGCAACTTTCTATTTTTTGTTTTACACCGGGGCGCGCCACGATGTTGAGAAAATGTCCTTCGATGTGGTTGGCAATGACACCAACGGGGTCAATCTGCATGCCTGATCCTACTTTGTATTCTTGCGGAAGCACTTCCAATATATCGTATTCGTCAGACAAACTGCTACGGTCGAGCGCAATCAATTCGTTTACAATATTGGTTGTGATTCGTGTTTCACCATCCAATTGTTTGCCTACAGTATTCCGTACTGTATGTAAAGATTGTCCGCTTATGCCCACATAGACTTTAGCAATGCTTGCATCCAGTGTGGCTTCCAACTTGTTGATGATGGAGGTGATGGCTTGGGCTGTCTTGTCAATGTTGAACACCACTCCTTTACGGATACATGCAGAAGCGTCTTCGCTGGCATAAGCTAAGATGGTGAGGCTACCATCAAGGTCCTTTTGCCCGGCTACACCCATGATGCGTGTTGAGCCCAATTCGATGGCTACCATGAAGTTTGTTGTTGCCATATCTTGAGTTTTTTAGTTTATATTTTTTGTTCTTATTTTCTTTTACATATAATCTGGTTGTCAAACTCCACGTTGATTCGTGAGTATTTGTTCCATCCTATTCGATTCAGTCCTTCAGTATAGAAGGTGCGTATGCGTTCCAACTTCTGTTCAATCTGGACAGGCTTCCCAAGAAAGAGGATATGGTCCCCTACGCGTGGCACTAATTCTATTTCTCCTTCGGAGGTGACATTGATTTGCTCTACTTGTTTGTCCCAGAATTTATCGTTGCGTATGAGTAAGGCCAATTTGTATAATGTCTCTTCGGCCATAGTCCGGTTAATGTGTCCTGTTGCTACAGGCAGGTGGACGGCATGTCCGCCTCCTGGCATGGAAAGGCCTTTGTCATCAATGTAATAACTCGTTCCGTTGTGAGGCATGACACGAAGAATTGGCAAACGTTGGTTGATGTATATACAAAGATTTCCAGCCGAGGTCTTGAAGCATTCTGCCGTTTCAATGAATGTGTTCCGCTTCAGTGCTTGCTCTATGTTCTTACACTTGATGCTGTCTGTCAGTTTTCCAATAGGGTACATCTGATTTCTTTTCAGCAACCTCTTTACTTCAGCAGAAGTGATGAAACAATTGCTGGCGCTGTCTTCCACAACCACCTTTATGTCTTGGCATATCCTGCCTGTTGGTTGATGGCTCAACAATGTAAATGCCACTGCCAGATAAGCAATGACGGTCAGCAGTATTGTGATTAGTAATATTCGTTTCATCCTATTTCATTCATTGCGTTTTTAATCTCGATTGCATGGTCTTCAAGATTTCCGGCTCCCAATATGACAAGGATTTCGATGTCATTTCGTTTACGGACAATGTCTGCGACTTCTTCTTTGTGGCATAGGGTACATTCGACTCCTTCTTTCAGATTGTCGGCAATGAGTTTGCTTGTTACTCCTGGTATGGGTAATTCGCGTGCCGGATAAATATCTGTCAGAATCACTTCGTCAAACAATGAAAGACTCTCTGCAAATTCACGATAAAAATCTTGTGTGCGGCTGTATAAGTGAGGTTGGAAAACAGCCGTAATGTGTTTCCCTTTATACAATTCCCGAATGGATAACGCGCTTTGTCGTATTTCGGCGGGGTGGTGTGCATAATCGCTAATAAGAGCCTTATCCTTTGTCCGCAGATGAAAATCAAAACGGCGATCTACACCTCGGAAGGATTCCATACCACGCTTGATTTCTTCGGCTGATGCTCCGGCTAATTGGGCAATGGCCATAGCCGCAATACCATTGTCGATATTTATGCTGATGGGAACACCTAAATTGATGTTCCTGATGTTTCCCAAGGGTGAGATGTAATCAATGATAATTTCTCCGTCTCCAATGCGGATATTTTCTGCGTGGAAGTCTCCGTGGTGGCGTGCATAGGTGTATAGGCTGACTCCTTTTTGTAAAGAAGGTTTCATTTCAGACTCTTCGTGTATGATGAGTGCCCCTCCTGGGCGGATTAGGGATGTGTAGTAGCTAAAACTTTCGAGGTATGCCTCTTTTGTCCCATAAATGTCCAAATGATCAGGGTCTGTTGCCGTGACGGCTGTTATGTAGGGAGACAAATGGTGGAACGAACGGTCAAATTCATCGGCTTCAATAACCACCCATTCACTCTGTTTTGAGAGTAAGTAGTTGCTGCCGTAATTTTTGGCAATACCTCCCAGGAAGGCATTGCATCCCGTGGCTGTCTGTGCCATCAGATGTGCCAGCATAGTGGATGTCGTTGTTTTGCCATGTGTGCCAGCTACACACAGGGCGTTTGCTGCGCGGGTGATGGTTCCCAATATCTGGGCACGTTTCTCTATCTCGAATCCATTCTGACAGAACCAGACCAATTCTTTATGGTCTTGCGGTACGGCAGGTGTATAGACCACTAATGTTGTCTCTTTGATACGACAACAGGCAGGTATCAGTTCCGAATCTTCTTCATAGTGGATTTCTGCCCCTTCTTGTTTCAGACGTTCGGTTAGTTCGGTTGATGTACGGTCATATCCGGCTACGGCCTTTCCTTGTGAAAGGAAGTAGCGGGCTATCGCGCTCATTCCGATACCACCGATACCAATAAAATATACTGACTTTATCTTTTCGACATCCATGATTCCTATAAATTAATAGTCTGCTAATTTGTCTATATGTTGTGCTTGCCTGAATTCTATTTGCCGAGTCTCTGCTTTTCAGCCAATCTGTACACCTCGTCAGCAATAACTTCGGCGGAATTGGTGAAAGCCAATGTCGCTATGTTTTTGCTCAATTCTTTCAACAAATCATCTTCAAATACGGTGCTGACAGCTGTCTGTAAAAGGCTATCTGAAGCTTCACCGTCCTTGACATAAAGAGCTGCTTGTTTGTTGACCAGAGCCAAGGCATTTTTTGTTTGGTGGTCTTCGGCAACATTGGGTGAGGGGACGAGTATAACAGGCTTCTGCAATACGCAAAACTCAGAAATGCTTCCAGCGCCTGCTCTTGAAATCACCAAATCTGCTGCGGCATATGCTTGCTCCATTTTCGATATGAAATCAGTGACATACAGCATAGGCAATTTCTCATGGCGATTAAGCCGTTCTAATATTTCTTTGTGGTAGAACTTTCCTGTCTGCCAAATGAATTGTACTCCTGATTCTTTAATGAGGTCTAAATGTCCAAGTACACTTTCGTTTATGGTACGTGCTCCCAAACTCCCACCAATAATAAGGATGGTACGTTTTTGTGGATCAAATCCGAACGAACGGACAGCTTCGTCATGTGTTATGTCTTTATTCATTAACCCTTGGCGAATAGGATTTCCTGTCAGTATTATTTTTTCTTTAGGGAAAAAGCGCTCCATTCCTTCATAAGCCACGCAGATACGCGATGCACTTTTAGCCAATAACTTATTTGTCACTCCGGCATATGAGTTCTGTTCCTGTATCAAAGTGGGAATCCCCATCATTGCAGCTGTCTTTAATGTGGGGCCACTGGCATATCCTCCTACTCCTACGGCTACGTGGGGGCGGAATTCCTTGAGTAGCTTATAAGCCATCCATTGGCTTTTGACTATTTTATAAATGACAATAAAATTCTTTAGCAGGTTCTTTCTGTCCAAGCCGCAAATAGGAAGCCCTATTATGCGGTATCCTGCTGCTGGTACACGTTGCATTTCCATACGTCCTTCTGCACCTACGAAAAGAATCTCCACATTGGAATATTTCTCCTTCAGTGCATTAGCTATAGATACGGCAGGGAAAATATGTCCTCCTGTTCCGCCACCGCTAATGACTATTCTAATTGTATCTTTTTCCATATACCTTATATATATAATGTATGCACCTTTTAAAAACGGTGAGAGTCTTTACGTTGAAAGATTGCATTCTTTCCGAACAAAGACAGGTCTTCTTTAGTCTTCAAGATTGGTTTTCTTTATTTGAGTCTCTTCTATGTTGTTATCTTCAGTTTCATCTCTTTGGTTGGAAATGTTCTCCTCCAAATCTTCCAGGACTTCTGCCTCACCTGCTTTCAAGATGACGTTATCTGCGGTTTGTAAAGTCATCTGTCGGCTCAATTCTTTCTGCTTCTCCACATATCGGCTTACACTAAGTATAATTCCAATGTAGGCACAGTTGATAAGTGTGGATGTTCCGCCTTTACTGATAAGTGGTAGTGGTTGTCCTGTTACGGGGAATAGCCCCACGGCTACCATCATGTTTAGCAAAGCCTGGCTTACAAGTAATAGGGCTGTACCCATGATGAGCAGTGACAAATACTTCTTATTGCATTGGCCGGCTATACGTCCTACCCTCAATAGCAATATGATATAAAGGAAAGCAACGAATCCACCTCCTAACAAGCCTAATTCTTCAATGATAATGGCATAGATGAAGTCTGAGAATGCTTGTGACAGGAAGTCTCGCTCCACGGAGTTTCCTGGCATTTTCCCTATGATGTTGCTCGTAGCTATGGCAATATTGGCATGTGCCACTTGTGCATTTTTATTGATGTCATATTCTTGGGGAGTAATATCCTTGTCCTCTCCAAATTCTGCTAATCGGTTTTTCCATGTGACGGCTCGATGTAGTCCGGGCACTTTGTCCAGAACCTCGTTTGGAGTAGCAAATAAAGCAGCCCCTGATATACCTATGGTCAAGCCTATGATTCCTATTAACTTTCCTAATTGTTTCAATGGTACACGGCCAATATACATCATCAATATTGTCACTCCAAAAAGCATCGCTGCTGTAGAGAAATTCTCAGGGGCAATAAGCGCACAGATGATACCTGTTATCCACAGAATATACTTAAAAGCTTTGGGATGTGCTCCTTTTTCATCCTGCATCATGGATAGGATAAGTGCTGTTGATGTTATAACTGCCATTTTGCCCAACTCTGAAGGTTGGAATTGTATTCCTAATATTGGAATCCAACGTCCGGCCGCATTTACCTTTTCTACAAAGAACATGGCTACAATCAGTAAAACAATCGCAGTGGGTAATGTCAATACAGGAATCAGGCGAAACAGTTTGCACGGCATCTTGTGTACAAGGAAAACGACTCCTGCCCCCATCATCAGGTAGAGGCTGTGCTGAGAGATGGGGACCAAATAATTTCCGCTTTTATAGGTGAGAGTGCTGGCTGCACTAAATACCTCGACAACGGATATCAAGCATAGCATTAGGAAAACCATCCAAATGACTTTATCCCCTTTAAAGAGTCTTTTCAACAAATCCATATTTATAGTTTTATAGTTTCCTTACGCATTCCTTAAATTGCTCTCCACGGTCTTCATAACTTTTGAAAAGGTCGAAGCTGGCACAACAAGGACTGAGTAAAACTGTGTCGCCAGGCTCAGTCATATTGTAAGCTGCATTTACTGCATCTTTCATACTCTGTACGTCAACAACGGGAAGACCCATAGAATCAAAGAAATTATGTAGCTTCTCATTGTGTAGCCCCATGTAAATAAGTCCTTTACACTTTTGCTTTACCAAATCAGATATTTCTGTATAATCGTTTCCTTTATCTTTCCCACCTAAAATAAGTACTGTTGGTGTCCTCATACTTTGCAAAGCATACCAGCATGAGTTTACGTTTGTAGCTTTTGAATCGTTGATGTATTCTACACCACGTACGCGACATACCTTCTCCAATCGATGTTCAACCCCCTTGAATGTGCTCAAAGCCTTTCGGATCTCTTCCTTTCGGATACCAGCTATATTTGCCGAGATTCCGGCAGCCATTGAATTGTACAGATTGTGTACTCCTGTCAGCGCCAGATCTTCTTGCTCCATGTTGAAAGCGATAGGTTCGGTAAAACATACTTTTTCTTCCTCGGAATAGGCTGCTAACCCCATCTCTTTAGCCTGTGCAAAAGGGTAAAGTCGTGCATGAATACCATATTTTTTTAGTTCACGGCGTATAATTGGGTCATCGTTCCAAAACACGAAAGCATCATCCTCTGTCTGATTTTGCAAAATTCGGAATTTGGCATCCACGTAATTCTGCATCTCATTCTCATATCGATCCAAATGGTCAGGGGTGATATTCATCAATATGGCAATGTTTGCTCGGAAGTCGTACATGTTGTCTAATTGAAAACTGCTCAGTTCTATGACGTAGTAGTCATAATTGTTCTCTGCAACTTGCAGAGCCAAACTTTTTCCGATGTTTCCTGCCAACCCAACATTCAATCCTGCACTTTTGAAAATGTGATAGATGAGCGATGTGGTCGTGGTTTTTCCATTACTACCAGTGATACATATCATCTTTGCATCTGTGTATCGTCCTGCAAATTCTATCTCAGAAATGATAGGGATGCCCTGTTCCTTGATTTTCTTTATCATGGGTGTATCCGTGGGAATTCCAGGACTTTTTATAATTTCGTCAGCATTTAATATGAGTGCTTCGGTGTGTTGTTTTTCTTCCCAAGGGATGTTGTGACTATCCAT
Organism: Bacteroidaceae bacterium; assembly: GCA_017416805.1. Classification (GTDB taxonomy): domain Bacteria; phylum Bacteroidota; class Bacteroidia; order Bacteroidales; family Bacteroidaceae; genus Phocaeicola_A. The sequence goes on from JAFQBB010000011.1 coordinate 31,510, forward strand.
CAGGTCTTTGTATATCCCTTTGATAGGGCCCATGTCTGATACAAAAGTCTCCATCCCTTGTTTTTTTGCCAATACGGCAGCACCGGCTCCGCTTTCTCCGGCTCCAAGTATAACAATTCTTTTCATTTTATCTGATTTTCAGGGTAATGATGGTGAATGCAGCCAATAGAATGGTGACAATCCAAAATCTTACTGTTATTTTTGATTCATGAAATACGGCTTCAGGTTTCTTTATCACATATCGACATTCAGGATCAAGCATTGTGGGTAATGTTCGGAAATGATCATGAATAGGTGTACGTTTGAATATGCGTTGCTTGCGTCCTTTCTTTTTTCCTTGTTGGAAGTATTTTACCTGCAAAATGACACTGAGATTTTCTACTAAAAATACTCCACACAAAATTGGGATTAGTAGTTCTTTATGTATGATAATAGCAAATACGGCAATGATACCTCCTATCGTAAGGCTTCCTGTATCGCCCATAAATACTTGTGCAGGAAAAGCATTGTACCATAAAAAACCGATTAGTGCTCCGATAAATGCACAGATGAAAATTACAAGTTCTTCGCTTCCTGGGATATACATAATGTTTAGATAGCTTGCATAATTGATATGGCTTGATACGTAAGCTAATATACCTAATGTCACTCCGATTATAGCAGAATTTCCTGCAGCCATGCCGTCCATCCCGTCATTTAAGTTCGCTCCATTTGATACTGCTGTCACTACAAAAATGGTTACAATAACAAACAATATCCATCCTGCAGTTTGTGCATGTTCGCCCATGAAACCAACTAAATCTGCATAGTCCAGATTGTTGTTTTTAAAGAAAGGGATGGTCGTTTTGGTTGATTTTTGATTTTCAACTTTGTGTATTACTTCTGTTTGTTCTCCTTTTCGGTTTACTTCTACGTTTTCACGAATAACAACATTTGGGCTGAGATATAGTGTTAATCCTACTATAAGTCCCAATCCAACTTGGCCGATAATTTTAAATTTGCCTTGTAACCCTTCTTTGTTGTGATGGAATATTTTGATGTAGTCGTCTGCAAAGCCCAATGCCCCTAACCATATTGTGGTTATCAACATCAATTGCATATAGATATTATTTAGATTCCCCAATAACAGGCAGGGAATAAGGATTGCAACAATGATAATGATTCCTCCCATAGATGGCACTCCTTTTTTTTCTACACCAAAGGGGTCTATATCGGCATCTCGTTGGGTCTCTGTGATTTGTTTCCGTTTTAATAAGCGAATGAAATATTCACCAAAAATAGCGGAGATGAGCAGAGCAAATATAACAGCCATTAGCGAACGGAACGATACATATCCCATCATACGTGCACCAGGAACGTCTATTTGCTCCAAATATTTAAACAAGTGATATAGCATAATCTGTAAGTTATAAATTGTTATTTATTACTTTATGTACCTCTTCTTTGTCATCGAAGTGATGTTTTACTCCTTTAATTTCCTGATAATCTTCATGGCCTTTTCCTGCTATAAGGATTACATCATTTGCTTGGGCCATCATACAGGCTGCGCGGATAGCTTCACGTCGGTCAGTTATAGTCAGCACCTTTGGTTGTTCCTCATAGGTGACACCTTCCATCATGTCACGAATAATATCAGAAGGCTCTTCAAATCGTGGGTTGTCAGAAGTGATAATGACAAGATTACTTCCTTTTACAGCTTCTTTAGCCATCAAAGGGCGTTTCCCTTTGTCTCGGTTTCCTCCTGCTCCTACTACGGTGATTATCCGCCCTCGTCCATTGAGAACTTCATGTATAGAACAAAGTACATTAGCTATTGCATCGGGAGTATGTGCATAATCCACGATGGCGGTATATCCCTTAGGTGAGCGTATTGTTTCGAATCGTCCTGATACAGGTTTTAGGGTACTCATTATGCGTAAAGTCTCTTCCGGTGCTTTCCCCAACATGACAGCAGTACTGAAGACTGCAAGTAGATTGCTGGCATTGAATCGGCCCACAAATTGTACAGCAGTTTCCATACCGTTGAAATCAATGAGCATTCCATCAAAGTGGTCTTCAAGAATGCGCCCTTTGAAATCGCATAACGTTCGGAGTGAATATTCCTTTACTGTGGCTAAGGTGTTTTGTACCATAACCTTTCCGTTCTTATCGTCAGCATTGGTTACAACGAAACTGCCTTTGGGCAAGTTGTCAAAGAAACTCTTCTTGGCTTGCAGATAATTTTCTACCGTCTTATGGTAGTCCAAATGGTCTCGTGTCAGATTGGTAAAAATGCCACCGGCAAATTCCAACCCGGCTATACGGTGTTGTGCAACCGAATGTGAACTAACCTCCATAAAGGCATATTCGCATCCTTTGTTTGCCATTTCTCCTAACAGGCGGTTTAACGTGATAGGATCTGGAGTGGTATGTGTTGCAGGTACTGCTTCGTCATTGATATAATTGCAGACAGTAGATAGCAGTCCGACTTTGTGCCCCATCTTTCGGAACATTTGGTAAAGCAACGTTGCAATAGTTGTTTTTCCGTTTGTTCCTGTTACTCCCACTAACTTTAGCTTTTTGGTTGGGTCGCCGTAAAAACGTGTAGCAATTTTACCTGCAATTTCTTCGGTACTGTCCACCAGTATGAATGCTACGTCAGGATATTCGGGGGCATCTTCGGGCATTGTTTCACAACAGATAGCTCTGGCTCCTTTAGATAAAGCTTTGTCTATAAATGAGTGACCATCAGTCTGTGTGCCTCGCATGGCTATAAAGAGGTGGCCATCATCCACTATACGAGAATCGATGTTTATTCCGATGATATCAGTGTCTTTATTTCCTATGATGGCCTTTACTGGTATGTTTTGGATAAGTTCTTGCAGTTTCATGTCCTAATCACAAGTTTATTTGTCCTTTTCTATAAAATATATCAAAATACATTTTTCTCGAAGAATACTATATTGGAGGATTCCTTTCTATAATAATCACCTTAACATTAGTCTCACAGTTTGTCCTTTTATTGCCCGATTTCCGGCAGGAATACTTTGTGTATGCACTTTTCCTACTCCAGATAGTTGTACGCGCAAGCCGCAGTTTTCCATCAGATAAACGGCATCTTTAGCGCCCATGCCACGTACGTTTGGTACTCTGTCTCCATTTATTTCTGAGCGTGTCAGTTGGACTCCATTTGTGATGATACCTGCTTTACCATAGGCATTATCCTTGTCGTATTCACCTTCCCACTCCATGTCGATGTCTAATTTGTCCAAGATATATCGTGCTTCGTTCAAGTTTCCGTTTTTTACATCGGGAATCGTAATGGCGGTTGAGTCAATGGCTTCATTCAAACCTCGTTTCAAACTTCCTGCCATTACTCGTTCGGCTATACGACTAAATACAGGACCGGCCATAGTTCCTCCTGAAGCTGGGTATCCAGGTTTGCGTATAGCTACAATACAACTATATTTAGGATCTTCCGAAGGGAAGTATCCGCAGAAACTTACCAAGTATTGCATGGGACCGCTCTTGTATCCCCCAGAACCTTGTGCGACTTGGGCTGTTCCGGTTTTTCCTGATACGTGGAATTGCTTTGAACCAGCTTTCTTTCCTAATCCTTTGCTTACTACTCCTTCCAACATATCCTGCATCTTTTTCAAAGCCTTTGTTGAACAGATGGATTTTTTCAGTATTTCAGTCTCAAATTCTTCAATTATTTCTCCATCCTTTGTAATGGCTTTCACAAATTTAGGCTTTACCATTACTCCATCATTGGCAATAGCATTATAAAAAGCCAGCGTGTTGATGGGAGCAATTTGTGTTTCATATCCGATGGACATCCATGCTAATGCTGTTTTCCACCAATTATCCTTATTAGGATAACGTATGATAGGTGGCAAGTATCCAGGAATGTCCAATTTCAGATTTTCTCCAATACCTACGCGGTAGAGTCCTTCCACAAACTTGGTTGGATTGTCTTTATAATTGTCATCAATAATGCGGGATACACCGATGTTTGATGATACACCTAAAATCTTTTGCATGTTTATCGGTCCGTATCCGCCATTGTTCCAGTTGTGATCTTTCATGGCTCTTCCATGCATTTGGTAGATGCCTTTTCCTGTGTCCACAATATCACTTGTGTCAGCTACTTCATCATCCAAGGCTACCAGCATGGATGCTGTTTTGAAGGTTGATCCGGGTTCCATACGTGTTGAAATGGCATGGTTGTTCATTTCGTAATAGTTGCCATCGCCAGCTTTACTCATATTGACGATGGCTTTAACTTCGCCTGTCTTTACCTCCATTAAGATTACAACTCCCATGTCAGCATTGAGCTCTTTCATCTTGTCAACAAGAGCTTTTTCTGCAATATCTTGCATATTTACGTTGATGGTCGTCACAATGTCGCATCCATCCACTGGTGGAACATCTACAATGTTTAAGTATCTGTTCATCACTTTTTGCCGGTGTGTCAATCCTACTTTACCTTTCAGTATGGAGTCGTAGGCTAATTCCAGTCCATTTTTTGCTGAATCAGGATAACCAATGTAAGTGTCTCCTAATGTGCGCATTGCTAACGATCCAAAAGGTTTCTTCCTGCGATTGAAAGGCTGTCCGATAAAACCACCGGAGTATTGGTTGAGACAAAACATGGGTAGTTTCTTCACTTCTTTATACTGGATGTATGAGATTCGTTTGGGATAAATCTGCCAATTGCGGCTTTTTTCTTTTCGCCCCTTCAGCAGATGAGCTTTAAATTCTGCAATACTTTTGTCTGGAAAAATCCGGTGAAGTCCACGACAGATGGAATCAATGTTGTTGAATAACAGGGTGTCACGCCTGTTTTGATCCTTTTCTCGACGTTCGGGGTATCGTTTGGATTCTGAAGTCATGAAATCCTGATATATTTTATATTCAGGCAAACTACTTGCCATTAATTGTCCGTCAGCCGAAAGTATATTTCCTCGATTGGGTTTTACTTCAACATTTTCTTTTACATAGCGTTGGGCTACTCCTTCCCAAAAGGAACGTTCTGCAAACATCAAGAACGCAGCTTTAGCAATAATAGATAATGCTGCGATAATCATTAACGCAACAATGGAAAAATACCGTATTGATATGTTCTTCTTGAAATCCATTCTTTTTAATCTGCTAATACTACGTGTTTGCTTTTTCTTTATGTTTATTCTTATTCTTCAATTACAAACGGAGGGGCCGTTGATATCTGTAATTCACTATGTTCTGCGGAGACATATTCTTCAATACGTGATTGGCGCGTACGCTCGGTCAGTTCACTCGAACGAGTCAATGCATCATATTTGATATCTACCAATTCTTTGCGTAAGCGGTCAATCTCAATCATTTCCTGTTGGCACGAATAACGGTTGCCAATATAGATAACCGTAAAAATGGTAATCAAGACCAATAGTCCGGATTGTCGGCGCAAGAAGTCGGTGATGAGGAAATCTCCTAAGAAAATACCTTTTAGTGTCAGTTTCTTTTCTGTGGTGATGCCGGATTCATCTTTCTGTATCTGCTCTTCAGTTTGTTGATTTATGTTGTTTTCGTTCAAATTGTCCATCTTTCCCTTATATTTTTATTGCAATTCGTAGTTTGGCGCTTCTTGATCGTGGATTACTTTGTAATTCCTCCTCAGTTGGAGTTATTACTTTATTGGTCAGTGGCTTTAATGGTGATTGTATTCGTCCAAAAAAGTCTTGTTCCGTATGCCCCTCCACATTTCCTGTGCGCATAATGTTTTTTACCATGCGGTCTTCTAATGAGTGATAGGTGATGACGACTAAACGCCCTCCCGGTTTCAGAACTCGGATAGAAGCTTCGAGCATTTCGCGTAAGGCTTCCATTTCTTGGTTTACTTCTATACGTAATGCTTGAAATACCTTGGCAAGTTCTTTTTTTTCTCGTTCACGGCCGAATAGAGGCTTCACGATACCGAGAAAATCGCTGATGGTTTCTATCTGTTTGTTTAGTCGTGCTTTCACTATGGTTGAGGCTAATTTACGACTGTTTTTTAATTCTCCATAGAGATAAAAGATGTCGGCCAATTTCTCTTCGCTTAGGGTGTTTACCAATTCGGCAGCTGTGCGTCCGGCTCGTTTGTTCATGCGCATGTCCAATTTGCCTTCAAAGCGGAATGAGAATCCTCGTTCAGAATCGTCAAAGTGGTGCGATGATACCCCCAAGTCGGCTAATATACTGTCCACGTTGCCATTCACACCGTGGTAACGCATGAAGTTTTCGAGGTAGCGGAAGTTGCTTCTCACGAAGGTAAATCGTGAATCGGTTGGGATGTTTTGTTCGGCATCTTCGTCTTGGTCGAATCCGTAGAGGTGAGCCGTAGAATCCATGTTGCGCAGTATTTCGCGAGAATGGCCGGCACCACCCAAGGTTAGGTCTGCGTAAATCCCACCAGGATGAATATCCATTCCGTTCACCGCTTCGTGTAGCATTACGGGAATGTGATAATTGGGGGCTGTTATTGTTTCTTTCTCGATCTTCATTGGGTAAGTATACATTTCGGCTGTAAAGTTACATAATATTCCGTAATATTACGTTGCTTTTTGTCGAAAAACCTTCTGAATAAAGTTTTTTTAGATGTTATAGGAAACTTTTCCCCAGAGAAGGAGGCTTTCAATCATCAGAAAAGATGGGAGAGTAAAGCAAAAAAAGACTGTTGGAGGAATGTCGTAGTATTAATTGTTTTGTTGAAATATCATGACAAGTTGCAATGAAGTAATCGAAAGGGCAGGGAAAGGATACACTTCAGCCTACTTGAAGTATAACTTGAGTAGGCTAAAGTGTATTCTTCCCTTACTTCTTCTATACGGCTTTGTTTATCAGTATATTATAGATGTGTATATTTTGGTAATATTCTTTTACTCTTCAAAAAGATTCTGAAGATTATTTAAACAGTGTTTGAATAACTCTTAAATGGTAGTCTGAGAGAGGAAAAGAATAATCAGATATATTCTTCTCCCATCTTTACTTGTGCATCATTAATGATTTTTCGTAACATATTGGTATCATCTTTCGGGCAGATAAGGAGTACGTTGTCCGTGTCGGCAATGAGATAGTTCTCAAGTCCTTGTACGGCAATGAGCTTGCCAGGAATGCGTGAGCCGACAAAACAGTTGTGGCAGTCATATAGCATGACCTGATGGCGTTGGCGTGAGTTGCCATAATTGTCCTTGGGTAGTGTGTCATAGTAAGTGCTCCAAGTTCCAAGGTCGCTCCAACCGAAGTCGCAAGTCATGACATATACATTTTCAGTTTTCTCCAAAATGCCATCTTCAATGGAAACGTTAGGGCAAGAAGGAAAATTTGCATCAATGAATGCTTGTTCCTTGTTTGTGCCATAAAGGGCACTCCCTCCGAAAGACTCGAAACTGTTGGCCAGTTCTGGGGCATGTTGGTGAAATGAATTCACAATATTGCGTGCTTTTCCTAAAAAGATTCCTGCATTCCAATAGAATTCGCCACTTTCAATGAATACTTCGGCCAGTTCTTGTTCTGGTTTCTCTGTAAATGTCTTTACGCGGTGGAAGATGCCTTCATCGCTATCATTTGCTTGTATGTATCCGTATCGTGTCTCGGGTCTTGTGGGTCGGATTCCTATACAAAGCAGTTTGTCATTGTTGTGGACAAAATGGAAAGCATCGGTGATACTATTGATGAACTCTTCTTCCTTAAGTATCAGGTGGTCAGAGGGGGTGAATACAATGTTGGCCTCGGGATTGATAGAATGGATGTGGTAGGTCGCCCAGGCCAAACAAGGTGCGGTGTTTCGTCGGGTTGGTTCGGCTAAAATGTGCGAAGGGATGATATCGGGGAGTTGCTCTTTGACAATGCTGGTATAATCTGAATTGGTTACAATGTATATATGATCTGATGGTACAATATGATTGTAACGGTCAAAAGTCTGTTGTATGAGAGTGCGCCCTGTACCGAAGAAATCAAGAAACTGTTTAGGGAGAGTTTTACGGCTTAATGGCCAGAAACGGCTTCCTATGCCTCCTGCCATAATTACGCAATATATGTTGTCTTTCATGTTGATGAATCTTTGGTTTATTCACCGCTAAGGTACGCCTTTCTTTCTGAAGGGACAAAGATTGTGTGTTATTTATTGTGAAAGTTATGAGTTATGAGTGACAAGTTGCGAGTTTTGTACTATAGACTTGTACGCAATTCGTTACTTGTCACTCATTGTTCATTGTCGGTTATCAGTTGCCGTCAGGCTTTTCTATTTCAGTAAAGGGACTATTGTTCCACTTGAAACTTTCGAAAGAGTCTGGTTTCGCGGGATTATATCCGGGATAGTCTTCGCGTAAATATCCAATCAGAGGATGTTCTATTTTTTTTAATCCTTCGATGACGCACTTGGCAATCTGATAAGCACCGTAAGGATTAAAATGCGTGTTGTCTGCAAAGTCTTTGATTTGTCCTGGCCATGTGCCGGCAGGGTAGTGTACTAAAGCTTTTTTTGAGTCCTCTTCGCCTAAAGTTTCGTAGAGTACGGTGGTCATTTGTTGCAAGTCGATGACGGGCACTCCTGTTTTTTCCGCCAAGAATTTTACAGCTTCAGGGAACTCTCCATGGGTGTCAACCAAGTGTCCGTTCTTGAAATTCCGGCGTTGTGTGGGTGTCACCAATACGGGATGTGCACCGCGGGCTCGTGCTTCGTCAATATAGATTTTCAGCGAGTAGATAAAGTGTCCCCAAGCTCCACATCCGGGACGTTTCTGTTTTTCATCGTTATGTCCGAATTCCATAAAGATGTAATCACCAGCTTTCATTTGTGAGAGGGCTTTCTTCAGACGGTTGGCACTGATGAAGGTGTTGCTTGATTCTCCACTTTCGGCATAATTGGCAAAGCATACTTTGTCTGTAAAGAATCGGGGAATCATTTGTCCCCAGCTTGCCCATGGCTCATTGTCTTGGTCCACTACTGTAGAGTTTCCGCAGAGAAATACGGTAGGAATGTCTTCTACGCGTTTTATGACAATCTTGCTACAAGCGGGAGCGTCTCCATTGAATTCAAGTGTCAGTTTGTCATCCCAATTGAGTTTGCTTTTTTCGCGTGGTTTGATTTTTACCCGCTCTTTTTGATCTATAATAGGGTTGCGTTTATTAATGGTAAAGGTATATTCTTTCAGTTCTCCTTTCTTGGTTGCTACATTTTCGACAAAAAGACGGCGTGACTCGCCTCGTACACTGGTGTTTGCTGCACGTTTCTTGCTACCTAAAGTGACGGTTACATGATAGTTTCCATCGGGCACTTTTACTGAAAAGAAGTATGGTGCTGTACTTTTCTTGGTGGGAGCTGGTTGTAAGTCGTAGCCATACCCGATTTCGTCTGTGTACACATCTGTTTCAGTAATAGTGACTGTTCCTTCAGCCGTGCGGCGATTTCCTGTCAGATCAAAACTGAAATCTTGGGCTTGACACCATGTTACGGCCATTAGCATTAATAAGAAAGCTTTTGTTCTCATGTTGTTTCCTTTAGTTATTAGTTAATGATTTTATTAGAGTTTATTCGAAGTAGAATGTGAGCATAATCATTTTGCTTGTCGTTGCATCCAGTGATTGGGTATATTTCAACAAGGATTTGTCGGTAAGGTCGGGACGGTCTTTCACTAAAAGGTCGCGTAGGCTGAAGCAGAATTTCAGTTCGGGGATGAGTTTGAAATAGTAGAGATAGAAATCGCATCCTAATCCAATCTCTGCGTAGCAGTCCCATCTGTTCAGTTTCAAAGCCTGTCTCTCTTTATTGGTTAAAGAAAAAGTGGGATTGATACCCGTGACGATGAATGGCCGATGATTGTTGAAACGCGGTGCACTGAATTTCAAGTTGAAAGGGCATGCCAATAAAGTTGACTTCATTACTTGCCTGTATTCTTCGTGGCTGTTTTGTTCGTGAAACGTAATGTTGCGTTGTCCAAAATAGAGCGAAGGAATGGCACGTAATGACAGATTGCTTGTCAGATAGACCTCCGTCAGAACCCCTACACTGAATCCCGGACTGTAATCAGCGACATCTGCGAACCATTGTTCTCCCTCTTCTGTGATAAATCCGTTGTTTTCGAATTCTAAATCCTGAGTATGTACACCGACAAAAAAGCCGTAGTGTAACCTCCGTTGGTCAATGTACGGGCGGTTCTGAACCTTGCGTTTCTGTGCAGGAACAGCTATGCATATTGTCAGTAACATCAATAAAAATAGGGGGCGTTTCATGTGTTGTTTGCGTTCAATTTTCCTTTTAAACGTTGGAAGCCTTTTCTTATTGTGTTTTATGGGGGCTTACTGTACAAAGAGTTTTTTAATTCTCCCGTTAGTGTCGCGTACTAAATAAAATCCTTTTGATTGTGGAGTGTTAACCTGAATTCCACTGATGTTATAATAGCTTTTGATTTTAATCAGGTTCCCTGCTTCTGTAGAATGTATATGCTGGCTTTGTCCGTCAGAGTGGAAAGCCGCTTTGATTACAGGGCTTGTGCCATTAGCCGCTAAGACATTTGTTAGTTCAATCGTTACTTCACCAGAGCCAAATTCTAACTCTTTTATAGGAATATAGACCAATAAATCAGAACTTACATATGGGTCATCTTCTATGCGTAGTTCCTCTAAAGAATAGATGTGCTCTGCAATTGAGCCATTCTTTTGATAAGAAATCTTTGCTCCGCTGAAGGTCAGGAATTTTCCCGCTGAAATCCAAATCTCTATCTCTTCGGCATTATCAATATTGCTGCCAGGGGTTGGCATGAAGTCTGCGTAAATATTTATATCCATTGTCTCTATCAGATAAGAGAACAGGATGGTTCCGGTATTTCCCTCTACATTACTCTTCACGGGATGTCCATCTTTGTCGTAAATGTCCTTCAGGCTGATGCTGACATAACGGTTTCCTTCGTCATCGGCAGGTACATCATTCAGCTGTATGCCTTGTACATTCCAGATAATTGTATCGCCTTTGATGCTATAAGGAACTTTGATTTCTTTCCAGTTGCCTGCTTCGCGGTTGCCATAGCTTAAAGTTGCATTTTGTGCTTTACAAATGACAGAATCCGTAAATGTCAGGATTATAAGCCCCGCGTCATCTCCAGGCATGTAGTAACTTTTTAATTTCTCTTGATTATTTATACTTTCTAATTTTATAGCTCCTCCTGAGGCTTTCAGGGTTAAGATAATCTCTCCTTCGTATACATTCTGAGAATGGGTAGAAGATGCGATATTGCTGAGAACGAGTTTGAAAGTTTCTCCTTTGTTTAGTTTTCCGTCTTCCAATAATGATTCGTATGTGTCAGCCAGTTGTACTACGTAATTAGTGCCTAAGGTGTTATAGTCTTCGCTTGTGCGATAGTTGTTTACGGCTATAATTTCACCGTTGTTTAATTGGATAGCGGTCTTTATGGAGGCGGCATTCACGGCTACGTTGAAAGAAATAGTGACATCTCCGTCCTGAAATGTGGTTCGGTAGGTACTTCCGTCAGCTAATGATGTGGATGCCACTTTTATGGGTAAATAGGGCTTGCCTTCTACAAAAGACGGGGTCATTGTGATGCTGTCTCCCCAAGTGGTGGTATTATAAAAGGTGTATGTTTCTCCTGCTTGTATTCCTTGTATGCACTGTTTGTCAAAGAGGGGGATTGGTCCATTCTGGTCAAAAATCCTTAAAGGTTTGGACATATTGAGGTAAAGTACTCCATCTGTTTCGGATTGAAACGTAAAAAAGGCATTGGAGAAGTCTCTTGGAAAAAGATAACATTCACCTGCTTTGATTGGAATTGGAGTGTCCTGTGTTGCTCCTGCAAGTGGAATTTGTGCGCTGAGGCTAATTATGCAGAAAAGGGCGGTCAATACGGTCGATATCTTTTTCATCTTTTTTTTTATTTTTGATAAATAAGAATGATATTTGCTTTTTCTCTATACACAAAGAGTAATTTTATGTTTAGAGGTGATTGCAAATATAGGGAAAAATTATAATATGTCGATGGTTTTATCCCTTTTTTTTGTTATAAGGGAGATCTATAGGAATTGGTTTTTACATTTATTCAAGTTGCTTCTCTGCTTGAATGCTTTGCTTGTCTTTTTGAACTTCCTTTCTTATCTCCTTGATACGTAGTCCGCTACGCATCTTCGCAGACAAGGAGGAATTTCTCTTAAATCCGAGCAAATCCTCGCAAGCTAATTTATAGAACTTCCCATAAGATAAGCACGAATATAAGACTTATACATTGTTGAATGTTGTAAATCCGTATATTCGTGCTTGTAAGGTTTAATTAGGATATTGGTTATTTACAACTGCAAGTGGGCTTGATTTGTTTGAAGAAATCATTGCCCTTGTCATCAACCAGAATGAAAGCGGGGAAGTCCTCTACCTCAATCTTCCAAATGGCCTCCATTCCCAACTCGGGATATTCCACACACTCGATACTCTTGATATTGTTTTGTGCCAGGATAGCAGCAGGTCCACCTATAGAACCCAGATAGAATCCACCATGCTTCTGACATGCATCGGTCACACACTGGGCGCGGTTACCCTTGGCCAACATCACCATACCGCCACCATGACTTTGGAACAAATCCACATAAGAATCCATACGACCGGCAGTAGTGGGTCCCATTGAACCACAAGCCATACCGGCAGGAGTCTTGGCTGGACCAGCATAATAGATAGGATGATCTTTCATATATTGGGGCATCTCTTCGCCACGGTCAAGACGCTCTTTCAACTTGGCATGGGCGATATCACGACCTACGATAATGGTTCCATTCAACGACAGACGGGTTGATACAGGATATTTGCTCAACTCCTTCAATACCTCACTCATAGGTTGGTTCAGGTCAATACGGACAGCTTCGCCTTCGCCAGCCTTGCGCAATTCTTCAGGAATCAGGCTACCCGGATTATCATCCAACTTCTCAATCCAAATACCATCCTTGTTAATCTTACATTTGATGTTACGGTCTGCCGAACAGCTGACACCCATACCAACCGGACAAGAAGCACCATGACGGGGCAACCGGACAATGCGTACATCATGAGCAAAGTATTTTCCTCCAAACTGCGCACCAAGGCCTATTTTGTGAGCTTCGGCCAACACTTGCTTCTCCAATTCTATATCACGGAAAGCACGTCCGCCTTCGTTACCTGTAGTGGGCAAATTGTCATAATAATGTGTAGAAGCCAGTTTTACGGTCAACAGGTTCTTTTCAGCAGATGTACCACCAATAACAAAAGCAATATGATAAGGAGGACAAGCTGCTGTACCTAATGTCTTCATCTTCTCCACCAAGAAAGGAACCAGCGTAGCCGGATTCAGCAGAGCCTTTGTTTCTTGGAACAGGTAAGTCTTGTTGGCTGAACCGCCACCCTTGGTTACACACAAGAACTTGTATTCCATGCCTTCCGTAGCTTCCAAGTCAATTTGTGCAGGCAAGTTACATTTAGTATTCACCTCGTCATACATGTTCAGCGGAGCATTCTGTGAATAACGCAAATTCTCCTCTGTATATGTCTTGAATACACCCAATGACAGGGCCTCTTCATCGCAATAGCCTGTCCATACCTGCTGACCTTTCTCTCCATGAATGATAGCTGTTCCTGTATCCTGACAAAGAGGAAGTTTGCCTTTGCACGCCACTTCTGCATTGCGCAAGAAAGTAAGCGCTACATACTTGTCATTGTCACTTGCTTCGGGATCGGACAGAATCTTGGCTACCTGCTCGTTGTGCTCACGACGGAGCAAGAACGAAACATCACGGAAAGCTGCATTAGCCATAGCTGTCAACCCCTCCTTTTCAATTTTCAAAATGGGAGTTCCCTCAAATTCGCTGACAGATACATAATCTTTTGTCAGCAGGTAATACTGTGTATCATCTTTCTCGATAGGGAAAGGGTGCTGATACTTGAATGTTACATTTGTTGCCATAATATACGATTTAGATTTATGTCATTCTCTTCTTTTTTTTCTTGATTGAAACAAAAAAAACGCTGCAACCTTCTCCAGTTACAACGTTTTGTCACATTTTGCATTTGTGGTGCCACCAGGAATCGAACCGGGGACACAAGGATTTTCAGTCCTTTGCTCTACCAACTGAGCTATGGCACCTTTTTGTTTGCGGGTGCAAAGGTAGGTAATGTTTTTGATATAGCCAAACTTTTTCAGGAAATATTTCGGATAATAGTATAAAAAAGATACTTGGCAGATAAAAAACTGAGCATTCGAACACTATTCGGACAATATTCTGACAGCATTCGAATGCTTTTAGACAATCCGTTTATTCTTCTTTGAGTGGATTCCAACCTTGAGCTTTCAGTTCAAATTCTTGTCCGTCTCGGGTGATGAGGCCACAACCAAGTTCTTCTTTTGTGATGTGACCGATAAGTTTCACCCCTTCCATCTTGGAAACTTTTTCGTGGTCTGCAATAGGAACAGTAAATACCAGTTCATAATCCTCACCGCCATTAAGAGCACATGTGGTTACATTCATATTCAGTTCCTCGGCCATGACAGCTGTCTGGTAATCTATAGGCAGATGCTCTTCATAGATTCGGCATCCCACTTTGCTTTGTGTGCATATATGCATCAGTTCACTGGACAATCCATCGCTGATGTCCATCATGGCAGTAGGTTTGATACCAGCTTCAGCTAACTTCTGAATGATGTCGCGTCGGGCTTCGGGCTTCAACTGGCGCTCCAATAGGTATTCTTTGCCAGCAAAGTCGGGTTGCGCCTCTTTTTGTCCTTTGAATACACTTTTTTCGCGCTCCAACAGTTGTAATCCCATGTATGCGGCCCCTAAGTCTCCGGTTACGCAGATAAGGTTTGTTTCTTTAGCTCCGTTCCGATAGACAATATTTTCCTTGTGAGCCTCACCTATACAAGTGATGCTGATGGCCAATCCGGTAAGACTGGAGGTTGTGTCACCTCCTACAATATCTACTTTATGTTGTTCGCAAGCCAGCCGGATTCCATCGTAAAGGTCTTCTACATCTTCAATACAGAAGCGTTTGCTCAGGGCCAATGAGACGGTGAGCTGTCGGGGCGTACCGTTCATGGCGTAGATATCGCTAAGATTTACCATGGCGGCTTTGTATCCCAAATGTTTCAAGGGGACGTATGTAAGATCAAAGTGTACACCCTCCATCAGCATGTCGGTAGTGACCAATATTTCACTCTCTGTGGGGTAGGAGAGTACGGCACAATCATCACCCACACCATAAAGGGTTGACTGGTTACGGTTCTTCAGATCGTCTGTCAGTCGGCGGATTAAGCCAAATTCGCCAATAGTGGCTATTTCTGTTCTTTGTTGTTCGTTCATTGTCCTGTTATTTACTTTTCATTCTTCATTTATCAAATCCTTCATTATTGCAGTCATGCGTGGTTGGGCTGCATCGGCGGCTTTTTGCACATCTTCGTGGCTTACTTCCACAATTTTTCCTTCTACTCCCAAGTCGGTGATGACAGAGATGCCGAATACCTTCATGCCGCAATGATTGGCTACGATGACCTCGGGAACGGTGGACATTCCTACAGCATCAGCTCCCCAACGGGCAAACATGCGATACTCTGCCGGTGTTTCATAAGTAGGGCCTTGCGTACCTATATATATACCTTCGCGCACGATAATTCCCTTTTTGGCTGCTATTCTTTTAGCGCGTTCTATGAACTTGCGGCTGTAGGCTTCGCTCATGTCTGGAAATCTGGGTCCATAGTAGATGTTCTTGCCACGCAATGGATGTTCGGGAAAAAAATTGATATGGTCGGTGATAATCATCAGATCTCCAATTTCGAAGGTTGGGTTTGTTCCTCCGGCTGCGTTGGAAACAAAAAGATTCTTGATTCCCAGTTCATGCATCACTCTGACAGGAAAGGTAACCTCTTTCATGTTGTATCCCTCGTAGTAATGAAAGCGTCCCTGCATGGCCATTATTTCTTTCTTTCCTAACCGCCCGAAAATGAGTTTCCCTGAATGTCCTTCAACGGTAGATACGGGGAAATTGGGTATTTCCTCGTAACGGATCTCATAAGTGTCGGTAAGTTCATTTACCAATTTGCCCAGTCCGCTGCCCAATATGACAGCTGTTTCAGGAGCGGTGTGCATCCTTGCTCTGATGAAGGATGCTGTTTCTTGAATTTGCTCTAACATATCCGGTGATGTATTTGTTGAATGATTCTTGTTGTCCTTGCAGGATATTTATCTCTACAGGCAATACGTAGATTGCGGTTTTCAGTTCTTCATCCAGTTGCGGATGTCCGAGAAGTCGTGTCGCATCCTTTTCTGTAGTGACTATAATCTTTTTCCCCTCTCCCATTTGGCCAAATCTTCTTCTGACAGTTTCCATGTCTTTATTTGAGAAGTTGTGATGGTCGGGGAAACTTATGGCTTCGATATGTTGGGTGTACTCCCTCAAATCTATCTTCAACTGGTCGGGCGATGCGATACCTGTCAGTAACAGTACTTTCTCGTCTTTCCCTAATGACTCCAGCGGGCGTGCGGGAAGTCCGTTGTTGGGGCAAAGTGGAGTCAGCTGCCCGTATGTGAGAGTGGAGAAATAGAGTTTCTGATATGGATACAGATCCATGTGCTTGCTGATAATCCGGTAATCCATCGGTTTGATGTCGTGCGGACATTTGGTGACGATGACAATGTTGGCCCGATTTTTGCCTCTTTCCGGTTCGCGCAATCGGCCTGCAGGAAGTAGTGCATCTTCGCCTATCATGCGGTGATAGTCAACAAGCAGTATGTTGATACCCGGCTTTACATAGCGGTGCTGGTAGGCATCGTCCAAAAGTACGACTTCCACTTCGGGGGTAATCCCTGGTTCACAAAGGCGGGCAATTCCTCGCCGGCGGTCGGCATCGACGGCCACGTGTACCTGTGGATGTTTCTGCTTCATTTGGAACGGTTCGTCACCAATTTGCTCCATCGGTGTGTCGGGCGTGGCCAATACGAATCCTTTTGATTTCCGTTTGTATCCACGGCTGAGTACTGCCACCTGAAATTCTTTTTGCAGTAACTTTATCAAGTATTCGGTATGCGGTGTTTTGCCAGTACCTCCTACAGTAATGTTCCCGATACAGATTACGGGCACATCGAAACTTTGTGAACGCAGGATGTTTAAATCAAACAGTTGGTTGCGCAGGTTTACCCCTATCCCATAAAGGAACGAGAAAGGGTATAGCCATTTGTTTATTTTGATAAGGTCATTTTCCATCAGCTCGGATATTTTGAAGTTCTGTCACTCATTGCCTGTCGTTCTTACTCGTTACAGCTTGATGTTCGGATCCAAACTGATTCGTGCCTGTATGTGATTGCTTCGGAGCAGATTGTTGGCAAAATTCATGAATTCATAATATTTGCCTCCTGTTGCTCTCAGTCGGGCATTGATGTAATTGTCTTTGCCATCTTCCATCAGGTTGGCAAATAGGCCGGGCTGTTCGGGATATGATAACACTGTATATGCATCTGTTCCCGCTTTGAAGGCTGCGGCTTGTAAGGCTTCATTCATACCCCCCAATTTATCTACAAGGCCCAGTTCTAATGCCATGGTTCCCGTCCATACACGTCCTTCTGCCACTTGGCGCAAGGCTTCAATGCTCATTCCTCGTCCGTCGGCACAGCGCTTTACGAACAGGTCATACCCTTTGTTTATGGTGTTCTGTAGTATTTTTTTCTCGCTTTCGTTCATTGGGCGGACAGGAGTTCCGATGTCTGAATAGCGATTGGTCTTCACTACGTCAAAGTCCAGCCCTAATTTGTCACTCAGCAGGTTCTGCATGTCGGGTACCATGCCGAATATTCCGATAGAACCTGTCAAGGTGGTCGGCTCTGCAAAAATGCTGTCGGCTGCACACGAAATGTAGTATCCGCCCGAGGCAGCCATACCTCCCATGGAGACAATGACTGGTTTCTTGGCTTTCAGTTTCACCACCTCATTCCATATCTGTTCGGAAGCAAAAGCGCTTCCTCCCGGTGAGTTCACTCGTAGCACCACCGCCTTCACATTCTTGTCCTCCCGCAAGCGGCTGAGGTCTGCAATCACTTTTGAACCGGCAATGACCTCTTGGCCTCCATACAGGCCGTCCAATGCTTCATCCGTAATCTCTCCTGTGGCATAATATACGGCAATGATGTTTCCACTCTTGTCCAATGGGACATTGCGTTGCACGTTTGTCATCTCTGTCAGATCCAGTGTGTTTAGTGGTTCGTCGTCTCCCATTCCGGTCAGTTGCTTCAGGTAAGCTTTTACCCCGTCCATATAGAGTAGGGTGTCGGCAAGCCCGCACTCTACCAGTCCTTCTGCCGGACCGAGTGTGACCATCTGGTCGGCATAATCGTTCAGCAGATTGCTTGTCAGGCCGCGCGATACGGCTACATCCGTTGTCAGTTGTTCCCACATGGAAACCAGATAAGCCTCTACCTGTTCGCGATTGGCGGTGCTCATCTTTTTTTCAGTGAAAGGCTCTACGGCCGATTTGTAAGTCCCCACCTTGAATATTTGCATCTTCACGCCAAGTTTTTCCAACAGACCTGTATAGAATACCGGTTGTGCGCTCAGACCGCTCCATTCTATCGTGCCTTGAGGATTCAGTATCACTTTGTCAGCCACACTGCACAGGTAGTATTCCCCTTGTGTATAGTTGTCACCGTATGCTATGATGAATTTGCCACTTTCTTTAAAATCCTCCAAGGCTTGGCGCATTTCTTGCCACGTTGCCATCGAGGCTCCCTCTGTCATTCCAGTCTCAATGTATATGCCTCGGATACGGTCATCATTTTTTGCCTTTTTGATGGATTTTAGAATCTCGTCCAATCCCATGCTTTCGTATTCGCCACCTAGCAGCATGGCCATAGGGTCGTCAATGGCACGCTCTTTCAGTGGTTTGTCCAGTCTCAACACAAATACAGAGTTTGATTTTACTGGTGTTTCTTGTTCCGAGGCTGCAATCAAACCGAATAGCGATACGATGCCCATGAAAAAGAATACGACTCCTGTCAAGACAAGTCCCGTAACGGTAGCCAATGTGAATTTAATAAAATCTTTCATTGTTAAATTATTCTGTTTAGTTTTCTTATCATTCTTCACTCTTCACTCTTAATCCCATCTTCTTGGCTTTTTCGAGCATGAAGGCAAAAGCGGCATCGTGTTCGTTGGGGATGTCTCCGTCGAGGATGGCATCTTTGATGGCGGTCTTCAGTGTGCCAATCTCGCGGCAAGGTGAGAGGCCGAACACCTCCATGATTTCTTCACCGGTGACGGGCGGTTGGAATTGGCGGATGCGGTCGCGCTCCTCCAGGTCGATGAGCTTCTGGCGCACCATCTTGAAGTTGTCGAGGAAGCGTTGCTTGCGCTCGGCATTCTTCGAGGTGATGTCCGCTTCGCAGAGCAGCATCAGGTCATCAATGTCGTCGCCCGCCTCGAAGAGCAGACGGCGTACGGCACTGTCCGTCACAATGTCGTCGGCTATCACGATGGGGCGCATGTGCAATCCTACGAGCTTCTGCACGTACTTCATCTTTTCGTTCATCGGCAACTTCATGCGGCGGAAGATGTTCGGTATCATCTTTTCACCCAAGTAGTTGTGGTTGTGGAATGTCCATCCGATGCGCGGTTCCCATCGCTTCGAGCGCGGTTTGCCTATGTCGTGCAGGATAGCTGCCCAGCGTAACCACAGGTTGTCGGTCTGTTTGGCCACATTGTCCAGCACCTCCAGCGTGTGGTAGAAATTGTCCTTATGTGCCCGTCCGTTCATTGTCTCCACCCCTTGCAGAGCCGCCATTTCGGGGAAGATGAGAGCCAACAGACCGCTCCGCTCCAAGTCGATGAATCCTTTCGAGGGGATGGGCGAGGCCACAATCTTGTTGAGCTCATCGGCAATGCGTTCCTTGGAGATGATTTCGATGCGCTCTTTGTTCCGGCAGAGCGATTCGAACGTCTCGTCGTCGATATAGAAGTTCAGTTGTGTGGCAAAGCGTATGCATCGCATCATGCGCAGGGGGTCGTCGCTGAAGGTGATGTCCGGGTCGAGCGGTGTGCGTATGGTCTTTTCCCACAGGTCGTCCATACCTCCGAAGGGGTCCACCAGTTCGCCAAAGCGTGCCTTGTTCAGGCAGATGGCCAAGGCGTTGATGGTGAAGTCGCGCCGGTTCTGGTCGTCCTCCAGTGTGCCGTCCTCCACGATGGGTTTGCGCGAGTCGCGTTGGTACGACTCCTTGCGTGCCCCCACAAACTCCACTTCCGTGTGGTGAAACTTCACCTGTGCCGTGCCAAAGTTCTTGAATACAGACAGGTGTGCCCGCTTGCCCAACCGCTTGGCAAGGGCTTCGGCCAGCGCAATGCCACTGCCCACCACCACCACATCGATGTCCTTCGATGGGCGTTCCAAAAATATGTCGCGCACATATCCGCCCACTACATAACACTCCACGCCCAGTTCATCGGCCGTTTCGGATATCTGGTGGAATATTTTGTCGGAGAGTCTCTCTTTCAACTCCTCTTGTGTCAGTTCTATCATTCCGTTGTCTTGAATTGTGGTGCGAAGATAGTGCAAATCAAGCGAAGGACAAAACAAACACGGGTTTATTTTGATTTTTGAGGCAGTGTGTGGCATTATAGGCCGATAAGCTTGCATTTTGTTTTTTTTGTGAATCCTCTTTTATAAGTGAATATGTGCATATATATATTCTTAGAGAGTTTTGAATATTCAGTATAATTATATTACATTTGCACCCAATAAATTAAAACGATATCACAAAAGGATAAATTTTGACATTATGAGAACAAGATTATTGATTGCATTATTGTGTGGCATCATCGGCGTGCAGGCGCAACAGTTGGCATTTCCAGGAGCCGAAGGATTTGGGGCTTATGCCTCTGGCGGACGTGGCGGACAAGTGGTTCATGTGACCAACTTGAATGCGGCCGGTGCCGGTTCGTTGGCCGAAGCGGTGAGCCAACCCAACCGCTTCGTCGTTTTTGATGTCGGCGGCATCATCGACATCACGGGCAAGAACATTACCATAGCCAGCAATGTCACCATTGCCGGGCAGACAGCTCCGGGCGAGGGTATCACTATCTATGGCGGACGTGTGATAGCTTCGAAGAGCACGAATGTCATTATCCGCTACCTCCGTATGCGTGGCGGTTCGAGTGTCGATTCCAAGAAGTGTACGCTTACGCTTGACGAATGCGACAATGTCATCATGGACCATTGCAGTGTGTCGTGGGGACCTTGGGACAATGTACACATTGCCAATGCCAACAACATCACGTGGCAGAACTGCATAATCTCCGAAGGTATAGAACCTCAGCGCTTCGGGGCCATTACCGATGGAACCCGCAACTGGACTATTCACCACTGTTTGTGGCAAAACAACAAGAGCCGCAACCCGAAGATGAAGTGCTATGTCCAATATTACAACAATGTGGTATATAACTACGCGAATGGCGTGGTGGGCGGACATTCGGCTGCCGACAACTATCAGGACCTGATGAACAATTACTTCATTGCCGGTCCGAACGGATCGGCCAAGTATTTTGACCAATGGACCGAAACGGATCACATGTACAGCACCGGGAACTACTTCGACGGCAATTGCGACGGTGTGCTCAACGGTACTCTTGTCACCGACCATCACAGTGCCACTCCGATGCAGAACCCTTCACTGAAATGTTCGGCTCCCATGAATCTGGAGACTGCGGCACAGGCATACGAGAGTGTGGTGGAACATGTGGGAGCATCCCGGGTAAGAGATGTACACGACAAGCGCATCATCGACCAGCTCACTTCGTTGGGAAAGAAGGGCGCATTCATCGACAACGAGCAGAATGTGGGCGGTATCGGTACTGTAGCCGGAGGACCGAAAATAACCGATGCCGACAATGATGGCATGGCTGACGAGTGGGAAGAGGCCAATGGACTGAATCCGGCCCAGAATGATGCCAACGACTATACGCTGAACAATGGATATACCAATATCGAGAACTATGTGAACAGTCTTGCACAGAAGAGCAACTATTTGATGTATCCGCTCAACGTGGTGGCCAAACTGGCTGATGAGTCAACCGTAGAACTAACCTGGAGCAACGATGCTGAAGGGGTGACGGCCATTGTGCTGGAACAGTCGGAAGACGGCAAGACTTTTTCCGAGATACAGCGTCTGGACGGTGAAGCTACGCGGGCGACGGTTACGGGACTTACTCCTAAAAAAGTATATTATTTCCGATTGAAGAACCTGTCGGATGCGATGGAGTCACTCTATTCGGGTACGGTGTCCGTCAACAATGAGTTCATGCGTGGCGGTGGGGGTATGGAAGCCGGTACCGACCCTTTTGTCTCTGCTGAAGGGAAGTTGTACCGCATCATCTGTTACGGTACAGTCCCTTTCAATAGCAGTACGACTATCAACGGGATACCCAAATATCTCACATTCAATGATAACGGCTCATTGGGCTCTACCGAAGAGTTCCTTTGGGACAATCCGGCTTTGCTTTGGGAAATCACACCCACAGAAGGGGGATTCCATATCCGTAACTATAGCACGAAATCCTACATGACAGCCCAAAACATCGCTATCGGGAGCGGTGATGCACGCATCGGCAGCGCTGAAGAGCCCGTAGTGCTTACCATCAACTATACCAGCGACCACAGCCCTGCACAGTCTGGCCTGAATACACCTGTGGCCATGTACCGTATCAATTGTCCGTCAAACAACAATATGCAGATACGTGCACGCGGTTTTGCTGATGACTGGGTATGGGGGTCGGGTACCATCGAACGTGCCGACATGATATTCACATTTGCCGAAATTGATGCTTCGCTTGTCCGCCTTTTCCTCACCAAGTTCAACAATACGCTTGAGAGTGCGGAACTATTGGCAAAAGGAGCTTCGACAGATGTTACATTGGGCTATCCTACTGACGCGCTGAATACACTGATGAACACCATTGTCGAAGCACAGGCTTTCTCGGACAATATCAGCGAAAACAGTACTCAGACAGAGGTTGATTCCGTAGTGGCTGTTATCAATAATGCTGTCAGTGCATTCGAAGCCACACGCATCTATACCCTTACCGACTTCTCAACAACAATGGCCTATAATATCTATACCTATGGCACCACCAGCAATGCCAGTGCATCATCGGCCGCGTCCAACATTGAGCGTCGCTACCTCTGTAGCACGAAGAGTACTGACGGATTGCGCGATTCTCTGGTCTATCGCATCGGACTCTCAGACAACAGCATCAATGCCGGTAGCACAGACCCCATTGCTGCCAATGATGAAGCCCTGTGGATTCTCAGTAAAGGCGAAGGCGGATATGTCTATGTGCAGAATCGGGCAAGCGGTGCCTATATGCAGATAGAGCAACTGCTCTCTGCAGAACCAGTGGCCATATATCCCTACTATGCAAAGACCGATAATGGCAAACTGGCTTTCTTCCTTGACGCCAGCGAAGCGGCCAACCGGTGCATCCAGATAGGTTCGACCGATGCATCCCTTAAGGAGGGACCTCTTACATTCTTTGCCGGCCATGCTGACCGCACCCGTATGCGTTGGGTCTTTGAAGAGACAGAGGAGGAAGCTGTGACCTCCCTCCCTTCAACATTGGTGGACAAAGTGCAAGGTATGACGGTCGGATATTACAACCTGCAGGGCGTCCGATTGGCTAAAAAGCCTGCTTCGGGCATATTCATCGAGGTCCTTGTAGGAGAAGGCGGCTCTGTCATTTCCCGTAAGATGATTGCGGAATAGACTTTGCCTTTTTTGAAAGATGCTGGCATACTACAGAAAAGGCTTTGCATTGTCATTCTTAAAACACATTAATGCAAAATGTTATAGCAGTTTACCGAATATCGATAATTCTCCTTCAAATGCCAAAAATAAAGGAGAGGATTTATAGAACTCACCTGAACAGTTAATGATGCCTTAAATGGCCTATTCTCGGTTGTTCAAGTGAACTGTTTGCGGTATACACAAGTGAACTACTTACGACTACCCCAAGAGGATAACTTACGGCTTGACAAATGAACTATAAGCGGCTTGACAAGTGAACTATAGTTCATCTGACAAACTTATTATGTACCTATGGTAATGCCTTTTTTTTACTTATCTGAAAATCTCGTGAAACATCCGGCCGTAAATGTATGCTTTCTTTTCAAGGGCTAAAGGGTAGGCTCTTGAGGAGGAGGGCATACGGTAAAGACGGAGATTGTTTCCCCTGTCCGTTTCAAAAGTGATGTAGCCTCCTACTGCCGGTTGGGTGGGGATGGAAAACTGTTCGCAAAGGATGTCGGTCGCTTTTTGACCTGTGGTGACAATGGCTTGACATAGGGGGAGGTGGTGGAGTAGAAGGGGAACGTCTGTTGGTTCGATTACTTCGAGATATTTGTCGGAAGCATTGTCTTGCAGACGGCATACGGTTGTTGCCGTATCGTAGAGAGCTATGCCTTTATGGGTGAGGAAGTTGACGATAAGTTCTTTGCAGAAACATTTTGAAATCGGGTCAACAAAGTAGTCTTTGTCCTCAAAAAAATGAAGACCGAAGATGCGCCACATGTCGTTTTGTATGTTCGGATAGAAGAAATCCATCGACCATCGTTTGCTTGGAGGAGGGAAACTGCCCAACATCAACATCCGTGCGTTTGGCGGCAGGAAAGGGAACAAAGGGTGTTTCTCAATTCTCTTTTCCATGTTGAGGAACAAATTTCCCGTTTTTCCATTCATAACTGATACTCTTCCGTTTCAGCAAAGGGATGTATTGCGTGGCCGATGGCTTGCTCATGTATCCAGGAGTGGTGTATTGGACTGTGAGCGTGGATGTGCTGTCGGCCAATGATGCTTGCATCAGTAGGATGTCTGCCTCATTGCGTAGTACTTCCCAAGGTGTGGACAAGGTGTCGGCCACCTGGAGGGGGATCGTGTCGGGTACAAAATCCGATTGGGAGGGAAGGGTTATAAACTTCTTTTTGTCCAAGGCTACCCAATCGTCGGTATAAAAGTCTATACGGCTGTCACACGCATTACTGCATATAGTCTGTATGGTACAGATGATATGAGTTGAATCGGTGACTGGGAGTAGTTTCATCTCAAAATGACTTTGCGAGGAAAGCTGCATGGCTATGTAGTCTTTGGTCAAACGGGTCATTTCAGACTGTTGGTCGAAACGGTTCTTGACGATGGCTCGCATGTGGCTGTCAAGAAAATCAATGCAGTCTGCCCGGTTGACCTTGGTGAGGATAGGTAGGATGGAGTCGGGCATGTTGACAAATGCGTGTCTGGCCTCTTGGGCATGTAGGGAAATTGCCAAAGGGATATACAGAAAGAGGTAATATAGCCGTTTCATTTTTAATGTATAATATTAAAGTTAAAGTTCAAGGTTCAAAGTTCAAGCCTTCTGGTAGCAACTTTAAACTTTGAACCTTGAACTTTAAACCTTGAATAAGTGTGGACCTGGAGGGAATCGAACCCTCGTCCAAACGAGGAAACCATACGCTTTCTACATGCTTATCTTCGCCTTCGGTTTTCGTGCTCAGGCAAGACCGAAGCCACCCACCTGAACCTTATCCTCTAAAGATTTCGCAAGAGCCGCGAGGAAAGACCCGAACTATTTCCGATTTGGCTGCACCACTGGACCAGAACGCTTCGGAACCACAGCTTCTGAGTGATGTCCCGTTCTCTCACCTTGTGAAAGAATAAAGGTAATCTACTGTACTTCGATTACGCAGCGAGAGCGTAGTTGTTTTCGCCAGATAATTCTTTGACAACTGGGATTTAAGTGCCAATCATCGACGCACTGCATGCTTACGTACCATTTCTGCCCGCTGTCAAATCCAGTCAAGCCCATGGTTATTTGGAACGCAAAGATAGTGGATTTGCAGTATAAGTAGGTTGAAAAAGGATAACAATTAACGCAGATTAACGGAATAAGCTCTAAAGGGATAACTTTTTGGCTTTTTCTTCAATTCCGTAGAAAAGATTCTTTTTTTTACCGGTGTCCGGTAAACAGGTATAATATTCTGCTTTAGTGTGTTTTGAGAGCATACACCTCCCCCCTGCTTTCAATTTTTTGTTGTCTTGTCATGCTATAGGAGATTGTATGGTGGCAGTTTTACCGGATACCAATATAAACTTATGTATAATAACCTGTGAATTAGTGTTGTAAATTATCTGAAATTATATTTCTTCTATATTTCAAACCACGAAATATATATATTGTGGTTTGAAATAATTATTCTGTGGCTTGAAATATTTATTTTGTGCTTTGAAATATAGAAGGTATTGAGCTGGAAATGGTTTGTAACCGGATTGCCCGACTCAATAAATATAATATTGGTATCCGATAAACATTATAGCAGTTTTCCGAACACCAAAAAATCTTTTTGAAGGGTATTTTTTTTTGATTCACTGTCTGCACTCCTACATTTCTGTAACTCCTGTACCCCTTTTAAAAGTTCAAGGTTCAAAGTCCAAGGCTTTTTAACCTTGGACTTTGAACCTTGAATATATTCCGTCCAGCAGATTGTTACTTGGCGTAGCTTACTGAGCGTGTTTCGCGGATAACAGTGATTTTCACTTGTCCCGGGTAGGTCATTTCGTCTTGGATTTTTTTAGCAATTTCAGCACTGAGGCTTTCTGTCTGCTTGTCGTCAATCTTGTCTGCACCTACGATGACGCGGAGCTCGCGTCCGGCTTGGATGGCATATGTTTTTGTGACGCCAGGATAACTCAATGCTAATTGCTCAAGGTCATTGAGGCGCTTCATGTATGCTTCAACAATTTCGCGGCGTGCACCAGGACGTGCACCGCTGATGGCATCGCAGATTTGTACGATAGGTGCAAGCAGGCTGTTCATCTCCATCTCATCGTGGTGTGAACCGATAGCATTGCAGATGTCAGGCTTTTCTTTGAATTTCTCGGCCAGTTTGGCACCATAGAGTGCGTGTGGCAATTCTGGTTCCTCATCGGGCACCTTGCCTATATCGTGCAAAAGTCCGGCGCGTTTGGCTTTCTTGGGGTTCAATCCTAATTCGCTGGCCATGACAGCACAGAGATTGGCGGTTTCACGGGCATGTTGGAGCAGGTTCTGTCCGTAAGAAGAACGGTATTTCATTTTTCCTACAATGCGGATGAGTTCAGGGTGCAAGCCGTGGATACCGAGGTCAATAGTGGTGCGCTTGCCTGTCTCGATGATTTCTTCTTCAACCTGTTTCTTTACCTTAGCAACAACCTCTTCGATACGAGCCGGGTGAATACGTCCATCATTTACCAGTTGGTGCAGAGCCAAACGGGCAATTTCACGGCGAACGGGATCGAAAGCAGAAAGGACGATGGCTTCAGGCGTGTCGTCAACAACGATTTCTACTCCTGTTGCGGCCTCAAGAGCACGGATATTTCGGCCTTCACGACCGATGATACGTCCTTTCACTTCGTCAGAGTCGATATGGAATACGGTGACAGAATTTTCGATGGCTGTTTCTGTTGCAACACGTTGGATGCTTTGGATGATGATGCGTTTGGCTTCCTTGTTTGCTGTCATTTTTGCCTCGTCCATGATGTCATTGATATAGGAAGCTGCTTGTGTTTTGGCCTCTTCTTTCAATGATTCAATCAAGCGGTCTTTAGCTTCTTCTACGGAGAGGCCGCTGATAGATTCCAATTTCTCGCGTTCTTGTGATTGCAAGTATTCCAATTCTTCTTTCTTACGGTCAACTACAGTGAGTTGGGCTTCCAGATTTTCCTTTATTGCATCGTTTTCAGCTTTCTTCCGTTGTAATTCTTGTTGCTGTTGGTTCAGATTTATTTCTCTCTGCTTCAGCTTGTTTTCGGCTTGCTGGATTTTCTGATTACGTTGTGCAACCTCTTTTTCCAACTCTGATTTTTTGTTGAGGAATTTTTCTTTTACCTCTAACAGTTTGTTCTTTTTGATGACTTCTGCATCTTCTTCCGCTTTCTTCAGGATGCCTTCGCGTTTTTTCTTTAGTGCAGTGTTGTCGATAAGCTTTCCGATAATGAACCCTCCGACAGCAGCACAAACAATAGCTATGATTGTTACGATGTTCATTGTTTTAGTTTTTTAGTTAATTACTTTGGTTATATACAAAAAGCACCATTCTGCCAAAAGAATCTCTTCTCGGAGCAGGATGGTGCGTTCCTTCTTTTCTTTAACGATGTGGGGCTTCTTTGTCTCAGCCTTCCTTCAAGTATTCTTCCAATGTTCGGGTCAGTTCTTCAATCTTGTCTTTGAAAGGTTGGGTGTCGTTTTTCCTTTCAAGTTTGACGGCAGTGACAGAAAGGTGGAGTGCTACCATGGTCATGTATTTCTCCGTGTCCTGTGCCTTGAATATGCCCCGGTACAGATTCAGTAAGTCGTCTATTCGTTTTGCTGCTTCTCTGTAGTACTCTTCTTCCTCACGTTTAATGGTCATAGGGAGGTAGAAGTCTGACACGCGCAGCTGAATGTTCAACATGTCTTTATCATCGTTCATGCCTTGACTTCATTTAGGTTTTACTTATCCGTTCAATAGAGCCAGACATTTGTCTATTTCTCGCACCAGCTTGGACAATCGCAACTTTGTGTTGTTGACATCATTGCTTGTGATGCTGATTATCCTTGCCTGCTTTAAGTTGGTGTAGCATGTTTCCAACTCGTCATATTCGTGCTGCAACTTTTGCAATTCCAATTCTTTCTTGTCCAGAACTTGTACGAGCAGACTGTTTTTCTCTTTCAGTTTGCCATACATGAACATCAGTTGTCTTATTCTTGCTTCAAGTGTTGCCAGCTGATTTTTCTCTTCGTCGGTCATTGCTATGCCAAATTCTACACAAATATAGAGATGATTGGTGAGATGTGAAAAAGAGTAGTGTCTATTTTATTTTTTTTTCACACTTAAACTCCCTTACACCTCTTCTTTGGGTTGTTTTTCTTTCTTTGCCATCATGATAATATTGTAGGCATACTCTGTCATCCATTTCGGAGAATAGCCTAATGCATGCTGGTATTTTCGTACATCCATGCATGCTTTTGCGGTGGCTGCATCTTTCCAATTGTTTTTGGTCATGATGTCGTTAATGCTCTTTTCGGTCATGGTGTACATGGCTTTCTTCATGAATCCGGGAAGACGGAATTTCCATTGCATCAGATTCCCCATCAGCATCATAAGGTCGTTGCTGAATCCTTGGAACATGAAAAGGTAGTTGCGAACATCATTCACGTTTTTACAATTCTTCTTTATGCTGGCATCTATTTCTTTGAAAAAGTCTTCAGTTATGCCATAAATGCCAATCAGCATCTTCTTGCAGCGGCTTTTCTCGGCCACACCCAATTTGTTGTTTTGGGTGGGTATTTTCAACGTACGTTTGAATACGGCCATGTCAGGCAGGAATGCGACATTGGTAATGCCTAAATTGCTAGCCATAGTGGCCTGATAATATACGCGGATAAGCGTCATGAAGTCTTGTATGCCGCCTACTTTTTCTGTTGGTTCGGCATCTTTCTTTCCGAATAGTTTGGAAAATATACTCATATCTTTTCTTCTTTTTAGGTAGTGTCAAACTAAGGTAAAACACTCGCCGTTAATGATAAATTGTGGACTTTTTTTGCCGATTTTCAAAATGAAAAGGCAAAATTATCGGCAAAGATACGTATTATATTTAAATATTCCCTTTCCTTTCCTGAAAAAATAGAGAAAATGCTTTTTGAACCTTTTCTGTAATGTCGTGTTGTGAAAATATTTGTTGGCTATAATTGCTTATTCGCAAATAAATGTATATCTTTGCCCTGTTTTTCTATCTTGTACCCGTTGTACCCGAAAAAACGAAAGTGTTATGAAACAGGTTTTACGGACAAATAACATGATTAAATGGATGGTCGTAGGATTGGATATGGTGGTTCTGAATCTGCTGTTTTTCCTGTTCTATGTATTGGGGTGTGATTCTTTGATGCCAACTGGAGGAGAAGGCATTAAAGAACTTTGTTTGATTTATAACCTTTGCTATCTGTTTTGTGTTTCAGTTCGTCCGCCTATCCTTCATTTGCGGAAAGTCCGTTCGGAAGAGATTGTGCGTCGCGTTTTTATGACGGTAGTCTGTTTCGCTCTTCTTGCTGAAATTTCCACTGGTTTTGTGGATAAGAAGTTGTTGGATTTTAAAATGAATCTGCTCTTTTTTGTCCTGTTCTGTATCTGTCTGCTGTTTTCTCGTTTGAATATTCGTTATATGGTGAAATCGTTCCGTAAGATGGGGCGGAATACCGTGTCTGTATTCTTTGTAGGCTCAGCTCCCAATATGCTTGAACTGTATAACGAAATGATGGGGGACCTTTCGCATGGATATCGCGTAAAAGGATATTTTAATGATACTCCAAGTACGGTTTTTCCGGAAAACATTCCTTGCTTAGGTTCGGTTGCAGATGTTATACCTTATCTTGAGAAAAACAATTCGAAAGGTGTAAGACAGTTGTATTGTTGCCTGACTTCGGATAGAGAGGGCGATATTCGTGATATCATTAACTTTTGCGAGAATCATGTTGTCCGTTTTTTTAGTGTTCCCAATGTACGCAACTATTTGAAACGACGTATGAATATGGAACTGTTGGGTGAAGTGCCAATCCTCTATATCCGTGAGGAACCCCTTCGCCAGATAGAAAATCGTTTGGGCAAACGCCTTTTCGATATAGCATTTTCGTCTCTGTTCTTGCTCATATTCTTCCCGTTTATATTTTTGGTGGTGGCAACAATTATCAAAATCACATCACCTGGTCCTATATTCTTTCGTCAGAAACGGAATGGGTTGAATGGAAAAGAGTTTTATTGCTATAAGTTCCGTAGCATGAAAGTGAACGCTCAGGCAGACACTATGCAGGCAGTCAAAGATGATCCGCGTAAGACGAAGTTCGGAGATTTTATGCGCAAGACCAATATTGATGAACTTCCTCAGTTCATTAATGTCTTGCTGGGAGATATGTCTGTAGTGGGGCCGCGTCCGCACATGCTCAAACATACTGAAGAATATTCCGAATTGATAAACCGTTATATGGTACGTCATCTGATAAAACCTGGAATCACAGGATGGGCTCAAGTGAATGGTTGCCGTGGAGAAACCAAAGAACTTTATCAGATGGAAGAGAGAGTGCGTAAAGATATCTGGTATGTGGAGAACTGGACATTCTGGTTGGACTTACGCATTATCTGGTTGACCGTACGCAATATGTTGATGCGGAATGAGAAAATGGCATATTAAGTGAAAATATAAAGAATCTAAACGAAATGGTTAAAAAGATTATGAGAAGAAATGTCTGTTTGCTGTTTTTGATGGTGACAATATTGGCAGCATGTACCAGCTACAAGCAGGTTCCTTATCTTCAGAATAGCGAAGAGTTAAAAGGGGTAGAACAGATGCAGGATTTGTATGATGCACGTATCATGCCGAAGGATTTGCTGACTATTACGGTCAATGCAAAAGATGATGCAGTGGCGGCCCCTTTCAATCTGACTGTACAGACTGTATCGTCTGCAATGGCAACAAAAAGTATGACAACCCAACCCGCCTTGATGAGCTATTTGGTGGATAATGACGGGAATATCGAGTTCCCTATTATTGGGACTCTGCATGTCGGTGGATTGACTAAAAGTGAAGCCGAAGCGGTTATTCGTAAACATATCCGCCCTCATTTCCAGGATGATGATTTTATTGTGAATGTCCGCATGATTAATTACAAGATTGCAGTGCTTGGCGAGGTGGCACGTCCTAACACTTATACCATTTCCAATGAAAAGGTAAGCATATTTGAGGCTCTTGCTTTGGCTGGAGATTTGACCATTTATGGTAAACGTGACGGTGTGAAGTTGATTCGTGAGGATATTAATGGAAAGAAGGAAATTGTGACTCTTGACTTGAATGATGCCAATATCATAAACTCACCTTATTATTACCTTCAGCAGAATGACATACTTTATGTCGTTCCGAACAAAGCAAAAGCCAAGAATTCGGATATTGGAAGCAGTACCACCTTGTGGTTCTCGGCTACGTCTATCATGATTTCATTGACATCATTGCTGTACAATATATTGAAGAATTGATTTTATAGATAAAAATGCCTCAAACTTTATGAATATGAAAGATAATAACAACGAGATTTATAACAAAGAGGAAGAGGAAGGAATAGACATTCAAGCCATACTGATGATGTTTTTTTCTCATTGGAAATGGTTTGTCGTTTCTGTAGTGGCTTGTCTGTTGGTAGCCTTTGCTTATTTGCGTTACACTACACCTGTCTATAACATTACGACAAAGATAATGGTGAAGGATAACAGGAAGGGTGGCTATACCAGTGATATGGCAGCACTTGAGGACTTGGGATTTTTGAACACTACAGGAGGTATTGATAATGAGATAGAGGTACTCCAGTCGAAATCTTTGGTTAAAGATGTCGTGGTGGATATGAAACTTTATACCATTTACCTTGAAAAAGGGAAACTGGGCAAGCGCGATTTGTATCAACAAACCCCAATTTGGGTAGATGTAGAACCTGGAACGTTGGATGAGTTGGTTTATCCTTATTTGTTGACTATCCAGACTTCGGAAGATAGTGTTTATCATGTCGAATGTGAGACGTATGACAAGGAACTGGAGGAGATGGTTGAAATTGAAGTAACAACTCGCTCTTTACCTTATTTATTGGAGACTCCCAATGGAAAACTCATAATCAGCCGTAATGTGCAGGAACCATTGATTGTTGACAAAAAAAT
The DNA here is from genome assembly GCA_017416805.1 of Bacteroidaceae bacterium. Taxonomy (GTDB): domain Bacteria; phylum Bacteroidota; class Bacteroidia; order Bacteroidales; family Bacteroidaceae; genus Phocaeicola_A. The sequence goes on from JAFQBB010000011.1 coordinate 64,263, forward strand.
TCAGGTTACTATTGTTCCTCCTTTGAAGATGGCTAAGGCCTATTTGGCAAATATGAGCATAGAACCGACCTCAAAAATGACTTCGGTTGCTGTAATCTCGCTTAGTGATACACACCGCAAGCGTGGCGAAGATTTTCTTAACCGATTGATTGAGGTGTACAATGCTGACGCGAACGAAGATAAGAATCAGGTGGCCAAAAAAACCGAAGCCTTTATTGGCGAGCGTATTATTCTTGTCGGACAAGACCTTGACAATACGGAGCGTCAGTTGCAAGGATTCAAAGAGAAATCAGGATTGGTGAACCTTGAAGTGGATGCAGAACGTGCATTGCGTGAAGGTGCTGATTATGAAAAGAAATTGGTGGATGTCAGTACCCAGTTGAGACTGGTCGAGATGTTGTCTGAGTATGTTCATGACCCATCAAACAAATATGAAGTGTTGCCGGCGACAGCTACCATCGGACTTACTGATGCCTCTTTGACGGCTTCTATTAATGAATATAACAAGCAGGTGTTGGAGCGTAAACGTCTGATGAGTACAGCATCAGCAAGTAACCCGACGGTGATGAGGGTTACAACTGTAGTTGACGGCTTGTTGGAGAATGTGAAAACTGCGGTGGCAAACCTGCAACGGGGATTGACAGTTTCCAAGCGAGATATAGAGCGTGAGGCCAACCGTTTCAATAGCCGGATAGGTAGTGCTCCGTCTCAAGAGCGTCAGATGGTTGGTATAGAACGTCAACAAACAATCAAATCTGAACTTTACCTGATGCTTCTTCAGAAACGTGAAGAGAATTCTATCGCTTTGGCGGCTACGGCTGACAATGCTAAGATTATAGATGATCCTGTAGCAGGAGATATTCCTGTATCTCCCAAACGTTCGTTAATCTGGTTGATTGCACTTGCTATGGGTGTAGCAATACCTTTTGGCATTATCTATTTGCTGAACCTGTTGAATTATAAGGTGGCAGGTCGGGCTGATGTCGAAAAACTGACAAGATTGAATGTGCTTGGCGAAGTGCCACGTGCCAAGAAACTTGAAAAAGGGGAACGTGCTTTGGTCGTTCGTCAAGATAGCAATGACTTGATGGCTGAAACCTTCCGTGCCCTTCGTACTAACTTGAGTTTTATCCTTTCTGATTCATCAAAGAGAGTGATTTTGCTTACTTCAACGACGTCGGGAGAGGGAAAGACTTTTATCTCTTCCAATTTGGCCATGTCGTTGGCTCTGTTAGGAAAGAAGGTCCTTCTTTGTGGATTGGACATTCGCAAACCTCGTTTGGCTGATTTGTTCAAATTGGCAAATAAGAAATGTGGTATTACTACATTCCTTGCTGGCGATGCTTCCAATAAGGACTTGCTGTTCCAACAGATTCTGAATTCAGGAGTCAATGAAAATCTTGATATACTTCCGGCAGGAATAATTCCGCCTAATCCTGCAGAATTGTTGGCGAAGGAGAACCTTGACAAGGCTATCGGCTATTTGTCTGAGGTTTATGACTATATATTGCTTGATACAGCACCTGTAGGTTTGGTGGCCGATACGTTGTTGATAGGGCGTGTGGCCGATGCCTCTATTTATGTTTGCCGTGTGGATTATACAGCTAAGAGTTCGTTCGATTTTATCAATGACCTGAAAGCAGGAGAGAAACTTCCTAATATGTCCATAGTTATCAATGATGTGGACATGGAAAAGAATTCATACTATGGAGCAGGGAAGTATGGCTATGGCAAACGTTATGGATACGGTTACAGGCAGTATGGGTATGGTGTTTATGGAGTAGATGAGAAGAAAACAAAATAATAACTCTTGAAGAAAAATAAGCGGGTGTGTCTGAACTCTTGGCACACCCGCTTATTATATATAATAAGGTATAGAACCTTATTTCCCAATCTTCCACCATCTTTTTTTCTTGGGTCGTTCGTAATAATCCTCTGTATCGGCCAACTCTTCTTGTACGATATCCATATAACTCTTTTTCTCCTTTATCATTCGATAGATGGTGCCCCAGTCGGGTAATCCGCCCAGATTGCGGTCATCAATGAACATATCCACTTTCAATTTGCGGGTATATCCTTTGTCTGTTTTTTTTTCCTCAGGGTAATCTTTGTTGACGGCATAAAATTCGACACCTCGTTGGCGGCAATATTCAACGGCCTCTTCCAACAGTTCGCCTTCGCGCACGCTCCATAGTATCAACCGATGGCGCTCTTTGATAAGCATCTTCAGGGTTTCGATGGCAAAAGGTATTTCAGCTCCTATCTCAGGGTAACGATGTTCCACTATAGTTCCGTCAAAGTCTATGGCAATAGTCATATTCTTGTTTCTGTTTTTATGTTGTTGTATATATTAAGTAACATGTAAAAAATAACAGGCTCCTCTTGAATAAGGTATAAATATCTTCTGACGTGCTCTTTTTGTCTCTCTTATTCTTATTTATCAGTTACATAGCCCGCTATGCTCCTTCAAAATAAAAATAAAATAAACTAAAAATAGCTACTTCAAGTGAAGCGATTTATTTTTTGCCCGTTACTTATGGGCAGCAAAAATAAATATTTGTGGAAAGATGAGCAAATAAGCCGCGATAAAATTATAAAATCTTGTACTTTGTTTGGCTATTATGTATCTTTGCACATCAAAAAAAGAAAAACAGATGATGCATAACGATACCATTTGTGCCATATCTACCGCTCAAGGCGGAGCCATTGGAGTTATCCGTGTCAGTGGTCCGATAGCTATAGAGGCAACCTCACGTTTATTTTCACCTATCAGTGGAAAGTCCCTAAAAGAGCGCCGGAATTTTTCCCTGACCTTTGGGAAAATTTTCTCAGACGAGGGAGAAATTATTGATGAGGTATTGGTCTCCATTTTCCGCGCACCCCATTCCTATACGGGTGAGGATTCTGTGGAGATTTCTTGCCATGGCTCCTCTTACATTCTTCAGCGCGTACTCCAATTGCTGATAGGGCAGGGGTGTCGTCTTGCTGAGCCGGGAGAATATACCCAGCGTGCTTTCCTTAATGGAAAAATGGACTTGAGTCAGGCAGAAGCCGTGGCCGATGTGATAACTTCCTCTTCAGCGGCAACCCATCGGTTGGCCATGAATCAGATGCGCGGCGGATTCAGTCGTGAACTTTCCGCTTTGCGTGACAAACTGCTTCACCTCACTTCATTGATGGAATTGGAACTTGATTTCAGTGACCACGAAGAGCTGGAGTTTGCCGACCGCACTGAACTTTCACAGATAGCCGATGAGATAGAGCAAGTAATCAGCAGATTGGCCAATTCCTTCAGTGTAGGTAATGCATTGAAGAATGGAGTACCCGTTGCCATTATCGGTGAGACGAATGCAGGAAAATCCACTCTCCTCAATGCCTTGCTCAACGAAGAAAAGGCCATTGTCAGCGATGTTCATGGTACAACGCGCGATGTCATTGAAGACACCATTAATCTCCATGGCACCACTTTCCGTTTCATCGATACGGCAGGTATCCGTCAGACAACCGATGTGGTGGAGAGCATCGGTATCGAGCGCACCTTCCAGAAAATTGACCAGGCAGACATCGTCCTTTGGATGATTGATGCCGATAATTCAGCACTTAAAATTTCGCACTCAGCACTCAAAACAGAACTCCTTTCCCGCCTCGAAGGCAAGAACCTGATTATCCTTTTCAACAAGTGTGACAAAGTCTCCCCTGAGCATCTTGCTGAATGGGAAGCCACCTTTGCCGATGTCAATGCCCCCAAACTCTTTCTCTCCGCCAAGCACCGCCAAGGAGTGGACGAATTGGAAACCCTATTGGTAAAGACCGCAGCCCTTCCCGAAATCTCCCAAAGCGATGTCATTGTCACCAATGTCCGCCATTATGAGGCCCTCACTCATGCTCTCGATTCAATCCACCGCGTACAGAATGGCCTACAGATGAACCTTTCCGGCGACTTTGTCTCGCAAGACCTCCGCGAATGTATCCACCACCTCTCCGACATCGTAGGTGAGATGTCAAGCGATTCTGTACTTCAAAACATTTTTAGGCACTTTTGCATCGGTAAGTAATTCTTAGGTATTAGTCTGTCATGCAGATAGTTGAAACGATAGGTAATTTGGAACTGATGAATAGGGAAAAAACTCTTTTTCTTTGTTCAAAAAAGACTCCAATCGGATTGTATGAACCCGTTTTTCAGTGGATAGATAGTCTGACCTCAAAGGATTGTGTAGCTTGTTTTAATTCAACAGATATGGAGTCTGAGGTATTGAAGGCATTATTGGTTTCGGAAATACCAACAATATTATTTGTGATGAATAGGTTTACGGATGTTAATAATCTTCAAATAGAGCGTGCTCTGCATGATAACCGTATGCTTATTGTCGTATTGAAACGTGATGAGCCACGTGGGAGTGGGCTCACTCCAAAACTGCGGAATCAATATGTGCTTTCAATTTGTCAACACATTGTTTGTGGATATATCAATAAGAATGGTAGTATCTTTTCTTTGTTAGTCGGTAGAGATAATTTGAGAAAGCTTGTGGATAATTCTGATTTGGGATTTGTGGCAGCCGAATTGGATAGACGTTATATCAGATGGACGGTGGCACAAGATAAAGTACTGTTGCGAATGTATTATATGGATATGGGAATTCATGCTATCCATAAACAATTAGGGCGTTCATATTCAGCTATTTATACAAGAATTCGTTCAATCACGCAGTCGGAATATTCCTTGAAGGGACGTGAATTTGAAGATTTTGTATTGAATCTATTTGATAATCAGGTGGGTAAGTTGCTCGTTTTGAAAGAATGGCAGGGGGATAAATCTTTAGGAAAACTAAAGCCTGAGAATAATAAACATCCTGATTTCGTTTTTATATATGAAGGTAAGGAGTTTGCAATAGAATGTAAGTGGAGAAAGATTCTTGGAGCAAATTTGTCTAAAGAGTTATTTCCTGAAAAGATGCTAAAGAATTATCGTAAATTTTGTGAAGAACGTAATATCCCAGTGACAATTGTCCTTGGGGTAGGTGGTGAGCCTTGTGCGCCTGAACTTTTGTATTTTATTCCGTTGGAAAAAATAGATGCGATAGTATCTCATACTCAATCTATTATTGATTTTCTTAATGATTCCTATTCAATTTCTTCCCTTCTTCCTTGATAAACGGTAGGATAATGAAAATTCCAGCCATTTTTCGTACTAAGATGTTTACATCTATAATACCTATGTTTGCATATATTTCAGTTGGATCATATTCCCAATAGAGACTGTTGGGCCAATGTATGAAATCATCAGACACCAATAATTGAGTTATTTATAAAATCACATGATATCATAGTTCGATAAACTTATCTACTTTAAGTTACAATTTATTCATGATTATTTCTCTGATTTAATTTAAATCTATACCTTTGTACTGAACATTGCAAATAAGCAAATGTTTCACAGAAAAACTTTATAGGAATAATCAATGAAAAAGATAATAATCATCGATGGCGGTCCACGAAAGAATATGAATACTGCAAAGTTGTTGCAGAGATTTGCCGAAGGAGCCCAATCTGTGGGTAGTAATATTGAAGTTAAGACTGTACGACTCTATGACCTCGATTATAAGGGTTGTATGTCGTGCATGGCTTGCAAACTCAAAGGTAAGGCATCGAATATCTGTCGTTTTAAGGATACGCTGACTCCCCTCTTGGAGGAGATTGCGCAGGCTGATGGTCTTGTGCTTGGCTCACCAATCTATTTTGGTGAAGTGACGGGACAGATGCGTGCCTTCCTGGAGCGTTTGGCATTCCCGTGGCTTTCGTATAACGATTACAGCCTGACCGCTCCAAAACGTATGCCAGTGGTACTTATTGAAACCATGAATGGTACGCCTGAACGCAATAATAGCAACGGCTTTGGCTCGATGGAATGGTGCATCACCACAGCCCTTGGTGAGCCACAATGTATAGTAGCCTACAACACTTGTCAGGTGGCAAGATATGGCAATTACGAATTGGGCGGTTTTTCCGAAGAAGCCAAATATGCTTGGCGTGATGCTCATTGGGAGGAAGACTTGCAAAAGGCATACGATGCAGGCAAGCAGATGCTTGGGTAATGGGTGGTTAGCAATCAAACTATCGCCACTTTAATCACCCCATCCAACTTGTTCTCGAAGATGCGGTAGGCTTCCTCGATTTCGTTCAATGGGAAATGGTGGGTGATGAGCGGAGTTGTGTCAATCTTTCCGGCTTCAATGAGACGAAGCACTTCTTCGCAGTCGCAGCCATCCACACCACCAGTCTTGAAAGTGAGGTTCTTGCCATACATGTCGGGTAGAGGCAGGATCTGGGGCTGGTCGTAGAGGGCAACTACGGTAACGATGGCATTGGGACGGGCACACTCCCATGCCAAGCGGAAGGTGTCATCGGATCCGGCCACTTCAAGCACACGGTCGGCTCCGTCGTGGTCGCTATGCTGCAAGACAAACTCCTTGCAATCTTCGGGCGTGGTGAGCTGTATATCGGGGTAATGCGCTTGCACGAAGCGACGTCTTTCTTCGGACTTCTCACAGATGATGATGCGCTTCGGTTGTTTCTGCATTACACAAAGTAGCGTGCAGATTCCCGTGGGCCCAGCTCCTATGATTAGTACGGTATCGTCTTCAGTAATCTCAGAAATACGGGCCGCCCAGAAGCCTGTGGCCAAGACATCACCCACTAACAAAGCCTGTTCATCGGAAACACTATCGGGAATGCGGTTCAATCCTTGATTGGCAAGCGGTACACGCACGTATTCCGTCTGTCCGCCATCGATGCGGCATCCCAATGCCCAACCACCATTCGGGTCCGTGCAATTGTTTACATAGCCATTTTGACAGAAGAAACATTCTCCGCAGAAGGTCTCCACGTTTACGGTCACTCTATCACCAGGCTTTACATGGGTGACTTCTGCTCCCACTTCTTCCACCACACCCACCATTTCATGTCCAACGGTAATGCCCGGAACGCCACGAGGTACACTCCCATGCTTGATATGCAGGTCGCTGGTGCAGATGCTGCTCATCGTTACGCGAACAATGGCATCGGTAGCTTCAATCAATGTAGGCTTCGGTTTTTCCACCAAAGCGAACTTTCCTTTTTCGATGTATGTGTATGCTAACATAAACTTGTAATAGCTTTGTCTATTTACAGCGCTGCTATAATTCATTAATCACTTGCTGGAGTCTCTCGAAGTAATTGGCGCCGTGCCCACCGTCCATCTGTACATGGTGAAATTGAAACGATATGGGCAATGTGGTACTGAACCAATTACGGCGATACCTGCCCCACATGACCATGGGATTGCAGAACTTGTCGGTGTATTGGTTTACAATGCAGTCGAGTTCCGTCTCTATCATTGCTGATGTTCCTACAATCATACAATCCTCAAGGAATGAACTCTTGCACTGCGTGGCAACTTGCGCTGTCAACCGGTTGTATTCCTTGGCGAATTGTTCAGCATCATCGGTGTATGCAATGTCACAAGAATTGATTCCTCCTTTACTGTTGTTTACAATAATGTTTATGGCAATGCTGTCATATTTGAAGAGCTTGTCTTTTTCGGGTAGAATATAGAACTCTTTTATGCTACTTGCAGCCTTTCCTATACACCAACATAGTAGGGCATTAAATTTGATTCCACGTCTCTTGCTTGCCTTGAGCACTTTGGTTACATTGAATGTTTTTGTCAATGTAACCATTGGCATTGGAGAGGTCATCCAAAGCGAGAAGGCTTCGGCACGTGTGGTTTCCTGTGGATTTATTTCTATTTTCATATTATATTTACATTTATTATTTTCCCAACCTCCAGCCGTGGTCTCCGTGATAAATCATCTGTTTGGTCATACCACCGTCGATGCAGATGTTCTCGCCCGTGATAAAGCTAGTCTTGTCGCTGCAAAGGAATAGCACCATATGGGCGATATCCATTGGATTACCCACTCTACCTGCTGGCTGCTGAGTGGCATCGGGACCTTCGTAAACGGTGTATGCCGTATCTATCCAACCGGGAGAAATGGAGTTCACTCTTGCTCGTCCCGATAGGCTTACTGCCAATGCGTGAGTGAGCGCTGCAATGCCACCTTTGGCTGCTGTATAGCTCTCGGTTTGCGGTTGACTCATGCGGTCGCGTGACGAAGATATATTGATGATGGATGCACCTTCGGCCAAATGCGGCATAAAGAGCTTCACCAAATAGAATGGTGCAGTCACTCCCACACTCAATGCATATTGGAACTCCTCGTAGGAACATTCGTCAATCCCTTTCATCAATGGCAAGGCATTGTTGACGATGACATCTACTTTGTTGTGTTTGCTCAGCACCTCACTTGCAAAAGCCTCCAGCACCTCTTTGTTGGAAATATCCCCAACAAAGTCCTCTCCCTTTTGCTTGTCAATTACATAGACTATAGCTCCCTGATTACGGAATTCATCGGCAATGCATCGGCCAATTCCGTTGGCTCCACCTGTCACAATAACTACTTTATTTTTGAATGTATCTGCTATCATAAAGTCTTATTCTTTTATATCATCAACATAATTCGTCCTTCAGCCTTGACAAACACGTCAGGATAGCGATAAATCACAGCATATACCTGGTTAGATGTAACGGGTTGTCCATCCTTACGGATATGTAGCCGTTGACGGTTTATCATTTCAGCTATCTGTTCCGTCCGCATCCCCCGGTTTTGGCTCGTCAGGCAGTAAAGTATGGCTTCTTCGATTTTCATAATCTTTTTCTTTCTTATCCCTGCAATTTCATATCACCATCCTTGACCCATCCGAGCCGCTTCATGATGAAATGGAAGAAAAGACAGAGAACGGCTGGGGCAATGAAGTAAAGACCGATAATCTCGGCTAGGAGTATGCTGTGGTCAGTAGTTGTGGCCATTGTGTCCCAACATCCGAGAGGACCGACAAGCCCTGCGGTGCCCATACCTGCACCTGCGGCATTGTTGGTCATCTTGAGCCATATGGTCGAAACGGGTCCTAAAATCGCCGAAGTGAGGATTGGGGCAAGCCATATGATGGGCTTGCGTGCTATATTTCCAATCTGCAACATGGATGTGCCCACCCCTTGTGAAATAAGTCCTCCTATACCATTATCCTTATAACTGATGACGGCAAAGCCTATCATTTGTGCACAACAGCCTGCTGTTGCTGCTCCTGCAGCCAAACCACCGATGCCGATGGATATACAGAGGGCCGCCGAACTGATAGGGAGCGTAAGAAGGCAGCCTACAGAAACAGATACAACAATTCCCATGATGAAGGGGTTGAGCGTCGTTGCCCGATTGATTATTTCTCCCAACGACATCACCCACTCGTTGATTGGGGTACAGCAATACTTGGCAAACAGGCCGCCAACAACAACGGCTATAAGGGGGGTGACAATGATATCAACCGGCGTACGTTTCGATACGAGTGAGCCTGCTTCAACTCCAACTATGGAGGCCAAGTATGCGCCTATCGGTCCGCCGAATTGATAGCCGAGTGCACCTACGGCCACAGCAGATATTGTTACCAAAGGTGCACGTTTGAGGCCGAGGGCGATAGCTATGCCAATAGAGCCTCCAATGACTGGGGCTGATTGTAACAAGACTGCAATGTCGGTGAGGAACCCGAACCCAGGAATCAAGGCTATCTGCTTGATGATAAGTCCTAAGATGAGCGAGCAGAAAAGGCCCATTGCCATAAAACTGAGCGCATCGATTACGTATGTCTTGAAGATCTTGCTGATTGTAGATTGTCGTTTTTTGTTCATCGGATTGTGTTTAGGATTAGACCGTTTTAACCATTGCAAAGATAAACATTTGCACATAGTCCGCATAATAAATGGACTTATATTTTACACTTTTCCATTTCCAAGTAGATAAAAAGAGGGACGTGTATAAAGAAATAAAGAGCAAATGAATGGATAAACCTGTTGATTTTGCTTTTGTTTTCTCAAAAATACCTATCTTTGTAAACCCTATAATATATAAATAGGTATAAATTTGTAAACAAGTACATACAATGAAAAGCTTTGGACAGAAACCGTGGGTACTCCCACAACCGGTGCTGATTATCGGTACATACAACAGCGATGGTACTCCCAATGCCATGAATGCAGCATGGGGTGGCCAGTGGGATATGAAAGAAATCATGATTAGTATGGGAGCGCATGCTACGACAGAGAATCTTGACAGATGTGGAGAATTCACCGTGGCATTCGCTACAAAGGATACGATGGTGGCTTCGGACTTCGTGGGTATCGTCAGTGCCAAGAATGATTCTCTGAAGATGCAGAAAACAGGTTGGACAGCTATCAAGGCCGACAATGTAAATGCTCCTGTGTTCACCGAATTTCCTATGACGTTGGAGTGCCGCATCCTTCGTAAGATAGATGAGACTGCCGATGGATATAATTTGGTGGCCGAGATAGTGAACATCCTTGTTGATGAGACTTATATTGGTGAAGATGGCAAGCCCGATGTGGAAAAAATGCAACTCATCACATACGAACCTGTTCGCCACGGTTACCTCGTTTTGGGCGAACGTGTGGGCAAAGCATTTGCTGATGGGAAAAGCCTGAAATAGTAATCTATGTATCAGAAGTTCATTATCAATCAGGCGGGTGTGCTGAAATTCGGCAATGTCTATCAGCATCGCGACTTGTTGGAGTGGGGTGAAGAGTGTCCTTATGGAGGAGGCTTGTGGAAGATGGATGAAGAGCGTAGAGTCATTCTCCTTTATGGACGTTCGTTTGCTTTTGGTGCTCCTCGTTTTGAATATGTGCGGTGTGTCCAATGGGCGGGCATTGGTGGCACTCCGCGTCCTCTCTTCTTCTTGCCCCATTGGCCATCCGAGGAGGGGATGCAACCTGTATATGTGAAGTAATGTTGGCCTATGGATATAGAAACCGTAAGAGATTATTGTCTCTCTCTGCCTTTGGTGACGGAGGATTTCCCATTTGACGAAACGACATTGGTTTTTCGTATCGGTGGTAAAATCTTTGCTATGATGGATTTGGAACGTACAGAGTGGTTTGTGCTGAAGTGTGCCCCCGAGTATGCCATAGAGTTGCGTGAACGCTATCCGGAGATTGCTCCAGCTTGGCACATGAACAAGAAACATTGGAATCAGCTGAACCTTTTCGGCTCGTTGCCTGACGAATTGGTCTGTTCTCTTATTTGCCACAGTTACAATGAAGTGGTCAAGAAAATGCCGAAAAGAGTAAGGATGGAGGCCGGTATCCAGTTTTTGCTTGATAGGGATAGCTCCAAATATATTTGACTAAGTTCTCCATTGTGGAACCTTTCTATTCTCGTTCATTTATAAAATTTCTGGTTTATCGTCATTTATTATCTTTAATGTTAATAGATATTAATTATCTATAGGGATGTTTGTGTGTATAATTAAGAATATATACATTTGCAGTGTACTATTAAAGTGGTACACATAAAAGAGGTGATAATTAATTGATAATAAAGTATTAACTGTTTAAAGACAAAGAACTATGATGATGGAAATTAAGAATGTCTCTTTCGGGTATAACCGAAAGCAGACGGTGTTCGATGACTTCTCCATGACGCTGGGCGAGGGGAATGTGTATGGACTTTTGGGACGTAACGGTACCGGTAAATCAACCTTGCTCTACTTGATGACCGGTCTGCTCCGTCCCCGTCGGGGCGAGGTGCTCTACCAGGGAGTGAATGTCTCCCTGCGTCGCCCCGAGACGCTCAGCCA
>JAFQBB010000012.1 GCA_017416805.1 Bacteroidaceae bacterium
ATTATGCCTTACATTTCAGCTTCCATTGTGATTCAGCTTTTAGCAATAGCTGTTCCTTATTTCCAGAAGTTGCAGCGTGAAGGTGAAAGTGGTAGAAGAAAAATTAATCAGTATACTCGTTATCTGACTATATTTATCTTGATTTTTCAAGCTCCTGCCTATTTGGTGAACTTGAAGATGCAAGCAGGCCCGGCACTGAATGCTTCGGTAGATTGGACTTGGTTTATGATTACTTCTACAATCATCTTGGCTGCGGGTAGTATGTTTATCTTGTGGCTTGGCGAGCGTATTACAGACAAGGGTATAGGTAATGGTGTCTCTATGATTATCATGGTAGGTATCATTGCCCGTTTGCCTCAGTCTTTTGTACAAGAGCTGACTACAAGACTTGCATCTCCTGGTGCTGGTGGTTTGGTAATGTTTTTGTTTGAAATTGTAGTTCTTTTGTTTGTTACTGCAGCTGCTATTTTGTTAGTTCAGGGTGTTCGTAAGATACCTGTACAATATGCTAAGCAAACGGCAGGTGGCAGACAAATAGGTGGTGCAAGACAGTATATTCCTCTGAAAGTGAATGCGGCCAATGTGATGCCTATTATATTTGCTCAAGCAATCATGTTCATTCCTATAACTCTCATAGGTTTCTCTAGCAATATCGATGAGGCAAGTGGGTTTGTGCGTGCATTGATGGATCACACAAGTTTTTGGTATAATTTGATTTTCTTTATACTGATTTTGGTATTTACCTATTTCTATACTGCTATAACAATCAATCCTACTCAGATGGCAGAAGATATGAAGCGTAATAATGGTTTCATTCCAGGGATAAAGCCAGGTAAGAATACTGCAGAGTATATCGATACTATAATGTCTCGCATAACTTTGCCTGGTTCTATATTCTTGGGGCTTATAGCTATTCTTCCTGCTTTTGCTGGAGTGTTTGGAGTACAGCCTGAATTCGCTCAGTTCTTTGGGGGAACTTCTCTCTTGATTCTTGTTGGAGTTGTCTTGGATACACTTCAGCAGATAGAGAGTCATTTGTTGATGCGTCATTATGACGGTCTGTTGAGTGAAGGACGAATAAAAGGGCGTTCAGGTGTAGCTGCTTATTAAAAGTGATATCAGAGAGATGATATTTCTTAAAACGGAAGATGAAATAGAGTTACTACGTCAAAGTAATCTCCTTGTGGGGAGAACTTTGGCGGAAGTAGCCAAACTGATAAGGCCGGGGGTGACGACAGTAGAGCTTGACCGTGTTGCTGAAGAGTTTATTCGTGATAACGGTGCAGTTCCTACTTTTAAAGGGTTCCCTAATCCGAATGGCGGCTCGTTTCCTTGTACATTGTGTACTTCTGTAAATGACCAGGTTGTACATGGAATCCCTTCTGAACGTATTCTGCAGGAAGGTGATATTGTATCAGTGGATTGTGGGGTACTTATGAATGGCTTTTGTGGTGATTCAGCTTATACTTTCCGTGTTGGAGAAGTCTCACCAGAAGTGGAGGAGTTGTTGAAGAAAACTAAGGAGTCGTTATATTTGGGAATTCAGCAGGCTGTACATGGCAAGCGTGTGGGTGACATCGGTTATGTTATCCAAGAGTCATGTGAATCGTCAGGTTATGGTGTTGTTCGTGAATTTGTAGGTCACGGAATAGGCCATGAGATGCATGAAGACCCACAGGTCCCCAATTATGGTCGTCGGGGTACAGGTCCTCTTTTGAAAAGTGGAATGTGTCTGGCAATTGAGCCGATGATTACAATGGGAGGTCGTCAGGTCTATTTAGAAAATGACGGTTGGTCTGTTAGAACTCGTGATGGAAAGTGTGCTGCTCATTTTGAACATACGGTAGCAGTTCGTCAGGGTAAGGCCGATATTTTGTCTTCATTTGAGTTTATAGAAGAAGTGTTAGGTGATAAAGCAATTTGATAAGTATGGCAAAACAGTCAGCAATAGAACAAGATGGAGTGATTGTCGAAGCATTGTCGAATGCAATGTTTCGCGTTGAGTTGGAAAACGGACATGAGATTACAGGGCATATCTCAGGCAAGATGAGAATGCATTACATTAAAATATTACCAGGTGATAAGGTTCGTGTGGAGATGTCTCCATATGATTTGTCTAAAGGTAGAATAGTTTTCAGATATAAATAAAAGAATTAGATATGAAAGTAAGAGCATCATTAAAGAAACGTACGCCGGATTGCAAAATCGTTAGACGTAATGGCCGTTTGTATGTGATTAACAAAAAAAATCCTAAGTACAAGTTGCGTCAAGGATAAATTTAGTAATTTTGCAAAAAAAATAACTTAGTATATGGCTATAAGAATTGTTGGTGTAGATTTGCCTCAGAATAAGAGAGGTGAAATTGCGTTGACCTATATTTATGGTATAGGTCGCAGTAGCTCAGCGAAAATCTTGGATAAGGCAGGTATTGATAGAGATATCAAGGTTAAGGATTGGACAGATGACCAAGCTGCTAAAATTCGTGAGATTATTGGTGCAGAGTTCAAAGTGGAGGGTGACCTTCGTTCAGAAATTCAGTTGAACATCAAGCGCTTGATGGATATCGGTTGCTATCGTGGTGTTCGTCATCGTATTGGTCTTCCTGTTCGTGGACAGAGTACAAAGAATAATGCTCGTACACGTAAGGGTAGAAAGAAAACCGTTGCAAACAAGAAAAAAGCTACTAAATAATAATCATTAGATATGGCAAAAAAAACAGTCGCAGCTAAGAAAAGAAATGTGAAAGTTGATGCTAATGGACAGTTGCATGTTCATTCTTCATTCAACAACATTATCGTTTCTCTCGCAAACAGTGAAGGACAAGTGATTTCTTGGTCTTCTGCAGGTAAGATGGGATTTAGAGGCTCTAAGAAGAATACTCCGTATGCAGCCCAAATGGCAGCTCAAGATTGCGCTAAAATTGCATACGATCTTGGTCTTAGAAAGGTGAAGGCATACGTTAAGGGCCCGGGTAACGGACGTGAGTCTGCTATCAGAACTATTCATGGAGCAGGCATTGAGGTTGTTGAAATCATTGATGTTACTCCACTCCCTCACAATGGTTGTCGTCCTCCTAAACGTAGAAGAGTATAACAGAACCCCAATTTAGAAATAGTAGGTGACATAGGTGATTGTTATTTGGATTGTATTTTCCTTTCTGCAATCGCGGCTGCAGCAAATCTAATGTTGCCTCGTAAATAATAAAGTAAAAGAAAATGGCAAGATATACTGGACCTAAATCAAGAATTGCCCGTAAATTTGGTGAGGCAATCTTCGGACCTGATAAGGTATTAGCAAAGAGAAATTATCCTCCTGGACAACATGGAAATAACAGAAGAAAGAAGTCTTCGGAGTATGGAATCATGTTGGCAGAGAAGCAAAAAGCTAAATACACATACGGTGTATTGGAGAAACAGTTCCGTAATATGTTTGAGAAGGCTGCAAGTGTTAACGGTATTACTGGTGAAGTTTTGTTGCAGAACCTCGAAGCTCGTTTGGATAATATAGTATTCCGTTTGGGTATTGCTCCTACTCGTGCTGCTGCACGTCAGCTTGTTGGCCATAAACACATTGTTGTTGATGGTAAGGTTGTTAATATCCCTTCTTATTCTGTAAAGCCTGGTCAGATTGTTGGTGTACGTGAAAAGTCCAAGTCTTTGGAAGTTGTCGCTAATGCTTTGGCAGGATTCAACCACAGTAAGTATCCTTGGTTGGAGTGGGATGAGACAACAAAGGCTGGTAAATTGTTGCACCTCCCGGAAAGAGCAGATATTCCTGAGAACATTAAAGAGCAGTTGATTGTTGAGTTGTATTCTAAATAATAATTAATTCCATGGCGATATTAGCATTTCAAAAACCTGAAAAGGTGATAATGTTAGAGGCTGATTCGACTTACGGAAAGTTCGAGTTTCGTCCTTTGGAGCCGGGTTTTGGTATTACCATTGGTAATGCCTTACGCCGCATCTTGCTTTCTTCATTGGAAGGATATGCTATCAATACGGTTCGTATTGACGGAGTAGAGCATGAATTCTCTGCTGTTCCTGGTGTAAAAGAAGATGTTACTAACATTATCCTGAACTTGAAGCAGATACGTTTCAAGCAATTAGTGGACGAACTTAAGCACGAGGAGAAGACTGTTGTAGTAGAGAACACGACTGTGCTCACGGCAGGTGATATAGCCAAGGCTTTTAGTGGATTTGGAGTGTTAAATCCGGAATTGGTTATCTGTCATTTAGATCCAAAAGCAACAATGCAACTCCATTTGACGATTAACAAAGGACGCGGTTATGTTACTTCCGAAGAAAATAGGGAGTTCTGTACTGACGTCAATGTTATTCCGGTCGATTCAATTTATACTCCGATTCGTAATGTCAAGTATCAGATTGAGAACTATCGTGTAGAACAAAAAACAGACTACGAGAAGCTCTTGCTTGAGATTACAACGGATGGTTCCATTCATCCGAAAGATGCGTTGAAAGAGGCTGCCAAGATCCTTATTCATCACTTCATGCTGTTCTCTGATGAGAAGATAATGATTGAGAATTCAGAGCTTGATGGTAATGAAGAATTCGATGAAGAAATCTTGCACATGCGTCAATTGTTGAAGACTAAGCTTGTTGATATGAATCTTTCTGTTCGTGCCCTCAATTGCTTGAAGGCTGCTGATGTAGAT
Source organism: Bacteroidaceae bacterium (assembly GCA_017416805.1). GTDB lineage: Bacteria > Bacteroidota > Bacteroidia > Bacteroidales > Bacteroidaceae > Phocaeicola_A. Next base: position 4,673 of record JAFQBB010000012.1, read on the forward strand.
ACATTGGGAGACTTGGTACAGTTCAACAAGACTGACCTCTTGAAATTCCGCAACTTTGGAAAGAAATCGCTCACGGAGCTTGATGATTTGCTCGAGAGTCTGAATCTTACGTTTGGAACAGATATTTCTAAATATAAATTAGATAAAGAATAAAAATGAGACATAATAAGAAATTCAACCATTTGGGTCGTACTGCTTCTCATAGAAATGCAATGTTGGCAAACATGGCATGTTCTTTGATCAAGCACAAAAGAATCACTACGACCGTTGCCAAAGCAAAAGCTTTGAAGAAGTATGTAGAGCCTCTGTTGACTAAGGCTAAGAACGATACAACCAACTCACGTCGTGTTGTATTCAGCAACTTGCAAGACAAGTATGCAGTAACAGAGTTGTTCAAGGAAATCTCAGTGAAGATTGCTGATCGTCCCGGAGGATACACTCGTATCATCAAGACAGGTCTTCGTAAGGACGATGCTGCTGAAATGTGCTTCATCGAGTTGGTAGATTACGATGAAAACATGGCTAAGGAGAAGACAGCTAAGAAGGCTACTCGTACACGTCGTTCTAAGAAGAATACTGCTGCTGAGCCTGCCGCTCCTGCAGTTGAGACTCCGGTTGAAGAGGCTCCTAAGGCTGAATAATCATAGCATTACATATATGAAAGAGAGGGATGTCACGTTGGTGGCATCCCTTTTTTGTTGTCAATACTTCTCTCAGTATTCTTAGGAAGTACTGGAGTACCATATAAGAAGTACTGGAATACTATATAGGAGGTACTGGAATACTTCCTAAGAAGTCTTGGATAATATTGGTGTCCGGTAAACGTCTGTAAGACTTTATCCTTTCACGGTTTATAGGTGGACAAGTCCCCTTATATGTATGCAGACGGCCTCCATTCACCCTGAGCGTAGTCGAAGGGTCTCCGGACATTGCTGACGGTCTCTTAGCTATACTCAGAGATCCTTCACTCCGTACCTCCGTTCAGGATGACAGAGACGGCATGAACCTGCATTCTTTAGACTAAATGGTTTTACCGGACACCAGTAATTGGATAATGCTTCGTATCAAAGGAAGAATAGCATTCGTATGGATGAAGAATGCATTCGTCTGAACTTCTGTGACTCCTTAGCTTGGCAAGTTGGGTACATCATAAAAAAACGTGTGAACGGTTTAGTTTTTTGCTTAAATAGATTGAGTTGTTTTAAAAAAGAGTATCTTTGCGACATTTTTAGGAATATATAAAAAAGGACAAATTATATGGAAAAGAAACTGAAGCCGGAAACCCTGTGCGTACAGGCCGGATGGCAACCTAAGAAGGGCGAGCCACGTGTGCTGCCTATCTATCAGAGCACTACATTCAAGTATGAGACCAGCGAGCAGATGGCCCGCCTTTTCGACCTCGAGGACAGCGGTTATTTCTATACCCGTCTGCAGAATCCTACGAACGATGCCGTTGCTGCCAAGATTGCAGCGCTCGAGGGTGGTGTGGGAGCAATGTTGACTTCCAGTGGTCAGGCTGCCAATTTTTATGCAATCTTCAATATCTGCCAGGCTGGCGACCACTTTGTATGTGCTTCGGCTATCTATGGAGGTACCTTCAACCTGTTTGCCGTGACCATGAAGAAGCTCGGTATTGAGGTGACATTTGTAGATGTGGATGCCAGTGAAGAGGAAATCAATGCTACTTTCCGGCCCAATACCAAGGCTCTGTTTGGTGAGACTATTTCCAATCCCAGTTGTGCTGTGCTCGACATCGAGAAGTTTGCCCGCATTGCCCATAGCAACGGTGTGCCCCTTATTGTGGACAACACTTTTGCCACTCCCATCAACTGCCGTCCTTTTGAATGGGGCGCCGACATTGTCACTCACTCTACTACCAAGTATATGGATGGTCATGCCACTGCTGTGGGTGGTGTCATTGTTGATAGTGGTAATTTCGATTGGGAGGCTCATGCCGACAAGTTCCCAGGTCTGACTACCCCCGACGAGTCTTATCACGGTCTGACCTACACCAAGGCGTTTGGCAAGATGGCTTATATGACCAAAGCTACTGCCCAGCTCATGCGCGACCTTGGTTCCATCCAGTCGCCGCAGAATGCTTTCTTGTTGAATTTAGGGTTAGAGACTCTCCATCTGCGTATGCCCCAGCACTGCCGTAATGCTCAGGCTGTGGCAGAATATCTTGAGGCTAATGACCAAGTCGCTTGGGTGAACTATTGTGGGTTGAAGAGCAGTAAATATTATGAGTTGGCTCAGAAGTATCTGCCTAATGGATCATGTGGAGTCATCGCTTTTGGTTTGAAGGGAACTCGTGAAGATGCAATCAAGTTTATGGATAACTTGAAGTTAGCTTGCATCGTTACCCATGTGGCCGATGCCCGTACCTGTGTGCTTCATCCTGCGAGTCATACCCACCGTCAGCTGACAGAAGAGCAACTGATTGAGGCTGGTGTAGCTCCTGACCTTATCCGTTTCTCGGTAGGTATAGAGAATGTGGAAGATATCATTGCCGATATTGAACAGGCCTTGGCTAAGGTATAAATTCTGCTGATTTTAAGCAAATAGGAAGAGGGCGTGCATTCAAAATGTTCGCCCTCTTCCTATTTTTATCGGACAACATATGACACTATCTGAATGTAGTCTTCCTTTAATTGATCCTATTGTCCCTGAACGTGTGTTTATCTTTTTTTTGTGTCGGGAGGTACGAATTGTCCCGTCAGACTTTGTGGAACTTTCGTTAACCAATATTAACCAATAGAAGAGAGGTGATTCTTAAAAATATAGCTATTTTTACAAAATAAGAATTCTTTCACTCCATGAGACGGAGACATGTGTGAAAGGATGCGAGTTATTTATTGTTTAATTTTAATCAATTATTGAGATGAGAAAGATTATGATTTTCGGGTTGGCTCTCTTTGGTGCAGTGAGCATGTGGGCCCAGCAGAATGAAGGTAAGTTTGGTATGGAACTGTTGTTCAATCCGTTTAGTAACGATTTCAACACATTCAAGATGGGTGAGTTGAAAGGTCGTTATTTCTTGAACGAAAAGAGTGCTGTACGTTTTGGCGTAGGGTTCGGGATTGACAATGAGACGACTACCGATGTGGAAAGTTATAATAGCAAGTTTGAAGACGATGTAAACTCATATACAATATCAAATAAGGAAACTGAAACCAAAATAAACAAGAGTAGTTTAAAACTTTCATTGGGTTACGAACACCATGTTTTTACCAAGGGTCGTCTTGATGTCTATGTTGGAGGTGAATTAGGTTGGGAAGGCAAGTTCTTCTCTGGCGAGAAAAGTGTAAACTCAACAAATGAATCATACGAGAGAAGTGAGCGCACAGGTTCCGAATATGTTCCTGGCTCTGGCTATTATGGTGGTTCTTATGTTAATTATGATTATACTACTACAAGGACAGAGAATGTGTCTTCTTCAGAGAAGTATGAGTATGAAAAAATGTCTCCGAATGAGGAGTATAATGAGAGTCGTTTCTTTGTGAATGCTTTCACAGGTGTTGATTTCTATGTTTATAAGGGACTTTATATTGGTACGGAATTGGGTATCTCGTTCAGCAATGGAAAGACCCTGAATGGTTCTTACACTCAGGATTATAATGGTGAGTCTATTAGAAAAGTCAGTGAGCGAAAGAAGCAACAAAACACGAGTATTTCAACTACCGAAACAACCGTTACAACAACGAAAACTAATTACTCTTATTCTTCGGAGACTGGTGTAAAAGTAGGAAAAGAAGTGATTACTGTGCAAGGTGGCAGCAACTCTGGTATCACAGAAAATGATACTCAAAGTGCTCAAAATGCAATTGACCATGAGCGTAGCAACACCAAGTTGGAAATCTACGTAGAGCCAGCTTTGCGTATTGGTTGGAGATTCTGATACGGATAGATATTTTGATAAAAAGGGTTGTGCCGCAAATAGGGTGGTGCAACCCTTCTTTTTTGGGGGGGATTGGAGTCCTCGCAGGTTTTTGGGCTATGCTTTACAGCTGGAAGAAAGATATGACTTAAAAAACAGGAAAGTACATATCTTTGCCGTGCCGAACAACGAGGACGGAATCCTGCTGTCCCATCTGACAGAAGTGTCAAGCCGAACAGTAGGGAATAGGAGAAAACGTAAACATCTCCAGTATGGAAAGAAGAAAAGTGTAAACCATTTTAGCTAATGAAGCAAAAAAACGTCTACTGATATAGTCCTTCTGCAAATTAGTTGAAAAACTGTTTGTTTTCAGCATTATAGGTTCATCGGCCAAGTATCTTAAGATATTTGGCACTTTATCTTAACTTCTCGGGGCATTTATCTTAAGATACTTATTTCCTTCCCTAATTTCAACAAAATTGCAGAAGAACCACTGAAATCAGGAAAAGACACTAAAAACCGGACATTGTCCAAAATGCGCCTTACTTTTTTTCAAATGCGCCTTGCTTTTTTCGAAATGCAAGCCACATTTGGACCAAGTGTAAGCCGCATTTTGAAAAAAGCAAGGCGCATTTTGGAACGTACTCTTGCCGTATAGGCATAAATGCTCTTTGAGGCGAACGAACTTTATGATAAAAACGCAGAGACGCAGAGTTTTTTGAGTCTGAGTGTCAGATTTTGATACTCGGCACTCAAGAAACTCAGCGTCTCAGCGCCTCTGCGTTTAAAATAAGTTACAGCATAAAAAACCTTCTTTGAAAGGCCTATAATCGGGATTTTTTCATTACTTTTGCCACCTAAAGATAATGTAAAATGGCAAAAGCGAAGGAAGGGGAACTGACCCCTATGATGAAACAATTCTATGATTTCAAGGCTATGCACCCTGATGCAGTCTTGCTTTTCCGGTGTGGCGATTTTTACGAGACATATGCCGAGGATGCAGTCGCGGCTGCTGATATCTTAGGAATCACACTCACCAAGCGTAATAATGGGGGGCAGTCATCAGCCTTGGAGATGGCCGGTTTCCCTTATCATGCGTTGGATACCTATTTGCCCAAATTGGTTCGGGCAGGTCGCAGAGTTGCCATTTGCGATCAATTGGAGGATCCGAAACTTGCCAAGAAATTAGTGAAACGTGGCATTACGGAACTGGTTACTCCCGGTGTTGCAACTCAGGACAATATATTGAATTATAAGGAGAACAATTTTCTTGCTGCTGTTCATTGGGGTAAAGGCTCGTGTGGAGTGGCATTCCTTGACATATCAACAGGAGAGTTCCTTACGGCTGAAGGAACGACTGACTATGTTGATAAGTTGCTGTCGGGTTTCTCGCCTAAGGAGATTCTCTTCCAGCGAGGCGGACGTTCCCGTTTTGAGTCAGCCTTTGGCAGCAAATACTTTACGTTTGAGTTGGATGATTGGGTATTTACCGAGCAGACGGCTCGTGAACGTTTGTTGAATCATTTCCAGACTCGCAACCTGAAAGGGTTTGGTGTGGAGCATCTTCGAGGAGGGATTGTAGCGGCAGGAGCTATCTTGCAATATCTCCAAATGACGCAACATACACAAATCTCCCATATTACTTCGCTTCGTCGCATCGAAGAAGACCGCTATGTCAGGATGGATAAGTTCACCGTTCGCAGTTTGGAGCTTGTAGCTCCGATGAACGAAGGAGGTGTCTCTTTGTTGGATGTTATAGATCGGACAATCAGTCCTATGGGTGCACGTATGTTGAAGCGTTGGGTCGTATTCCCTTTAAAGGATGTACAGCCCATTGTTGAACGTCAGTTGGTTGTTGAGCACTTCTTGAAGCATCCCGAACTCCGCGAGGCTGTAGGCGAACAGTTGCATCGTATAGGTGATTTGGAGCGTATTATCTCCAAAGTTGCGGTGGGGCGTGTATCCCCACGTGAGATGGTGCAGTTGCGTGTTGCTATTGAGGCTACGGCTCCTATCAAGCAATTATGTATGGAGACCGGTAATGACAGCCTGTTCCGTATCGGCGAGCAGATGAATCTTTGCCAAGGATTGTATCAGCGTATTGCCCGTGAGTTGAATCCTGATCCTCCGTTGCTTGTAGCCAAAGGCGGTGTGATTGCTGATGGGGTAAATGCCGAATTGGACGAATTGCGGCGTATTGCTTACAGTGGTAAGGAATATCTGCTGGACATGCAGCAGCGCGAAGCCGAGCGTACCGGCATACAGAGCCTGAAGATAGGTTACAACAATGTGTTCGGATATTATATCGAGGTGCGTAATACGTATAAGGAACAGGTGCCTCCCGAGTGGATTCGTAAGCAGACCTTAGTGAATGCAGAACGCTACATTACGGAAGAACTGAAGAAATACGAAGAAAAGATTCTTGGGGCTGAAGATAAGATTTTGGCATTGGAAATACGTTTGTTCCAAGAACTCGTAGGAGTTGCTGCCGATTATATTCCGGCCATTCAAATCAATGCCAGCCAGTTGGCCCAGCTCGACTGCCTGTTATCTATGGCAACTGTGGCTGTCGAGAACCGTTATGTTCGTCCCATTGTGGATGAAACAGATGTATTGGACATCTCTCAAGGACGCCATCCTGTTATTGAACACCAGTTGCCTGTGGGCGAACGCTATGTTGCCAATGATGTGCAACTGGATTCTGACCATCAGCAGATTATCATTATTACTGGTCCGAATATGGCCGGTAAGTCAGCCTTGCTTCGCCAAACAGCCCTTATCACCCTATTGGCTCAGATTGGCAGTTTTGTTCCTGCGGAGAGAGCCCGTATTGGAGTCGTTGATAAGATTTTTACTCGTGTAGGAGCCAGCGACAATATTTCGGTAGGCGAGAGTACTTTTATGGTTGAAATGAACGAGGCGGCTGATATCCTGAATAATTTGTCACCACGTAGCTTGGTCCTTTTCGATGAATTGGGGCGCGGAACCTCTACTTATGATGGGATTTCCATTGCATGGGCTATTGTAGAGCATATACATGAGCATCCTCGGGCCAAATCACGGACTCTTTTTGCAACCCATTATCATGAACTGAACGAGATGGAGCGCTCTTTCTCTCGTATCAAGAATTATAACGTATCTGTCCGTGAGGTCGATGGAAAAGTCCTGTTCCTTAGGAAACTGGAACGCGGGGGGAGTGAACATTCTTTTGGTATTCATGTGGCAAAGCTGGCAGGAATGCCGGGTAGTATAGTGAAGCGTGCATCACAGATTCTGGAACAGTTGGAGCAAGAGAACCGCCAGCAGGGAGTTGTTTCCAAGTCTCTGGAAGGGATAGCGGATTCCCGCGATGGCATGCAACTCAGTTTCTTCCAGCTTGACGACCCCGTATTGTGTCAGATTCGCGATGAGATTCTGAACTTGGATGTCAATAACCTGACCCCACTTGAGGCTTTGAACAAACTGAATGATATCAAGAAGATTGTAAAAGGAAGATAGCCATATAGAAAAATGTAGTTCCTCGTAACGGTGCAAGAATGAAGGAAGGGGCAAGATATGTGAATATGGGAGCAGTCCGTTATATATTGGCAGTTTCTGTCATTATATATCATGTTGGCGGCTTGATGGGCTTTGAGGTCTCGTGGCCTATACCTTCCTATATTGCTGTGGGCGCATTCTTTGCATTGAGTGGGTTCCTTGTGTTCGGCAGTTTCTTGCATTCCCATTCATTGAAGTCTTTTTTAGAGCGTAGGGCACGGCGCATTATGCCCCCTTATATCTCTGTTGTCCTGTTTTGTGCTGTAGCTCTGGTTGGGGTTTCCACATTTCCTGCTATCCGATACTTTACTTCTCCCGATTGGTGGCGATATCTGGTTGCTAATCTTAGCTTTATGAATTTCTTGGCTCCTACGCTTCCTGGGGTGTTTGATGGATATGAGCATCCGGCGGTCAACGGTTCCCTGTGGACCATGAAAGTGGAATGGATGCTTTACCTTTCCGTGCCTGTTGTGGCCTGGCTTCTTGCCCGTTTCCGCTCACGTCCGGTTTGGGTAATAGGAAGTATTTGTATCCTTTCTGTTGTATATAGGTTGTCCATGGTTTGGCTCTATGGGCATACAGGAAATGAATTCTATAATATTCTGTCTCGTCAGGTATTTGGACAGTTGTCTTACTTTTATGCCGGCGTATTGATTTATTTCTATCGTGAATCTTTCATGCGCTATCGCTCTCCGATAGCAATCGTATCTTTGCTTTTGTTCCTTTTTCGTGGAGAGATTCCCTATTTTGAGTATCTGCTTGAACCGCTCGTCGTTGCAGCCCTTGTCATTTCGGTTTCAGTTATAGGCAGTTGGGGACGTTGGTTGGAGGCCTGTCCCAATGTCTCGTACCAGATGTATCTGTTTCATTGTCCGTTGATACAGTTGGGAGTCTGGTTCGGGTTGCCGGCTTTGGGCTTTTATCCCTGTGTGCTGATTATTTGTGCATTGACTTTCTTGTGTGCCCTTCTGTCATGGCACACTATAGACAAACGGGTGCTGAACCCAAGGCCCGGCACTCATCATTCATAATAATTATCTGATTACAATTATTTTTGTAGCAATACCTTCTTCTCCTTTTTCGTCGGTCGCCAATACGTGATAAACTCCAGAAGCGGCTCGTTCGCCTTTACTGTTTCGCCCATTCCAAGTGAACATACCGCCGGTCGATATTCCTTCATGGATAAGGTTTCCATACGAGTCTGTGATTTTCACTTGCGAATTTGCCATCAGTCCTGTTATGCTTATGTATCCTTGATAGTCGGGACGTACGGGGTTGGGGTAGGCGCGTACGAGACTTTCCGAGAATGCCTCCTGTGCTTGGGTGGCATCGCTTTGGTATGAGACGAGTCCTTTGTTGGTTCCTATATAGACCAATCCTGTCTTTTCATTTATATAGATGCTCTGTACTTCATTCGAGGGTAATGGGCTGTTTTTGGTTGTGAAGTGATGGATTTCTTCCGTCCCGTCAGCCGACAGGAGGAATACTCCATTCTTTTCAGTCCCTATCCATTTCCGGTTGGCTCCGTCAACGGCCATCGATATTACGGTTGCTCCCGTCAGCAGATAGTCGGCCAGGTTTGTTCCGTCATTGCGTGGGATTTTTGTATGGGTAATGGTCATGCTTCCCGATTTCTCGTTTAATATTTGTGCAGGATTGTTGATAATCCAAGGACCATCATCGGTTCCAATCCAGATAGCCCCCTCTCTGTCTTCAATGGCACAATAGATTTGTGAAACCTCCTTCTTGTCCCCGTCCTGGTTGTAGAATGTGTTTATGTATATAGTCTTGTCGTCTGTTGTGTTTTCAATGGTTCCGTTGTAATCAAGCACGTAGAGTCCCGGGGTGCTCCAGTTAGGACTGACACACCACATCCACCCACGCTGGTCAAACAGAGTCCCTCTCAATGTGTATTTCTCGTTCAGGTCCTTGTGTGAGATGGAAACCCATTTTTTCTCTTTGGTGTATATGCTTATTCCTTTTTCTGCAGCTCCACATAGTATCCACAGGTTGCCGTCTGCATCATACTTTAGTCCATCAGGAAAAAGTACATTCGGGCTTCCCTTTACCGCTTGCACCGTACTGTTCTGTGGAGTATATCTTTCCACATATTCTCCGTTCTGGAATTCATAGACTCCACCAATGGCGCTGTTTCCTCCCCATCCGGCAGTAGAGGCAAACAGGTGATTGTCATCTTGTGGATCTACGGCGATAGAGGTGACATCCATAAATTTGCCCCCTCCTTGTGTGGTTGGATTCACATTGTCAAACGTACACCATTCACCGTTTTCATCCATTACCTGTATTGCTCCGGGATTATAGTATGGAGCCAGGAATATTCCTCCACCGCAAGAATATAATTTCCCATTCTGCATAAACATGCGGTAGAACAGATTGTATTTGGGAGCATTGATACTGATAGGAGATACGGTTTGTTTTAATGCATTGCTTTCAATCTTGTAACCACTCAGATTTTGGGATGTGGTTGATACCCAATAAGTACTGTTCCCATAGCTGATATGGCTGATGTCGATGCCTGTATCGACAGTTCGGTATTCGGTTGGTTTTTTGAGCAGGTACAGTTTTTTGTTTGTCGCCACTGCAGCCAATTCATTGTTTACGTTGCTGAAGTGCGTGAACGTTCCTTTCAATATAGGAGTTATTGTCCCATCTTCAAGGTTGACGGTAACTATACCTTGGCCGGGAATAGTGGCATACAGAATGTTGTTGAAGAAGACGAGTTTGTCGATGGTGTTTGTGGACAGTCGTGTCCAATTGTCCATATCCAATAGGTTGCTGGTCAGAACTCCGCGATACAGTCCGTCATTCGGAATGGCTGCAAAAATGTATTTCTCTGAAACGGCTGTACTATGTATCTTCTTGTCGAATTTGTATGTCACCTCAATTTCGCGTTTGTGTACATCCACAATGGCGATTCCAAAATTGGTGGATAAATATGCTTTTCTTCCGATTACGTTTATTCCATTTACGGTACAATCCGGTAGGTTAGCATTCTTCAAGTCGGTAATGTTGTATATCTCGTCTTCATTATTCATCAGGTCTATGTTCCCGTTATCATAGACAATGAGCAACTTCTTTTCTGAAGGAATGGAGACTATATGGCTGATACTGATGTCGCTAAGATGGTTTACAATGTCGTAGGTCAGTACATCTCCATCTTCCGGGTTGTACGAAAATAGTGACCCTTCCGATATGGCATATACCTTTCCGTTGAAGAAGGCACTTTCTGTAGCATTGGCGTATGCCATATGGGCTTGCCATTCTCCGAGTGGAAGCTGTGCATGAATACTTTTTAGTACGACCATATAGAGAATGGTCAGGATAAGAGTGAGTCGTTTCATTGTCAATAATCTGTTGGACGAGTTGATGAGAGATCTATAAAAACCTTAATGCTCATTCCTCTTTGGGAAGGACAGGAGATGGAGGCTGTAGAAACTCAACCAACTTTTCGACAGCACGTGCACGGTGACTGATATGATTCTTCACTTCGTCTCCCAAGCTGGCAAAAGAGTGGTCGTAACCTTCGGGACGGAAGATGGGGTCATAGCCGAATCCGCCTTCTCCCTCACGCTTTTCCAAGATAGTTCCCTTTACCACACCTTCGAAAAGGTGTTCCTCTCCTCCTATTATTAACGCAATAACGGTGCGAAATTGTGCATGACGGTCATTTTTTCCATCTAATTCTTTCAGAAGCTTCTGCATGTTGGCTTCAGAATCATGTCCCGGACCAGCATAACGGGCAGAATAGACTCCTGGGGCTCCATCCAAGGCATCGACTTCCAGTCCGGTGTCATCAGCAAAGCAATCCTGCCCGTAGCGCTCATAAATATAACGGGCTTTCATCAATGCGTTTCCTTCCAAGGTTTCGGCTGTTTCGGGAATGTCGTCAGTGCAACCTATCTCTTTCAGGCTTTTCAGTTTGATACTGTCTCCGAGGATAGCGCTAACCTCCTCCAGTTTGTGTCGGTTGTTTGTTACAAAAATCATTTTAATAGGGATTAGGGTTTAGGGTTTAGG
>JAFQBB010000013.1 GCA_017416805.1 Bacteroidaceae bacterium
TATCTACGTAGCCGGTGAAGCACAAACTGTCGAGGTTTACGACATGAGCGGACGCACCGTATTCAGCGGTGTGGCTTCTCAAGTAAGCGGATTGAACAAGGGATTGTACCTTGTAAAGGTTAAAAATGCAGTTGCCAAGGTAGCTGTAAAATAATAAATAGATAGTTTTTGAGTTTGTAAGTTTGTGAGTTCATCAGAATCTCGCAACTTACAGACTCAATACTTTTTTAACTCAAACGAAACTGATGAAAAAGAATCCTATCGGACAGACACTCACCGGATGGCTGATGGCCGGATGCCTGTTGACCACTCCTCTCGGAGCAGCCGCCAACGACTTGGGCACAACTGTCGGAGAGATGCAGAACGAGCAGACGCAACCGCGTCACATTACGGGTACTGTTGTTGATAACCAAACGGGAGAACCGCTGATTGGTGTGACCGTCTCCATTGTAAAGAATGGTACTGTGGAAACGGGTGTTGTGACCGACATAGACGGGAACTTCGATTTGAAACCGTCAGACGGAGACTACGAGGTACACATCTCCTACATCGGCTATCAGACACACGTATTGAAACCCGGGCGCGACAAAACGAATAATGTACATATACGCCTGCGCGAAGAAAGCAACAGCCTCAACGATGTGGTAGTGACAGGATTCTTCAACAAAAACAAAAATAGCTTTACCGGATCGGTCACTCAAATCAACGGTGCCGACTTGAAGCAGGTGAGCGGTGTGAACATCGTCAGTGCCATCGCAGCACTGACTCCGGGTATGGCCATGGTGCAGAATACCGCCCAAGGCTCGAACCCCAACCATGTACCCGAACTGGTGCTGCGCGGCATGACCTCGTTCAGCAACAGCGGACAGGACGTGAACCAACCTACCATCATCCTGGATGGTACAGAAATCACCATGCAGGACCTCTATGACCTCGACATCAACGAGGTGGAAACCATCAACGTACTGAAGGATGCTTCAGCCACCGCCCTCTATGGTTCAAAGGCTGCCAACGGTGTGATTGTCATCACACGCAAGCCTTTGGCTGAAAGCACGCTGCGTGTACAATACAACTTTACAGGAAACCTACAGACACCAATCCTTAGCGACTACGATGTGCTGAACGCTGCCGACAAACTGCGCTACGAGCAGATGGCCGGTCTCTACGACGCGGGTGGAAATATCGAAGAACAGTATAAACTGGATGAACTCTACAACCAACGCTACAAAGCCATAATGGCCGGACAGAACAGCGACTGGCTGTCGCAACCGGCACGCACATCGTTCAGCCACGACCACTCGCTGCGCGTTTATGGCGGTGCACAAAACCTACGCTACGAACTTACAGGCCGCTTCGCCGACACCAAAGGTGTCATGAAGGAGGACTACCGTAAGCGTTACAACCTTGGATTCAAGTTGGATTACTTCATCAACAACGCCATCCAGATTTCAAACCGAACAACCTATGCCGAAATCAAGGCTCAAAATACCCCCTACGGCACCTTTGCCGAATATGTATTGATGAACCCCTACGAGCGGATGTACAACGAGGACGGTACACCCAACACCGACTTGGCTTGGGACTTGGACAACCCTCTCTACGAAGCCAGCCTCGGAAGTTACAGCCGAAACGGGACGAACACCTTCACCAACGTGACAGATTTCCGTTGGGACATCAACAGCCAGTTCCGCGTGACGGGTCACTTCAACATCACCAGCGAAACGGGATGGAGCGACATCTTCGTGTCGCCCAAATCGCGCACCTTCAAACATGAGACTGACTTGACAAAGAAGGGAAGCAGCACACAGATTGACAGCAAATCGACCAGCTATAATGGAAACATTGTAGCCACATTCAACAAATTCTTCGAAGACGAATCGCTCATCAGTGCCAATGCCGGATGGGAAATCAACCACTCGGAACTGAGCAGCAAGACAATGCAAGCCCTCGGTTTTTTCAATGACAAGAACTCCTACATCGGCAATGCGGCAGGTTATCCCACCAACTCAAAACCCTATGGAGATTTGGCAGAATCATCCGATGTGGGTGTGTTCGTCACAGGCAACTACTCATGGCGAAACCGCTACTTTGCCGATGCCACCTGGCGCGTGACAGGTTCTTCGCAATTCGGAGCCAACAACCGCTACGGCCACTTCTGGTCAGGCGGTGTGGGATGGAACATACTGAACGAACCGTTCATGAAAAACATCAAGAAGCATTTCGACCTCTTCAAACTGCGCGCCAGCGCCGGTTACACCGGTAAGGTCAGTTTCAGCCCCTTCCAGGCTATGACAATGTACCAGTACAGCAACGAATACGAGTACAAGAATGGCATCGGTGCCATCCCCCTCACCATCGGCAACGTTGATTTGGCTTGGGAACGCACCATGAACTACAACGTGGGACTTGATTTCAGCATGTTCAACAAGCGACTGAACATCGTAGTGGATGCCTACATCCGCAACACCACCGACCTGCTGTTGGATAAGGCCAAAGCGCCCTCAACGGGTGTGACCACCGCCACCTCCAACTTGGGTGAAATGCAGAACAAAGGTGTCGAAATCCAAGTGGATGGCTACATCTTCCGCAACAGCGAATTCTCATGGAAACTTGGAACTATGGGCTACTTCAACCGCAACAAGATAACCAAAATCAACAAAGCCTTGGAGGAAATCAACAAGGAAAACCAAGAGAATGCAGGAACTTCATTGACTCCGCTTCCCCAATATGCCGAGGGAGAAAGCACCACTGCGCTGAAGTTGGTCCGCTCGGCCGGTATCGACCCTGCTACGGGTAAAGAGGTCTATATCAAACGCGACGGAACGCTGACCTTCGAATACGACCCCACCGACCGTGTGCTCATTGGCGACACCGAACCGAAATATACGGGAACCTTCAATACACATGTCTATTGGAAAGGATTCAGCCTCTATGCACTCTTCAACTTCCGCTTGGGTGCCTGGATTTACAATACTACCCGTATAACCAAAGTGGAAGGAAGCGACCCGATGCAGAATGCCGACCAGCGTGTGTTTGACGACCGTTGGAAACAACCAGGTGACATTGCCTTCTACAAGAACATTGCCGACAGTAGCCGTCCCAACCAGACAGACCGCTTTGCCGAAGAGGAGAACACCTTGACCTTGGGTACACTGAACCTCAGTTATGAGTTCCCTGAAAAGCTGTACAAGCCGCTCCATCTGCGTAACTTGCGTGCGGGCATCAACTTCACCGACATTCTGCGCCTCTCCAGCGTAAAGATTGAACGCGGTACCAGCTATCTCTACAGCCAGGGATTTGAAATCAATGTAAGTGCAACGTTCTAACCAAATTAAGAATTAAAAGTTAAAAATTAAAAGCCTAATGAAGACTTTCAAATATATACTTTTCGCCATCGTTTGTGGAGTCACTTTCACCGCTTGCGACGATTACCTTGACATCACCCCCGAAGGACAGATTAAGGGTGACGAAATGCTTACCTCGCCCGAAGGTATTGAGGATGCCCTCTACGGAGTCTATTCACAGATGCGCAGCCAGACGCTCTACGGACAGGAGCTGCACTTCTCTACAGTGGAGATATTGGCACAAAACCTTACCTGCAAGGGAAACACCTCCATTGAAGCGATGGGGAACTATGAGTACGACAACACCAACGTGAAAGGCATGTTCGAAGGCATCTGGACAGCCATGTACAAGAACATTTCCAACGTGAACAGCATCTTGGCCGCCGACCTCGTAGCCTCAGCCTCCCAATACCCTTATACCATATATAAAGGTGAAGCGTTGGGACTCCGCGCCTTCATGCACTTCGACCTGATGCGCCTCTATGCCGAACAGATTACACAGAACCCCGAAGCAGAAGGAATCCCCTACGCCACGGAGTTCTCGCTGAACACACCAGACTTTGAACCGTTAGCTAAGAACTACGAGCATGTCTTGGCCGACTTGCACGAAGCGGAGCGCCTGTTGGCCGACGAAGCACAGTACATAAACGACCGCCTCTTCATGACCGACCGTCAGATTCATTGCAACCTCTATGCCGTACAGGCACTGATGGCACGCGTCTATCTGACCATGGGTGATAAGGAGAATGCAGCCATCTATGCCAAGAAGGTGATTGATGACAGCCCCTACAAACTGAATGTAAAGACTGACATCAATGGCGACATTGCCGGTGTGCTTTCCGAGAAAGAGACTCTCTTCGGCATCTATTTTGCAGAGTTCTACAACAATGTGTATGCCAAATTGCAAGCTACCACCAGTTACTACTCTTTGAATCCACGTGGTGACATTGAAAGCATTTACGAACAACAGGCTGACGGATTGGATTACCGCACAACAGCCTACTTCACTTCGGTTGAATTGGGGGGCACTCCCACATTGCGACTGAGCAAACTCACCGATTCGTATGAATTGCAGAACATGGGTTCATCGCGTCCCAAAGAACTGATTCAAGGAATCAACCTCATCCGCTTGCCAGAAATGTACTACATTATGGCTGAATCACTATTGGAGAGCGATATAGAACTGGCCACCGAATATTACAACCAGGTATTGGAGTCGCGCGGATTATCAGCAATCAAAGACCAGACAGTGACTCAGGAACTTATAAACCTCGAACGTTTCAAGGAGTACTTCGGTGAAGGACAAACGTTCTTCAACTTGAAACGCCAACACCTGAACATCAACGCATGGGACAATACCACAGGAAAGGAAAAAGTCATCCCTGCCAGCAAGGAAATATACGTGGTTCCTATCCCCGACAGTGAATACGAGAACAGACTTTGATGAATTAAAAGTTTAAATTTAAAAGTTAAAAGATGAAGAAATTCAGCTACATCATAGGGACATTCGCCCTTGCTCTCGGCTTCACAGCCTGCGAGGACGAAGACTACATGAAGTTCGACACAGCCTATACAGGTATCTATTTCACCAGCGATTCCAGCCAATACTCCTTCAGTGTCACCCCCATCGAAGTGAGGGAATACACGCTGAAAGTTCCGGTACAGATTATGGGTGCTCCATCAAAGGCATCCCGCTCCATCGGCTTTGAATTGGTGACAGACCAATGCAAGGCTACCGAAGGCATACAGTACGAGATAGACGAGGCTGTCATTCTGCCCGACTCCATCACAGGCTACATACCCATCCGCATCCTGCGCGACGGACTACAAGGTGACTATGCCAACGGGTACGAGCGCTACCAACTGACCCTCCGCTTGGTAAAAAATGAGCACTTCACCCCCACGCTCGACTCACTCAGCCAAGTACACCAAAGCAAGTTTGACAATGCCGTAGAACAGCCGGCCTGGTACAATGCACACGGAGAAAAGGTCTGGTCACTCAGTTCCCTTGGAGTATGGCATCCGTATAAATTCATCAAAATGGTAGAATATTTCCATGCCATTGAAGCCGTCCAACCCGAGACCTACAAGAAAATGGTGAAGCTCTATGGTGAAAATCTGGAGCACATAGAATACGGCGACCCATACCAGTATCGCACCATCTTCAAGAAGTACATCTACCAACCCATGTATGAGCACTTCAACGACCCTGCCAACAGGGAAATGATCCTGGACGAATACCCCGACTTTCCTTTTGATTTCCCCGACCCGTTTGCAGTATAATATATAATAAGGTATAAACTGATAGACATATCCAGCAATGAAACTAAAGAATATATTGGCAATCGCCCTATTGGCAACCTCTCTCTCCTCTTGTTTCGACGATGAAACCACGTTGGGCAACCACCCTATTTCGGAAATTGTCATCGACAGTACTTCCATCCAACAGGTGTACAACATTAACAAGAACGAAACACTCACCATTTCACCCATCGTCAGCCAGACGACCCATGAAAAAGAGCTTACTTATACGTGGGAAATCAATCTGGAGACATACAGTCACGATAAAGAATTTGTCTATGAAGGTAAAGAGTTGGGCAGCTACCAATGCCGCTTGATTGTGGAGAACAGCGACGGAAAAACGTTCTTCCCGTTCGAACTGCATGTCAACTCACCTTACGAAGAGGGTATCACCCTCATCAGCAAGGATGCCGAGGGAAACAGTATGCTTTCCTTCATGCTCATGCCAGCTGACGGAAGTGAGCCTACCGGGTTTATGACAGGCGACCAATTCAGTGCCAACAATACAGATTATGCCTTTGCCGCCAACCCGGCCGACATGGTACAGAGCAGCGGAAGCCTCATCCTTGCCTGCCAAGGCAACGAGAACGGCACCTCACCTGCCACCATCTACTACCTCAACGAAAAAACCTTTGTGGTGGAAAACATGATTACGGCCCCTGAGTACCCTGACTTCAAGCCTACACAGATGGGCATTCCCTCTGTGGGAGCTTCGGGCGTGGCTTATCCTGTGTTGTGTGAGAATGGGCATGTCTATGAGTTCTCCACCACTGAAGGAGCTTTGGCCAAACCGGTAAAACTTCCCTATACTTATGCTCAGACAGCCATCATCAGCGACGGGGGCACGGGCGGAAACTACAATCTCCTTTATTGGGACACCGACATCAATGCCCTTTGCATGATTTATCGTGGATACGGCCCCTACTATTGTGGAAAGAAGTACCACCTGAGTCGCGAGGAATGTCAGGGAACAGCTAACTTCTTCAATGGACTCAGCATCCGCAAGATGGTGCTTGTGCGCATGACCGACGAACAGAAACGGGCCGGAGATAATCCTGAAGCACTCGTCATCACATCCAATGCCACCGGCTTCATGTTCCAGAAGAGCCGTCTCTCTGTTGACTTTTGGGAATACAATTCCGAAACATTGGAAAACGTTCTCATCGACAACGGTGGATACACGACGTGCGGCATCGGTGAACTTTCCCTCACTGAAACCACTCCCTGCGTAGCCAACCGGACTTATCATTCCATGCTTTTTGCTGAGGGGAACAAAGTGAAACGTTGGAACTACACCTCTTCACAGATGATTACCGACGCCGATGACCTCCTGACCGTCGGTTCAGAATCAGCAATCATCACCAGTATGGAACTCAGTGCCGACCACACCCGCACATACGTGGCCTTCTACGAACCTGACCAACCGGGGCTCAACGGCAGTGTGTGGGTTATCGACACCGACAAGGGCACCGTGCTCAACAAGTATGAGAACGTCTGCTACCAGCCGGTGAAGATTATGTATAAGAAGAAGTGATAACGGACCCACCGGACCCTCCCCCTTACCCCTCCCAAGGGAGGGGAGTGGATAGTCTGTCCATCACAATAAATCAAGAAAAATAATGAAAACGATATTGCAAAACTATCTACTCCCCTCCCTTGGGAGGGGTAAGGGGGAGGGTCCGCTAGTCTTTTTCTTCCTTTTCTTCCCCCTCCTTACCTTTGCCCAATCCCTTCCTATAGACCCGGCGGTACGTTACGGCACGCTGTCCAACGGATTGACCTATTATATTTGTCCTAACAAAAAGCCGATTGGGCAGGCCGAGTTCTACATTGTGCAACGGGTTGGTTCTATCCTGGAGGAAGAAGATCAGCGCGGACTGGCCCACTTCTTGGAACACATGGCCTTCAATGGCACCAAGAATTTCCCGGGCAAGCGACTGATCGAGTATTTGGAGGAAAACGGAGTGCGCTTCGGCACCGACATCAATGCCTATACCTCCTTTGACCAGACGGTCTATAACCTCTCCAACGTACCTACCCAGCGCGAAGAATTGGTAGATTCCTGTCTCTTGATACTCCATGACTGGAGCGGTTTCATCTCGTTGGAAGGAAAGGAAATTGATGCCGAACGCAAGGTTATCCATGAAGAATGGCGCACCAAGACGGGTGCCCGCGAACGCATCTACGAACAGACACTGCCCAAACTCTTCCCCGACGGCAACCGCTACGCCCATCGGATGCCCATCGGACTGATGGAGGTGGTGGACAACTTTCCCCACAAGGCTCTGCGCGACTACTACCACCGTTGGTATCGTCCCGACCTGCAGGCTGTCATCATTGCAGGCGATGTGGATGCCGATTGGATGGAGAAACGCATCCAAACCCTTTGGACAGATATTCCACGGAAAAAGAATGCCCCTGAGCGTCCTTACTTTACCGTGGCGGACAATGCCTCGCCCATCGTGGCCATAGGCACTGACCCTGAATTATCTTCGGGCACGCTGCGCATCAGCTACAAGTACACCCCCCAACCCTCAGAAGCCAGCCTCACCTTAGCTGGTCAGAAAGAGAACTTATGCCGACAGATGGTTATCTCCATGCTCTCCTACCGTCTGTATGACCAAGCCACAGCGGGCAACAACCCACAAGGACTCACCCTCCGGTTCTCCGATGGAGACTACTCCTTGGCCATGACCAAGAAAGCCATGTCGGCCCATGCCAATTTCAAAGAGGACAATTGGATGCAGGCCATGTCGGCATTGGTGTTCCAGCTCAAGCGTGCCATGGAACACGGATTCACCCCGGCCGAGTTCGAGCGCGTATGCAACGATTTGCGCCGCACCATCAGCATGACCGAGGAGAACATTGGCACCGCATTGCCCAACAACACCCTCGTACAGAAGTGTATGGCCCATTTCCTGCACAGCCATCCCCTGCTCTCCCAGGCCGAAGAGATGAAACTCTACCGCCAATTGTTGCAGAGCCTGACTTTGGCCGACGTAAACGCCCGTTTCAACCAGTTCATCTACAGTCAAGGTGGTGTGGCCATCCTCTTACAAGGACAGGAACGCGAGGGTAACCACTGGCCCACAGAAGCCGAAGTGTTGCAAGCCTATGGTCAGGCGTGGGGACAGAAAACCACCCCCTACCAGATTCCTGAAACAGAGCCTGCACCCGAACTGATGAAGGAAAAGCTGGTGAAAGGAAGCATCGTAAAAGAGGTGGAAGACTCTGAATATGGCACACACGAACTGACCCTCAGCAACGGAGCGCGAGTGATACTGAAACCCACCAAGGCCGCGAACGGCATCCTGCAACTGACGGCCATCAGCCACGGTGGCACCTCATTGATTTCCGATGAAGAGTATAACAACATCAATGCCATCAACGCTCTGCCCGGCATGGGCGGACTGGCCCATCTGTCGGGTCGTCAGCTCGGACGCACTTTAGAGGGTAGTACAGCTTCGTACCAAACCAATGTGGGGACTCTCACCGAAACCTTCACCGGTGGCTGCAAGTGGACGGATGTTGAAGATTTGCTCCAACTGATGTACCTCCGCTTCACCACTGCCCCCCGTCAGGACACGGCCTCCTTCCACCGTTGGCAACAAAGTATGCAGAGCACTGTGCGCCAACGCATGGAAAGCCCCATGACCCACTTTAGCGACACCCTCCGCGCCACCATGTACCAGCCCCATCCTCGTAGTCGGAAGGCATCATTGGCCTTGGCCGACAGCGTTGACTATGCCCGCACGCTCACCCTCTTTCAAGAGCGCTTTGCCAATGCGGCCGACTTCACCTTCATCTTTGTGGGAAAGATGGACATCGATTCCCTCCGCCCACTCCTCTGTGAATACATTGCTTCGCTGCCTGGCAATCCTAAAGAGCGTGAGCAGGCTGACCTCAGTGCCCTACCCCGCCTGCGTCGCGGACAGCACGTCTGCCACGTACAAGTCCCAATGGAAAATCCCGTTACCACTGTCATCTATAATATTCTGGCTAAAGAACGTTACACAGCCAAGAGCAACATGGCCTGCGCCATCCTCAGCGAAGTGATGAACAGCCTATGCTCTGAGACTCTGCGTGAGCAAGAGGGAGGAACCTACAATGTAAGCGTCACCTCACGCATCTCACGCCAACCGGCTGATGAACTGACGCTGATGTTCAACTTCAACACCAATCCGCAACAGGCACAGTCCCTGTTACAGAAAGCCATCGGCCTGCTCCGCCAAGTGGCCGACGAGGGGCCTTCTACCGACCTGTTCAACAAAGCAAAGGAATACCTGCAGAAGCAACACACCGCCTACCGCGCCACCGATGCTTTCTGGATGGCCGCCCTCACCGAACGCGTGCGCTACCATTCGGACGACATGCTGACGAACAGTGAAACCCTGCAACAAGTCACTTCCAAGGATGTGCAGCGGCTGGCCCGCAAGCTCGCCCGCTCGAAGCACACAGTTGAAGTGGTGATGAATCCGTAGGAAAAAAGGAACAACACAAAAAGCCAATCGCAGAAATCAAGAAGTGCGATTGGCTTTTTGTATAATAGAGTAACGTTTCTATTCAAACTGCAATCAATTTCCATAGAAGTACCTATCCGTTCTTTATCCCAAGACTTGGGACAAGTAAATCAAGGCTTGGTTCAATTATCCCAAGGCTTGGTTTAATTAAACCAAAGCTTGGGATAAGTTATTTTTCGGTACTTTCAGTTGTTTTGAAGGCCACTCTTTATGATTATTGTGGCTGTTTTTGTGAAAATTTTAGCCAAAATGGGATTCGCCACACTCTACCCGGCAAGTCTTCATTTTATCTGCTGTCCGCCTGTGCTCGCCAAAAGTGGACAGAGCGTCCATTTTCGGACAGTGGGTGTTTTCGGGTTTCCGCTATAAATCAACCACTTGCATGTTTGGCACAGGATTTGCACTTTACTATGGCAGGAAATGAAAAAAACTAATAAACGAATATGGACAGAGAAATACCCAAAGAAGAGAGAAGAAAGCGCCTGCGCCGTCAGGTGCTTGTAGGCACAGGCATTGTGGCCGTGGGCTTTGCCACTGTGATGGGGCTGACCCGTTGGGCACAAAGTGGTGTGCAGCTGGCCGACCTGAAGACGAGCACCGTGGAGCGCGGAGCCATCGAAGTGAGTGTGGCCGCCGTGGGACGCGTAGTGCCTGCCGCCGAGGAGCTGATGACTTCGCCCATCACGTCGCGCATCGTGGAGGTCTATTGCAAAGAGGGCGACAGCGTGGTGGCCGGCACCCCCATCCTGCGGCTCGACCTGCAGAGCACCGAGACCAGCTACCGCAAACTGTTGGACGAGGAGCAGATGAAATGCTACCAGCTGGAGCAGCTGCGGCTGAACAACCTGACGCGGCTGAGCGACCTGCAGATGAACATCCGTGTGAGCGAAATGAAGCTGAACCGCCTGGAGGTGGAGCTGCGCAACGAGCGCTACCTCGACAGCCTTGGTTCGGGCACCACCGACAAGGTGCGTCAGGCCGAACTGGCCTACAACACAGGCTGTCTGGAGCTGGAGCAACTGCGCCAGCAGTACACCAACGAGCAACAGGTGCGCGAGGCCGACCTGAAGGTGAAGGAGCTGGAGCTGGAAATCTTCCGGAAAAACTTGGCCGAGACACGCCGCACACTGGAGGACGCACAGATACGCGCACCACGGGCGGGCATCCTCACCTATGTAAATAGCCAGATAGGCACACAGGTGTCGCAGGGCAGTCAGGTGGCCACGCTCTCCGACCTCTCGAACTTCAAGCTGGAAGTAGAGATGGCCGATGCCTACGCCGACCGTGTGCGGGTGGGAGCCAAAGCCGTCATCCGCATCGGCACGGACGAACTGGAGGGACGGGTGACGAGCATCACGCCCCTGTCGAAGGATGGCATCATCAGTTTTGTGGTGCATCCGCTCGACCCACGTCACCGCCGCCTGCGCTCGGGACTGAATGCCGACGTGCATGTGGTGGGCAGCGTGAAGGACAACGCCCTGCGCATTGCCAACGGCTCGTACTACCTCGGCAGCGGACAGACGCAGCTCTTCGTCCTCTCGCCCGACGGACAGACGCTCAACCGCCGCACCGTCCGACTGGGCGAAAGCAGCTACCGGTATGTGGAGGTCGTCGAAGGGCTTAACCCCGGCGAACAGGTCGTCATCAGCGACATGGCACGCTGGAAGGAGTATGAGAAACTGAAAGTGGAATAATACTAAACCCAAACTATATGTTCAAAATCTATTTCAGACAAGCATGGAACTTGGTGAAGCAGAACAAGCTTTTCACCTCCATCTACGTGATTGGCACAGGACTGGCCATCGCGCTGACGATGATACTCTTCATCGTCCATTACATCAAGTTCGCACCCGTCTATCCCGAAGAGAATCGGGGGGAGACGCTAGTGATAAGACGACTGACCCTCCGCTACAACGACGATCGGGGGATGTATCAAAGTAATTGTTGCTCGCCCTACTTGGGAAAGTACCTGAAGGAGCAAACCCGGGCAGAAGCGGTGGCGGTATTCAGCCCCAACACCGGCAAGTCCCCGGTGGGTATCGGCAAGCCCGGAGAAGCCAACCAACTGAGGGGTATCGTCAAATTGGTAAATGCCGACTTCTGGAAACTCTTCACGTTTCAATTTATCGACGGAAAACCCTTTACGGAGGTAGATGTGGATTCCAAGCAACAGGTGGCAGTGATACAGGAGGAGATTGCCCTGCAACTGTTCGGCCGCACGGACGTGACAGGCGAACGCATTCAAGCGGAAGGCCAGGATGTGAAGATTGTAGGCGTAGTGAAGAACAGTTCTGTGGCCACTCCTGACTCCTATGCCGCAGTATGGATTCCCATCTCGCTCGACAACAAGTATTCCACCGAGATGAAGAGAGCCGAACTGTTGGGTCGCTATCAGGTATATCTGAAAGCGACGAGCGGAAGCGAAAAAGAGATTCTGAAACAAGAGGTCATCGAAGCCTTCCGCAAATACGATGCCGACCATCCCGAGACGACCCACGAACTGAAGGGGCAACCTGTGGAGGACTGGCTCAGCTACTACCAACACGACGAGGAGGTATCCGTCAAGGAGGTTGTGTTGGAACTGCTCTACCTGCTGTTGGCCCTGCTCTTCATCCCGGCGCTGAACCTGAGCGGCATGATATCATCGCGCATGGATCAGCGGCAAGTGGAGATAGGCGTGCGCAAGGCATACGGTGCCTCCAACTGGTCCATCCTACGGCAGGTGCTGGGCGAAAACCTGGCCCTCACCGTGGCCGGCGGCATCGTGGGACTGCTCATTGCCTACCTGATTATCGCCACGTGCAGTCAGTGGATTCTCTCCCTGTTCGATAACAGAGACCTCTATTCCTTTGCCGAAATCAGTCCGCGCATCACCCCTGAGATGCTCTTCAGCCCGTGGATTATCGGTTGCGCCTTTGGTGCCTGCCTGTTGCTGAATCTCATCTCGGCACTCATCCCCACCGTGTGGGCGCTCCGGCATTCAATCATAGAGTCATTGCATAGCAAGCAGTAAACAGAACAATAAAGAAACAATAAAAGCATTATCCGATATGATAAAAATGATTTTCAAACAACTGTGGAACCAGCGACGACAAAACGGCTGGATTCTGCTGGAACTGATTGTTATCGCGTTCTTCCTCTTCACCACATCGGCCGAGGTCGTGAGAAGCACTGCCAACTACGTGCTCCCCGACGGCTACGAGAAAGAGAAGTCTTACTTCATTGAACTGAAAGAAGGCAGCAAGTTCAGGTACGCCCGCCGGGAACGCGAGATACGCGACTCCATCTTCCAGAGCCACTTCCGCCAACTGTTGCTCACCATCAAGCAATCTCCCGAGGTGGAGGCCGTAGCCATCGTGCGCGGCGACTCTTACCCGGGTGCCCTTTCGAGCAACGGCAACGGTTTTGTAAGCGACGACACGGCATGTGTCCGAATCAACTGTCCATGGTATCAGACCTTTGTCATCGATGGAACAACCGACTTCCTGAAAGTATATGGCCTGAAAGATGCCCGCACAGGCGGACCGCTGCAACTGGCAGAAGCAAAATTGGCATGTCCGCAAGGCATCGTGTCAGTCGCCTTTGCCCGCCAGCTGTTCGGGCGGACAGACGTGACAGGCGAAAAGGTCCACTTCGGCAAAAAACTGCCCGAAGGCTCAAATGCGAACAACTATTTCGAGATTGTCGGTGTATATGAGGGCTACAAGCGTAGCAACTTCCATGTTCCGGGAAACAATCTTTTCGTGCTCACCAGCACCATTCGCGGCAGGAACGAATTCAACCACGTCATCGCCTATCGCCTGAAAGAGGGGGTGGACGGCAATGCCTTCCGCGAACGGATTATGAGCGAAATCGCACCTCACTATGAGACCACGCCTACAGCCATCAAAGACATCAAAAGTTTCGGGGAAAGTCTGAAGCGGTTCAATGACCTGGCGGGTGCCTATTCCCGCTACCGCTACACCGCCGTGATGGCCTTCTTCGTGCTGCTCTGTGTATTCCTCGGCATGACGGGAACGTTCTGGGTGCGCTGTCGGGCACGCCGACAAGAGATTGGGCTGATGCGCAGCATCGGAGCCTCGCAGGCCACCATCACCCGCCAGTTTATGACGGAGGCGTGGATGCTGGTCACCATCGGTGTTCTCATTGCCCAACCGCTCATCATCCACTACATCCACGAACTGGAGTGGGACATCACTGACCCTACCGCCCACTATTGGCAGGACAGCAAAACGTGGCTCACCCTCGCCACCGATGCACTCATCTACATCCTGATG
The DNA here is from genome assembly GCA_017416805.1 of Bacteroidaceae bacterium. Classification (GTDB taxonomy): domain Bacteria; phylum Bacteroidota; class Bacteroidia; order Bacteroidales; family Bacteroidaceae; genus Phocaeicola_A. The sequence goes on from JAFQBB010000013.1 coordinate 14,443, forward strand.
GTGCTGATTGCCCTGCTTGGCACGTGGTTCCCCGTGAAACAGGCATCCAAAGACTTGCCGGCGGAGGCGCTGAGGGATGAGTAATTTTTTAAGGAGTTAGAGGAGTTAAAGGTGTTAAAGGAGTTAGCGCAGGCTCTGCCTGCTAGCCAATAGTTTTGCTATACAATTGGCTTTAACTCCTAACGAAGTGATAACTCCTAACGAAGTGATAACTCCTAGCGAAGCGATAACTCCTTTAACTCCTGAGAGCAAACAACCAATTATAAACTAACAAAAAACAAGATAATATGCCAATAATCAAACTTACCGGTATCAACAAGATATACCGCACCAACGAGATAGAAACCCAGGCACTGGAAAACGTAAACCTGGAAGTAAAGAAAGGCGAATTCCTCAGCATCATGGGGCCTTCGGGATGTGGCAAATCCACGCTGCTCAACATCATCGGCCTGCTGGACAAAGCTACAAGCGGCACCATCGAACTGTGTGGCACCGAGGCCATGACACTGAAGGACAAGGAGCTGGCCGAGTTCCGAAACCAGCGGTTGGGATTCATCTTCCAATCGTTCCACCTGGTAAACTCGCTGAATGTCATCGATAATGTGGAGCTGCCCTTGCTCTACCGCAACGTGTCGGCGGGCGAACGCACACGGTTGGCCAAGGAGGTGCTTGAGCGCGTGGGACTGAGCCACCGCATGCGCCACATGCCCATGCAACTGTCCGGCGGACAGTGCCAGCGCGTGGCCATCGCCCGTGCCCTCATCGGTAATCCGGACATCATTCTGGCCGACGAGCCGACGGGTAACCTCGATTCAAAGATGGGTGCCGAAGTGATGGACCTGCTGCGCCAACTGAACCGCGAAGACGGCCGCACCATCGTGATGGTGACCCACAACGAGGAACAGGCACGCACCACCTCGCGCACCATCCGCTTCTTCGACGGAAGACAGGTGGAGTGAAGAACAGACCCACCCCAACCCTCCCTGTGAGGGAGGGCTTAAAGAAGCGCATCTGCATTTTGACACGCCCCTACGGCTGTATCAAAAAGTATATTATTCCCAAACTTATTACATCATGAACAAGAAACATCATCATAGTCGAAACATTCTGCTCCCCTCCCCTAGGAGGGGCAGGGGGAGGGTCCGCAAGGTCCGCAGGGGCTTCTTCCTCCTCTGCAGCCTGCTCGCCTGCTCGGCATTGTCGTCCCAACCACGCCCCATCACTCTTGAAGAGGCCATCCTGACGGCACGCACACAAAGCGTGGATGCGGCCGTGGCACTGAACGAGCTGAAGACGGCCTACTGGGAATAC
>JAFQBB010000014.1 GCA_017416805.1 Bacteroidaceae bacterium
CCGGCGTTGATGTCCTTGTTGATTTGTGTTGTGAATTGCTTTCAAATTAGTATCTTTGCGCCAAGAAAGACAACCGGCCGGCGTTGATGTCCTTGTTGATTTGTGTTGTGAATTGCTTTCAAATTAGTATCTTTGCGCCAAGAAAGACAACAAGAAGCCCGCAAGGCAAAGAAAGCCGCGAGTTGTGAATTGCTTTCAAATTAGTATCTTTGCGCCAAGAAAGACAACACGGATTTTTGTACAACGAAGAGTCCGGCGGTTGTGAATTGCTTTCAAATTAGTATCTTTGCGCCAAGAAAGACAACTGACTCTTCATATAAAGCTGAGTATCAGTTAGTCACAAAGGAAGTTGAAAAGAAAAAAATGATTGTCTTTTAGATGATGAATCCCGCCCAAGAGCGGGATTCATTGTTTCAAAACAGTTCAAGCTGTTGACCTGGCGCAGCAACGCCTTGCTGTTTTTTGCCATAGAAAAGCTCAATATTTCCAAATTGCTTGTCCGTAATGCATAAGATTCCGACCTGTCCGTACTCAGGAAGGAAAGATTTAACTCTTTTTATATGTACGGCTGCATTCTCCTGACTGGCACAATGGCGGATGTAGATAGAGAACTGGAACATAGTGAATCCGTCGCGCACCAAATTCTTACGAAATTCAGCCGAAGCCTTGCGGTCTTTCTTGGTTTCGGTGGGAAGATCAAATAAAACAAGTACCCACATGATGCGATATTCACTGAAACGTTCCATACCTTATTATATATGTGCTATCTTTCGGGATAAGCAACCTTGCGCAGTTCACCGCTGAAACACTTATAGAGTGAAGCTGTAGTTTGCCCTACGGCAATCATCAACGGACTTCGCTTTCCCGAAATGACAACATCCAACGTAGGGATAACCAACAGTTCCGCTTTCCAGTCACGCGTAAGTTCTCCCGTAGGCAATCCCTTGTTCTTTACCAACCGGTACACCAATTCATCTACGTAAGGTCGGTATGGTTCCATAATGTCATCAGCCAAGCAATAAGCATTGTAACGGTTGTGGTGATGAATACCCAATGTAGGAAGAAGTCCGCTTGATACCAAGGCCCTTGCCACTACGGCCCGAAGGATGGCATAACCATAGTTCAGCAGATTGTTAGGAGGTACACCATCTCGGTCGCGTGTGAAACCTGCAATATGTTGTCCGAACAAGTACTTCCAATAGTATGCTGCAGCTCTCCCCTCCAAATTGTCTGGGTCTCCACTGCGTACATCCTTTGCCCACACGTGCATACACCTGACTTCTTCGTTCCGGCAATCGTGCAATACCGATGCCTGATTGATGATTTTCGCTTGTATGGTCTGTTGCCAAAGTTGCTTTTTCAGTGGCAAGGAAGCATCTAACTGATGACGGAACCGTTCATTCTGTGTTGTATTCCCATAAAGTGGAAGCATCAATCCCACGGGCATACTCCGGCTGTCGCAAGTAATCACGGCACAATTGTTTTCCAACAAAGCCTCCATAGCTCCCGAAGTGATGGTTATCTGTTTGTTGTCGAGTACCACCACCCCTATGTCCTCTATCGGTTTGGTCACTTCCGTTTGCCTTTTGAAACTCTCAGGCAAAGCATCGCATTTCTCCACCTCTGGTAATTTTATCACCAGTTGGTTGTTGCGTAACGACAGGTATGCAGGATTTCCGAAATAGAGGGTCTTCTTGATCATGGCTTCTATCTTTTCAGTTTCTTCTGTTCCCGTTCAAAATTCTCAATGAAGTGCAATTCTACAGGTGAAAGTTGGTATTGCGTACGTTCTTTGAAACGATCATATTCAGTATCCGCTTTCAACTTGGCCACCTCTGCAGAAATGGTGCCGGCATGAGTCAGAAGTTCCTTTCCCGACAGTTTCAAGAAATCATCCAACTTCTGAATCCAATCTTTCATATACATAGGTGTATGGCTCTTCGCCTGAAGTTCCGCAAAATCAAGATATAAGTTGACAATACGGTTCAACGTGTCCAACTCATCTTCGTTCAAATAGTTCTTGGCATATTCTGCATCCTGTCGTTTAGGCAAAGCTCCCGTCCATGTAGTCAGTCCCATGAAGTCCTTATCTGCATCGGCTCGATTGTATATAATCTCAGCCGCCGTATGCCCATGTACGGAATAGTGCATCTTGTTCTGTACGGTAGCAAAAAATTGTCGGGTTGTTTCTGTTCTCGGGTCGTAGTCGATACTCAATGCATAAATTTCCAATATCTTCCGGTAAAACACCTTCTCCGATGAGCGGATGTCACGAATGCGTGCAAGCAGTTCGTCAAAGTAATTGCCTTTTCCTGCATTCTTCAACAGCTCATCATTCAGTGCAAAACCCTTGACAAGATATTCCCTCAACACCTGTGTAGCCCATATACGGAACTGTACACCCCGATAGGAATTGACCCTATAACCAATGCTAATAATCATGTCAAGGTTGTAATAGTTAACCTGATATATTTTTCCATCAGAAGCAGTTGTTGCAAAAAATGCAACAACTGAAGTTTCCTGTAATTCACCACTTTCCAATACATTTTTTATATGTCTGGATATGGTAGATTTATTGCGCTGAAACAATTCCGCCATTTGGTCAATGGTCAACCAAACGGTTTCATTGGCAAGCGTGACTTCTATCTTGCTTTCCCCATCAACGGTTTGATAGAGGATTATTTGTCCTTTATTAGAGTAGTCCATATTTCCTTATCAATATCCTATTTGGTTATATTACCTAATCTATCAACTTTAATTGGAATACAGACTTCTTTTATCATTTCATTCGTCCAAGCTCTTTGAGCTTTATTATTACTTCCCAACTCTTTTGTTTCAATTATAGGACTTGCAACAAAACAAGGAATAAAATGAGCTTCGTTTCCAGTACAACTTACAAATTTATAAATTCTTGAACAATTTAACTTACCTCCTATATGAATATCCTTTTCACCCACTGTCGGCACATAAACCAAATCATTAGGAGACAAAACAAACTTTGGCTCATTACCATTCTCATCAGTCGGTACAGGCGATAGACCCTGTTTTAATCTTTCTATAACAACATTTAAAGGAATAGTTGCATAAGTTCTTTTCTTTACAGTCTTACCTGATTCTACATTCAACTTTTCTGTTTCATATATAGCAAAATAAAGATTAGTACCTTTATCTGCTTCTACAAACTTGAATAACTTATTACCCTTTTGTCCAACAGCAAACTTATCCCCCTTCTCATATTTGCGAACTTTATAGATTGGATGATGATATTTCCCTTTATTCAAACGAACAATGTTCCGATTCATTTCATCTATTCCATCTAATGAATAAGCAATATTAGGATCATTCCCCTTCTCCTCCAAATGATGTAATAAAATTGTCTGAATACCAGTATCTGTTATTTTATTTTTAATAATAGATACAGCTTTTTCATAATCATTGGCATCACCAAGAATTTCTATTAGCGACTTTCTCGCTGCAAAGAATCTATCTTTCGTTTCCTTTGTGAAGTAATACACCTTAATTTTAGCCAAATCTATATCTTGCCATACATCATGATGTTCTTCAAAGTACTTCTTTATTCTCTTTTCATCATATCCTTGTTTCAATAAAGACAATAGTTTTTCCTTAAATTCCTTTTCTACAATTCTTGAAGGCTTCTTAATTGCTTCATTTAACTTAATTGATTTAATCTTACGCAAATTCACTTCTCCATATACAGTGTCTATATGCATAGACTTACGAATAGCCCAATTAGAACGTACTTGTTTAACAAGTCTCTTCTTACCATCCTCAAAACGAACATACATATTGGTTGCCTTATTGATGACACGTAAATTCTGTTTAAAGCTAACCACGATATTATTCAACACTTGATATACATCTTGCGTAAACGTATTCCAAGGTTTCTTTATCATCCATTTATAATTACCCTTATCATCTGTCTTAACCTTGTCGCACAACAATATCTGCAAATCATAACGTGATATTTTAGATTTACTACTTGCCGATTCATTATTCAAATAATTGACAATGTTTCTGTTAGCACAAGCAATAATAATAGCGTCCATAGCGTGATGACGATGGTCGATGCGTTTTTTATTAAATCCCTTTTGAAGTTCCAACGGCATAGAAGGTACTTCGTAACCATTTGTAGTTTTTGTTGTAAACTGATTAGTTCCCGTCATTTCATTGAGACGCAAGAAACGAGGCAAGATGATTTTATTCCAAACATCATTGATACCCCAATCTTTCTTCAATCTGTCAGTCACACCACCTGTACATACAATGACATTCTTGGATATTGCTTCTTCTTCACCTTCTTCACGTACAATATTTGAAAGTAATCCTTTAATAACTTTACTGATATATCGACTATCATTCAATTGTCTTGCAATAAATTCATCGGGGATGGAATCCATCATTAATTTGCGCATCTTACCACGATTGCGCACATAATGGTCTTTCACGAATTGTTCATACTCCCCTTCTGTAAAGATTGTTACAACCTTTCCAAAAGACAATTCAATCTTTTCACCATGATGTTTTTTGATAAACTCAAATCCCAAAAGGTTGTTTTTCAATTTGTTTACTTCCGATTCACAAATAACCTTGTTCGAGAATGAATCATCGATATAACGGGATTGAGGAATCACGTGCTCTATCTCATACGCAGAAGTGAACAATTTGGCCAATGGGATTGGTTGGCCGGTATAAGGTGAACAATACTTTTGTTCCAGCCACAACTTATAACGAAGAACCTCGCTTCTTGTCGGACGTTTCTTGACATCACTTTCCTTGAACTTCTTCAATATATCTTCGATTTCATTCTTTTCCTTTTCATCTCTATATTTATAATCAGATGAATTATCTTTTTCATAAACATCTTCTCTATCCAACACACCTTCCTCGTAAATACGCAAAATATCCTGCTGACTTGGTGAATAAGGACGGACATTTTCTATCTCAAATTCAGGATTAGCAAATTCCATCAACAACGCTTTAATACGTAAGTTCGTATTTTCATTATTAGTGATTTTTTCAGTATCCTTACGACGCTGTTCTGCCGTTTGTTTCATGTTTCGTCCAAGTTCTACGTGTATTTCATCAATTTTCTCATATTTTTCCCATATATCACGTACCGTCCGAAGAGTCTCTGTTATCACTTGTTCAACAATAGGATTACGCAAGGAATGCTGTTTGAATGATTTCAAATATTTCTGCAAATCATCATGAGTCTTCCATCTTGTTATTTCCTTTGCCTCTGAATGTCGGTTATAGACAACATAGCAAGCCAACCAAGGAGAAAGTCCTCTAAACGATGACACATCTGTAAGGTTCATTGCCTTTTCCCTTACTCTGTTCTTGATGCTTTCATCATATTCTCCAGAAATGATTTTATCTATTCTTCCACGAGTAAGCTCATCTATGTTACTTTCTGACCAATATTTTCCCATTCTCATTAAGAGTAATAATTTCTTGATTGCTTTGGCAGAATAAGCACCATATTCTTTCTTGAATGGTGGGAACTTCTGGAAAACATCAACAAAACAATCATTCAAGCTATACTTATCGGCAAACTTACGTAAAGCCTTTATCAATTCTTGTTTGTCATCAACCGAATATAATAAATGCCACATTCTCTCTTCCAATTCTTTATTCAAAAAATCGGGAGATATACCGGCCTTGGATAAATAAGACAAGAGTTGGGCACGTGTTTCATTACAAGGATAAAGCTTGTCTTCCACATAATTCCAACGATAGTTTCCCACATTCTTTTTTAATCCGAATGAAGGATATTTCAAGAAATTCTTTTGATCGATAGTCTTCCTGTCATTTAACCAATCGAACAATGCCACATAATCTTCTTCTGACTTCAAGAAATCTGATGTAACATCAATATCCTTTGCCAAATCTTTCTTATAGATATGCAAATTGCTCAAGAATTGCCAAAGGCGGAACTCTTGATACAACGGATGCGACTTGGCGATACACTTCAATCCATATTTCTTTTCTTCGCCTGTTTCCTTATCTTTTACTATATATTCCTCATATGGACAATTAGATATCAAAGATTTCTTGGTTTTCAACGGACGCTGATAGAATAAAATGTCATCCACAAACAAATAAGTAAAATCACGATTAGCGATGTTTGTGCGATATGCCTCATTACTTGGATATAATTCTTCAATACAGGCTTGGTATAAATCCTTATTTTGAAGTTCAGGATGGAATACCTTTTGCTTGTTCAGTATTTGAATCAATTCATCCTTATAAAATTTTCTTTCGATAGTACGTACCAATTTGCCACGTACTTTTTGATTTGGATTTTGGAGAATGGAGTCATAGATGTATGTACCTACGGTTTTACCTGTATCCAATATAGTTTTTTCTGTTTTAATTCTAATTTTATCGTATAATTTATTCTTCTCTTTTTCAGTCATCCTTTCAATTTCATCAATAGAAGGCAAAATCGATAAACTTATTTTTTGTTCTCCATTTTTTAACGTTGTTTTCTTTACAATAAAATCTTTAGTCTCAGATTTCCACGAATAAATATCATTATAGAATGCAGCTTTATAAATCCAACCGTTTTCTAAAGATACTTCAAACCAATATTTATTTCCTTTTTTGTCTTTTTCGCCTTTGACAACATCAACAACTTTTAAACTTTCTATTGTAAAATTATTATCCTTTTCAATTTCCACTTCTGATAATTGATAATAACCACGTTTCTGATTGAAATTCAACAAAACCCAAGCCAATTCTTCCTTTGAAATCTTTTGAGTTAAAGCCTTCTTACGGAGATAATAGATTGTCCAATCATACGGAACTTTCTTGCCCACAAGTTCCGAATGAGTCAATCTGAAGTCTTCTAGCATCTCATTGAACGAATCAATAAACAAGAATTCATATTTACCCATTTCATTCTTGCGCCAAGCCAACTTCGGTTCTTCACCTTCCTTGATTTGACCATAACGATTTAAGGTCTTTGAATAATGAGAAGGCAAGAACTCCAAAATATCAAGTACCCGATGTAATCGTTCTCTACGCAACAAACATCTTTCAAGCAAATGACGCATACCTCGCAATCTAGTACGTTCTGCAGTTTGGGAAATAGAATTTCCTTTATCAAAATCACCTAATACAGTTGCATCCATAGGAATAATTCTACTTCCTGCTGCATCAATTTTTACTAATTGAAGATTTCCTTCGTCATCAATTTCAGCGACAATTACCGCCCAACCAATACTATTTGTTCCTAAATCAAGGCCTAAAATTCGTTTCATGATATCTCATTTTTTAATTAATTCCACAAAAATATGTAATCTTTTTCACAAATACTTGCATTGTATAAAAAAAGTGTATATATTTGCCACATAATTTGAAGCAATTCACAATAAGGATTATTCCGTTGTGAAAACATCAGGTTCTGATCCCTCGTCCTTTAACGGGGGATTTTTCTTTCCCTCTATCTCCCTCTCCTCCTCAAAGAAACGTTCGGATGCCACCTGTGCCATCCACCGTTTGAATGGTTCAGCCTTAGGTGAAGGAATGGACTGGATAAGACGGAAAAGCTGTTCCTGGTCGGCAACATCTGTCAAGCGCATCTTGCCATCAGCAGCTTTCATTTTGAAAGCGTGACAATTTGTCACGGTTTGATTTCCCTCCTCTATAAGACGTTGTTTTAGTTTGCGCCAATATGCTTGAGGGTTGACGCTGTCTGTTAATACAGCCACTACATCAATGATGGAGAAATACCATTTCTCCTGTTCATCGTCCCACACAGTGCGGACTTTCTTCTCTTCAAATATCTTGATGGATTCTTTCTTTGTCATAACCAATGAATCTATAATTGTACGCTATACTTATATTTATAACACTTTCACCCTTTCTGAATCTGAATCATACACTTCTCCCTCTCCCAAATTCTGTATTTCACCTTCCGTAATGACTTGCTCGGCCAAAGCACGTTGCAACAGTCGGGCATAACGGTCGGTATGCTCCATGATAGGGTAAGCGCCCCACCCCTCTTCCATGGGATTAGCATGAATGTGGGTGTCGTAGATATGATTGTAGTAAGTATCTGTAATGATACCCAAATCTTTTGCTCGGTGGACTATAGCTGCTATGGAAATGCCGTAACGGCAACGGAGGCTGACAAGTTCGCCCAGGGTGAATGCAGTGCGGTGATGCCCCAACTCTTCTTGAAAAACTGATGCAGGACAGAGGAATGCGCCTGCAAAACGGTGACAAAGACGCTCACGCTCTTTGTCTGTAACTGACTTATCGAAATTCAGTAACAGATGGGCCAATTCGTGAAGGGCAGTAAAACGTTTCCGCTCGGAAGTGTGATTATTAGATAAGTTGACCACAATCAGTGGAATGGTCTTATTGACAAAGGTAGAGAAACCCAATGCACAATCGGTTCCAGCCTCAAACTCGATAATTTTAATACCTACACTTTCCATCATTTCATATACGGAAAGTATAGGATAATTGCCTGCTCCCCATTTGATCCGCAATTGTCGGGCTGCAATTTCCACATCGTCCATCGTGGAGATTTTTCGATTCTTCAACGGATTTTTAAATATGAAATCCTTAGCCAAAAGGTCTTCAAGATGAAGATATCGCTCCATTTTGTCCTGTGCAACGAGTATCATCTGCCTTTCGGCACGGACTGGTATGTGTTCTCCATTGCGGCGGAAACTTATCTGTTCAATCTGTATCCCCTGACGAAAGAAGTAATCTGTAGGCAAATTCAGTGATTTGGCTATGGCATCCAAAACCTGGCTACTGGGCATCATTTGCCCGTTCTCGTATTTGGAAATTGCTTGTTTGCTGACAACACCTTGTATGGAATGGGATAATTCTTCCATAGACAGGCCTTTCATCAGTCGGGCATTCTTCAACCGATTGCAAAATAGGTTTTTCATGAACTAATATGTAATGATTTATCGGTTGACAAAGGTATAAATAACTAACAATATGCGTCAACTAACAAGATAGTATTATAATTATTTAACGGAATATGGTCATTATCCAACCATTTTCCATTATTAGTGTTCGGCACACACACATTTTTGTAGTGTTTCTACCTATTTTATAGTAAATAAGGGGAGGGCTGTAACACTAAAGAGTCGGTTTTTCCCTTACATGTACAAAAATGTGTCTTATGAGCTTTCCGTAGTAAAAAAAAGAGCACCCCCTCGTGTCGGGATGCTCTTTTGATATATTCACTAATCACCAGTAACTAGTAACTCACGCCTGTGCCAGCTCCACCACTTTATCGACGGCGGAGATGAGACCTTCGGGGTTCTTTCCTCCGGCGGTGGCGAAGTGGGGCTGACCGCCTCCCCCACCCTGGATGAGACGGGCGGCTTCTTTCACCAGGGCTCCGGCCTTGAGGCCTGCGGCTACGAGGTCGTCGCTGATCATGACGGTGAGCATGGGCTTGCCTTCGTTGACACTACCGATGACGCAGAGGAGCTTCTCGGGGATGGCCTGACGCACCTGGAAGGCAATGTTCTTCACGGCGTCGGCGGGCATGGGCATCACACCTTTCACCACCTTCATGCCGCCAATCTCTTTGGCTTCGGCAATGAGGCGGTCCTTCACCTCGGCTTCCTTCTCCTTCATGAAGTCCTCTACCTGCTTGCGGAGGCCGGCATTCTCCTCGATATGCTTGCGGATGGCGGCCTTGAGGTCGGGGGTATTGTTGAAGAGGGCACGCAGGTCGTTCATGGTGTCCTGAATATTGTCGAGCATGGCTTCTACCTTGGCACCGGTGATGGCTTCGATACGGCGCACTCCGGCGGCTACGCTGCTCTCGGAGAGTATCTTGACCATACCTATCTTACCGGTGGCTGACACGTGGGTACCGCCGCAGAACTCTACGGACGAGCCGAACTGGACAACGCGTACGCGGTCGCCGTACTTCTCGCCAAAGAGGGCGATGGCGCCCAGCTCCCGGGCCTCCTCGATGGGCAGGTCGCGATGGTCGGTCAGGGGCACATTCTCGCGGATCTTGGCATTCACCAGGTGTTCTACCTGACGGATTTCCTCGTCGGTGACCTTCTGGAAGTGTGAGAAGTCGAAACGGAGGCTTTCGGGGGTGACGAGTGAACCTTTCTGCTCGACGTGTGTGCCAAGTACCTGGCGCAGGGCTTCGTCGATGAGGTGGGTACATGAGTGGTTGGCGGCACAGGCGGCGCGCTTCTCGGTATCGACACAGGCCATCATGGGTGCCTCGGGGTGTTCGGGCAGACGCTTGGCGATATGGATGGGGAGGTTGTTCTCCTTCTTGGTGTCGATGATGTCGATGGTCTCAAACTCGCTGACCAGCACACCGGTGTCGCCCACCTGACCACCGCTCTCGGCATAGAAGGGGGTCTTGTCGAGGACAATCTGATAGAGTGTCTGATTCTTCTGCTTCACCTGACGGTAGCGCAGGATGGAGGTCTCATATTCAGTATAGTCGTAGCCCACGAACTCGGTGTCTCCCTCCTTCAGGGGCACCCAGTCGCCTGTCTCCACGGCGGCGGCATTGCGGGCACGCTCCTTCTGTTGCTGCATCTGTGCGTTGAACTCGCCGATGTTGACGGTGAGCCCGTTCTCGCGACAAATCAGCTCTGTCAGGTCGAGGGGGAATCCGTAGGTGTCATAGAGGGTGAAGGCACTGGTGCCGTTGATTTCAGTCTTGCCGGCTGCTTTCACCTCGGCCATCACCTTGTCGAGCAGGCGGATACCGGTCTCGAGGGTGCGCAGGAAGGATTCCTCTTCCTCCTTCATCACCTTCTCGATGAGTGTCTGCTGGGCCTTCAGCTCGGGATATGCGCCGCCCATATTGTCGATGAGCACGGGCAGGAGGCGGTACATGAAGGCCTCTTTCTGGCCGAGGAAGGTGTAGCCGTAGCGCACGGCACGGCGCAGGATGCGGCGGATGACGTATCCGGCCTTGGCATTGGAGGGCAACTGGCCGTCGGTGATGGAGAAGGCGATGGTGCGGATGTGGTCGGCAATGACGCGCATGGCCACATCGGTCTCGCGGGCAGCCCCATAATTGATGCCGGCCAGCTGGCCGATGGCGCGGATGATGGGTTGGAAGACATCGGTGTCGTAGTTAGACGTCTTGCCCTGCAGGGCCATGCAGAGGCGCTCGAAGCCCATACCGGTGTCGATAACCTTGGCGGGCAGACCTTCGAGCGAGCCGTCGGCCTTGCGGTTGTATTGCATGAACACGAGGTTCCAGATTTCGATTACCTGAGGATGGTCGTGGTTCACCAGGTCGCGTCCGCTCACCTGGGCACGCTCTTCGGCAGGACGGAGGTCGATGTGAATCTCCGAGCAGGGGCCGCAGGGGCCTGTGTCGCCCATCTCCCAGAAGTTGTCTTTCTTGTTGCCATTGATGATGTGGTCCTTGGGCAGGTACTGCTCCCAGTAGCTGGCGGCTTCGTCGTCGCGGCCAAGGCCCTCCTCGGGGCTACCTTCGAAGACGGTGGCATAGAGGTTCTCGGGGTTCAGTTTGAGGACATCCACCAGATACTCCCATGCCCAGCTGATGGCCTCCTTCTTGAAATAGTCGCCGAAGGACCAGTTGCCAAGCATCTCGAACATGGTGTGGTGATAGGTGTCGTGGCCCACCTCCTCGAGGTCGTTGTGCTTGCCGCTCACGCGCAGACACTTCTGCGAGTCGGCCACGCGCTTGCTCTTGGCTGGGGCATTGCCCAGGATGATATCCTTGAACTGGTTCATACCGGCATTGGTAAACATCAGTGTGGGGTCGTCCTTCACGACCATGGGAGCCGAGGGCACGATGAGGTGCTCCTTTGACTCGAAGAAACTCTTGAACGAGTCTCTGATTTCGTTTGCTGTCAACATATTTTATACTTATCTAATTATTTATCTGAAAAATGATTTGCAAAGATACGCTCTTTTTCGTATTTTTGCCCCCATATTAAGGGAAAAGTTTACAAGAAACCAATCATAAAACCCCAAAGTCGATAAAAAACAATCGATTTTGGACTTAAATTGAATGCTTTTTATGCGAAAAGTATATTATACATACAATCCGAAGACACGAAAATATGACCAATACCGCCCGACTTTCCGGGTGAGACTGTTAACAATCATACGACAGATGTTTTTGGGCATGGGATTTGCCGTTGCCGGATTTCTTCTACTCTATTGGCTCTTGGGTACCCCATCGGAAAAGGCTCTTCGTATTGAAAATTCCCAATTACAAGCGCAATACAATGTGCTATCCCACCAACTGGACGAGGCGCTGGAGGTGATGGAAGACCTGCAACAGAGAGATGACAACCTGTATCGTGTCATTATGCAATCAGACCCCATCTCGGAGCATGTACGCAAAGCCGGATACGGTGGCACCAACCGCTATGAGCATCTGGAAGCGATGGCCAATGCCAACCTCGTCATCAACACTACCCAAAAGTTAGACATCCTGAAACGGCAACTCTATATCCAGTCGAAATCATACGATGAGATTGTAGAATTGTGCAAACAAAACGATGAACGCCTGCAATGCATCCCGGCCATACAGCCCGTATCAAACAAAGACCTGAAAAGGACAGCTTCGGGATACGGATTACGCATAGACCCCATCTACAAGACACATAAATTCCACTACGGCATGGACTTCTCGGCCGACACGGGTTCGCCCGTATATGCCACAGGAAACGGCACCGTGGTAAAATCGGGGTGGGAAAGCGGATATGGGCTGACCATAGAGATTGACCACGGATTCGGATACCGTACCCGATATGCACACCTGAGCAAGAACCAAGCAAGACGCGGACAGAAGGTAAAACGTGGAGAGGTCATAGGGCTTGTGGGAAGCACAGGAAAGAGCACCGGCCCGCACCTGCACTACGAAGTGGTGAACAAAGGCCGGAAGGTAAACCCTATAAACTATTATTTCATGGACCTAACGGCGGAAGAATATGACCGCATGATACAGATGGCGGCCAACCACGGAAAGGTGTATGACTAGCTACTAGTGACGAGCTACGAGCTACTAGTGACGAGCTACGAGCTACTAGTGACGAGCTACGAGCTACTAGTGACGAGCTACGAGCTACTAGTGACGAGCTACGAGCTACTAGTGACGAGCTACGAGCTACTATTGACGAGCTACGAGCTACTAGTGACGAGCTACGAGCTACTAGTGACGAGCTACGAGCTACTAGTGACGAGCTACGAGCTACTAGTGACGAGCTACGAGCTACTAGTGACGAGTAAAAAGCTATGTTGTTCACCGCTAACCGTTCATCGCTAACCGCTAACCACTCATCGCTAACCGCTAACCATTAAAGAATATGGCATATAATCCAGACAAAGATTTAAAATTATATCATTCTATCGGTGAAGTAGCCGAAATGTTTAATGTGCCTGAAACCCTTTTGCGCTATTGGGAGAAAGTGTTTCCTGAAGCCATCACACCCAAAAAAGCCGGACGAGGAATCAGACAATACCGCAAAGAGGATATTGAAAACATCCGCATCATCCACCATCTGGTCAAAGAAAAGGGTATGACACTGGCTGGCGCACGGCAAGTCTTGAAAGGAAACAAAAAGGGTACCATACAAACCGCAGATGTGGTGGATCGCTTGAAAGCGATACGCGAAGAACTCATAAAGATGCGTAAGGAACTTGATTATGTCGTGTAAAGAAAAAAAAAGTTGGTTTATAACCCTTTCGCCCTATTTTCTTAAAAAAAGATAAGAAATGTACTATTATAAGAAATCTGCTATCGATTCAAAATAATAATAACTATCTTTGCAAAGAATTAATCATAAAACTTTTCATCTCATAAGAGTAACTAAATTGTTGTTAAATAAAAAGAAGGAAAGTTCGCAGTGATGCAAGCCTACTTCGAGGATTTTTGTTAATCCTTATACCATCAAACTTTGAATTAGACATAAGATTAGTGAGAATGCCCCGCAGTGATGCGAGGCATTTTTTTTTGCATAATCAACACATCCTATTGCGATAATCCTCGTATTGGTAATTTCTGAGGATCTCCACATCACCATTCGTATGCATAAGGGCCACAGAAGGATGAGAAATGCCATTAAACATAGTGGTCTTGACGGTAGTGTAATGCAGCATATCCTCCAAAACGATGGTTTCTCCGACTTGCAACTCATGATCGAATTGCCAACTCCCCATATAGTCACCACTCAAACAACTGTTTCCTCCCAAACGATAGACAAAATCGCCCGGACTCGAAGTTTTTACGGCATCAGCATCAAGCGAAACGGCCCCACGCACCGCCGGTTGATAAGGCATCTCCAAACAATCGGGCATGTGACAAGTGAAACTGACATTCAAAATAGCGGTACGTATCCCCCGACTCTCTACAATGTCAACAACCCTTGCCCATAAAGAACCGGCTTGCCAAGCAAAAGCAGAGCCGGGCTCGAGGATAATATGCAAATTGGGATAACGCTTTTTCAGTCCCTTCAACAATCCGATGAGATGATCTACGTCATAGCCTGCCCGCGTCATCAGATGCCCACCTCCCAAATTCAACCATTTCAATCCGGATAACCAACGGCCAAATTTATCCTCAAGATGATGCAGAGTGCGCTCCAACTGATAAGAGTCTGACTCGCAATGGCAATGACAATGAAAGCCATCAATACCATAAGGGAGTTCCTCTGGGAGGAGGTCGGCCGTCACGCCAAAGCGGGTACCAGGTGCACAAGGATTGTATAACTCTACCTCCACCTCCGAATATTCAGGATTCACACGCAGACCACAAGAAATATCGGCACCCACCAGGGGATAAAAACGATTGAACTGGCTTAACGAATTGAACGTGATATGGCTGCTACAAGCCATAATGGCAGGAAAATCTTCATCGGTATAAGCAGGAGAATAGGTATGAGCCTTGCTTCCAAATTCCTCAACCGCAAGCCGGGCCTCATATAACGAACTGGCCGTAGTGTGATTGATATACTCGCGAAAAATAGGGAATACCCTCCAGAGAGCAAAGGCCTTGAATGCAAGAATGATTTCTGCACCTGATTCATCAGCCACATGCTTGATGAGAGCCAGATTCCTACGCAACAACGTTTCATCTAAAAGATAACAAGGAGAAAGCATGGAGAAATATATATGAAATGTATGGATTTGTAAACGTATCTGTTTTTTTTTACCACTTTTATACTTACTGAATGATTTTGAATCTTGCAAACCGCAACAACAATTGCTTGTCACCCACATTACGGAAACGGATTGTGGCCTTGCAATCTTCACCTGTACCTTCAACATTCATCACTTCACCTATCCCAAAACGTTCGTGCTCAATAATCTGGCCTATACGCAAGGAGAGGTTTGACGATGATGACGATTGGGAAGGGGAAGAAGATACAGAAGTAACCTTCCTCATACCCTGAGGCACATTAGGACGGACGGATGAATATGAAGGCGAATAAGAGCGACGGAAAGATGTATGCTCTTCATTCCTGTCATACCCATGGCCTGATGAGGAATAACCACGATCTGACAACTCATCATCGCGGAAGGTACTATTTCTTCCAGATGATGCCACACGACGTTCATAGGGAGAGAAAGACTGATAATTGTCACTATCGGGGTTACGCCACGAACTGAATGGCAAATGTCCGCCTCGGGAAGAATCTGCCGATTCACGCCTTACAGGTATCCCCGCATCGGGCATATTCAAATAATGAGAATCAATATCTTTCAGGAAACGGCTCGGATTACAGAATTCTGTCTTCCCATAACGGAAACGGCTACGTGCAAATGAAAGGAAACAATATTCTTCGGCACGCGTCAAAGCCACATAAAACAGACGGCGCTCCTCCTCCATCTGCCGGTACGACTCTTGAGCCATTGGACTGGGAAAGAGATTTTCTTCCATACCTACGACATATACCACCCGAAACTCCAGCCCTTTAGCCGAATGGATTGTCATCAGGGTGATTTTATCTTCATTATCAGCATCATTTTTATCAAGATCCATTTCCGAAAGCAAAGAGACTTCGCTCAGAAAATCGCCTAACAGGATATGTTCGTTTCCTTCCTCTTCACGAGTAGCGCAAAAGTCATGAATACTATTCACCAACTCTTCAAGATTCTCTTGTTTGCTCAATCCTTCGGGAGTACGGTCTTGCATGATATCATTCATGATACCGCTCCGGCGCACAATGTCCTGCCCCAAGTCATACGCATTGCGTGTCCCGACTTCGTCAAGAAATCCCTCTATCAATTCTCTGAACACCTGAATCTTTGCATGCGTACCTTTGTTGATGGCAAGGCCGTATTCCAAAGGAGTGCATATCACTTGCCACAAACTGACCCCAGCTTGCGAAGCGGCGTTGACAATTTTGTTTATCGTAGTATTTCCAATGCCTCGAGCCGGATAATTTATGACACGTTTCAAGGCTTCTTCATCGTTAGGATTGACCGCCAAACGGAAATACGCAATCACATCTTTCACCTCCTTACGCTGGTAAAAGGATATTCCGCCATAGATGCGGCAAGGAATAGAGCGTTTACGAAGAGCTTCTTCGAAAATTCGGGATTGGGCATTCGTCCTGTATAAGATAGCCTGTTCGCTATAAGGGATATCCTTCCGGCTACATAGTGCCATTATTTTATTAGCCACAATTTCACCCTCCTCCACGTCGCTATAGGCGCAAAACACCTGAATGGCATCTCCCTTGTCTTTTTCGGAAAACACCTCTTTCCTTATCTGCTCACTATTTTTTGCTATCAGGCTATTGGCCGCATTTACAATAGTTTGTGTCGAGCGATAGTTCTGTTGCAACTTGAAAAGACGTGCATTGTCATATTGTTGGGTAAATTTCAATATGTTATCTATATTTGCCCCGCGGAAGGAATAGATACTCTGAGCATCATCGCCTACCACACAAACATGCTGATGGATAGCCGTCAGTTGCCACACAATGGCATGTTGTGCATAATTTGTATCCTGGTACTCGTCCACAAGGACATAACGGAATTGATTGGCATACTTCTCCCTAATGTCGGGATGCTGATCGAAAAGCAACCATGTATATACCAACAAGTCATCAAAATCCATAGCATCAGCCTGGCGGCAACGATCCCAATACCGGCGGTATATATCACCAATCGCCGGCATACGGGCTGCCTCGTCCGCTTTTCTCAGTTGTAAGTCGGAAGCATAGCCTGAAGGAAGAATCAGCCGGTTCTTGGCATTACTGATATGACTTTGTACCGTACTTGATTTGTAGGTCTTATCGTCGAGCCCCATCTCCTTGATAATAGCTTTAATCAGGCTTTTCGAATCAGAGGCATCATAGATAGTGAAATTATGGGTAAATCCTATACGGTCGGCTTCGAAACGTAAAATCCGTGAGAATATGGAATGAAAAGTACCCATCCACAAGCCATGTGTCCGTTCACCAACAAATCTTGCAATACGATTCTTCATTTCGGACGCCGCTTTGTTGGTAAAAGTCAATGCCAAAATATTCCATGGCGCATAGCCTTGCTCTAACAGGCAGGCTATCTTATAGGTCAGCACACGTGTTTTACCTGAGCCGGCTCCTGCAATCACCAACAACGGGCCTTCATTATAAAGTACAGCAGCACGTTGCTCATCGTTCAACTCCTCTATATAATTTATGGACGGACGATTTTCCATTCGGCAATATCTCTTAGTGTTCAATTAATGTCAACTGAAATGCAAAAGTAATTATAAACAGAGAAATAGACAAGGCATATGACTCTTTTTAAGGGAAAAACTTTTGTTGGTGTCAAGCGGATAATAGTGAATATCGCTATTATCTGAAACCTTTGATTATAAAAAAACAACCTCTTCTATCCTACAGGGAGGAATAGAAGAGGTTGATGATAGATTTTTCTCTATATTGTTACTTGATTTCTACGATAACCCGGCGATTGTATGATACTGGAGTCAAAGATGATACGCCACCCTTTCCTTCAACAACCATATTGTCGCGGCTCAAGCCCAATTTTTCAAGTTCCTTGGCTACAGTTTCAGCACGTTTTTCAGAGAGTTTCTGATTGTAAACGGCACTTCCTGTTGCACTATCGGCATAACCTGTAACATATACCTTCACGTTGTTTTCCTTAGCCACATTGGCAATAGCCTCCAGATTGACAATCTCTTTCTTGGAAACAAGGCGAGAAGAACCAATATTGAAGAATACTGACTGAGGAGCACCAGTAGCTTTATAAACTTCCTGAACCTTGATTACTTCTTTAGGCTTCTTTGCCAATTCAGATTTCAAACGTGCATTCTCTGCTTGTTGGTCGGCCAATGATGCATTCAAAGCATCGAGTTGGGCAGTATTCAGAGCCATAATGGCATCTACATCTACGGCTTTTCTGAAAGTATTCTTTCCTATATCAAATGTGAAACCGATTGAGAGATCCAAGAATTTTTCATAGCTATCATTGATTTCCAGCAATTTGCCATGACGATCGGCAAGGAAAACGCCTGCTTCAGCAAAAATATCAACACGCTTGCCCAAACGCCAGCTTGAATGTACACCAAAATCAAGAGCTGATTTGTCATCAATGAATCCCCAGCCTCCAAACAAGGTCAGATTCCATACACGGGTTTCGCTATAGCCACAAAGCAGATTGCTCATATTGAACATCATGTCTGCACGACTTGCACAATAGGCGAAATCAAGATATTGGTCAGAAAAATCACGGCTGTGGAGCATTCCATTGAATTTATAACGCATTCCCAATCCTGGAGTAAACCACTTGCCGATAGCCAAGTTTACGCCCCATTTCCCATTGGGCGCATCAAAAAGGAGGCCACCCCAATCACTTTCACCATGGCCCATGCTTGACATGTGGGTAGCTCCAACACTCAAGAACCAGTTGCTCCAAAAATCATTTGTATAAACACAATACTCTTTCTCAGGAATCTCGGTTGTAACAACTTCAGCCGTTGATTCTTGCGCTTGTACATAATTACCAAATGTTGTTCCTGCTAAGACCAACATCAGCACTACCATCTTTTTCATGTTATTTTCTATTTTTTAATCAATTAGTCAATTAAGAATGTATAAATCGGGACAAAGATATAAAATCTCAATTAAACCACAAAGAAAAATACAAATTATCGTTTATTTATCCTAAAGAATCAACATTTTATACAACAAAAAGCTGTACTGGACAATGCCAATACAGCTTTTTTGATACTACTTTTATGCTCAAAAAAAATCAGCCTCCAAAGTTATCGTACATGATGCTGCTTTCCTCTACGCCGAGGTCGGTGAGCATAGCCACCACGGCCTTCGACATGGGGCCGGGGCCACACATGTAGTATTCGATGTCTTCGGGAGCTTCGTGATCCTTCAGGTAAGTGTTCAGCATCACCTGATGAACGAAGCCTGCGGTGTACTTCACGCCAGCTGCATCGGCGGCTGGGTCGGGACGGTCGAGTGCCAAGTGGAAGTGGAAGTTGGGGAAATCTTTCTCCAATCCGAGGAAGTCCTCGAGGTAGAACACTTCGTTCAAGGCACGTGCACCGTAGAAGTAGTGCATTTCGCGATCGGTTGTGTGGAGGGTCTTGGTCATGTGCATAATCTGTGCACGCAAGGGAGCCATACCGGCACCACCACCTACCCAAATCATTTCGCGCTTGGAGTCGAAATGCGGGTGGAAGTCTCCGTAAGGACCACTCATGATCACCTTGTCGCCGGGCTTCAGGGTGAAGATGTATGATGAAGCGATACCGGGGTTCACATCCATGAATCCGCTACGGTCGGCCTTCATGGGCGGAGTAGCGATACGCACGGTCAGCATGAACACGTTACCCTCGGCAGGATAGTTGGCCATAGAGTAGGCACGCACGGTCTCTTCGGGGTTGACACACTTCAAGGGGAAGAGGCCGAACTTCTCCCATGCGGGCAGATATTCGTCGCCAATGAGACCCTTGTCGATGTCCTTGTCATAATCCATAGAGAATGCAGGAATCTTGATCTGTGCATACGAACCGGGGAGGAAGTCCATCTGTGCACCTTCGGGAAGCTGCACCTTGAACTCCTTGATGAAGGTTGCCACGTTCTTGTTGCTGATGACAGTACATTCGTACTCCTTCACACCCATTACACTTTCGTCAACCTTGATACCGAGGTCGCCCTTCACCTTGCACTGGCAAGCCAAGCGCCAATTGTCCTTGATCTGCTTGCGGGTGAAGTGTCCCTTTTCTGAATCGAGGATTTCGCCACCACCCTCTAATACCTGGCATTTGCACTGGCCGCATGAGCCTTTACCGCCACAGGCAGAAGAGAGATAGATGCCCTGTGCCGAGAGGGTGTTGAGCAAGCTGCTACCCTGCTCTACCGACACAGTGTCCTTACCATTGATGGTAATATTCACATTGCCGCTGGGCGACAAATACTTCTTTGCTACGAGCAACATAATCACCAAGATGAGTACGATGGTGAGGAAGACTCCAATGCTCGTTAAAATCAAATTTATCATTGCTAAATTCTCCTTTCTTTATTAGATTTTCAAACCAGAGAAACACATGAATGCCATAGCCATGAGACCTACGGTGATGAACGTGATGCCGAGTCCTTTCAAAGGAGCGGGCACGTCAGAGTAAGCCAACTTCTCGCGGATAGCTGCAAGACCTACAATGGCCAACAACCAACCGATACCTGAACCGGCGGCATAGCTGAGCACTTCGCCCATGTCGTTGAACAGACGTTGTTGCATGAAGAGTGAAGCACCCATGATGGCACAGTTCACGGCAATCAACGGAAGGAAGATACCGAGTGAAGCGTACAACGAGGGGCTGAAACGCTCTACAATCATCTCCACCAACTGAACGATAGCAGCGATAACAGCAATAAAGAGGATGAATGAAAGGAAGCTGAGGTCAACTCCTTCCACCAGGGCATTAGCCTTGAGCACGTAGTTTTCCAACAGATAGTTCACGGGCAGAGTCACCAACAACACGAAGGTTACGGCAATACCCAATCCGAGAGCTGTCTTTACATTCTTAGATACCGCCAGATAGGAACACATTCCCAGGAAGTAGGCGAATATCATATTGTCCACGAAGATGGACTTTATAAATAGGCTTAAATATTCCATACGTTATTTATTAATTTGCTAATGTGATGAATTTGCCAATTTGCCAATCATTGGCCTACGGTCTTTGGCATTATACACATTATTTTATTGGCATATTTGCACATTGGCATATTTGCACATTGGCATATTTGCACATTGGCATATTTGCACATTGACACATTAGCACATTGGCACATTAATTACTACTCTCTTGCAATTCGGGATTCTTTGCACGCTGGTACCAGATGATGCAAGCCACGATGATGAGCGCCATAGGAGGCATCAGCATAAGGCCGTTGTTCAGGTATCCGGCTTCATAAGCCACCTCGGGGATGATGCGGAAGCCGAAGAGGGTACCGGAGCCGAGCAACTCACGGAAGAAAGCCACGATAATCAGGATCTTGGCATAACCGAGGCCGTTTCCGATACCGTCGAGGCATGACTCCCACGGACCGTTCTGCATGGCAAATGCCTCAAGACGTCCCATCAGGATACAGTTGGTAATGATAAGTCCCACATACACTGAGAGCTGTACGCTCACGTCGTAAGCAAAGGCCTTCAGAATCTCACTCACGATAGTTACCAGTGCGGCCACAACCACCAGCTGCACGATGATACGGATGCGGTTGGGGATGGTGTTGCGCAACAGAGAGATGACCACGTTGGCAAAAGCCGTAATCACGGTCACCGAAAGTCCCATCACAATGGCCGGCTCCAACTGGGCAGTCACGGCCAAGGCTGAACAGATACCGAGCACCTGCACGGTCACGGGGTTGTTCAAGCCAAGCGGAGTAAAGAGAACTTCTTTATTCTTCTTTGAAAATAGTTGTCCCATTTTTTTATTCTAAATTTTGAATTATGAATTCTGAAATGCTGAAAAGCCGCATGGCTAATTCATAATTTATAATTCATAATTAATAATTATTTCAAAAACTTCTCATAGGGTTTCAGGCAATTCTTCAGCATGGCGTCCACACCCTGCGAGGTGATGGTACCACCTGAGATACCGTCCACTTCGTAGTCGGGATTTGCCACACGTCCATTCTTTACCACACAGAGGCCTACGTTGGCACCATCGAACACCTTCTTGCCCACAAACTGGGTTTGGAACTTAGGTGTAGTAATCTCGGCACCAAGGCCCGGAGTTTCACCTGCGTGAGAGAAATAGGTACCATATACGGTATTCTTGTCCTCGTCCAAGCCAATGTATCCCCAGATGGGTCCCCAAAGACCTGCACCATATACGGGGATGACATACTTCTTCTGTCCGTCCACCTCGCACTCGAACACGTGCAGACGACCTTCAGCAATCTCACCTTTATAAGTAGTGTTGAAAGCCCCCTCGTTGGCAACCAACGAACCGTCGGCCTGCATCAGCATGTCGCCTTTCACAACACTGTTGTAAGTAGCCTCGGCATCCTCCACATCAGCGATGTTCAGGGCTGCCAGAATCTGTTTCTTCGTATCCAACTCCACATTCTTGTTCTGCTGTTCCTTCAACGAAGAACTTACAAAAGCAAGCAGGAATGCCACGATAATGACCATTACCGAAGCATAGATGATTGTATAGCTATTACTATTAGTATTCATATCTTTTATCGATAATTTTATTTGTTAGTATTCAATCGTTTCACACGGCGGTTGATGTTGCTCTGTACCACATAGTAGTCAATCAGCGGAGCAAACACGTTCATCAGCAGGATGGCCAGCATCATGCCTTCGGGGTAACCGGGGTTGAGCACGCGGATGATGACCGCCATGGCTCCCACGAGGAATCCGAAGATGAACTTACCTGTCTCTGTACGGGCAGAGGTAACGGGGTCGGTAGCCATGAATACGGCACCGAAGCAGAAACCGCCCAATACGAGGTGCTGATACCAGGGCATCATGGCCATGTAGTTGCTCTCGGCACCAAAGGTGTTGAACAACAGGGCCACTACGGCACCACCCACAAACACGCTCAACATGGTCTTCCAGCTGGCTACACCGCTCCACAACAGGAGAATGGCACCCAAGGCAATGGCAATGACGCTTGTCTCACCGATAGAGCCGGGGATGAAGCCCCACACCATATCCATGCTGAATTCAGGCACACCCACGGTAGCTGCATGACCCAGCGCCGTAGCGGCGGTGAATCCGTCGGGCAGGTCGGCGCCAAGGCCGAAGATGCTCTCTGTAGCCACCCACACGGTGTCACCCGACATCTGGGTAGGATAAGCAAAGAAAAGGAACGCACGCGCGATAAGGGCCACGTTGAACACGTTCATACCCGTACCACCGAACACTTCCTTCGCGAAGATTACGGCAAAGGCAGTAGCCACGGCCAGAATCCACAACGGACAGTTCACAGGCACAATCATCGGAATCAGCATACCCGATACGAGAAAACCTTCCTGAATCTCTTCGTTCTTCAATTGGGCAATGATGAACTCGATACCGAGACCTACGATGTAAGAGACGAGAATCTTGGGCAACACGGCCAGGAAGCCATATCCGAAGACCTCGATGAAACTGGCACTATCCATCAGCCCTGCGGCCGTGTAGTGCTGGTAACCCACGTTGTACATACCGAACAGCAAGGCCGGCACCAGTGCGATTACCACAAACGACATGATGCGCTTCGAGTCGATGGCATCATGGATGTTCACACCCTTGCGGGCGGTGGTGTTGGGTACGAACAGGAATGTTTCGAAACCGTCGAACACCGAGCGCAGCGCGTGAAGCTTGCCTCCCTCCTCAAAGTTCGGCTTTATTTTGTCGAGATAATTTCTTAACGCTTTCATTATTTTCAGTTTTTAGTTACGAGCTACGAGCTACGAGTTTTTCAGCTACGGGTATAGTATTCAACTTGCCACTTGTAGCTTGTCACTTGTAGCTTGTCACTATGTTATTCCATCTCCTTTCTGAGTGCATCCAATCCTTCGCGGACAATGCGTTGCAACTCCAGTTTTGATGAATCCACAAACTCACACAGGGCAAAATCCTCAGGAGCCACCTCGTAGATACCCAGTGCCTCCATGCGGTCGATGTCGCCGGCAATGATGGCCTTCACCAGATACTCGGGCATGATGTCCATGGGGAACACGCGGTCATACTCGCCACTCATGATCATGTGGCGCTCGCCACCCTTCACACGGGCATCCAGTGTGTACTCCTTCTTGCCCAACAACCAGCTGAAGTAGCTACGACTGGTGCTGTACTGATCCATACGGGGCATAATCCAACCCAGCATTTCGTGTACATCGTCACCCTCGGGGATAACGGTCAGCTCCGTAGCATGAGCGCCCACAAAGCCCTCGAGCGAGCTCTTGTCGCCGGTCAGCACGTTGCCGTTGATGATGCGCAGGTTCTTGCCTTCGGCCAAACGACCGTCCAACACGCTCGCAATCTGAGCACCCACCTTCACACGGGCGTATGCCGGAGTCTTCACCTCCGAACCGGCCACGGCAATGATGCGGGTCAAATCCACCTGACCTTTGTTGAACAGACGACCGATGAAGATAACCTCCTCGGCATCCAGTGTCCACACCACTTCACCCTTGTTCACGGGAGCCGTGTGGTTGATCTGGACACCCACATTTCCTGCAGGATGCGGTCCGTCAAACACCGTCACGGTCACACCCTTGGCCTCCTTCAGGGCAGCACTTGTCTGCTTAGCGCTCACGCCCAGGTAAGTGGGAGCCATCTTGGCCAGTGCGTCAAGACCTGTCTGGAAATCCGCCTCCTGACCGCTCAATACATACTCGAACTCGGGAGCCAAAGGCTGAGAGTCGAAAGCCGACACGAAGATGGCGCGAGGCGCAACTTCAGGGTTAGGCACTACGTCGTAAGGACGTTGCTTGAAGAATCCGAACAGACCAGCCTCCAACAGAGCCTCCTTCACCTGCTCACCGGTGAGCGATGCCACACTCTTCTTGCCAAAATCTACCACTTCGTTCCCCTCGGCAGCCACACGCACGCTGAGCACCTTGCGGCGGGCACCGCGCTCAACCAGCGTCACCTTACCGCTGACAGGCGAAACGAACTTTACTTCAGGGTGATTCTTGTCGATGAACAAGGCCTCACCCGCTTTGACCATCTGCTCCTCCTTGACAACCACCTTGGGAGTCACACCCGTGAAGTCATCCGGACAGAGTGCATACCCTGCCGCCGGCTTCACTTCCAGCATCTCCCGCGCCGGTTTGCCCTTCAGATTGATGTCCAAACCTTTACGTAACTTTACTAAATTTGCCATATTATTTATAACAATAATGAATTTATCAAAAGATGGTGCAAAGATACTTAAAAAGACAGAATATAGCCTACTGACTGGTAGAAAAAAAAGAGGGAGGAACAGAGAAAAACACCCCTATTCCCCTCCTCTTTCGCTTTTCCTTACTTCCAAAGGAAGAATTGTCACATCTAGATAGCAAATGAGCGATTCACTCTATTCACTACCTGCCTGTCGGCAGACAGGTTTTGATTATTTACGATTTATTTGCTATTGAGCTATTTAGTGCCGCACGGCCCAACTTTAACCCACGTCATCCGCGTCTCTGCGGATGAAAAATTTTCCGCGCCGCATGGCCCACTCGTAGCTTGTAGCTCGTAGCTAGTCACTAGTAGCTAGTCACTAGTAGCTCGTCACTCGTAGCTCGTCACTCGTAGCTAGTAACTCGTAGCTAACCCCCATCCCCTCTCGATGCTCTCCCTGTCCACCTCGTCGGGGCGGATGCCGCACTCCACGCAGGTCATGGCCATGAGTATGCGGGCAAACACGCGGTGTCCCTCCTTCGTGCGGGGCGATGGCAAGGGCTGACGCCCTGCCACCTTGTAATCCAAGAGCCTTATCACCGTGCGCAGATACGCTCTGGTGTCGTTGCCGTCCTCGGGCGGTGCCCATCGGTGGATGATGTTCTCTAAGGTATAAGACTTTCCCTCCTGACGCAGGCGCAATTGGTACGTCTCCATCAGCTTCCATGCCGCACGGTAGCCGAAAGCCATGGTGGTGAATTCCTCAAACTCCTTGTCCGTCACTATCTCTCGTCTGCCCACCCACCGGCTCGTGCCGCGACGGATGTTGAGCGGGTTGTTGTTTCTGATTCCTCGGGTCATTTATGATTTATTTATGATTTTTGATTTTTGATTTATTTACGATTGGGCTATTGGGCGCCGCATGGCCCACTAGTCACTTGTAGCTAGTCACTTGTAGCTAGTCACTAATAGTTAGTCACAAAAATAACTGACTAACTGACTTAACTGACAACATTACCGATTATCCTCACCTCTGAACTTTCCGCATTTCATGTATTCCCCTGTCGTTTCATCGAACATGACGTAACCGCGTCTTTTCCAGTTCTGCAACATCATGTTAGGACTGTCCTTCTTGCCTTGTGCCCGGCGGATATTTGTCACCTCTTCGCGCGAGAACCGGTCGGGCAGCATCTCCAGCATATTTTTTGGCCCGGGGCTCACGGTGATATTTTCCCTGTTCATCTCCTCTTTCAGCCGTTCGCCAAAGAAGTGCATCTTGCACCACAGGTCGTACTCTTCGCTCCAACGGACAAACTCCTCTATCTCCGGCGTCCATTCTCCGTGGGCAATGTAGAGTGTCATGGCCTTCAGGTAGGCTATCACGTTGGCACGGTACGAAAGCATCTCATAGGCTTCATCGTCGGTCAGAACCGAACGTTCGGCATTCTCTTCCAGCAACTTCCGGGCAAGCGTTTCGGCTTCGGGACATTCAACATGCCCCACAGCCACATTCAGCCGTTCGATGTAGGGATGCAGTTCGTCGGCAAACCGTTGGTCGTAGGTGCCATAGACCGGAATTTCTCCCGCCTTGGTTGGTTCCATGGTGCAGAAGTTCAGGCGCGAGAGTGTGCCGTCGGTCAGTGCGCCCCGGAAGTACCATTTCCCCTTCTGTATGGTCGATGATGCATTCCAGTTCCACTTGACTCTGACCCGTGCCGTCACACTTTGGCTTCCCACGCGCTCCTGTCCGTAGAGTCCCTGGTCGAAGGCCAACCGGATGATTTGGCTCACCTGGTTGCCACGGCTCGAGGTTTTCAGTTGGTCGAGCAGTTCCAGTTCATCCATCGAGGTGTAGAGGAATTTCCCGTTCGCATCGCTGAGCCGTTGCACAAAGGCCGCGTTCGTCATGTCGCTGACCAATACCTGTATGCAGAGCCCGTCTGGACGCTTCGGCTTCTCCTTGTTGGCTCCCTTGGTGTTGAGCGACTCCTTCCACTCCTGTTCGCGCTTGCGGTTCAGCGCATCGCGCTCCACAATGTCGGCCAGAATGTATTCGATGGGCTTGTTCACCGCACTCTTTCCGCTCGACATCTTGGCCAGCAGGACACACATGAAGGTGGCTTCGTGCTCCACATTGTCCACATAGCGGAATTTCACTCCGCCCAAGTGGGCGCCTAGTGCGGGGAAGACAGCATGAGCCACCGCCGCCCGTGCATGAGGAGGGACGTTGCGCGTGAGCAGTTCGATGAGCGGCGGAAGCCGTTCGGGGATGGGAGGACAGGCAGACCCACCTGAATCCTCCCTGTGAGGGAGGACTTGAGAATGCTCCGCCTTCAATGCCTGTAGCACCTTTGTCAACTTCATGGGCATGTACTTGCGCGGCTCGCGCAGGGCATTGTCGATGCACTGCATCTTCTCCTCCTGCGGAAAACCGTCGTAGTTGGGGATGGCGCGGTTCAACAGCTCTCTGTCAAACCCAAAGATGTGCCTCAATGAGCAGGCAATGTCAAAAATCTTCGTATTCCTGTCGCCTTGCGTAGGTGGTTGGCCATCGCCCGTCAGCTCCCAGTATTTGGCGACGATTTCCGTGGCGGGGAGGCCGTGATAGGCAGGAATGGCAGACCCTCCCCCTGCCCCTCCGCAAGGGAGGGGAGTAGAATGTCTGGCTTGTATAGGGGCCGCATTCCTCATTTTGTCATCCTGAGCGTAGTTTACGGAGTCGAAGGATCTCTGAGCATTGCCGACTGTCTCCTGAACATTTGCTATACCCTGAGATGTTTCGGCTTCGCTCAACATGACAAATGATTTGCCCTCACTATCCACTCCTTCCCCTTGGGGAAGGCCGGGATGGGGTCTGTCTTCACCATCTACTGGAAGGCCGGGATGAGGTCCGCTGAACAGCACCTTCCCATCCACAAAGAACAGGTCCTCAAACGTCACGGCATACGACAAACGCGAAAGGTCTTTGCAGGCCGCATCGTAAGGTTCACCCATCAGCTCCGCAATCCACCGCTGGTCGGTCTGTGGGCTGCTCCCCTGCCGCAGGCGAAGCACCAGCCTCAGGCCGTGTCCGCCCGGTGTACGGTGAGCCAGAGCCAGCAGTCCGTCCGTAGGGATTCCGGCTTCGCGCATGGTGGAGAGGAACTTGCGGTAAAGGTCGAAAGCCTCGCCCTCCGTGCGGTCAAAGTCCATCATGAAGAGCCCCGTCGGGCGCAGGAACTGTGCACAGCGCGAGCCCCTCAAGCGTTCGCCCGATTGTCTGCATTTTTCCTCATACACCCGATACGCCTCCGTGTCTGCCTCGCCACAAAAGATGAAGGCCGGAAGTGCCCGTTTTCTGTTCTTATTACCCGCCCTCACGGCAGCGATGGTCTCGGCCATCTCCCGCGAGCGCACTATCTCATAGAATTTTTCCTCCGTACATGGCTTCCACATACCGTCGAGGTTGTTGTTGATATATCCGATCATACTTCCACTCCCCATGTTGCGTCCCACACTTCATCGCGCAGCACCTTGATGATGTTCACGCCCTCAGCCTTGAACACTTTCAACGTCAGCTGTATGGCCCCGTCGTGCGTGGCCGACAGGCGTCCGTGAGCCACCTTCTTGAGCAGTGTGCTCTTGGTCCGTATGCGTGGACGCACCTCGAAGTCCACGGCTCCGCTGGCCGCCACCCGCGCCACTCCCGAGCGGGTATAGGGGTTAGTCACCTGCCCCTCCACCCTGGCCGGTGTGAAGGCAAAATAGTTGTCACAGATGAGGGCGTTGCCCTCGATGTTGATGTTGTTGGTATGCTTTTTCATTTTCTGATTTGAATTACGAGAGAAAAACAGAAGTTCGGTGAATACAAGGCCCTGTATGTGTGTTCTTCGAAGAAAAATTCTCCTCCCTCCCGTCTTCAACTCAGGTTTACGAGGGCAAAGGTATAGCGTTAATGGAATTGATGAGTAAAATCGCTATTCATCAAAATGTTAACGATTACAACCCCTTATAATACAGAGAATTATATTTGTAAATTTTCTGTCTAATCCATTCCCAATTACAACCCTAAGATTGGAATCTTTATTTGTATTTTCTATGAGACGATGAATTTGGGTGTTATTGTAATGGTTCTGGTACACGTTATTTTCGCGTAATATTCCTACAATTCTGAGTACATTGTTTTTCTCGAACTCTTTGCATTTTTTACTTTGCGGTTTAGAAAAAAATAAATGGGACAATTCTTTGTGGTTCAATATCTGCAGCCATAAAGTCTGTATTCCTCCTTTCCATTTCGGGTTAACCAACGAATTTATTTTTCCGACATAGGAAAGTATTTGGCTGATTGTTTCCTCTGACAATTTATTGACAGTTTTGATGCGGAATACTTTTCCATTAGTTTCCATTTCTCCATTATCAATACGAATTTTCAAGTCTTTTTTCTGTTGTTCAGAAATTGGATACCAATTATTGTTTATTGTGGCCATAGGGCAAAAGATCTTTATGCCCACCATCTTACCTCATTTTTAAGGCATTGATGACGAGCGGGTTAAACTCTTTTGCGCCGTGGGCCCACAGCTGCAAATTCATCATAGGCATTAAGGCTTCGCGAGAACAAAAAAACGACGGCACACACTTCTTGCTTGAAGTGTATGCCGCCGTCAGGTCGGACCTCGGCCCGAGCTCAATAGCTACGGGTTGCCCTGCATAATGTCTTTTATGGCTGCAAATGTAAGAGCATTATTTCACATCTGCAAATAATTGTTGAAAAATATTGTATTTTTCTTGATTCATGTAGAGAAACGTTATTCCATCGGCTTAATCATCGTTTCGACAAATTCTATTTCGCTTTCAGACAAACCGTATTTTGCGTAGAGTTGTCTGTCTATGTCTGCTACCGGCTGTGTCCAATCAATGTCGGATTGTGAGGTGAAATCCTGGAGGGGGACATTGGCCCATGTACTACCAGCCGTATGGTGAGTGACTTTTAATGTAGCCAACAATGTTCGCGCAAATTTTGACTTGATATACTTCATACAAGCATTCGCCTCTTCAAATGTACTAAAATGACCTATACTAATGAACGTATCAGTATGTCCTTCATTGGGTGAGCAAATGACAGGAGAACTTAGAACCTCCCCAATGACTCCTGTTCCATTAGCTTCTGCAATAAGTACATTATATTTGCTGCAATAATCATTCGGCTTAATGTAATTTTTATCAATCCATCTGTAAAGCCTTACGTTTGCACTTAGTCCTAACATCTTGATTGCATCGCTATGGGTAGATGTTTCTGTAAAGATATGAGGCAATCTTTCAAATGATTTTGATGTGATTTTAGATTTGGTTCCTTTTCCTTGGACATCCAACACCTCAGGATGTTCTACAAAAAGTTTATCTGAATATTTATATACGCCTTGTGAAGAAATGATGTTTTTCAGTCCTCCACTTGTAAAGTCTTTATGTGAATGAACCTTTTCTGATATCGTATCCAATTCGTCACGTTTTGTGTATGAACCGATTTTTCCGAAGTTCTTTTCTTTGTCCCGATAAGCTATAGCTATTCCTCCCTTGATGTTGGCAGCAACAGTAGGGAATACGTTACCAGCTTCTTCAATATATTCGACCACTTTAAAATGAGAATCATTCAACACCTTATTTACCCATCCGTCAGGAGTCTGTCCGGCATTAAACAAGAAACGACCCGGAGTTATCATCATTGTTTTAGGAGTCAGAGTAAAAGACGCATCATAAAAAAGATGGTAAATAGGTGAATTGCGTGTATTCTTACCTTCTTTGTCATACGGTGGATTGCCTATTGCCACATCAAAACTCATATTCATCAAGTTTTCCATTATATCTTTATTTTTTGTTTTATCAATTAAATCAAATGACGTAAAATCTGTAAAAATGTTTTCCGTAGGTATTCCCATCATACGAAACATTTTACGGGTACATTCATAGGTGATGCCAGAAGTGGGGATGGTGTAGATGTTTTCCTTTACCTCCTCACCATATTTCTGGGAAATAGCATATTCAAATTCGCCAATCTTACCAGCAATATTCAGGAAACGGGATTCAGCCGCCACATCATCGGGCAGAGCATCCACCATTTTCTTTGCCACCCATTCGGGAGTTATGATTTCAGAGCCGGACAAACGGGAGAATCGGCGCATAGCAGTTTGTACGTTTGCCTCCAAATCTTCTCCAAGATCATCTACATTGTTGATTTTGTTTTCCAACTCATTTAGTGCCATGGGATGGATTTTCTCACGGATGAGTTTCACTGTCTCTACATCGAGATTCAGATTCTTTGCAATGCGCTTTCCATCCTCACTATCCTCTATGCGCCTGATAATGTCGTTCAGACTTTTCTCTTCTGCATCGGAGAGGTATGCGAAAAGCAGGAGTTTGAAGTAATAGGTCTGCAATTTTTTCCGTAAAGACTTCAACTCATTTTCTTCAGTTCTTCCGTTGGTCCGATTCTGTTGATTGGAATCATTCTCTTCGGATGTAGGAGTAGGAGTAGCATTGTCACCTGTTTCAACATCTCCTTCCTCTCCTTTATAAGGCTTTTCGGCAAAGACATTTCCAGATGGGGACATTTCCCACTCTTTTTCAATCAAAGCCTTTAATGCAGCATCGTCGAAAACCCCGTCATCAACAGCCACATCAAAAGTTTCATCCATAATGCTCTTGTTGGCAGAATAGCGTCGGACAGCATCAATGATGTTGGCTGGTTCTACCTGTTGCAGTTTTTCTTTATTCAACCAAATTATGGGAGATATTTTCAAATCGTGTTGCAGGCGTACGGCCAATTCGTCATTGCCTGCTATTGAGGTGTTGATGTTTGAAATCAGTGACTTCCGGTTTTGCATTACAAACATGCGGGTAGGGTCGAAATCAACCAACAAGGTCTGTGGTTTCATGTTATATCGGATTTCTTTCCCTTCCTCATTCTTGATGATCTTCACATACTGGCTTTGCAAACGGAAAATAGCTTGGTCGTACTCCTGTGGTGACGATACATCTTTCAAAAATATCATCGTATCCCATTCACGGACAGTGCTTCCAGTCAGCATTTTACCTACAGTCAATGTTATGGTTTTCTTCCCTATTGACTCGTAACTTTCTATATCATTTTTGAGTTGGTTGGCATAATCCGAACCGCTATACTTGGGTGGACATTCCAATCCTGCCAAATTCAACACTACATATTCATTCAAATTGACGAATTTCTCCGTGGAAAGAAGTTTTTTCATTGCATCACACGATGCACGGAAAGGTAACACCATCACCATGTGACGGCACATTTTCCCCTCTTTTATCCGGTCGTAATTTAAGAAACTGAAAATGTTTGCATCTTCTTTGCTTCCATCTATGGCTTTCAACAAATCAAGCACTTCATTTTCATACTTGAATGTCTTATAATCGCCAGATGCAGTTAACGACAGTGGGTGTAGAAGTGTGTTCAACCGGTAATCAAATCCTTCATTGCGCAATTCGTTCAGTCGATTGATGGCTGATTGATTCAAATTAAAGGCAAAGCGAACCATCTGTGGGAAACCATAATAGGGATTCTCCCACTCATCTTTTTCCAGATTTTCATCATCCCACCTCTGTTGCTCATCAATAATGTCATTATATTGGACAAAGGCAATGATATCTTCTTTCTGAAATTCTCCATCCATCAGAATACGGTAAGGAGTACCGGATAAATGAAGCTTTATCTTAGGCGCAAACAACTTTATTGGTTCTTCCAAGTCGGTAAAATCTTGATCGTATGCTTCCAACTCTTTCTTTATGCTTGAAGCTTTCAATCCGTTCAGGACTTTACCTGTTTCTTCTGAACGCGCGGCAAAATGGCTTTCATCAATAATCAATAGGTCAATGTTGCCCTGCCCATTGTGCTCGAACAGGTCTTTATGGCGTTCTTTTACATCATCACCCAACAAATCCTGCAAAGTGAGAAATACAACAACACGTTTCCCGTCTGTCAGAAATTCAGAGACGGCATTCGGATTTGCCCTCAAACTTTCTGTAGTTACGAAGTGGTAACCTTCAAAAATATTTGGCCGTTGCACATTGATTTTCCACTCATCACGGACTGCAGTTTTTCCACACACTATTACCACCAGTTTCGCATCCATTTCCTTGGCACAGCAGAGTGCTGTAAACGATTTGCCAAAGCGCATTACAGCATACATCAGCAGGTTGGTCCGTCCTGCATTGACAGCTTTCTTGAAGGCTTCAATCACTTCCTGTTGATTGTCACGAGGTTGCCAATCGGCATTCCGCTCATACTCCATTTCTCCCAAAGGCAGACGGTCTTCTGTGCTGTAGAAATCATAGCGGTTGTCTCTGTTTTCAAAACTTGCTTGAATGTCGTCTATGGCTTCTTGCACATCCTGACTGCTGGCTTCACGGAAAAACTCGTTAGATGGATACACTCCTTCGGCAAATTCCTCCTTCGGCTTCCTATAAAATTCCTTGCTTTCAAGGTAAGCATGAACTGAATAGTCACGGAAAAAAGTATTGTCATTGACCTTGGCGGTATGTTCAAACTCTTTCTTCAAATTTTTATAGTGCTTGCTCCACTCGCTAAGACGAATATGTACAGGACGATATGTGTCACCAACTTTCAGATAATTAGGTACTGTCTGCGTGGTGAACGCATAGATATGTGGCTCTACACGTCCGTATATGATTCCGTCCAATATATCAGTATTCACACTCATTTATTGTTCTTGTTAAGCAGTGATACAAATTCAATAGGTTTTCCTTGCCACCAATCCATCACTTTGCAATAAATTCCATTATGCTTGTGTGGATTATTTTTCTTGCATCCCTCGCAAGGAACTGTTTTCTTTTTTTTGTTCCCGAACAGGTCTTCTGAAACAATGACTTCCTTATTTGAACAGCTATTGGGAATTACATATTTCAACCCATCCATCTGTAACAAATTCCACGATACAATGTAGGCAATGGACTGTACCTCTTCCGCACTTGGCATCTTATTGAACCTTGCCTGGTAATATTCGATGAACGAGACTAACAGATTTTCACGAGCCAAAAGCAAACTGTCTCCTTGCCATTCGTATCCATAAATATTTTTATACGACCATTGTACTACATCGAACCATTCATCGTATGTCGAGGTGTTTTCATTTACCAGACGTATTTTCCGGTCAAGCATACCGATACGTTCTTGCAATGGAATGAATTCCCCTGTCACGGCATCGTAACGACTTACAATGTATGGAGCTTCGCCACAAGTGATTTCAAGACGGGTACTGCGGATATAATCTTCCCATGTCTTTCCTTCAGGAAATGTGACAGGTTCGGTAGTTGATTTCCAAGTACGTTTGTCTTCACTCATTACGTTGAACTTATTGGGAGAATCAAACCACACCTCATCCACATAATTGATTTGCAAGTTACACACCCAAGCGGGTGTAAATATTTCTGCCATTTTCTTGGAGCGGCCTTTCTGATTCTCCCGCGGTTTCAACACGCGTGGTTTGATTATTCCTTCGTGTTCACCCGTAATGGCCTCAATCGTTATTTCAGAGTTGAAATCATAACCTTCTCCCAACTCTGCATAGTCATCGGTAGCCCAAAAGATGTTTCGTCCCGTAGTGTGGTCGCGAAGCAACTCGGGCAACACATCGGGGTACATTTGGAGTATGTCATTCTCTAAAACATCCACATTATTCATATTTTTATCTTTAGGATTCCGTTTTTTTATTGATTCCGCAAAATTAAGAAAAAGCTGTTGCACTGCAAAAGGAAATGCAGAAATAATTTTGAGGGTGCTCTCCTATCCCGTCTTGCAAATGGAAAATGAACTTATGCTCCCCCCCCGCAAAATGCAGTCAGTTAAGTCAGATAAGTCAGTTATTTTTGGGAGGGGTAAATCAAAAAAAATAGTGGAAATAGAAATTATTATATATATTAATATATA
>JAFQBB010000059.1 GCA_017416805.1 Bacteroidaceae bacterium
CATACCATCAGCAAACGGAGATATTTGTTTCGGTTGTGTCATAAGTCCGATGGGTGTTTGTCTGGATTCATTCAGGTTACACTTATCGGACTGCCAACAATGGCTTTACCTAAAATGCGGGTAGAACGGAAATTTTCTTTGAGAGTTTTTTGTGAAATGAGAGAATATAAGTACCTTTGCGATACAGAAAGAGTTATTTGAAGTTATGCAAAACGCAGAAGACCAAAACACTCTGTATATTGCTAATTCGTAACCCAATACATATTCAACCAAAAGGTCGTCATTCATTCTCAATAATTTAGACCTTTTTCGTAACTTCAATCTACAAAGTTATTAAAAATCTTCAATTATGAAAGGCTGAACAGCAACTGACAGGTACGTCATCAGTTTACTGTCTCTGATCCGAGAATGAATATGGCCTTGATTCAGGTGAGACTCCCCTTTCCTTGTTTGGAGAGTCGGTCATCTTGTAAACAATCTTTGCTCCTGATCGAAGCTGTTCCAAAGTGACATAATTTGCATCATGCTTCTTTCCGTTCACCTTCATCGACGAAATGTAGCAGTTATCCTTTGAATTATCGGAAGCCGATATCTCGATCTTCTTGCCGTCTGAAAGATTCAGAGTCATCTTCTTGAACATAGGTGAACCTATGGCATATTGACCCGAACCCGGACATACAGGATAGAATCCCATTGCAGAGAATACGTACCATGCAGAAGTCTGACCGTTGTCCTCGTCTCCGCAGTACCCGTCAGGTGCAGCCGAATACATCATGTCCATGACATCCCTGATACGTTTCTGGGCCTTCCACGGCTGACCGCACCAGTCATAAAGATAGAGCATATGCTGGATCGGCTGGTTGCCATGAGCATAATTTCCCATTTTCATTATCTGCATCTCCCTGATCTCATGAATCACGAATCCATAATAACTTTCATCAAAGTGCGGAGGCATCTCAAAGACATTGTCAAGGGAAGCGGCAAACCTGTCCTGCCCTCCCATAAGATCCATCAAGCCAGCCACGTCATGAAACACAGACCATGTATAATGCAGGGAATTGCCTTCCGTAAAGTCACCACCCCATTTGAGAGGACTGAAAGGACGACGGAAAGACCCATCCTTCTTACGACCGTTCATTAGTCCGACTTCCGCATCATACAGATTCCTGTAATTCATCGCATTCTTCCGGTACTGCTCCAATTCCGCTTCATCCTTCCCGAGGGTCAGTCCCAGCTGATATATGCACCAGTCATCGTATGCATATTCAAGAGTACGCGCCGCACTTTCATTGATATTTACATCGCAAGGCACATAACCCAGCTTGTTATAATAGTCATAGCCCCATCTTCCGGAAGACTTCACTGATGGATGTTCTGAATTGGCACCTGCCTTTACAGCTTCCCACAATGCATTTATGTCATATCCTCTCAGCCCGCTGAGATAAGCATCTGCGACAACTGATGCCGTGTTGTTTCCGACCATGCACGGACGATGTCCGGGGCTTGACCATTCAGGAAGAAGACCACTTTCAAGGTAATGATTCACATATCCCTCCTGCATCTTCACATTCTCCTCCGGATAGGCGAGATTTAGCAGAGGGAACAGGCAGCGGAAAGTATCCCACACCCCTGTGTCTGCATACAGATAGCCCGGACACACTTCACCGGTATGCGGACTGTAATGTACTCTTCTGCCCTGGGCATCGATTTCAGAAAGGTCACGTGGGAAAAGTACGCTTCGGTACAGACATGAATAGAAAGTACGGATATTATCCAGATTGTCATCTTCAACTACAAAACGTCCAAGCACCTCATTCCATCTGTCACGCCCTGCCTGCCTGATCTGATCGAAGGAACGGTCTCCAAGCTCATTGAGGTTAAGCATGGCCTGATCAAGAGATATGAATGATGATGCGACCTTCAGGTGCACTTTCTGTCCTTTGGAAGTCTTGAATCCTACAACTGCACCGGCATGGGAAGCATTCACTTCCATCTTTCCGGTAAGATTTTCATCCTCAACTCCGCGGACATAATCGAACGGAGTATCGGAAACTATGACGAACCAATTGCGGAAATCTGCGCTCACTCCACCGGAATTGCGGGTCGTATATCCCACGATCCTGTTTTCCTCAGGGATGATTTTCACGTACGACCCTCTGTCGAAAGCATCAACCACAAGGTACGACATTTCGCTTTCCGGATAGGTGATGCGGAACATCACCGCACGCTCAGTCGGTGTGAATTCCGTATAAGCGTCATGGTCCGCAAGGTAGACTCCATAATAGTAAGGAGTCGCTGTTTCAGCTTTATGGGAGAACCAGCTTGCCCTTTCATCCTGCTTGAATACAGGCTTGGATGAAGGCATTATGGAAA
Organism: Bacteroidaceae bacterium; assembly: GCA_017416805.1. GTDB lineage: Bacteria > Bacteroidota > Bacteroidia > Bacteroidales > Bacteroidaceae > Phocaeicola_A. The sequence goes on from JAFQBB010000059.1 coordinate 2,374, forward strand.
ACTGACCATAGTCGTTCATCCATGGGGACGGCTGATGTGTCTGCTTGAAACCTCTGATCTTGTCTTCTGTATATACATATGCCCAGCCGTCACCCATGGTTCCGGTCTGAGGCGTCCAGAAATTCATTCCCCATGGCAGCGCTACCGCAGGATATGTGTTTCCTGTTGAAAGTGAGTGCTTGGACAGGGTTCCCACCAATGTGCTGACATAATCCACCGGACTGTCAGTTACCTTGATGGTGTTTCCTGCCCGGCAAATCACCATTGACAGGAAAAGAGTCGTAATAAAAATGAGTTTTTTCACAAAATCGTTATTTCAGTCACACTATTCCATATAACTGCTGCAATCCCAGCAATGGGTGCACAGGTCGCATTTCGGAAGTCCGATCGCAGCTACAAGGTCATCAAGACGCTGGAACTTGAGTGATGTAAGTTGAAGATGTTTCCTCATTATCTCCACCATCTCCTTGTGTTTCGGGCTGTCCGGATCCACATACTGCATACATATCTCGTCTGTGAGATTGTCTGTGCCTTCCATATCTCTGATGATTCTTCTGGCATATAGATCGTATGTGCTGCGGGATGTCGAAAAGTTAAGGAAGCGGCAAGGGAAAATCAGCGGAGGACAGGCTATCCTCATATGCACTTCCTTTATACCGGCATCGTGAAGTTTCACAATATTGTCCTTCAGCTGCGTGCCCCTCACAATGGAATCATCCATAAAGACAACCTTCTGTCCGCGCGTCAGCATCTCGTTCGGCAACAGTTTCATTTTTGCCACAAGATCCCTCATCTTCTGATTCTGAGGCATAAAGCTTCGAGGCCAGGTCGGAGTATATTTCACAAAAGGTCTTTTATATGGAACACCCTTCTCATTGGCATAGCCGATGGCATGACCAATTCCCGAATCCGGGATTCCGGATGCATAGTTTATATCAACATCAGTATCCCTCCTGGCCATTGCCGCACCATTTTCATATCTCGCATTTTCGACATTGACGCCCTCATACCAGGCAGAAGGATAGCCATAATATACCCATAGGAAGGAACATACCTGCTTGCGACATCCCGGCGGCTTCACCTCGCGGACACCATCTGCACTCATCTGAACGATTTCTCCCGGTCCAAGGTCTCTGACATATGAATATCCCAGATTCGTATAGCTGGAACTCTCACTTGCGCAGACATATCCCATGTCATTCTTACCTATTGATATCGGCGTTCTTCCGAACTTGTCGCGTGCAGCATAGATTGCATAGTCAGTCAGAACAAGCATGGAGCATGATCCCTTTATCTTACTCTGCGCATATTCAATACCCTCCTTGATGTTGTTGCCCATACCAATGAGCATGGCCACAAGTTCAGTCGCATTGATTTCGGAACTGGAAAGCTCTGCGAAATGCATCTTCTGCTGCAGAAGGCTTTCTGTCAATTCCTTTATATTGTCAATCCTTGCCACCGTCACCACAGAATAACGACCAAGGTGGGAGGTTATAGTTATCGGCTGCGACTCATTGTCGGAGATAACGCCCACACCCATCTTCGACTCTGCAAAGCGTGGCAGTTCGTCTTCGAATTTATTCCTGAAATATCCGTTTTCCAACGAATGTATGGAACGTACGAACTTCGTTCCGTCATAGAATGCCATACCGGCACGTTTGGTCCCCAGATGCGAATGGTAGTCAGTACCGTAGAACACATCGCTGACGCATTCTCTGCGGGAAATACAACCAAAAAATCCTGACATAAGCTATTGAATGTTACAGCCTGCAAAAATACATTTTTTGATTGAAAAACAATAGGACAAAGCGATCAATATGGAAATTTATCATTCTTATCACCCCATTTGCGTAATGCCCTCAAGGCATCGGAGCACATGAAATGCTCACCCTTCATGGGGTTCTCATCACACACAGACGAAAAAAGGGAGCCTTTCAGCTTCCTTTTCTGCGGAGAGAGAGGCTCCAGAACCTACGCTTTCAGAAAATATCATAAAATTGCAAATCACTGATAATCATATATTATCTACAATGAAGAGTAAATCTAAATCTTTCTAAATGCCTTTTGCTATTTCAATTTTTGGGTGTATATTTGGGTGTAGAATTTCAAACACACCCAATTATGAATATCAAACGTAACATCATTTTTGCATTGGAGAGCCGGAAGAAGAACGGTGTGCCAATCGTAGAGAACGTGCCTATCCGTATGCGTGTCATATACGCAAGCCAACGCATCGAGTTTACAACAGGCTACCGGATTGACGTGGCCAAATGGGATGCCGACAAACAACGGGTAAAGAACGGATGCACCAACAAGCTGAAACAAAGCGCATCCGAAATCAATGCAGACTTGCTGAAATACTATGCCGAAATGCAAAACGTGTTCAAGGAGTTTGAGGTGCAGGAAACCATACCTACCACCCAGCAGCTAAAGGATGCGTTCAATCTGCGGATGAAAGACAGCAGTGGAGAACAACAGGAAGAAGCGCAGATTAGTTTTTGGGAAGTGTTCGATGAGTTTGTAAAAGAGTGTGGCAACCAGAATAATTGGACGGCATCCACCTATGAGAAATTTGCAGCGGTAAGAAATCACATCAAAGAGTTCAAGGAGGATGTAACCTTTGAATACTTCAACGAATTCGGGCTAAACGAGTATGTCAATTTCTTGCGTGACAAAAAGGACATGAGAAACAGCACCATCGGTAAACAAATGGGATTTCTCAAATGGTTCCTGCGTTGGAGCTTCAAAAAAGGGCATCATCAGAACATTGCATACGACGCATTCAAGCCCAAATTGAAAACAACCCCTAAAAAGGTAATATTCCTGACATGGGATGAACTGAACAAGCTGAAAGATTATCAAATACCGCATGACAAGCAGTATTTGGAACGTGTCAGGGATGTCTTTCTGTTCTGTTGCTTCACGAGCTTACGATATTCGGATGTTCGTAACCTTAAAAGAAGTGATATTAAGCCCGACCACATTGAAGTCACCACAGTCAAGACTGCGGACAGCCTGATAATCGAACTGAACGACCACAGCAAAGCCATTCTTGAAAAATACAAGGATGTTCATTTTGAGAACCACATGGCATTGCCCGTCATCAGCAATCAGAAGATGAACGATTATCTGAAAGAACTGGGTGAACTGGCAGAAATCAACGAACCTGTACGGGAAACCTACTACAAGGGAAATGAGCGCATAGATGAAGTCACACCCAAATACGCATTGTTAAGTACCCATGCCGGAAGAAAGACTTTCATCTGTAATGCGTTGGCACTCGGAATTCCGGCACCGGTGGTCATGAAATGGACGGGACACAGCGACTATAAAGCCATGAAACCCTATATTGACATAGCGGATGACATCAGGGCAAACGCCATGAACAAGTTTAATCAACTATAAAAGTATCAATTAGTTTCATGGATCACCACCATTGAATTATATTTGTATTATGAAAATATCACAAGATGAGCAACAACGGACATAACATAGAAAAGACGAACTTTGACGCATTTATAAATGCTGTCGGTTCGGAAATACAGCAGGCGCAAGTACGGCTGATTACAGCAGCCAATGCGCAAATGTTGTTCCATTATTGGAAAATGGGCAACTATATCCTCTATTATCAAAACTTATATGGATGGGGAAGTAAAATCATCAAGCAACTGGCAAAGGCTATCCGATTCAATTATCCCGAAAAGAAAGGTTATTCGGAACGCAACCTTACCTATATGTGTCAGTTTGCAAAGGCATATCCTTTAAGGACATTACAGAATTTCATTGAAACGGACGCAAAGCTAATAGCTCCAAGCGTGGAGAAAATTGCAGACGAAGTACGCTGTTTAAACGATGTGCAATTTACGCAAGAGCCTCTTGCGCAAATTCAATCCATTGATAACAAAGAAATTACAATCACGCAAGAACCTCTTGCACAAATTCATAATGTTGCCAAAACCGTATCCGACATTTACCGTATGGAAATTAAGGATATAGAAAACATATTTATGGCATCACCTGTTGCAAGAACCAATTGGGCAAGCCATGTGATTATGCTTAACAGTTCGCTTCCATTGGGTGTAAGCTATTGGTACATGAAACAGTCCGTGGAAATGGGCTGGAGCAGCAATGTTCTTAAAATACAAATTGAAACCAATCTGTATAGCAGACAAATCAGCAACAACAAGATTAACAATTTCACAGCCACGCTTCCTGCACCGCAAAGCGACCTTGCCAATTACCTTCTAAAAGACCCATACATCTTTGACTTGGCTGGAACTAAGGAAAAGGCGGACGAAAGGGACATAGAAGAACAACTGGTTAAGCACGTCACACGTTACTTGCTGGAAATGGGAAATGGCTTTGCTTTCGTTGCCCGACAGAAGCATTTTCAAATTGGTAACAGCGATTTCTATGCAGACTTGATTCTGTATTCCATTCCCTTACACGCATACATTGTAGTAGAATTAAAGGCTACCCCATTCAAACCGGAGTATGCGGGGCAACTGAACTTCTACATCAATGTAGTGGATGACAAACTGAGGGGAGAGCATGACAACAAGACTATCGGGTTGTTGCTGTGCAAGGGGAAAGACGAAGTTGTAGCGCAATACGCATTGACAGGCTACGACCAGCCGATAGGCATCAGCGATTACCAGTTGAGCAAGGCTATACCTGAAAACTTAAAATCGGCTCTGCCAAGTATAGAGGAAGTGGAGGAAGAACTGACTTCCTTTCTTGATAAAGATAAGAACCCGTAAACTAAGCGTATATGGCAGGAGAAATACAGATTATGATTCCCCAATATGGTGAACTCAATCGGATATACAGCGACTTTATAATTAGCCATACTTTCTCTTTTGACAGGCAGAAATTCATCACGGACTTCTACAAGCAATACAATGACACAAAAGCTTTCGAAGCCGCCATCCTTGAACTGGTGCTTGACAAACCGAAGGAACAATATACTCTAGTTCTCAACAGCCTGAGAACCGAAATAGAGAAAAACATACTGATTTACGAAAAACATCCATTGTTTGATAACGAGGTAATTTCTCGTGTATGCTACAACTTCGCAGGCAGATATGACGCTGATATAAAGGCACAATTGGAGGTTACACAAAAATTAAGCAAGCCTTTGAATGAAGCATACAACAGGTATGATTCCATTGGCTACAGGGTACATACGGCAGCAGAAGAAAAGCAAGCCGAAAAGGAGTATGAACGCTGCAAGGCTGAATATGAGAAGGAAAAAGAAGAACTGGACAGGCTTTATGAATTGGAAAGGCAAGCAAGGAACGAAGCTTTCCAATATATAGAGAACTGTTGCGGAGATATTTATAAACTGAGTTTTCATTTTATGGAAATATTGGCAAAATATATTCCTGTAGCAAAAGACAAGCCGGATGAAACGAGCAAGCAAGAGAAACAGCAGGATGCGCTAAAGGAGCAACCCGAATATTTCGATGCAGAATTACTTTCGCTTATTCATAAAGTCTGTGTGGGGGAACAGTTTGAAGATATTACAACACACGACTTCTATGCCAACATGAACCTGCACCCCTGTAAAAAGGAATTAAAAATCAAGGCACGAGAAAAAATCCGGGTGTGTTACCTGATATTCCTGATGAGTGAAAGACTGCCTAAACAAGACAGGGATAAATGGAAGAATATAATCCTGAAACAGTTGGATATTGACGAGAACTACTACAAGTCAAAGTACAAGGAACCGGTGTCGGATTTTCCAAGTGACAGTAACCTGAAATTCGCCAAAGAAATGGACGCAATATTCCGATAATCCGTGATACACCCTGATATTTTACGAAATCACCACTTTTACCACTCAAATTAATTTTTGAGTGGTATTTTTATTATCTGATATTCAGTGAAATAATAAAATATTCCATTTGCACTAACCACATCCTTACCACTCACGCCCCTACCTAATTTTGCATCGTTCGAGAACAGAGATAACAGCCAGTGCGCAGGGCTGATTGTTTAACGGCTAAATAGATTGAACGATGACAAATCTTCAAGAGTTATTATTAAAACCCGTCTGGCAGATGACAGGCGAAGAGTTCATATTCCTGAGCAAGCACGCTTCCGGTCAAACGGAAACGCAACTACGACCCGTTACGGACACAGAAAGAAAATATGTGTACGGAATACTGGGCATTGCCAAACTGTTCGGGTGTAGTCTGCCCACCGCCAACCGTATAAAGAAAAGCGGTAAGATAGACAAAGCTATTACGCAAATAGGGCGCAAGATTATCGTTGATGCGGAACTTGCCCTTGAACTGGCAGGAAAGAAAACCGGAGGACGGAAATAACGGGAGGAATGGCTATGGATTATATGAAAGAGTTTAAGGACATATCGGCAGAAGAAGCCGTAATCCTTTGGCAAGCCTCACGTTTGAGTCTGTCGAAAAGTTATGAGAAAGCACCTGAAATCCTCAAAGTGCATGGTTCTGTCATTGGGACATTGGGCAACTTCAGCGCATCCATCGGCAAAGCCAAAAGTAAAAAGACGTTCAATGTATCGGCTATCGTAGCCGCTGCATTGAAGAATGGCACTGTGTTGCGGTATGTGGCAGAGCTCTCCGACGGGAAGCGGAAAGTGCTTTATGTTGATACGGAGCAAAGTCCTTATCATTGCCTGAAAGTCATGAAACGTATTTTACGGATGGCTGACTTGCCTGATGACAGGGATAATGAGAACCTTGAGTTTCTCGCCTTGAGAAAATACACACCTGAACAGCGTATCAGGATTGTCGAACAGGCTATCTATAATACGCCCGACATTGGTCTTGTAATCATAGACGGCATCCGTGACATGGTATATGACATCAACAGCCCCGGCGAATCCACACGCATCATATCCAAACTGATGCAGTGGACGGACGACAGGCAGATACATATCCATACGATACTGCACCAGAACAAAGGGGATGAGAATGCGAGAGGGCATATCGGCACGGAGTTGAACAATAAGGCGGAAACCGTATTGCTGGTGGAAAAAGACAAAAGCAACGGAGATATAAGCAATGTTTCAGCCATGCACATCCGGGCAATGGATTTCGAGCCTTTTGCCTTTCGCATCAACGACAGTGCCTTGCCCGAACTCATAGAGGGTTACAAAACAGAAAGCAGGAAACCGGGAAGACCCGAGGAAGAAAAGTTCGACCCTTACAGGCATATCACCGAACAGCAGCACCGTATCGCATTGGAAGCAGTTTTCGGGTTGAAAAAGGAATACGGTTACAAGGAACTGGAAGATGCTTTAATCAAAAGCTATACGTCAATAGGTGTAAAGCTGAACCATCAAAAGGCGGTACCGCTCATCACCATGCTTCGCAACAAACGGATGATAGTGCAGGAGAACGGCAGAAAATACACATTCATGCCCGACTTCCACTATTAACCCGTTACCTGCACTCGCTTCACTTTATTCTGTGGGTCTATATATTAAGGATAAAGCGAAGTGATGCAAGGAATGGATAAACCGCTTCACTTTATTGCCGTACTCTATATATACGACAATTTAGTGAAGTGGTTATACAGACCGTACTTCTTAAAATGGTACGGGCGAAAAGAAAAATAAATCAATTCACCAACTACTAAAACAATCATTTTATGGATATACAGACAGCCAAGCAAATCAAGATAGCAGATTATCTGCACAGTTTGGGATATTCTCCCGTCAAACAACAGGGTATCAACCTGTGGTACAAATCACCGTTAAGGGAAGAAACCGAAGCCTCGTTCAAGGTAAATACCGAACGTAACCAATGGTATGATTTCGCACTCGGCAAAGGCGGCGGCATCATCGAACTGGCTTCACACTTATATGCTACCGACTATATACCTTATATATTGGAACGCATAGCGGAACAGACACAACACATCCGTCCTGTTTCTTTTTCTTTTGGCAAGCAATCATTTTCCGAGCCAAGTTTTCAGCAATTGGAGATTGTACAGCTTGCTTCTCCTGCCCTGCTCTCCTATTTGCAGGAAAGGGGAATAAACATTGTACTGGCGAAAAGAGAATGCAGTGAAGCGCACTTCACCCATAACGGCAAACGGTATTTCGCCATCGCCTTTCCAAACATATCGGGCGGCTATGAGATTCGTAACCGTTATTTCAAGGGCTGTATTGCCCCTAAGGAAATTTCCCACATCAAACAGCCAGAGAAAACAAGGGAAACGTGTTATGTGTTCGAGGGATTCATGGACTACCTCTCCTTTCTGACATTGAGACAGGAGAGCTGCCCGAATTATCCGGAGTTGGACGGACAGGACTACATTGTATTGAACTCCGTATCGAATGTAAGCAAGGCTCTCTATCCTTTGGGTAGCTACGAACGCATCCATTGTTTCTTTGACAATGACCGTGCAGGGATGGAAGCACTCCGGCAAATCCGTATGGAATACGGCAGGGATTTATACATCCGTGACGCTTCGCAGACCTACAGCGGATGCAAGGACTTGAACGAATACCTACAGAAACAGGCTGAAAGAAACAGGCAAGTCCAATCCGTAAAAGGGACGCACAGTCAGCCACCGAAAAAGAAAAACGGCTTTCGGTTATAGCCCACTATAACTACACGCTCCGCTTTCGTAGTTGTGGGCTCTCCCGAGGGGATTAGGGCTTTGCCCTAATAACCCACTCAGGGCGTTCACCCCTGAGAACCCCAAGCAAAGAGTGA